>DASZLE010000087.1:0-105645 GCA_035552475.1 Occallatibacter sp.
CATCGGCTCGCGTCTTTGCTCCACGCTGCTTTCAGACAACGCCTCGCGACGATGCCCTGGCGCTTCGCTATCACTTCTCCTCCATCAGGATGTGAAGGGGACTTGCACCCCAAAGCTGTTAAACATGCTCGGCACACAAAACGAAGGGCTGTCCATCGGACAGCCCCTCTTTCTTGATGTATGAAGCTACTTCGCAGCTTGAGCTTTTTTCTGTTCAGCCCACCGCTTCTTGACTGCCTCGGCAATGCGCTTTCTCCCTTCGGGAGTCAGCCGGCGTTTCTTCTTGGCGGGTTTCTGTGCTGCGGGTGCGGGTTTTGACTTGCTTTGGGTTCCGGCAAGCAAGTCACGAGCCCTCTGCAATTGCGCGATTTCACGGTCGATCTGGGCAAGTATTTCAGCTACTCCCACGGGTTCCTCCTGTGGCTTTCTTTGTTTTGATATGGAGTGGTCTAACCGTTCAATTACCTGACAGCAGGGCCCTGGGTCAGCCACGATCCTTCGCACACGATACGCAATCCACTTGGTGTAAGACAAACAAAAAACCTCATAAGTTACCAAAAGATACAGGGATCACTAAAGTGCGGACAGTAGTAATCACTTAGTTAGCACTTCCCTGCGACTCTGTTTCCGGGTGATGGCTATTCTCGTTCTCGGACTTTTTCCGGGCGCCCAGGTCCCTCGCTTTTGAGCACCTGCGACCGAGCCGCCCTGCTAAACTCGATTCCCGGAGCGCCAGCCCGTCCCCGCGCGTCCAATAAGCAGTGGTTCTCCACCTTCCAATCCGCAAGGCCTCTCAAAAACCGTCCGAAGACGGCTTCATCCTCCTCGCGGTTCTCATCCTGCTTGCGCTGTTCATCATTGCCATGGCTGCGGCCGCCCCCAAAATCGCAGCCGATATCCAGCACGACCGCGACCTGGAAACCATGCACCGCGGCAAGCAGTACGCCCGCGCTATCAAGCTTTATTACAAGAAGTTCAACGCCTACCCGCCCAATCTCGACGCCCTCAACAAGACCAACGACATTCGCTTCCTGCGCAAGAAATACGTCGATCCCATCACCGGCAAGGTCGACTGGAAGCCCATCATGTATTGCCAGAACAAGACCCCGATGGCAATGGGGTTCTTCGGCCAGCCGCTGGGCGCGCCTGGTTGCGGCGCGATGGGCGGCATCGGCCCCGGCGGCCTTCCGGGAAATTCCCTCCAGGGCGCAACCAGCTCCACGGCCGGCATTTTCAGCAATTCACCCACGGGCGGCTCCGGAATCTTCGGCAACTCACCCGCCGGAAACCCGCCTACTTCCCCCACCTCACCCACCACGACCTCACCCACCGGTTCGACCGGCACCGGCACCGGTTCCACTGACCAGTCAGGCAGCGGCAGCTCCGGAGGACCCACCGACGCCAACGGCAACCCCATCCAGGGCCAGACTTTCGGCGGCGGCGGCATCGTTGGCGTCTCGCCTGCCAGCGCAAAACAATCCATCTACGTGTTCAAGAAGAAAAATCACTACAACGAGTGGGAGTTTCTCTACAGCCCGCTCCAGGACATGCAGACCATGACTGGCGGAGGGGTCGGCCAGCCTGGAGTTGGCCAGCCGGGCGCGGGTCAACCTGGCATCGGTCAGCCGGGCATCGGCCAGCCCGGAATTGGTCAACCGGGAACCGGCCAGCCGGGCATCGGCAGCCCCACTCCCACCCCTACCCCCAGCCCGCAATAGCCGACTGAAGTAAGCGGCAAGCCTTCTCATTTTCGCCAGCCACCGCCCCCGGTGCGCCGGATCCCGGGAAGTACGCAAAAAAAAACGAGGATGTCCATTGGATTCATGGTGTTACGTGCTAAAACTGCAGTGATTGTCCGTTTTCGGACACTCGGGCGGCGGTTTGGGCAAATCTGCTTGTTTCAGTGGTGTGGCGGGTTGGCGGGATTTGCAATTCGCGCAGTTGCTGCAGGTCTTGTTGCACATGAGTCGAAGTCCTTTCAAGGTCCAGAAACAGGAATGCCCGCCGGATGCCTGGCGGGCGTTGTTTTCTCTGATTGGTTCTATTATCTCAGATCCGGAACTTAAGACTGCATTTTCGGCAAAGTTTTTTGCGTTGATGGCAAAGGGACTTACGAACTATTTTCGAGCGGGGGTCTTGACAAGTTTTCCACAGGGGACCTATTTACCGCCATGTGAGACAAAACCAGCGAGGGAACAGGCGTCTAGTTTCCCGGTTCTTTATCGAGCCGCACCTCGTAGTGCGTGGCCTCGTTTTCGATGCGCGACAGCAGCAGCTTTGCCTCCGGCTCGAATGCGGCAACGGTGTAGTTGTCACCGGCAAACCGCTTGACTGCGTCGATGGAGTCGAAGTAGTTGATGACCACGAACTCGCTCTCGGTGGGCAGGTCGCGGCGCAGGATCTGCCCACCTCGGTAGCCTTCAAGGGCGCGGAGGCCGGGCAGGAGGCGATGCTTGAGGAAGTTTTCGTAAGAATTTGCGTTGGCGGGAGTTGTCCATCCGCGCCAGGTGCGTGCGATCATGCAATTCCCTCCATACGATGTTCAATCTATAGACCGAGCAGCGAGACGCTCTCTTTAGTGGCCGCCGCTCGTAACTGGCGATCCAAGGTTGCCAGGGGAATTGACCGCCTCAGGGCCAGTTCAAGATACGAGGCATCGTAAGTGGTCAGACTGTGTTTGCCGGCGAGCCGCATTGTGGCTCCCCATGCATGCAGAGAGGTGTCCGGATCCTCGCGAATCGGAAGTTGGGCCAAGTCCGCAAGTGTGGAATCGAGAAACGCTGCGTCGGCCCGGCCGCGGCGAATGCCAACCGAGAGCGCGTTGGCCACTTCAAGCCGCCAAATCCCAGGAACCCAGGCGCCTTCTGCGATCAAGGTTCGAAGGGTTTCGATTACTGCTGGAGTAGCCTCATCACTGTATGCCCAAGCGAGACTAACGGAGCTGTCCACCACGATGCTCATGGACGGCCTTCATCGCGGTCGGCTTTGACTGCCTCCCAGGAAAAGCTTGTGCCCGCAAATTGCGCGGCGCGCCCGCGGATACGATCAGCGGCAGCCTGTGCTTGTTCGCGATCAATTGCGCCTCGGCTGGGAACTAACCGGGCAACAATTTTGCCGTGACGGGTGATTTCGATCTCTTCGCCCTGCTGAACGCGGTCGAGGAGAGCGCCGAGAGTGTTCTTTGCTTCGAAGGCTCCGATCTGCATATAACCTCGCTCCAATCAAGCTGGCTTAAGCTAGTCTAATATAGCTCGTTTATTATCTTCAATCGTGATCCGCTCGAAGCTTTGGAAAATCAAACTGCCAGTACAATGAAGATGTGAGCAAAGTCACCCAACCCACGGCGCCCACCGTGGGCTTTATTTCGTTAGGCTGCCCGAAAAACCTCGTCGACTCCGAAGTGATGATGGGGCTGCTGGACCACGCCGGAGCACGGTTGACGGGACGGCCCGAAGACGCCGATATCCTGGTGGTAAACACCTGCAGCTTTATCGACACGGCCAAGCAGGAGTCCGTGGACACCATCCTGGAGATGGCACGGCACAAGACTTTCGGGAAAGCCAAGAAGCTGATCGTGGCCGGATGCCTGGTGGAACGCTACCGCGACGAGATCCGGAAGAACATTCCCGAAGTGGACGCGGTGGTGGGCACGGGCGAGCTGGAGTCGATTCTGGAAGCGGCGGGCATGGCGCCGAGACCGGTGTCGCCGTTCAACATTCTTACCGGTGTCTCGCCGGCGCAGGCCGGAGTGTCGCGATCGGGACAGGAGTCGCAGGCGGGGACGCACAAGACCGCCGCAGGGGCTAAAGCCCAGGATGATTCTTTGCCGCAATTGCCGGGGATAAATCCCCGGCCTACCCAGTCCCCGTCTACGCAGTCCCGGTCTACGCAGTCCCCGTCTACGCAGTCCCCGTCTACGCAGTCCCCCTCTACGCAGTCCCCCTCTACCCAGTCCCCGTCTACCCAGTCCCCGTCTACGCAGTCCCCGTCTACGCAGTCCCCATCTACGCAGTCCCGGTTTACGCAGTCCCGGCCTGCCACCCGCGCGGAGGGCGACCTTCGCGAGCGGCAGGGACGCTTTACCCGCGAAGAGTGGCAGGGCGCGGCGCACATGCTGCCCACTTACCTTTACGACGAGACGACGCCGCGGCTGCTCACCACCGGGCACACCTCGGCGTATATCAAGATTGCCGAGGGGTGCGACCACCCCTGCACTTTCTGCGTGATCCCGAACCTGAGGGGCAAGTTCCGCTCTCGGCGGTTCGAGAGCGTGGTGGCGGAGGCGCAGCGGCTGGTGGGCAGCGGCGTGCGCGAGCTCACGCTGATCGGGCAGGACACTACCTGCTACGGCGAGGACCTGGGCCTGAAGGACGGCCTTGCGCTGCTGCTGGACGAGATGGCTAGAATTCCAGGCCTGCGCTGGCTGCGCTTTCTCTACGCGTATCCGAACCGCATTACCGGGCGGCTGCTGGAGACGATCGCGAAGCACGATAACATCTGTAAATATCTGGATGTCCCGCTGCAGCACGCGTCGCCATCGGTGCTGAAGACCATGAAGCGCGGTGCGGGCGCGGAGATATTCCTGAAGACGCTCGATAAGGTTCGCGCGGCGGTTCCGGGGATCGCGCTGCGCACGTCGTTCATCGTGGGATTTCCGGGAGAGACCGCGGAAGACGTGCGGGTGCTCGAGGACTTCGTCGCAGAGGCGAAGTTCGACTGGCTGGGCGTGTTCAGCTACTCAGACGAAGAAGGCTCCGGCGCGCACGGCCTGGCGGCCAAGGTGCCGAAGCGGAGCATTGAAGCCCGGCGGAAACGGCTGATGAAGCTGCAGCAAGGGATCAGCAAGCGCGCCAAGCAGGAGTGGGTTGGGCGCGAGGTGGTGCTGCTGGCCGAGGGCGAAAGCGATGAGACGCCGCTGTTGTGGGAGGGCCGGACCCAGTTCCACGCGCCGGAGATCGACGGCAAGGTTTACATCAATGATTTCGGGCCGCTGGAGGCACTGGAGGCGGGGCGGTTCTATCTCGCGGAGATCACCGAGGCACACGAGTACGACCTGGTGGCGCGGGTGATGAGCGAGGCGCTGTAAGGCTGAATCGCGCTATCATCGTTGATATGGCGACTATCCACATCCCCGAGGCCGAAGCCGCGCGCAACTTCGCGGCCTTGATGGCTCATGTGCGCGCAGGCTCCGAGGTCGTCATCGAGAGCGGTTCCGATCCTGTCGCGGTCATCCAGCCGACGCTCAAGCGACCGGGGCTGCTCCTCTCGGAGATCCTGGCGCGAATGGAAGCGCGCGGCTCGACGGTTACTCTTGATGGAGACTTCGGCCGTGATCTTGAGGAAGCAATCACCAGCCAGAATGAGCCGTTAAGCCCTCCGGAATGGGACTAATTCTCGATTCGAACGTTATGATTGCCGCCAAGCGCCGCGGCGAGACTCCTGCCCAGCTCATTCGCCAGATTGTGTCTGCAGTCGGGGATGACCAGTTGGCTACTTCTTCCATCGCTCTCACTGAGATCGTGCATGCGATTTACCGAGCAACGTCTCCGCCCATCCGTGCTCGCCGGGAAATGTTCATTAACGAACTCCTCACGGACATCAGATGTTGTGCCCTACGCGCGATCCACGGCATTCCTCGCCGGCAGAATCGACGGCGAACAGCGATCCGTCGGAATCACTATTCCGTCTTTGGATCTTCTCATCGGCGCAACTGCACTCGAGATCGGCTACGCGGTCGTGACCGCCAACGTTCGCCATTTCCGGCTCATCCCCGGGCTCAAAATCGCTACACTCTGATTTGAACCGATTGTCACAGTTCGAAGCGCCAATACTCTGAGTTATTTCAATGCCTGCAAAGAAAAAATCCGCGAAGGTTCTGCGCTGCCCAACCTGCGGCATGCTGTTAAGCAAGAAGGGCGAGGACTTCCCTTTCTGCAGTGACCGCTGCCGCAAGATCGACCTGGGCAAGTGGGCGATGGGCGTGTACAAGATCAGCTCGCCGGTGCTGGATCCCGAAGTACTGGAGGATCTGGGCGGTCTGACCGGCGGTGAGGAAAAGGAAACACGCCGTGAATAGCCCGGCACACGAGACAGCGCCGGGCGCGCGCCGCACGCTATGGGCGTGGACGGTCGCCACTTTTTTCGGCGCGGGTCTGCTGAAGCCGGCGCCGGGGACGTGGGGCTCGGTGGCGGCGCTGCTGCTGTGGGCGCTGTTTGCGTGGCTGTCGCCTGCATCCGCCCCGGCGCTGAACACCGCGCTGGTGATCGGCATCGTTGTGGTGATTGCGCTGGGCGTGCCCGCGGCGACGATTGCGGCGCGGGAAAGCGGGCGGCACGATCCGGGATTCGTGGTGATCGACGAGGTGGCCGGGCAGTGGATTGCGCTGCTGGGCAGCCCCTTCGACTGGAAACATGCGCTGATCGCGCTGGCGTTGTTCAGGCTGTTCGACATAACCAAACCACCGCCGGCGCGGCAACTGGAGGGGCTTCCTGCGGGCTGGGGCATCGTCTTCGACGATGTCGCCGCCGGGTTGTATGCTTGGGGAGTGGCGTCACTGTTGCGCCTATGGTTCTAAGTGTGAAGATGCCGCGATTTCGATCTCAACCCGTTCCAGAGACCGCGGCGGAACCGCGCATCGACGATGTTTCTCCGGCGGCTGCGCTGCCCGGCGGCGACGTGGAGCTGGCGGGCGTGAACCTGGGCCCGGTAAACGACGGCACTCCCACGGTGCTGGTGGGCGGCGTTGAAGCGCATGTAACGCTGAGCCGGCCCACGCGGCTGGCGTTTCAGACGCCGTTGCTGGCCTCCACGGGCATGATCGAAGTACACAGCGGCAACGCCGCGAGCAATCATGCTCCGCTGCGCGTGGCGCGGGAGCTGAATTCCGGTCTGCATCCGGTGACGAGCCCGGCGGTGAGCCGCTCAGGGATGGTGTATGCGACGATCTCCGGCGAGCGCGGCAAGGCCACTCCAGTCTCCGTGGTGCGGGTAAGCCCGGACGGGCGCGGAACGCCGTTTGTGGAGGGCGTGATGAACGCAACCGGGCTGGCGTTTAATCCCGACGGCGATTTGTTTGTGACCTCGCGCGCGGAGGGGACCGTCTACCGCGTGGACGCGGCGGGCGAGTACACCGTGTACGCCGAGGGCATGGGCGTGGCCACGGGCGCGGCGTTCGACCGCGACGGCAACCTGTTTGTGGGCGACCGCAGCGGGACCATTTTCAAGATTCATCCCGACCGTACGATTTTTGTTCACGCCACCCTGGAGCCGAGCGTGAGCGCCTATCACATTGCGGTGAACGCCGCGGGAACGCTATTTGTGACTGGGCCGACGATCTCGTCGAACGAGGCGATCTGGGCGATTGAGCCGAACGGCGACACCCGCGCGTGGTATCGCGGGCTGGGCCGCGCGCAGGGGCTGGCCATTGCGATCGACGGCAGCGTGTACGTGGCCGCATCGCTGGCGGGACGGCGCGGCATTGTGCGCATTACGGAGGCGGGTGACGCCTCGCTGGTACTCTCCGGAAATCACCTGGTGGGCATCGCTTTCTCGCCATTGGGGACCGCCGTGCTGGCGACCAATCAAGCCGTTTATGATGTTGATTTGGGAGTCGAGGGGCAGAGGCTGTTCTAGGTGCAAGCTTTTAGCCTTCAGCCATCAGCTTCGACTGCCAGCCCTGGGCTCTTGCCACTGTGCCCCTGGGATTAAGCCAAAGCCGCGGACAGGATCATCGAGCTGACGGCTGAGAGCTGAAGGCTGATAGCTGCTTTATGAGATCGGAAATTGTCGCCATTGGCTCGGAAATGCTTACGCCGCACCGGCACGACACCAATTCCCTTTTTCTGACGGAAATGCTCAACGCTATCGGCGTGACGGTGGCGTTCAAGACGATTGTGGGCGATCGGCAGAAGGACCTGGTGAATGCGATCCGGACGGCGCTGGGGCGGACGGATGTTGTGATTCTAATGGGGGGGCTGGGGCCGACCGAGGACGATTTGACGCGCGAGGCTGCGGCTGAGGCGCTTGGCCTGACGCTGAAGCGCGACGCAAAGCAAGTGGCGGCGCTGCAAGCGCGCGCGGCTTCGTGGCGCATCACCATGCCGGAGAACAATCTGAAGCAGGCGGACGTGATTCAGGGCGCGAGCATCCTGCCCAATGCAAACGGCAGCGCGCCGGGGCAGTGGCTGGACGTGACCTGGGAGGGCTACCGCAAGCTGATAGCGCTGATTCCCGGGCCGCCGGGCGAATGCAAGCCGCTGTTCGAGGAACAATGCATGCCGTTGCTGAAGGCTGCGGCCCCGCAGCGGTTCATCGCCACGCGAACGCTGAAGGCCGCCATGATCGCCGAGTCGCAGGCGGATAAGCTGCTGGCGCCCATCTATACCACTTACAAAGACGTGGAGACGACGATCCTGGCGCACAACGGCGACATTCAGCTGAGCCTGATCTGCGCCAAGAAGACGCTGGAGGCGGCCCGGCAGCGCGTGAACGAACTGGCCAGCAAGATGGAAGAAGAGCTGGACGACTGGCTCTATTCGTCGGAGGGCGAGTCGCTGGAGCAGATTGTGCTTTACTACCTTGGCTTGCGGCAAGCAACGCTGGCGACGGCGGAAAGCTGCACCGGCGGGCTGGTGGCCGAGCGCATCACGGCGATTGCGGGCAGTTCGCGATCGTTCCTCGGCGGCGTCGTGGTCTACTCCGACAAGCTGAAGACGGACTACGCGGGCGTGCCGGCGGAGCTGATCGAGAAGTACGGCGCGGTGAGCGAAGAAGTGGCGCGGGCGCTGGCAGCGGGGATTCGCGAGCGTACGGGAGCGACGATTGGGCTGGGGATTACAGGAATTGCGGGGCCGAGCGGAGGCACGGAGAGCAAGCCTGTGGGGCTGGTTTATATCTCGGTGAGCGACGCGCAGACGACGGACGTGCTGCAGCGGACCTTCCGCGGGACGCGCGACCGGGTGCGGCAGTGGGCGGCGCAGCAGGCGCTGGACCTGGTGCGGCGAAGGCTGATGTAAGCCAGTTGTCAGTGATTAGTTTTCAGTTGTCAGTTCTTGGTTGAGAGTTGTGAGTTCACAGTTCATAACCACGGAAAGAACGCTAAAGAAAAGCGGCAGGAGCGTGGCTCCTGCCGCTTCGGCTTTTTGATGAAGGTTAGTCCGTCGCTTCTTCGGTCACCGTCGCGCCGCCCATGGACGCGAGCACTGCCGACACCTTCACTACCTTGCGCGTATCCTTGGCCACCCACACGGTTTTCTTGTCCTGGCCGCCGTCGGCTGAGGTCACTTCCACGCGCCACGCGTCGAAGGCGCCCGCGGGAACCGTCACCTTTTCACTGGCGGCCACGGTTAACTGCAGCAGCTTCACTTTCTGGGTCTGCACGTCGAAGTTGCGGAAGGTGGTGGTGTAGCCCTCAGCCAGCGGCAGGCAGGCAATTTCCTCGTTGCCGCCCGCCGCATCGCCGAAGATGGGGCCGCCGAGGTCGGCATTCACGTTGGTGTCCTGGCCGTTCATGGTCACCTTGCCGGTTGCCTTGCCGCCGGCAAAATCCAGATTGATCGACACCGGCCCTTGCTGCATGTTGTGCCTGGTGACCAGCAGTGTGGTCTTCTCCACCACAGCCTTGTCGGTGACGGGGCCTCCGGGCGTCTCCATGTCTTCTTCTGTGGCCCACGTGGCGCCGGCGTCCTGAATGCTTGCAGTGACCTTGAGCTTCATCTCCTGGCCGCCCATCGCGATGGTCACATCGAAATGATGCGTGCCAGGCGTGAGCTCGGCTATGGGCTTGGGAGCGCCCACGGCGCCGGCATCCACCTTCTTTGCCAGCGTCACGGTTTTGGGATCGACGGTGATCTCCTTGAGCCGCGCCATCTCCTCTGGTGAGCCGCCGTCCTGGAAGCGGCTGTTTAGGTGCTGGCCGAGGAACTGCTCTGAGGCGGCCATCAACGCCAGCATGTTGACCGGTCGGGCAAAGCCGTGGCCCTCATCGGGAGCCAGGATGTACTCAACCGGGGCTCCGCCGTCGCGCAGCGCGATGACGATTTGCTCGGCCTCGCGCCGGTTGACTCTGGGGTCATTGGCGCCCTGCGCCACCAGCAACGGCGTCTTGATGTGGCTGGCGGAGTTGAGCGGCGATACGGCTGTGAGCAGCGCCTTACCGTCAGGCGTACTGGAGTCGCCCATGCGCACCGCAAAAGTTTTGCGCGCGGCCTCCCAGTAAGGAGGAATGGAATCAAGCAGCGAAATCAGGTTCGACGGGCCGCATATATCGACTGCTGCCGTGTAGGTCTCTGGCGTGAACGCGACGCCGGCCAGCGTGGCATAGCCACCGTATGACCCGCCCATGATGCCCACGCGCTTGGGATCGGCGATGCCCTCCGCCACCATGTACTTGACGCCCCAGGTGATGTCGTCCTGCATTTTTTTGCCCCACTCCAAATTTCCGGCGTCTAGGAACTTGCGCCCGTAGCCGGTGGATCCGCGGAAGTTTGGCATCAGCACGGCGTAGCCGCGGTTGGCGAAGAACTGCGCCAGCGGGTTGTAGCCCCAATCGTCGCGCGCCCACGGGCCACCGTGCGGGATGACCAGCGTGGGCAGGTTCTTTGCCGGCACGCCCTTGGGCAGCGTGAGGTAGGCGGGGATCTCAAGGCCGTCGGACGAGCGATAGGTGACGGGTTTCATCTCCGCCAGGCTGTCGCGCGGAATCTTCTCCCAGATGGTGAACTGCGGCGTGATCTTGCGCCCATTGCGGTCGAAGAGGAAGAACTCGCCGGGCTCCGTGTCGCCGGTTGCGCGGACTACCCACTTCTGCTCGTCCCTGGTGCTGGAGACTACCAGGATGTCCTTGCCCGGATACTTTTTCTCCAGCCAGCGGTAGTCGCCGCCGTAGGCCTTGTCCTTGAAGTAAGTCTTGGTGCGCGCAGCGGTGTACCAGGTCTCCATCAGGTCGTCATTTGATTGATTGAAGAGCGCGCCGCCAAAGTCGACCTTGCCCAGCGGATCGGATTCCACCAGGCTTGTGCCGCCCGTCTGCGGGTCCATCAGCATGAGCGAAGTCAGGTCGGTTCCCTTGTTGCTTTCGACATAGACCTTGCCGTTATCGGGCTGGAAGTGGAGCGGGCCGCATGTCTCAAACACATTGCACGAGTAGATGGGCGTGAGCTTGTCCGGGTCGACGCGCAGTATCTCGGTGTCGCCGTTTTCCGCGTTGCGCGTGGCCAGGCGAAGCTGGTCCTTGTTGTCGAAGCTCCATCCGGTGATGCGGTCGGTGTTCTTGCGCACCAGCGTCTTCTGGCCAGTGGATACCTTCACCTTGTACAGATCGTGCCAGGCCTTGTCGCGGTCGTTGATGCCGATGTAGAGCGCGTCGGGATCGCTTTTCGGCGCGGCGAACAGTTCCACGCGCACGCCCTTCAGGCCGGTCAAATCGCGCGAAGGCGGCGCATCGGCGCCGGCGACCGGCTGGGCTGCTGGGTCGACAGCGTAGACGTTGTAGTTCTCGTCGCCGGCGTTGTCCTTGACGTAGACGATGTACTTGCTGTCGCGGGCCCACAGGTAGCCGGCCACGGGCCGCTTGGTCTCCGTAGTCATAAGGCGCGCTGCGCTGAAGGGCTCGCCCACCGCCTTCACGTAGACGTTGCGGGTCTCATGCCAGGGCTTGAGAAATGCCAGGTACTGGCCGTCCGGCGAAATCTGCGTGCCGGCAATGTCGGGGTCTCCGAAGATCAAATCGCGATCGATGACAGGCGGAAGGCCGGCGGCGGATTTCGACTGGGCGCCCGCGGCGGGAACCAGTAGAAGGATGCACAAGAGCCCCAAAAACAGTTTCCTCATGAGAACGACTTCCTTTCGTGGAACCGGACCGGAACGACTTTGAGAAGCAGGTTGGAAGGCAATAGCAGGATAGCGGTATTCTCCTCCCGCTGGTACGCGGGAGACAAGGGCGGGGTTCCGGAGGCCGGGTGCAATGATGCTCGATTTATTGCGGAGTCTCCCGGAAGACGGCTCGCAGGCAATTCCAGGTCAAATTCCGGATTACGGCTCCGGTAGTGGAGCGATGAACGACCAGGTTCCATTCAGGAAGTAGTGGAGGCGTGCATAGACGGTGGCGGTGGCTCCGGCGATGGGGATATCACGGTCTCCTGGCTAATTTGGTCACTCGCCCGGTGTGATTCCAGTCGGAGATATAGATCGTGGCTTGCTGGTCGATGTGGCATCCGTGTGCGGCGCTGAAATACGCGGGCGCGATTTCGCCCGGCTGGAGCTGATAGTTTGCCCACTGCTCCTTTTGCGGATTATCGCCAAGGAAGGCGACCGGAGCGTTATCGCGATCGAGAATCGTCACGCGGCCTTCGAGTTCAGAGACCACGGCGCAGTCACCATGAAAGCTGACCTGGCACGGGCGGCGCAGATGCTGCGTGATGGAGCTGACAAACTTGCCGTCAAAGTCGAAGTGGCACAAGCGGCGGTTTTCTCGGTCGCAAACCAGCATCAGCGGCTGGTCATAGCGCGTATCCACTGAGATTCCATGGCAGCAATCGAACAGGCCATCGGACTTTCCTTTGCCTGCATAGCCGGCACGATAGTTGCCGGCTCTGTCAAAGCGGAAGAGGCGCGAGTCCCCATATCCATTAGCAATAAAGATGTCTCCACCGGGTGCCGGGACAGCCGCGGTAAGCCTCCACTCATTCGGTGCATTGAAGCCAGCTTCAGGCGGCGCAGTGATTTTCTGCACGACCGTGCCGTCGGTTTTCATCTTTACAAAGAGCCAGTTCTCTTTGGGAGTTCCGGTCTGCACCGTCGCGTAGAAATACTCCTGGCCGTCTTCCTCAGCGTGGACCATGGAGTGTACCTCTGGATATTGATTCGCAATCGTCTTCAACAACCTTCCATCGGGGCTGTATACCAGGATCCCAGTCGCACTCTGCGTGCTCACATAGACGTTTCCGGCCTTGTCGGTTGCGATGCCGCCATGGGTGCCGCCAAAGAAGGTTCCCGAGGGCAATCGTCCCCAACCCGCGGAAACTTTGTAGGTCCACTCGCCATTGCCGGTGATGAATTCCAGCCGGGCGGAATCGCCATTATCAATGGCCGGATCAGCATTCGCGGGATGTGGCGCAAGAGCTGCCAAAGCTGCCGCTCCCCCAGCGCCACAGAAGGTCCGTCTGTCGACAACTGCCTTTGAAGGTCGATATTCAGTTCTCATTGCCACTCTGCTCCTTGGGCTGCGCCGCTCCGCTCGCGGCAGGCGCGGGCTGAGCAGGCGTGTGGTAGAGATAAACGCGGCGCAGGCTCTTGAGTGCACTCAACGACGCGCCGGACGCGGATGTAACTTGCGTTCCGCTCAGGTTGAGATAACTCAATTGCGAGAGCGATGCGAGTTTGGGCAAGCCTGCGCCGGTAATCTTTGTCTCTTCAAGGTGCAGCGCGCGCAGATGAGTGAACTGCTTTAGCGTGTCGAAGCTTGCATCGGTTACCGCAGTGCGGCCCAATTCAGCCTCCACAATATAGGGCGCGAACTTTTGAAACTGCGCCAACCGGGCGTCATCAAAGGTGCTGGCCGCATCCACGGTAAATAGAATCAGACCGTCAGAGGGCGTGGCAGAAACTTGCTTTAGTTTTGCGCCCTGCCCCTGCTGCATCCTCTGGATTTCCGGCATCAATGTGCTGTAATCGCCCACGGGCTCGCTGGGTATTTCAGGCAGATCCTCGCGAATCGTAACCCCGGCAAGCCTTGTGAGCGTCGGCGATGCGCCCTGATCTATCCATGCCTTGATCCATGCAATCTCTTCGGGTTGAAGTGGGGGCCTTCCCTCAGCGGGCATGAACTGTTTGTGATCCGGGGGAAGCGTGATCCGGCGAAAAAGGACGCTCGTTGCTGAGCTGCCCGAAACAATTACCGGGCCATCCTTTCCGCCCTTCATCAGCGATTCAAAAGAGTCCATGCGCAGGCCGCCTTTTGCCTGCGCCTCCCCATGACAACTCGCGCAGTTCGAATCCAGGATGGGATGAACATGCCTTTCATAGAAGGAGGCCGAGGACGGCGCGGCTCCGAGAGCTAACATGCGCTTCATCCCCGCAGGCATAAATTGCGTGAGATAGTTGCCGCCGTAGGTAATTGATCCGCCCTGGTGGGCCGTCCAAAGCAGAGCAATCAGCATGCAGGCGAGCAAGGCGGGATATGCATAGCTCGCACTGTGCGCATTCCACTGCGGCCTGGCCCACAGGCAAACAAGCACGAAAATGGTGAGCACGATGCCGCCCCACAGGTGGCGCGTTACGCCCGCGCCAGAGACGCCGCCGCCATAGGCGAGAAGAAAGCCCAGCGAGAGTGCGAGCAGGCAACTTACGAAGGCAAGAGCCAGCACAAATCCTGCTGCTTCGCGTAGCCCGGGACGCACTGCACCGGCCATCTCAAGCAGCGGAACCAAAACCAGCAGTCCGATGGGAATATGCACGGCCAGCGGATGAAAGCGGCCGAGAAATTGCTGCCAGTCAGCGTTGGGATGACCATCGAGCCTGACCAGCCACGGCAGCGATAAAAGAAGAAGACTGAAGCCAAGCGATGCTGCCCACCCGATGCGCGTAGATTGCTTTGATGGGAGCATTCGCAAGGCGCGTTCAGCCGTGGTGCGCAGTTTTGTCACGCCAGCAAACCTGACACAACACTTGCGGGCACGGGTCCGGTGAGCTTTTGATCCAGGCCCTGAAACTTGTATGTCATCTTATTGTGGTCGATGCCCAGGCAGTGCAGAATGGTGGCGTTGAAATCCCGCACCGTGACTGGATCCCTGACCACGTTGTAACTGTAGTCGTCGGTCTCGCCGTAGGTGATGCCGGGCCGCACACCACCACCTGCCATCCACGTGGTGTAGCAGCGAGGGTGATGATCGCGCCCGTAGTTATCCTGCGAGAGGCCGCCCTGGCTGTAAACGGTGCGCCCGAACTCGCCCGCCCAGATCACCAACGTGTCGTCCAACATTCCGCGCTGCTTCAGGTCCGTGATCAGCGCGTAGCAGCCGCGGTCTGTCTCCCGGCAGATGATGGGCAGAACTTTTGTCACGTTGTCGTGCATGTCCCATCCACGCTTGTAGACTTGCGTGAAACGCACGCCGCGCTCCGCCAGGCGACGCGCCATCAGGCAGTTGTAGGCAAATGTTCCCGGTTCCTTCGCATCGGGCCCATATAAGTCCCAGGTCGACTGCGGCTCCTTGCTCAGATCGGCAAGTTCCGGCACCGACGATTGCATCCGGTAGGCCATTTCGTATTGCGCTATGCGCGAGTTCGTCTCTGGATCGCCGAGTTCCTCATATGTCTGCCGATTGATCTCGTTTACCGCGTCGAGCATCCTGCGGCGCACCTCGCGATCCACTCCGTTCGGATCAGTCAGGTAGAGCACGGGATCGCCCGACGAACGCAATCCCACACCCGCGTACTCCGACGAGAGAAAGCCGCTGCTCCACAACCGCGAGGAGACGGGCTGGTTGTTTTCGGCGGTATTGAGTTTGGTTTGCAGCACCATAAATGTGGGCAGATTGTCGTTCATGCTGCCCAACCCATACGCCATCCATGAGCCCAGGCAGGGCTTGCCCGCATTCATGTTGCCGGTGTTCATCAGCATGATGGCCGGTTCGTGATTGATCGCTTCGGTGTTGGTCGATTTGACGATGGTCAGATCGTCGACAATCCGCCCCATATTCGGCATCAGGTCACTGACCCACGCGCCGCTCTGTCCGTAGCGTTTGAATGGCCAATGCGAAGGCGCAACCGGAAATCGAGCCTGCCCGGTGGTCATGCCGGTCAACTGCTGCGAGCCCCGCACCGAGTCTGGCAGATCCTTGTCAAATTGCGCGGCGAGGTTCGGCTTGTAGTCCCACAGGTCAACCTGTGAAGGCCCTCCGGACATGAAGAGATAGATGGCGCGTTTTGCCTTGGGCGCGAAGTTCGGGAACTTCATCGAATCGCCGGCCGATGCGCCGGCTGCCGGGTAATTGTCGCCATGCAGCGCGCGCTCGTTCAGCAGGCTGGCCACGGCGGCCCAACCCAGTACTTTTCCTGCGCGGCCGAGAAAGTGCCTGCGCGTCTGCAACGCGGCCCACTCCTGCTTGACCTGGACGGGGATCGTGAGATCGAGCACATTCGTGATCTGCTCGGTATCGGTACACAATGGATGCTGTTTCATTCGACCTCCGTCAACTACTTTGTTACCGTCTCATCCAGGTTCAGCATCTCGGATGCCACCATCGTCCACGCGGCCAGTTCCGGCGCGGGAATCGACGGGTCGTTCTTCTTCTCGCCGGCTTCAATCAAATCATGGGCGGCTTTGAGATTTCCCTCGTAGTGTTTTTTCATCTGCGCCAGCGAGCCTTCAAGAACGTGGGCCATCTGTGGCGGTGGATCGCGTGAGAGCAGAATTTCTCCCATCAGGTCGATGCGCTGTTCAGGAAGCTTTCCGCCCTCATGAATCACGCGCTGAGCCAACGCGCGCGCCGCTTCAACCCATTGCACGTCGTTCATGGTCACCAGCGCCTGCAAGGGAGTGTCGGTTCGCTGCCGGCGCGTGCACACCACGTCGCGCATGGGAGCATCAAACGCATCCATGTCGGGCATCGGGGCCATGCGCTTCCAATACGTGTACATGCTGCGCCGGTAAAGCGCATCGCCGTGCTGTTGCTCGTAGACCAGCGTGTCGCTGCCGCCAATGCCGATCTGCTCCCATATATTCGCGGGCTGGTAGGTCTTCACGCTCGGGCCGCCCACCTTATTGATAAGCAGGCCGCCTGCCTGGAGCGCCACGTCGCGCAACATTTCCGCATCCATGCGAAACCGCGGTCCGTGTGACAGCAGCAGGTTCTTGGGATCTTTTGCGAGTTGTTCGGGCGTCGATTTCGCGCTTTGCCGATAGGCCGCCGACATCACCATCAGCTTGTACACGTGCTTGACGTTCCACCCGCTCTCGCGGAACTCTACTGCGAGCCAATCAAGCAGTTCGGGATTTGAAGGCCGCTGGCCCATGATGCCGAAGTCTTCGGTGCTCTCAACCAGTCCCGTCCCGAAGATCTCGTTCCACATGCGATTTACGGTAACCCTGGCCGTGAGCGAATTATCAGGGCTAACCGTCCACCTGGCGAGCGCCAGGCGATCGTGCGGCACGCCGGCAGGCAAAGGCGGCAGAAAGTGCGGGGTATCGGCCTCAACCCTGCCCGTGCGCGCGGTATAAACGCCGCGCGTAAGCACATTTGCGTATGCAATCGAGGGCTTCTCCCACGAGACCATGGTCAGATCGCCGCCGTCAGACAGTTTGACGAGTTGCGCATTTAACTGTTCGATCTGCGTCGTCATTTCCCGGAATGATTTGTCGATGCTGTTGAAGTAATACTCGGATGCGACATGCCACTCATCCGGAGTCCATGTACTGGCAGGCCTGTGGGCAATTTCCGCGACGTAATCCTCAAATGGCAAGCGCGCAACTTCGTTGGCAGTTAGTGCCCGCTCATACAAGCGAATATCCTGGTAGCGCGCCTCGCGCGCGGGATTGGCCTCGGGATAGCGCATGCCAAGCTGCATTGGCGCCTGCGTGCGAATCGTCGACTGCGCCAGGGAGTCGTATACGATCCTGGTCGCAGCCGGTTTTCCATCAACATAGATGTGGATCCCTGAAGCCTTGCCCGAGCCATCGTAGGTAAAGAAGATGTGACGCCAGCGCCCATCGACCGGCAGCGGTTCAACCGTAGTCACCTTTGCCGCAACAAAAGGAGTCTTGTCTTCAGGTTCCTTAGCCTCATCGGGCTTCTTCTTTTTCGGCTCTTCCTTCTTCTTCGGTTCCTTTTTCTCCTTCGGCTTGTGTGCTGCAAGATCCTGTTTGGTTAAATCAGAAGGCGTTGGATATTGAAACTCCTCCCTGGTCTCAACCGGCTTCTGCTTCGCCGGTGGCTTGGGATTGGGCAGATCCTTCGGCCCCTGATTCACCAGGTTGACGACAACGTTGCCGTTCTCAAGCGAGAGATCCCATCCGCGGTTGTGCTGGGTGGTGTCCATTTTCGCCAGCAGCGCGCCCTTTGCGCTGTCCAGGTGGTAGTTCGGCGCGGACCGCACCATGAACCATCCTCCCGACGAGAATGTTTGATTCCACTCGTAATCGCCGGTCTGGCCCAGCACGATATGCGTGCTCGTTTCCGTGCGCATGTCAGGCCACAGCCAGGTTGTCTCGCCCCACTGCGGCTTCAGCTTGCCGATCGCGAAGCTCGCGGTCTGCGCATGCCGCGCACTGTTCCTCAACACTTCACCGCCGCCCTCATCCAGGCGAAGCCGCATCGCAAGCTTGTCAGTTGAAACCGGCTCAGGCGCATTCTGTTGCGAACGGATCCACCGCTCCACCAGTTCTCGTTCCTGCAGGCGTAAGGCCCGCACGCGTTCCGCCAACTCTGACCGCCTGGCCAGCACGAGGTTGAAAGCGTCACGATTCTGCGGCCTCGGAACACGGGTCATCGGCTCCCACACCGGGCGATCGTTATTGAAAGGCTTCTCTTCAAGATTGTTGAAGAAGGCGCTCAACGCATAAAAGTCCTTCTGCGTGGTGGGATCGTACTTGTGGTCGTGGCAGACCGCGCATCCGACCGTGAGCCCCAAAAAGGTAGCGCCGTACGCCTCTGTCCGCTCACGCGCAATGTTAACGCGCAACTCTTCAGGAATCGTCCCACCCTCGTTGCTGCTCACTCCCAGACGCACATAGCCGCTGGCAATCAGCGGATCGAGATTCTTTGCAGGCAGCATGTCGCCGGCAATCTGTTCCATTGCAAACTGATCGAAGGGTTTGTTCGAATTGAAGGATCGAATGAGATAGTCGCGATAGGGCCAGATGTCGCGACTATTGTCGTAATGCAGCCCGTAGGTATCAGCGTAGCGCGCGTAGTCCATCCAGTAGCGTGCCCGCGCCTCGCCATAGGCCGGCTTCGCCAGCAAACCATCCACCAGATGTTCGTAGGCCTGTGGTGAGGTGTCTTTTTCGAATGCTTTGAGTTCAGCCGGTGTCGGCAACAACCCGGTCAGATCGAGCGTCACACGGCGGATCAGCGTGTCTTTGTCAGCTTCTGGCGAGGGATGCAGGCCCTCTTTCTTCATGCGCGTGAGAATGAACGCATCGATTGGAGTTTTGGCCCATCCATCCTGTTTTGCGATTGCCGGCAGCGCCGGCCGCGAAGGCTTCTCGAAGGCCCAATGCGGGCGATAAATCGCGCCATCTCTGATCCATTCGCGCAGAATGGCAACGTCCGCGGCCTTCATCGGCTTGGCCTCGCCCTGCGCCGATTGAGGCATCAGGTGATGCGGATCCTTTGATTCGATGCGTTTGATCAGCTCGCTGTGCTCAGGATGTCCCGGAACGATCGCGTCGGGATGGCCGGGACGTTTGCGAAATGCGGATTCCTCAAGATCGAGCCGCACCCCCGCTTTGCGCATTTCCGGGTCGGGACCATGGCAACTAAAACAGTTGGCTGCAAGGATTGGCTGCACGTCCTGGTTGAAATCAAGATGCTGCGCGCCATGCGCGGTCACCGCGGTTGACTGCCCCCTATGGCAGCCCACCTCCGTGCTGAGCATTACTGCGCTGCAAAGCAACCCGATCGCGAGATGAAGCCCAGTGCGCCTGTGCGCGACTATCCTAACTGGTCCCGGTTGATTAGGATATGTTTTTTCCACTCGCGTGGGCTCCTTGTTTCGGTTCGCGAAAGCAAAGTGCAGGTTTCAAAGAACCTGGCAAAATTCTTGCTTCGTGGAATTCGAATGCAGCCCCCTTTGTACCACTAATACAGCGGTGAATGGCAAGTGTCTAGCGGATAAAGAGGTGGGGGCGCTCAGTCGCCAGCAAACGCTCGCGACGAGGCCCTCGTTCACCGATAGGAGCCACATCCAAATGGGGAAGATCTTTGACGTTACTGGCCAGCGCGAACGGGCTGCCCGGGGATATCAGTGATCAATTCAGACCGACGATAACAGTGACGGAGCGATCAATCAGGCCCGCGAATTGCTGGAGCACTCCTTTGAATGGCCCGGAACTCAATGAGCACACACGAGTCGGACCGCCATGACAGAATTAGGCGCGGCAAGTGTGATTCAAAGCGAATGCGGCAACCGGTTAAACGGCTTCCACTTCCTTTTCCCTTGGTGGTAGCGCCGCCGCTACCGCCAGCAGCCGCATCCGGAATGGAATCCCGGCGATGACACCGGCCACGCTGGGCACCACCAGGAACAGCCAGACCTGCTGCATTGCCTTGCCGCCGACAAAGAGCGCCGGCCCCAGGCTCCGCGCCGGGTTCACGCTGACGCCGGTAATGTGGATGCCGAAGATGTGGATCACCACCAGCGTGATGCCGATGGCCAGGCCGGCAATCTCCACCGGCGCAGGCTTCTGCGTCGAGCCCAGGATCACCGTGACGAAGAGCAGCGTGGCGACGAACTCAAATACGATCGCCGACACGATGTTGTAGCCGCCCTGGTAGCCGGGACCCCATCCGTCCTGGCCCAGACCACTGGTGGCGATGTCGTATCCGCCGCCAGCCCCGGTCATGATGATGTAGAGAACCGCCGCTGCGATGATCGCCCCGGCAAACTGTCCGATCCAGTAGCCGATCATGTCCTTGAGCGACATGCGCCCGGCCGACCAGAATCCGAGGCTGACGGCTGGATTGATGTGGCATCCGGAAATCGGCCCGATCCCGTAAGCCGCCGCAATCAGGGCAAACCCGAAGGCAAAGGCAATCCCCAGGATACCTACCTTGTCGCCGGCCACCACTGCCGTGCCACAGCCAAACAGCACCAGGATGAAGGTGCCGATTGCTTCCGCCAGGTATTTCTTCATGATTTCTCCTTTTGCCAGGGCGCGCCGTCCGGCGCGAGGGGGACACACACGCCTTCCGAGGGGTATGCGCCCGGAGTGTGCCAGACGTCGCGGCTGGCGGTCAAGCACATTTCTATGGGGTTACCAGGCGGTCACAGAGATTCCTGCCGTCCGAACGTACCTGCGCCCCGGAAATTCATCTAATACCCAAAGGGGGATCTCTGCCCGGCCGCCGAACTGGCCGTATTCCCATGACTCTTGCTCAACACATTCGCCTGCCTCGCCTGGAGCGCCGTCCGGAGCTCGATGCGCTGCGTGGGCTCTTCCTGGTCTGGATGACGCTGACGCACCTGCCCACCCGCTTCAGCGACTTCGTCAACCAGCCTCTGGGTTTCGTCACCTCGGCGGAAGGGTTTGTATTCGTCTCCGCGCTGCTAGTCGGCCGGCTTTATATCCGCGACCTGGTCCAGGACCCCGCCCACGTCCTCTCAAAGCTGTGGAAACGCTCGCTCAAAATCTACGCCTACCACCTGGTGATGCTCACCATTGCGTTCACCCTGGTAGCTGAGATCGCTATCCACACGCACAAGGCGGCGCTGATAAACCTGCTCAACTTTTACCTGGCCCATCCCTTCGTCGCCATCGTTGGCTCGGTGCTGCTGCTTTACTGCCCTCCCCTGCTCGACATTCTGCCCATGTACGTCACCTTCCTGTTCTTCACGCCGCTGGTGCTGTGGGCGGCGGTGCGCTGGGGCTGGAAGTGGGTCCTGGGCGCAAGCGGCGTGGTATGGTTGCTGGCGCAATTCGGCCTGCGCGACGTGGCGCATAACTGGATCGTGCACGTCACCCATTTGCAGATCCCCTTGCAGGAGACAGGCGCGTTTAACCTGTTCGCGTGGCAAATGGTGTGGACCGTGGGCCTGTGGCTGGGCGCGCGTTCCGCCATGAACACCGCGCCGCCGCGCCGCATCCCGGGTTGGCTCGCAGCCACCTCCGCCGCTGTGTGCATCTTTTTCGTCTGCGTCCGCTTCAACTGGCTCGGTCCGCACCTGACCGTCCAGGCGCTCGGCGTTAGGCTGGACAAGTGGCAGATCGGCTGGGTGCGCGTTATCAACCTGGTAGCGTTCACCATCTGCGCCTACTGGTCGCGCAGATACGTGCTCAAGCTGATCCACCGCGAGCCGTTCCTGACCCTGGGCATGGCCTCGTTGCGCGTGTTCTGTGCGCATATTGTTTTTGTGTTCGTCGGGCTGCTGATGCTTTACGGCGACTTCAATTCCGACGGCCTGGATCAGCTCCACGGCATTCCCGCCATCGCGCTGCTGACCGGCACATTTGTGTCCCTGTTTGTGCTGGCGCGCCGGGAAGTGCGCGGTAAGAAGATGGAAAAGGAGCGCCGCCGCAAGGCAGCCGAGGCCGAGCGGCGGCAAGCCGCGGAGCAGCAGGCAGAGCTGGCGCAAACCGGAACGTAGGCCAACGCGGAATCTTCATCAGCGCCTTACTTGCCCCGAATTGCATTTTTTCCCAGTCTTCCACCGCTCATTCCCGCCAATTTTCGTTACATTGAAATCATTCCTTAACAATCGCGTGCGTGACGTGCGCGCTGCGGCCCCACAGATTTGCGAACAGAGGGATGAGAATGCAAGAGTGTTTCCCCACGCGCTTTTTCTGCCAGGCTCGATTGCTTCTCGCCTGCTTCCTGCTGGCGTTCGCTTCGCTTGCGGCGCATGCCCAGTCCACCTATGGCGCGATCGTGGGCACGGTGCGCGACCAGAGCGGCGCCATCGTGGCGGGAGCGGCCGTGACCCTCAAGAACCTGGGCACCACCGCGCAACGCGACGCCCAGACCGATTCGAGCGGCAACTACTCCTTCAGCAACATTGATCCCGGCACCTATCGGATCACGATCGGCGCGCCCTCATTCCAGATCGAGACGGTGCCCGAGATCCCGCTGACCGCGCGCGAGGTGCGCCGCGTGGATGCCGTGCTGCGCGTGGGCGCAACTACGCAGACCGTGGAGATCATCGATAACGAACCACCGGTGATCAACACGGAAGCCTCCACCCTGACCCAGACCAAAGTGGGCGACGAGCTGACCGTGCTGCCCGTCGCTATCTACTCGCGCTCCACCGGATCCACCAGCCCCATCTCCACGCTGACCACCGAAGCCGGCGTACAGACCGACGACTCCGGCAACCTGGCCGTGATGGGCACCACGGCGGCGCTGCTTAGCGTCACCATAGACGGCATCTCCAGCGTGGGCGTCGAGTACTCCGGCCCGGTCAACGAGATGTTCCCCTCGTTCAACTCCATTGAAGAGATCCAGATCAGCGAGG
This sequence comes from Occallatibacter sp., assembly GCA_035552475.1. Classification (GTDB taxonomy): domain Bacteria; phylum Acidobacteriota; class Terriglobia; order Terriglobales; family Acidobacteriaceae; genus Telmatobacter. The sequence goes on from DASZLE010000087.1 coordinate 23,168, forward strand.
CCAATAACAATGCCGAGTTCTCTGGCGTGGCCGACATCACCACGGTATCCAAAAGCGGCACCGTGCATCTTCACGGCGGGCTGTTTGAGAATCACGAAAACACCGTCCTCAATGCCGGCGATCCATTTACGCTCTCCAAGCCGCGCATCATCATGAACGACTTTGGCGGCACGCTTGGCGGACCGCTCCGGTTCCCGCGGGCGATCACCGGCAAGGACCAGACATTCTTCTTCATCAGCTACGAGGGCCTGCGCCTGCCACGGGAAACGCCCATCGTGCTCAGCGTTCCCTCCACCGACATGCGCAACGGCAACGTTGCCGCGTACCTGGCGGGGCAAGGCGTCTCGGCCATCTATGAGCCCGACGGCGTCACTCCGCTCGCTCCAACCAACGTGCCGGTAAGCCCCATCTCGGCGGCGCTGCTCCAGCACCTGATGCCCACGCCCAATTACGGCCCCGCCGGCTCTTACGCCAACAACTATCAGATCAACTTTCCTTCGCCGGTCAGCTCGAACCAGGGCGACGTACGCCTGGATCGAGTTTTGTCCGCGCGGCAGAATGTCTTTGCGCGATTCTCTTACAAGAATCGCCAGGTGATCACGGCGCCCTCGGCCAACTGCGTCTTTACGTATTGCGCGGAAGCCGGCAGCCCGCTCCAGGGCGCATATAACACGCCAGAGATCGACGAGGGCCTTACTTTCGCCTACAACTTCGCCATCAGCCCGTCGATGCTGAACGAGTTCCGTGGCGGCTTCAACGCGCAGCACACGTCGGAGACCGAGAGCTACTCGACCGCCGCGTTGCTGCAGCAGACCGGCATCCCTGTCCTGCAGCCGGACCTCCAGTGGTCTGAGGCGCCGCAGGTGCTCATCAACGGCTTCATGTCCACCGGTGCGGGCAACCCCGGCACCCAGCGCGGACAGATCGTCCAGCTCCTCGATAACTTCTCGTGGCTACGTGGGAAACACAGCTTCAAGTTTGGCGCCGGCCTCACGCGCCTGAGCGATCACGACGACAACGTCTTCGGCAACTATCGCTCAGGCTGGTTCGTCTTCGACGGCAGTTCGCAGGTGGGCGCGAACATCGGCGACCCCTACACCTCGTTCCTGCTCGGGTATCCCGACTACACCGAGGCTAGCTCCACGAACAATTCGACCATGGACGGCATGGGCTACTCCTACGCGTTCTTTGCCCAGGACGATTGGCGCGTCACGCCCAGGCTGACGCTCAACCTGGGCCTTCGCTACGAGCTGCATCCGCCGCTGAACGAGCAGCACGGAAACACCGCGTTCTTCCAGCCTGCCTATAACGGTCCCGGCACCGACGGCACAAACGTGTCAGGCGCGGTGGTGGTGCCCAACACGGCCGCACTCGCTTTCACCTCCAGCGACTTCGCCGCCGCCATCGCCCCCACACCCATCATGACAGCATCGCAGGCCGGCCTACCCTCAGGCCTGCACTACACCGATACCAGCGACTGGGGGCCACGTCTCGGTTTTGCCTGGCGTCCATTCCAGAATGACAAGACTGTGTTTCGCGGCGGATGGGGCCGCTTCATCGAGTCGCCGCTGGGCTTCTCGCTGGTCGCCGGATGGGCCGTCCACGCCAGCTACGTGGGCACCTGGAACCAGGACTTCGATACCGACGGCGTCACCCCGTTGTTGTCGTTTTCCAACCCCTATAACACCGCCGCCGGCAGCTACACCGGAACCGCCGGCTTCTATTACGCCTTTCCCATCCATTACAAGGACCCCTCCGTCCAGCAATGGAACGTGACCTTTGAGCAGGACCTGGGCCACGCCTTGGGCATGCGCCTCTCCTATGCCGGCAGCCATGGGCAGAACCTTGAAGCCATGGTCGACCTGAACCAGGTCCCCGCCAATTCTCTCGGCTACAACAACACCGATACCGCGTCGCCGGCCACCGGTGCCTGCATCGTCGACGACGGCTCGCTGGTCTCCGATCACCGCCCTTATCCCTGCTGGAGCATCATCCAGAGCGTGGTGAACGCCGCCGAAAGCAACTACGACAGCGGAACCGCGGAAGTGTCGCGGCATAGCGGCTCAGGACTCACCTTTGACGCCAGCTATACCTGGACACGCGATCTTTCCGACGCCGGAGGCGCCACGCCCAGTGCCTTCGCCGTTGCCGGAGGAAGCTACCTCACCGACCGCTTCCACCCGGGGCTCGACTACGGCAACGTGATCTACGACCGCAGGCATCGCTTCCTGGCGACTTACCTCTATGACCTGCCCTTCGGCACGGGGAAGCGCTGGCTCAATCACGGCGCGCTGCTCAACCAGATGGCCGGAAACTGGCAGCTTGGCGGCGTCACCATCATGCAGTCAGGGCCTTTCCTTACGCCGTACCAGCAGTCCGTGGACCCGGCCAACACCAACATCCTCACCACCGTAGGCCAGGCGCGTCCGGATCAGCTCCAGAACGTGTCGCTGTACGCCTCGCCGCGCACCACAGCGCAGTGGCTGAACCCCAACGCATTCCCCTATCAGAACCTGGCCGTGAGCTACGGCACTCAGAACCAGGTGGGAGTGGGCCGTTTCGGCAATGCGCCGGTTGGCGGCGTGGTCGGCCCCGGCACCGTCAATTACTCCTTTTCTCTCACCAAGGCCATCCCCGCCGGCGAACACATCCGTATGCTGTTCACGATGGAAGCTGCCAACGCCTTTAACCATCGCAACTACGAGCCACCCAACATGGGCGTAGACTCCGGCGCATTCGGCTCCATCACGGCGCTGCAAACCGCCGAAGGCGCCGGCCCGCGCAGCCTGGAGCTCGTGGGACGCATCAACTTCTGAAGCAAGCCAGTAGCCAGTAGCCAGTAGCCAGTAGCCTGTAGCTACAAGCTACCGGCTACCGGCTCTGGGCCCTTCCCGCCCAAATTCACACAACGTTTGCAATTTGTTTGCCCGAATGCAGTAATCTGATCTCGATTCCGGCGGCCCGAAGCACCCGAATCCAAACGGCCGCCGGCGAGGCAGACCCGGTTGAGCCAATCCGTATTTGTGCTGGAAGACGACGCCGACATCTCTCGGCTGGTGCAGCATCACCTTGAGGCCGCGGGATTCTCCGTCCGGCCATATCTCACCCCAACCAATATCATTCCCGACGCCGAGCGCCAGCCGCCCGCGCTGTTTCTTCTGGATATCATGGTCCCCGGCGGAGACGGCCTGGATGTCTGCCGGCGGCTGCGCGCCAATCCATCGCTGTCCACGATCCCCATCATCTTCCTCACCGCGCGGGCCGGCGAAAATGACCGCGTGCTGGGCCTGGAGCTGGGAGCCGACGACTACATCACCAAGCCTTTTGCCACGCGCGAGCTGGTCGCCCGGGTCAAAGCCGTGCTTCGCCGCTTTGAGCGCCCCACGTCGCCCTCCATCATCCGCTTTGAAGAAGTGGTGATCGACGCCAACGCCATGCAGCTCACCGTGCGCGGAACGCTCACCACCACCACGGCGACCGAATTCCGCCTGCTCGATTACCTGGCCCGCCACCCCGGCCGCGTTTATTCTCGCGACCACCTCCTCGATTCCGTCTGGGGCGACGCGCGCTTCGTCACGCCGCGTTCTGTCGATGTGTACGTGCGCCGCATCCGCGAGAAGATCGAAGTGGACCCCGAAAATCCACGCTACCTGAAGACCGTCCGCGGCGCCGGCTACCGCTTCGAGATCCCCAAAGGCGAGTAACGCCGGCGGTTCGAGTGGCCCGATCGGAATATCCTTGTTGCAAAGGCCCGCATAACGGCTCGGGCATTTGCCTGAGCACGCCAGACCCTGCCGGATTCTCCGGCCACGAGCGCATGATCGGAGCAGAATAAGCGTGACCCGCAAAGTCTTTACCAAACTGCTCGGCCTTTTTGTGCTGCTGCTGGCGTTTCACACGGCGGTGATGGAGATCGTGTTCCATCACATGGCGGAGCGCTCCGCTGGCGGAACACTGTCCCGTATCGGCGCGGAGGCGCTCTGGTCCGGCGTCATAGCGCTACTGGTGGCGCTGCCCGTCGCCGCCTGGGTCGCCATCCGCATCATGAACCGCCTGCAGCGCGTGGTTGCCTTTGCGCGCCGCATTGCCGAGGGCGACCTGGAAGCCCGCCTCGAGCCCTCCGACTCCGGCGAGCTGGCCGAAATGGAGTCCGCGCTCAACCAGACCGCCGAACGCCTGGGCCGGAACTTTGCCGAGCTCGAAAGCCGCCGCCAGGAGCTGGCCGCCATCCTCGATTCCATGCAGGAGGCCGTGGTCGCCGTGACCGCCGAGGGCCAGGTGCGCTGGTCCAACTCCGTGATGCAGCGCATGGCCGGCACACAGGTCCGCGTCGGCCGCTCCCTGGCCCACTCCATGCGCGATCCCGACCTGCTGGCCTGCATCAAAGCGGCACTGGAGACGGGCGCGGTCCGCACTGGCCGCGCCAGCTCGCTCGCCCCCGGCCGCGTCTTTGAGGTCAGCGCTGCTCCGCTGCCCTCCGGCGGCGCGCTGGCCGTGCTCCACGACGTTACCCGCATTGAGGCCGCCGAGCGCTCGCGCCGCGACTTCATCGCCAATGTGAGCCACGAGCTGCGCACCCCGCTCACTTCCATCCAGGGCTACGTGGACACGCTTCTCGAAGAGCCGCGCCCTAACGCGGAGACCGGCCGCGAATTCCTCGGCGTGATTCAGAAAAGCGCGCGCCGCATGAACCGCCTCACTGAGGACCTGCTGGCCCTGGCCGGCGTGGAGAGCCCCGACTACAAGCTCGCCCTCCAGCCTATGCGCGCCAGCGCCCTGCTCGACGATGCCATCGAGTCGCTGGGCGGCATCGTGGCCGACGCCGGCCTTGAGCTCGAAAGCGCCGGCGCACCCGACGCCCCGGTGATGGCCGATCCCGACGCCATGAACCAGGTCTTCGGCAACCTCATTGAGAACGCCACTAAGTACGGCCGCAGCGGCGGCAAGCTGCGCGTGGGCGCGCGCCGGCTTGAAGACGAAGTCGAGTTCTGGGTGCAGGATTTCGGCCCCGGCATCCCCTCTGAACACCTCGAACGCATCTTCGAGCGCTTCTACCGCGTGGACAAAGCACGCTCACGCGAGATGGGCGGCACGGGCCTGGGCCTGGCCATCATGAAGCACATTGTGCAGGCTCACGGCGGCACCGTCCGCGCCGAAAGCGAGCTCGGCACCGGCGCCACGTTCTGCTTCACGCTGCCGCTGCAGCACGCCGCTGCGTAAGCCGCAGTTCGCCCGGCGATTGCCCGCAGCCGATGTAGAATGAAGCTCCCATGCGCGCGCCCCGTCTCTGCCTCTTCTTTTCTCTTCTGCTGCTGGCCATCTGCCTCTCCGCTCAAAATGCGCCCGTGCCGGCAGTGATTGAAGTCGATGCCGCGCACCCCGGGGCAGCCATCTCGCCGCACATGTTCGGGATCTTTTTTGAGGACATCAATTTCGCCGCCGACGGCGGACTCTACCCCGAGCTGGTCAAGAACCGTTCCTTCGAGTTCGACGAGCCGCTCACCGGATGGCACGAGAAGCTATCCGTCGATGCTCAGGGGTTGGTAGGGCCGCGCGGTGAGATGGCCATTCGCACCCAGGAGCCGCTGAATGCCACGAACCCGCATTACCTCCGTGTGCACGCCTATGAGCCGGGCTTCAGCTTTTACAACACCGGCTTTCGCGGCATCGGCTTGACCAAGGATGCGGAATACCGCTTCTCCGCCTACGTGCGCACCACGGGCCCCAAGGCAATCCGCGCAACGCTGACAGACGCCGCGGGACACATCATCGGCAGCGGCGCGTTGCAGAGCTTCGGGCCGCAGTGGAAGCACTATGAGACGGTGATTCGCGCCAATGCCACGGTGGAGCGCGCTCAGCTCAACATCTTGGTGGACGAGAAAGGTTCGCTCGATCTCGACATGGTTTCGCTGTATCCGGTCGACACCTGGATGCACCGTCCCAACGGCCTGCGCAAGGACCTGGTCCAACTGCTCGCCGACGTGCACCCCGGCTTCATCCGCTTTCCCGGCGGATGCATCGTGGAAGGGCGCCAACTGGTAACGCGCTACCGCTGGAAGAACACCGTGGGCGATATCAGCCAGAGACGGACGCTGATCAACCGATGGAATGACGAGTTCGACCAGCGCCCCGCGCCCGATTATTTTCAATCCTTCGGCCTCGGCTTCTACGAGTACTTCCAGCTTGCCGAGGACATTGGCGCGGCGCCGCTGCCCATCCTCAACTGCGGCATGGCCTGCCAGTTCAACTCCAGCGAAACCGCCCGCCTTGAAGATCTGCATGAGTACATCCAGGACGCGCTGGACCTGATCGACTTTGCCAACGGGCCGGTGACCTCGCCGTGGGGCAAGCTGCGCGCGCAGATGGGACATCCCAAGCCGTTTCACCTCACCATGATCGGCATCGGCAACGAGCAGTGGGGACCGCGCTACATCGAGCGCTACAAAATGTTTGCCGCCGCCCTGCGCGCCAAGCATCCTGAGATCAAGCTGGTCGCCGCTGCGGGCCCAGCGCCCTCCGGCGAGCCATTCAACAGCATGTGGGCTGCGTGGCGTCAGCTTCATCCCGACTTCGTGGACGAACACTACTACATGAGCCCCGAGTGGTTCCTCCAGAACAACACCCGCTACGACAAATATGACCGCTCCGGCCCCAAGGTGTTTGCGGGTGAATACGCTTCGCAGACCGCCGGCATCACCAGCGCCGATAACCGCAACAACTGGCGCTCCGCCATCACGGAAGCCGCATTCATGACCGGGCTCCAGCGCAATGGCGACGTGGTGCAGATGGCCTCCTACGCGCCGCTGCTGGCGCACAAGGACGCATGGCAGTGGAAGCCGGACGCCATCTGGTTTGACAACCTGCGCTCCTACGGCACACCCGATTACTACGTGCAGAAGGTATTCGCCAGCAACGTGGGCACGCGCAACATTCCCGTCTCCCCAACCGCGCAGGATGGCCTCTACGCCGTGGCGTCGCTCGATGAACACAGCCATGATCTGATTGTGACCGCCGTGAACTATGCGGCGGAGACCCGGCCGATTGAACTGCGCCTGACCGGAGCGAATCCGTCGGGCGCCGCGCAGGTAACCACACTGGCCAGCGCCGACCTGAGCGCCGAGAACAGCTTCGAGCATCCCACAGCGGTGTCGCCGCGGTCCTCCACGCTCGACGTGAATTCCGCGAACCTTTCGCTCCAGCTTCCGGCGTATTCCGTCAACGTGTATCGCATTCCGCTCCGGTGAATTGTGTACTGATAATGCACAATTGCATTACAATGTATCTAGGAGATGCTTATGGCCACACTTTCCATTACTGCCCGGGGACAGGTGACATTCCGGAAAGAGGTGTTACAGCACCTCGGTGTCAAGCCGGGGGAGAAGATCGAGTTGGAACTGTTACCGAACGGACAAGGTTTGGTTCGCGCCGCGCGACCTACCGGCTCCATTGACCGATTCATCGGCCTCCTGGCCGGCAAGACGAAGAAGGTCGCCACGATTGAAGAAATCAATGAGGCCACCGCTAAAGGTTGGGCGGGCGAACGATGAAGATCACAGTCGATACCAACATCCTGGTCCGTGCTGTGGTGCGCGACGATCCAAAGCAGGCTGCAGCTGCAGCTAAGGCGCTTCGAGACTCTGAAATTGTTGCCGTCACACTTCCCTGCCTTTGCGAGTTCGCTTGGGTACTGCGCCGTGTCTACAGATTTCGTAATGATCAAATCGCACTCGCGATTGAGGCGTTGTTGGAATCAAGCAATGTTCAAACCGATCGCCAGGCAATAAATGTCGGCCTCTCCGCCCTCAAATCGGGCGGTGACTTTGCCGACGGCATCATTGCACATGAAGGACGCTGGTTGGGCGGAGAGACATTTGTCTCCTTCGACAAGCAGGCTGTTTCATTGGTCGCCTCACAAGGGGAACAAGCCCGGCTTCTGAGTTGATTCGATCCGCGTCGTACAATGGCCTGTTTTGCAAATGCTGTACTCTCGCGAGGCTCCATTGAACACCACTCCCTGTCGTCTAGCGCTCTCATTCGCCGCTTCCCTGCTCTTCCTCGCCCCTCCATTCCTCGTCGCGCAATCATCGCAAACTCCCGAGCGCCCGCCCGCCGTTCCCCTCATCGCCCACAATCCCTACTTCAGCGTCTGGTCCTTCTCTGACAACCTGACCGACAGCAACACCGTGCACTGGACCGGCAAGCGCCAGCCCATCCACGGCCTCGTGCGCATCGACGGCAAGCCCTATCGCTTCATGGGCGCCGACCCCGAAGACGTCCCGGCGATGGAGCAGACCGGCCTCCGCGTCACCCCCACGCACACCATTTACGACTTCACCATTGACGGTGTGAAGCTCACCGTCACCTTCTTCACGCCCGCGCTCCCCCACGATCTCGACGTCCTCTCGCGCCCGGTCACCTACCTCGCCCTGACCGCCTCCAGCGACAATCCGCACCAGGTCGCCGCGCTCATCGATGTCGATCCCGTCATCGCCGTCAACACGCCCGACGAGCCCGTCACCTGGGGCCGTTCCCGCGCCGGCAAACTCACCGTGCTCAACGTCGGCTCCCGCGACCAGCGCGTTCTCAATCGTCCCGGCGACGATCTCCGCATCGACTGGGGCTATTTCCACCTCGGCGTGCCCGACGATGAGAACGCCGAACTGGCCGCCGCACCCAACTCGCTCGACGAATTCGTCTCCACCGGCGCGCTCCCGTCCTCCGATGACATGGAGATGCCGCGCATGCCGCGCGCGGGCGCAGCCCACCTCGCCGCCGTGCTGTCCTTCGGCACCCTCACCGCGCCCATCACACGCCACCTCCTCGTCGCGTACACCGAGGACTTCAACATCGAGTTCCTCAACCGCCGCCTGCACCCTTACTGGCAGCGCAATGGCAAGACCGTTGAGGACATGCTTGCTGCCGCCGAGCATGACTATTCCAGCCTGGAGCAGCGTGGCCAGAAATTCGATCAGGACCTAACCACCGACCTCGAGCGCTCTGGCGGCTCAACCTACGCCCGGCTCGCGATCCTCGCCTACCGCCAGACCCTCGCCGCGCATGGCTTCGCCGCCGACTTCGACGGGACACCCATGCTCTTCCCCAAGGAGAACTTCTCCAACGGCTGCATCTCCACCGTCGACGTGCTCTACCCCTCCGCGCCTTTCTTCCTCTTCTTCAATCCGCAACTGCTGCAGGCGCAGCTGAAACCCGTGATGGAGTATGCTGCCCTCCCCCGCTGGAAGTGGCCCTTCGCCCCCCACGACCTCGGCACCTACCCGCTGGCCAACGGACAGGTCTATGGCGGCGGCGAGCGCACGGAAGACGACCAGATGCCCGTCGAGGAGAGCGGCAACCTGCTCATCCTCGTCACCGCCATGGAGCGCGAGCTGGGTAACTGGGACTTCGCCCGCCAGTACTGGCCGCAGTTCCAGATGTGGGCGCAATACCTGCGCGAAAAAGGCCTCGATCCGCCCAACCAGCTCTCCACCGACGACTTCGCCGGCCACCTTGCCCACAATGCCAATCTCTCCATCAAGGCCATTGAAGGCCTGGCCGCCTTTGCCCAGATGGCCCGCGCGCTTAACCAGCTGGACGTGGCCGCCGACTACGAGCGCACGGCCCGAGACATGGCCGCCAAATGGCAGGTCATGGCGCAGGATGGCGATCACTATAAGCTCGCCTTCGACAAGCCCGGAACATGGAGCCAGAAATACAACCTGGTCTGGGATCAGATCCTCGGCCTGAATCTGTTTCCCGCCAAGGTCCGCGAAACCGAGATCGGGTTCTACCTCAAGCACCTGAACCGCTTCGGCCTGCCCCTCGATAACCGCAAGGACTACACCAAGCTCGATTGGGAAACCTGGACCGCGACCCTCGCCCAGAATCCCGCCGACTGGAACGCGCTCATGGAGCCCATCGGGCGCTGGATCAACCAGGGTCCCAGCCGCGTCCCCCTCACCGACTGGTACGACACTGTCACCGGTAAGCAGGAGAGCTTCCAGGCCCGCTCCGTGGTCGGCGGCGTCTATATCAAGGTGCTGGCTAATCCCGACCTGGCCAGGAAATGGTCCTCCGCCGGTGGAAAATAAGGACTTTCCTCAACATCAAATGCTCCTGCGTTCAAACGCCCGTAACATTCCCGACGGAGAATCGGTTATGGCAGTCAATCTGCAAGGGAGCGATACGTGAAAAACACTGTTATTGCCGTTGGTTTGTTGTTGTTGGGCGGGCTCGGCGCGGCCCAGGCGCAGAAACTAACTGCAGCGGGGGCGACATTCCCCTACCCGATGTACTCCAAGTGGTTTACCGAGTACAGCGCGGCGCATCCGGGCGTTGAAGTCAACTACCAGTCCATCGGCTCCGGCGGCGGCATCACCCAGGTCACCCACGGCGTGGTCGACTTCGGCGCCTCCGACATGCCTATGACCGACCAGGCGTTGGCGGCTTCTCCCATCAAGCTGATCCACATTCCCACGGTGATGGGCGCGGATGTCCCTGCGTTCAATGTACCGGGAATCACCGACCTTCAATTCAGCGGTACAACGCTGGCCGACATCTACCTGGGCAAAGTCACTACCTGGAATTCCCCGGAGATCGCCAAAGACAATCCGGGCGTGAAACTACCCGACCAGAAAATCATCGTGGTCCATCGCTCCGAAGGCAGCGGAACCACGTTCATCTGGACCGACTACCTCTCCAAGGTGAGCAAGGAGTGGGCGGACGGTCCAAGCAAGGGAACCTCCATCAACTGGCCTGTGGGTATCGGCGCCAAAGGCAATGAGAACGTGGCCGGCATGGTGCGCCAGATGCCCGGCGCCATCGGTTACATCGAGCTGATCTACGCGCTGCAGAACCACATCGACTACGGCGCAGTGAAGAACGCCGACGGCAAGTACCTGAAGGCCACCATCGACGGCGTGAGCGCGGCGGCCGCCACCGCCAAGATTCCGCCCGATTATCGCGTCTCCATCACCAACGCGCCGGGTCCCGATTCATACCCCATCTCCAGCTTCACTTACCTGCTGATCCCCGCAAAACCCATCCATCCTGAGAACCAGAAGGTGATCGTCGACCTACTGAGCTGGATCGTGAAGTCGGGCGAAAGCGAAGCCTCGTCCCTCAGCTATGCCCCTCTCCCTCAGAATCTGGCGGACAAGGTCCTGAAAACCATCTACTCCTTGCCCCAGTAGCAGGCACTCGAACGGTTAAGCCGGTCCGGCATTCCGGACCGGCTTCTCTTTTGCGCTTTTCCAGACACTGGGAAGCGACGCAGCTCCGCCGCCACAAATCGCATCCGCGGCCAGGCATGCGCCGTCCAATCCGTATGCCCGCTCCGCAAGCAACGCCTGTCGCCCCCACGGTCTTCGCTGAAGCCGCCGCGATGCTCGACAATCCCATCTGGCACTCGCTGCGCACCGGGCATGCGGCTCTCGCGCTCGGCGATGAACGCGCCCGCCGCTATCCCTCGCATATCGGCCCGCTCAGCGGGATTCCCGCGCAGGATCCGCTCCATTACGCAGCTCTCGCTGCCCTCGCCCCCGAGGACATCGTCGTGCTCTTTTCGGTCGATCCCTTTCGCGTGCCTGAGCGGTGGACCCAGTTGCGCATACTCCGGATCGTCCAGATGGTGCGTCCCGCGGATGCGGCGGCTCTTCAACTTGGAGACACGGCAAACATGCGCCCGTTGACCGCAGCCGATGCCCCCCAAATGGTCGCGCTTGCGGAGCTTACCGAGCCCGGCCCATTCCGCCTGCGCACGCTGGAGTTGGGTGGCTTCTACGGCATCTTTGAGGGCGACCGCCTGCTCTCGATGGCAGGCCGCCGCATGCATCTCCCCGGCCTGATTGAAGTCAGCGGCGTGTGCACCCACCCTGACGCGCGCGGCCGCGGTTACGCGGCACTCCTTATGTCGCGCGTGATTGAGGAGATTGAGCGCGAGGGCAAGACCGCTTTTCTGCACGCGATCGCCGGCAATCCCGCTATCCGCATTTATGATCGGCTGGGCTTTGCGCTGCGGAAGACGCTCCACTGCGCGGTTCTGAAGCCTGGACTTTAGAGCGCTGGTCCGGGATGAAGCCGTCGGATCCCGTTGCGCACGATCCTCAGAGGCTCAAACCGCCGTCGACAGTAAGAATCTGGCCGGTGATGAAGTCCGTGGCCGCGGCGAAGAACAACACGGCCTTTGCCACGTCCTCCGCGGTGCCATTGCGTTGCATTGGGGTCCTGGCGGCAAACCGCGCTGCGCGCTCCGCAGCGGCGGGTGATTCATCTTCCATCTCGATCCATCCGGGAGCGACGCAGTTGACCGCGACCTCCGGTGCAAACGCCTTGGCCATGGTCTGGGTGAGCATGTGCAGGGCGGCCTTGGATGCGCAGTAATGGGCGTGTCCGGCCCACGGCTGCAGGCCGCCGAGCGAGCCGAGGTTCACGATACGTCCTCGAGCCGCGCGCAGATGCGGCAGGGCTTCACGCGAGACGAGGAACGGGCCGCGCACGTTGGTTTCAAAGACGGCGTCCCACTGCGCAAGGGTAAGCTTGTCCAGCGCGGCGGTTTCAAAGACAGCGGCGTTGTTGACCAGGATGTCGAGGCGGCCATGGCAGGTCACGGCGGCTTCCACGGCGGCGCGCACCTCAACTTCGGAGCGCACATCGCACGCGACGGCGTGGGCACGGCGGCCAAGCTGTTCCACCGCATCCACCGTCTCCACGGCCTCATCGGCTGAATGGCGATAGGTGATGGTCACATCCGCGCCGGCGTGCGCCAGGGCCAGCGCAATGGCGCGGCCGATGCGCCTGGCGCCGCCGGTAACCAATGCGGATTTGCCGGAAAGGCAGTTCATAGTTTGCACGGTTGTCAGTTGTCAGTTTTCAGTTGTCAGTCTGACGACCATGGTCACCGTGCGCCGGATCGCGCTGCGAACTGAAAACCGACAACTGACAACTCGCACTACTGTTGCGGCTTGTCCTGAGGCTTGTCCTGGGGTTTGTCTTGAGGTTTGTCTGGAGGGTTCTGGTCTTTCTTGTCGCCGGAATGGTCCTTGTAGATGGAGTACTGCTCGCCCGGGCGCTTCATGCGCACTTCGATCGCAATCTGATCCTTGTCGATCTTGTAATCCTGGCCGTAGGTCTGATAGCCGTGGGCGATGATCTGCAGGCGGACCGTGTCGCCGATGGGCAAGACATCGATGATGGCCTTGCCGTCCTCGTTGGTCTTCAGTTCCATGTTGCCCTCGTCCTTCTCGCCCTGCATGGGATGGAAGACGACGGAGGCATTCTCAATGGGCTTGTTGGTGTAGTGATTGAGCACCGTGACCTCAATGCGCGCGGTGGGCGGCGGCGGCTTGTACTTGCGGCCGCGCCTTGAGGTGTCCTGCGCGGATAAGGCGAAGATCCCCAAGGCAAGGCCAGAGAGAGCCAGGAGGACCGAAAACGAGAAGAGAGAGCGCCGAGTCATGGACATTATTGTAATCTGCGGATTCGACGGCCGACAGAGCGCTTTGGGAGCAGGACACGGGACGAAGGCCTTCGTCGGCGGAAAAGAGGTGACGATCACACTACGGTACGATTTCAATGCTCTCTTCACGTTAAGTCATTGATTCTAAGCGATAAGATACCGATCCGTCCCACATTGTGGACCATAGGGGGGGTGGGGGGGGTTCCGCAAAGAGCTCAAAGGCCGAATCCGCAGCGAGCGGATCCGGCCTTCAGTTGCTTTATAGCACCCGCTGGCGTAAGAGGCAAGCAGTTTTTCAGGATAGTGGCGCATTAAATATGAGTAAAACGCACTAAGATATCGACGCCAAGGGCTTGACAACTGCAGAAGCTTTGCCTATCGTTAGCAATTGGAAGGCGAGAGTGCTAGCAAGAGTCTGGCTGGACTGCTCGCAAGTGGCCCGGGATTCAACCAGACCAACTTCCGCGAGTGTCTGTACCCAATCCCATCTTACAATCCCCGCGGCATGGCCTCAGGGCCACCCGCGTATGAAGGAGAAGCGAAGCAATGGCAGCAACATCAGTAACGACGAGCTTCACGCCGCTTCACGATCGCATCCTCGTCCGCCGTTTGGAAGAGGGCGAGACCGTTCGTGGTGGCATCATCATTCCTGACACAGCCAAGGAGAAGCCGCAGGAAGGCGAAGTGATCTCCGTAGGCAAGGGCAAATCGAACGACGAAGGCAAGGTTTTTCCGCTCGATGTGAAGGCCGGCGACCGCGTGTTGTTCGGCAAGTACTCCGGCACCGAGATCAAGATCGACGGCGAGGAGTTTCTGATCATGCGCGAGGAAGAAGTACTCGGCATCGTGAAGCGGTAAGCGCCAGTGGTCAGTGATCAGTGGTCAGTGGTCAGCAAAGACCACGCGCCAGACGATCCTGGCCGTAAGGGACGCCAAGAAATTCGAGCAATGGTCAGTCTGAATCTGATCACTGACCACTGAACACTGATCACTGTTTTTAGGAGAGAAGCATGGCAAAGCAGATTTTGCACGGTGAAGAGTCCCGGCAGGCGATCCTGCGCGGCGTGAACACGCTGGCGGACGCGGTGAAGGCGACGCTTGGTCCCAAGGGACGCAACGTCGTCATCGAGAAGAAGTTTGGATCGCCCACCATCACCAAGGACGGCGTGACGGTGGCCAAGGAGATCGAGCTGAAGGACCCGCTGGAGAACGTGGGCGCGCAGCTTGTGAAGGAAGTTGCATCGAAGACTTCGGACGTTGCCGGCGACGGCACGACGACGGCGACGGTTCTGGCGCAGGCCATCTTCCGCGAAGGCGTGAAGACGGTGGCGGCCGGGGCGAACCCGACGGCACTGAAGCGCGGCATTGAGAAGGCGGTCACCGCAGTGATCGGCACCCGCGACAAGGAAGGCAAGTGGACCGATGGCGGCGCACTGGGCAAGCTCTCCAAGCCGGTTGACGAGGGTTCCGTGGCGCAGGTTGGGGCCATTTCGGCCAACGGCGACCAGGAGATTGGCGACATTATTGCGCACGCGGTGAAGGTTGTGGGCAAGGATGGCGTGATCACGATTGAAGAGTCGAAGACCATGCACACGGGTCTGGAAACGGTGGACGGGATGCAGTTCGACCGCGGCTACCTGAGCCCGTATTTTGTGACGGACGCGGAGCGCCTGGAAGTGGTTCTGGAAGATCCGTACGTTCTGATCTACGAGAAGAAGATCAGCGCCATGAAGGATCTTCTGCCGCTGCTGGAGCAGGTGGCGCGCGGCGGCAAGCCGCTGCTGATCATCGCCGAGGACGTTGAGGGCGAGGCACTGGCTACGCTGGTGGTGAACAAGCTGCGCGGCACGCTGAACGTGGCCGCGGTGAAGGCGCCGGGCTTCGGCGATCGCCGCAAGGCCATCCTGGGCGACATCGCCATCCTGACCGGCGGCAAGGCCATTACCGAGGACCTGGGCATCAAGCTGGAAGGCGTGAAGCTCGAGGATCTGGGCAAGGCCAAGCGGATCACGATCGACAAGGACAACACCACTATCGTGGACGGCGCCGGCAAGGCTTCGGACATCGACGGCCGCGTGAAGGAGATCCGGTCGCAGATTGAGAAGACCACCTCCGATTACGACAAGGAAAAGCTGCAGGAGCGGCTGGCCAAGCTGGTGGGCGGCGTTGCCATCATCAAGGTGGGCGCGGCGACGGAGACCGAGCTGAAGGAGAAGAAGGCTCGCGTTGAAGATGCTCTGCACGCTACCCGCGCAGCGGTTGAGGAAGGCATTGTTCCCGGCGGCGGCGTGGCACTTGTGCGCGCGATTCCCGCGGTGCAGGAACTGCTGAAGACGCTCGAAGGCGACGAGAAGATCGGCGCCCAGATTGTTCTTCGCTCGCTTGAAGAGCCGCTGCGGCAGATTGTGGCCAATGCCGGCGAAGAGGGCGCAGTGGTGGTGGCCAAGGTGCTTGAGAGCAAGGAACCGCACTACGGCTACAACGCGCAGACGGGCAAGTTCGAGGACCTGGTGAAGTCGGGCGTGATTGACCCCACCAAGGTGACGCGCACTGCCCTGATGAACGCGGCCTCGATCGCGGGACTGCTGCTGACTACCGAAGCGCTGGTGGTGGAGCTGCCCGAGCCGAAGTCGGCGCCTGCGGGCGGCGGCCATGGCGGCGGCATGGACGGGATGTACTAAGAAGACAGGGAGTAGGGAATAGGGAGCAGGGAGTAGAAAACCTGCTCCCTTCCCTGCTCGGTCTGGCTTGTAGTAGTGGGAACTTCAAAGGCCTCCGGCTTCGGCTGGGGGTTTTTTTTGTTCTGCCCATTCCACGTTGTCATACCAATATAAATGTGGTATACATAATTAACCAGAAGGAGGCGGGACCATGGATGAATCGAAAACCGGGCTGATTCGAATCGCCGATGGAATTTGGATTGCCGCCGCCTTGCTGCATATCGAGCACCCTGATCGGCCCGATTTCACAGAAGCG
Source organism: Occallatibacter sp. (assembly GCA_035552475.1). Classification (GTDB taxonomy): domain Bacteria; phylum Acidobacteriota; class Terriglobia; order Terriglobales; family Acidobacteriaceae; genus Telmatobacter. Next base: position 39,597 of record DASZLE010000087.1, read on the forward strand.
GAGATCCAGGCCCGCGTTGTCAAGGAAGGCTTGCCTCGCGGGAAGAATCCTCAATCTCTACCAACCAACATCAACTCGCATTGTGTCGCCAATCGCCCAAGATCCAGGAAACGCGGCGATCCCGCCAAATTGCAGGGCGGATCCTACCGGATTCTCTACGAAACCAGATCAGGATTCCGCAGGCTCTACCGGCCAGGTGACGATTACCATCCAGACCGCTTACAGGTTCGTAATGAATCCAAAACACAACCAAGTAAGGAGAAGATTCCGGAGCAGTATTGGCATTTGCTGGACTGGTACCGGAATTGGAGCCAGCCGTCGCAGCAGATAGCGTCCGCTGGGACCTTCGAGGATGATCCGCTGCTCCGTCTGCGAGGATCGGGCCGTCACATCTGGGCCGACGAACACGCGGACGAGTATGTCGAGAGACTGCGGAGCGAGGGAGAATGAGCAGGATTTTCTTCGATACGAACGTGTTCATTTATCTCTTCGAGGACTACGAACCCTTCAGCAGCATGGTCGACGCCTGCTGGCAGCGAATGATGCAGCGGGGCGACAGGCTTGTCACATCGGCGATGACGCTCGGCGAATTGCTGGTTAAACCCACCCAGTTGGGAGCGGCATCGCTCATTGAACAATACGACCGCACCATTCGCTCGCGCGCTCAGGTCGTGAACTTCGACACCGCAGTTGCCTGGCGTTACGCCTCTCTGCGGGCGACGCACAAGCTACGAAATGCCGATGCCATTCAACTTGCTAGCGCTTCTCACTACGGCGTGGATCTCTTTATTACAAACGACAAGGACCTGCACAAGCTCGACGTGCCGGGGATCGGCTTTATCGCGCCGCTCGACCGCGTTCCGCTGTAACCGCAATTTCTCCGAACTGCACGATCGCACAACGCCGTCGACCAGTATTCCCGTGACACCAGTACCGGCGCACGCATGTTCGCGTGGATGTAATGTGGATCTACGAGAGATCTGCACGCCTATGTCCACAAAACCCGGCCAACTCGTCCTTACTCCCGGCCCGCGGCTGCGGACCGCGATGGTGCTCGCCATCGTTGCCGATATTGTCCAGATGGTGGTGTTCCCGTTGTTTGTTGAGGGCGCGGCTTCGCCTGCCGACGATCTGCTGGACCTGGGGATGGCCGGCGCGCTGAGCTGGCTGCTCGGCTGGCATTGGGAGTTTGCCCCGTCGTTCCTGGCCAAGCTTGTGCCGGGTATCGATCTTGCGCCGCTGTGGTCGCTGGCCGTCGCCAATGTATATCGCAAGTCCAAGGCGCTGGCGGCGGCGAGCGAGCAGGCGCGGAATGCGGGTTCGCAGCCTTAAAGACAGTTTTCAGTTGTCAGTTTTCAGTTGTCAGCGACCCCGGGCTGGAGTTTGCCGACTACTGAAAACTGACGACTGACAACTTGCGCCCGTGTTTGCCGGTCACAGCTGATTGTGATTGGGCTCACATACAGTGCTCCCCTTAGGCACGCTACTCTTGCCCCAGTTGATGATCTGGATCACCTGACGCTGTGCGGCCGATCGACCGCCGGGCAGCTTCAAGAAGATGGGGCCGGATGAAATTTCTGAAAGATTCTGGACACCTTTTCCGATTTGCGGGGCTTTTCGTGATCGCTTTCCTGGTGTTCTGGGCGATCCGGGGATTTGTGATCCCGCGCACTTTCGGGCAGTACGGGCACTATCGCGGGGCGGCGATTACCGAGATTGCCCAGCATCCCATGCACTATGCCGGCCATGACGCGTGCGAGACGTGCCACACCGACATTCTGGACGTAAAGAAGGCCGGCAAGCATGCGCACGTGAACTGCGAGGCCTGCCATGGGCCACAGGCGCAGCATGCGGAAGACCCGGGAAGCGTGACGCCGGCCAAGCTGGATACGGCCGTGCTGTGCGTGCGCTGCCACGCGGCCTCCGCGGCACGGCCGAAGAACTTCCCGCAGGTAAACGCCGCCGACCATTCCAATGGCATGCCGTGCGAGACGTGCCACCAGCCGCACTCGCCGGGCATGGACGCGGCGACGGCAACCAAGGGAGGCGCCAAGTGAACATGAACCGCCGTCACTTTCTGATTCTGATGCCGGCCGCAGCCGTGGCCTGGAAGGCCGTGCTGGCCGGCACACCCGAGTCCTCCTCCAACTACAACATGAGCGATCACTGGTGGGGCATGCTGATCGATGTGCCCAAGTGCATCGGCTGCGGCAACTGCGTGAGGGCCTGCGCGGCGGAGAACGACGTGCCTGACGGCTACTTCCGCACCTGGGTGGAGCGCTACCACGTTGACGACATCCACATGACCAATCCCACGGTGATTTCGCCGGACGGAGGCAAGGAAGGCTTTCCAGCGGTCGCAGAAGAGGATGCCGGCAAATACTTTTTTGTGCCCAAGCTGTGCAATCACTGCGCGGAGTCACCATGCACGCAGGTTTGCCCGGTGGGCGCAACTTTTGTGAGCCCCGACGGCGTGGTGCTGGTGGATCCCAAGTATTGCCTGGGCTGCGCTTATTGCGTGCAGGCCTGCCCTTACGGATGCCGCTACATCCATCCGGAGAAGAAGGTGGCGGACAAGTGCACGCTGTGCTACCACCGCATCACCAAGGGCCAGACCACCGCGTGCGCGGAGAATTGCCCCACGGGCGCGCGGCAGCTTGTGGATTTGAAGAACCCCAACGATCCGATTCATGCGTTCCTGAAGACCCACAGCGTGCAGATACTGAAGCCGCAGATGGCCACCGGGGCCAAGGTCTACTACAACGAGCTGGACGGATCGGTGCGGTAGAAAGGCAGCCATTAGCTTTTAGCCGGTAGCTCTTAGCTGCACCGTGTGAGGGAAGACACGGCGGCAGGAGCGGGCAAGAAAAGAGCTAATAGCTAAAAGCTAAGAGCTAGGAGCATTCATGAACGGCGTGGAAGGATTCATGTACCCGAATGAGATTGCGCTGCACTGGAGCATTCTCATTGTGCTGTACCCCTACATCACCGGGTTGGTGGCAGGCGCCTTCATCCTGGCGTCGCTGGAGCGGGTGTTCCGGGTGGAGGCGGTGAAGCCGACGTACCGGCTGGCTCTGCTGACGGCCCTTTCGTTCCTGCTGGTGGCGCCGCTTCCGCTGCAGCTCCACCTGGGGCACCCGGAGCGCTCGCCGGAAATGTATTTTACGCCGCACAGCAGTTCAGCCATGGCCATGTTCGGCTACGTCTACCTGTGGTACCTGATGGCGGTGCTGGTGTTTGAGATCTGGCTGGATTACCGCGCCGACATCGTGCGCAAGGCGGAGACCTCAAAGGGGCTGGCGAAGCTGGTGTACGGCGTCATGAGCCTGGGCTCGCATAACGTCAGCCCGAGGGCGCTGCACATCGATGAGCGCGTGGGCTGGCTGGTGACGCTGGTGGGCATTCCTTCGGCGTTCCTGTTGCACGGCTACGTAGGGTTCATCTTCGGGTCGATCAAAGCCAATCCATGGTGGAATTCGCCTCTGATGCCGGTGGTGTTCATCTTCTCGGCCATGGTCAGCGGGATTGCCTGCGTGATGGTGCTCTACATGGCGGTGACCAAGCTGCGCCACAAGCAGATCGACATGAAGTGCGTGGACACCATCGCCATGTACCTTTTCTACACGTTCATCATCGACTTCAGCCTGGAGATGCTGGACCTGGTGCACCGGATTTACGAGGCCGACGAGTCGTTCCGCAGCCTGGATTTCATGGTGCACACAAAGCTCTTCTTATCGCAGATCGTGTTGCAGATCCTCTGCGGGACGCTGGTTCCGTTGCTGCTGCTGGCTGTGACACAGGTGACGCATCTGAACGAGATTGTGCGCAAGCGCATTTATGCCACGGCTGGCGCACTCACGCTCATTGGCATCTTCGCGATGCGCTGGAACGTGGTGATCGGCGGCCAGCTCTTTTCCAAGAGCTTTCTGGGCTACACGACCTACAAGATGACGCTGGTGTCGCGCGAAGGGCTGTTCGTTTCGATTGCATTGTTGCTGATGCCGCTGGGAATCCTCTGGGTGCTGGTAAAGCTGCTTCCGCCGTGGCCGGAGGAGCACGCGGCCGCATCTGGAGACTAGAACTCGTTGCGACCGGCGCGAATAGGAAGGATGCGAAGCAGGGTGGAAGTGCATCCTGCAGGGCCTGAAGGCCAGTCGACTTTGCGGCAGTTACGGCACGACTGAATTCATGCCCTGACACGGTAACGCAAGTGCGCGGCTGGACAATAGGTTCCGCTTTGTCGAACGAGTTTTTCGCAGGCTGTACTGTCGTGCCGTTCGAGACGTGAATTGTGCAACCGGTTCCGGGTAATGGGGGTGAGGCATGAACGCCCGTCCTGATCCTTTCGACCACCTTGCCGCGCGGGTTGATGCGCTGGAGGAGCGTGTCCGGGCGCTGGAGGGTTCTGTACCCTCGGGCGTGCCGCAGCGAGAAGGCTCCGCGGCGCTACAAGTCCCCGTTGCATCCTGGCCCGAACCCCTTCCGCAATTCACCAGCTTGTTTCCCGTACTTGGCAGCGCGTTGCTGGGGATTGCCGGCGGCTACGTATTGCGCGCAATCTCCGGCGCCACCCTGCTTCCGCGGCTCGCGGTAGCGATGATCGCCGCTGTTTATGCGGGCGCATGGCTGCTGGCTGCCGGCCGCGCCATCGCCAAAAAGAAGATCGCGGGTGTGCTCTACGCCGCCGTCTCCATCCTGCTGCTCTCCTCGATGTTGTGGGAGACAACGATCCGGTTCGGCGCCATGCGGGGAACCACCGCGGCGGCGATCCTGGCTCTGTATGTTGCAGCGGCAGCCGCGGTGGGGTTGCGGCGCAGCGGGACGGCCGTATTTCCGGTGGCATTCGCCGGATCGGCGGCTGCAGCGGTGGCGCTGTCTATCGCCTCCCACGCCATGGCGGAGTTCACCTTCCTGCTGCTGGCAATGCTGGTGTTCTCGGTGGCCGGCGAGAAAAAACTGGGCGCGCGCGGCGCGCGCATGCTGGTGGCGTTGGCAGCGGACGCGGGCGTGTGGACGCTGCTGCTGATTTACCGCCTGGAGCCAGCGAACCGGACGGACTATCCGGCGGTGAGCACGGCAGTTGTGCTGGCTGCGGCCTTGCTGCTGTTTGCCGTGGAGGTTGCGACGGCTGCGCGGCAGGTGCTGGTGAGGGGCGAACCGCTACCGGCTCTTCAGGCCATGCAGGCCATGATCGCGTTCGGGCTAGCGGCTGTGGCACTGTTGTGGTTGGCGCCTGGCTCTGCAGCCGGCGCGCTTGGCGTACTCTGCCTCGTACTGGCGGCAGCATGCTACGCCGTAGGGTACGGGCCTGGGCGGAGGGCCACGCAACAGCGCAACTTCCGCTTGCTGAACGTGTGGGCGGCCTGTCTGGTGGTGGCGGCAGTGTTTATCTCCGCGTCGGCGGCGGTTGGTTCGGTGCTGCTGGCGTTTGCGGCGGTCACGGCGATTTTGCTGGCGGACCGGATGGCTTCAAGGACGCTGGAACTCGAGGGTGTGCTGTTTCTGCTGATTGCGGCAGGAGGCTCCGGTCTCATGACGTGGATCGGCCGGACGTTGGCCGGTGTTGCGCCGGTTGCCCCAGGCGGAGCAGCTGTGGCCGCTGCAAGCTGCGCTGTGCTGGCGTATGCGGTAGCCAGGGAGCGCCGGGGCGAGGAATGGCAGAAGCAGGTGCTGCATATGATTCCGGCGATGATTGCCGCGTCAATCGGGGCGGGATTCCTGGTGTTTGGGCTGCTGGGATTGGCCCGGCTGGCGCTTACGCCGGACGTGTTCCACCTGGCGCTGATTCGTACGCTTGCCGTTTGCGCCCTTGCGCTGGGGCTGGCGTATGCGGGCGCGCGCCTGGGGCGGCCTGCAATGGCCCGCACGGCCTATGTGGCCATCGCTTTTGTGTCGGCGAAGCTGTTTTTTGAGGATCTGCAACACGGGCACATGGAGTTCATTGCCGCGTCCATCTTTGCGGTGGCGGTAACGCTGATTGCCGCACCGCGACTGGCGGCGAAGAGCCGCACTGTGCCAGCCCACTAAGCCGCCGCTACAGCCCAAGCCGACGCTGCGGGCTGGCGGGTTCAGCCACTTTGACCAACCATCGATCACCCCGGCTGCCGACGCGCAGGGTCAAGCAGACATCAAGATCGGCTTCGGCACCGCCCGTGGGGGCGATTGCGATGGCGTCTGCGTTCGAAGCCATCCGGCCGCAAGCCAGGCGCGGGGGACGGAAAACTCGCTCCAACCGCAATCAAGGCAAATGCGGATATCCGGAGACGGGGTTAAAGGTGGATGGCTGAGAGTACGCGGTCCGTTGCGATAGAGCCGAATCTCGGCTGGAACGGTGGCGAGAGCTTCAGAGCGGCATTTTGGACAAGACAAGGTTCTACCTCTGCCAGACGGCTTTGGATGGCAGAACTCTGGGGTGGCCTCACTGTACCGCGATTAAAGTTCAGGAATCAACAAAAAAGATTCCAAAGTTACCTTATGGGTGTGACTTTAGTGATAGGTGGGGTCCGACGGTTCGAGAAGGCTGGAATTCCGCCGCTCGCGCTCTTCCCCGAAGCGAACATTCGGTCATGACGCGGCGGCGCGCTCGATTTCGGCGATGTCGATCTTGACCATCTTCAGCATGGCCTGGAACGCCTTTGGATTCTTGATCAGCTCCAGCAGGCGCACGGGAGTGATTTGCCAGTACACGCCGAACTTGTCCTTGAGCCAGCCGCACTGGATTTCGGAGCCCCCGGCGGAAAGCTTCGACCAGTAGTCGTCGACTTCCTGCTGAGAATTGCAGCGCACGAGCAGCGAGATGGCCTGCGTGAAGGGGAAGCCCGGTCCTCCGTTGAGCGCGGTAAAGTGCTGTCCATCGAGCTCGAAGGCGATCGTCAGCACGGCCCCCTTTGGGCCGCTGGGGTTGTCGGCACTCCTGCGAAGGATGTCAAGACGGCGCGAGTTTTTGAAGACGCTGAGGTAGAAATCGACAGCTTCTTCGGCGTTGGAATCGAACCAGAGAAAGGGCGTGATGCGGGGGAAGGTTTCAAATGGGGTTATTGCCATCAGACGTGAGATGTCGGGATTCGAGTCCGGGAAGCTTCTAAAGAACGCTGGCATCAGAACAGAAAAACCGGGGTCAAGGAGACCCCGGTTCGCCTGCCTGATCTGTTGCTGGTCAGTAGGTGATGTGGAACCCCATGGTGATGGCGCGGCTGCCGCCGATGGTGCCGGTCACCGAGCCGAAGTTGGCGGCGTTGTTGGGGCAGTAGGTTGTGCTGGCAACGTAGCCGTTGGGGGTGCAGTAGGACTGGCCGTTCTGGAGCTTTGGATTGAGCACCAGCCCTTTCCCAGTTCCTGTTGCGTATGGGACCTGGTCCAGGTTGGCTAATGCTGCCTGCTGATCCGTCGGATCGTTGGAAGTGACGACCTGACCGTAGCCGAGGTAGCCACGATAGGTACCGCAGTTATTGTCCCCACCGTAGGCATTGATTGCCGTCGTCGAGCATCCGTTGTTCTGGCGGATCTGCGCCTGGTCCTGGGGAATGTCCATGCTGGTGGTGTTGCTCAGGTTGAAGATGTTGAATTCATATTGCGCCTTGATCCTCTCCGTAATTTTGAAACCCTTGCGGATGGAGACGTCAAGACGCTTCTGGAGAGCCTGGCGGAAGATGTTGCGCTGGCCGGCGTTGAACGATGTCTGGTAGATATCCGTCGGTTCCGATCCGGACGAAACCGGGATGCCGTCGGTGCCAGGCGCCAGGTAGTTGATGGCGATCTGCGAGGGATCGATGTAGGGGATGTAGTTGCCGCCGGAATCGCGGAACCTGCCAGGGTTGCCGGTCAGTGCCGTCTTGGGATGCTTGGGATCCTTGATGCCGAGCACCGGGTTCATCAGGGTCGGGAAGTTGCCGAAGTTGATGCTTCCGACTGCGCCATAGAACTCGTACAAGGACCAGGGTTCTCCGCTCTGCAGGATGCCCAATCCCGTGAGGTGCCAGTCGTTGGTGAAGTAGGATGCGAGGCTGCTTTCTTTGGCCGCGTTGGGTACATCCACCTGGAAGTTTCCGGAGAAAACGTGGGTGCGGTCAAAGTCAGAAGACGACCACGAGTTGCGCAGGTGCTTGGGGTCGTTGCCGGTGAAGAACAGGCCGATGTCGCTCTGTTCATCGAGGGCATGACTCCATGTGTAGCTGGCGCCAAGCTGGAAGTGCTGGGCGAGACGCTTGTCGAGGTGCGCTCCCAGGGCGTCGTAGGCGGAAATGCCCACGGTTTTGAAGTCCGCGGCATTGGGGCTGAACCCTACATACGGGGTGCGGAAGTCGGTATTGCCGGCGTCGAAGGTGTTCCAGGGCTCTTCTGCGATGGGGCAATAGTCGTACCCGCAGTTATAGGAGTTCTGGTCCAGGACCTCCATGCCATACGACGACGTTTCGCCCCAGATGGGATTGGTCGAAGTGGCAATACCGGGCTCGTTGATCGGAATCGGGATGACCGAATGACGCCCACGGTTTCCGGTGTAACCGATGGAGGCCGCGATGGTATTGGTGGGCTGCCATTGCACGTTGAGGGTGTAGTTGATGGTGTACGGAAGCACGTTGCCCTTGTCGTACACGCCAAAGTTGAGAGGCGTAGTGCAGAGGAAGTAACCTTCCTGGCTCTGCCAGCCGCTGCAGTCTTTGCCGAACTGGGAGAAATACCCGCCAGGCGTGCCGGTCATCACGTTCAACTGGTTCTGCAAGGCATTGGCGATGACGCCAGGATTTGAGCTTGGCGGCGTGTAGATGCCGCCCTGCGCCGGGGTGTTGAAAGCCTGATCGCCCATCGGGTTTTCCAGCGTGAGACCCGAACTCTGGTCGGTATGGCCGTTGGCGAGACTCACCAGAGGCGAGGATTCCGTGACGCCAAAGGGACCGCCGATGGAGCTGCCGGCGGGCTGCGAGAGATAACTGAAGAGTTCACCGCGATCGTAGTACATGCCGGCGCCGCCGCTGATCACGACTTTGTTGTGGCCGGCCTCGGGAGTCCAGGCAAAGCCGACGCGCGGCGAGAGGCCCCATTGGCGTCCATTCAGGGTTGAAGCGGAGACACCCGCGGTGGGGTTCTGCTTGTTGTTTCCGGCGATGACGAATCCGGAATTCTTCACGTCGAATCCGAGGGTGGTGGTGCCGGAAACGCTGTACAACGCCGGATCGAAGTTGAACATGTCGCCGTATTTCTCGGTCATGCCGCCGTGATAGTCATAGCGCAGGCCTGCGGTGATGCTCAGGTTGGAACGCGCCTGCCACTTGTCCTGCAGATAGCCGTTCAGCTCATTGGTGCGATAGTAGCGATCCGCGTTGTTGCGGCCGGTGGTGGGATCGATACTCTGGACAACGCTGGAGGCGTGCACCTGGCCCTGCAGGAACGTGTCGAAGTTGCTGACCGTGGCCTGGGCGTGGCCCGTGCGGTTGTTGGTGATATTCAACTGCGTGAAGCTGTAGCCGCCACCAACGATGAGTGTGTGCTTGCCAACCGTGAGGATCACGTTGGTGGAAGGATTGAGGCGGTTCTGGTAGTACCCCTGGTTCACGAAGGCGCCGGGCACTCCAGCGGGGCCGAGATAGAGAGCCGGAGAATACTGGTCTGAGTTGCCGAAGTTATTGATCTGCAAACCGGGCAGAACATTTGCCACCAGGTTATCGGTCTGCGCGGCGGAGACACCGAGGTTGCCACCGGGAAGTGTCTGGGAATAGCTGCTAAAGGTGCCCATGCGGACAAATCCGAGGCGCTGTTCCCAATTCAGCTTGGTCCCGATGGATATGGTGTTGCCCAGAGAAACGACCTGCGATCCGTTGTGCGCGGTCACGGGGAAACCTTCAGTGGCTGAGAAACCGAAGGGACGGGTAACAGGCGCATTCTGAAGGTAGTACTTGGCCGACATGCGATCAGTCGAAGTGAGGTCGTAGTCCAGTGCGACGTTGGCCTGATCGGTTCTCAAATGCGAGGTTCCGACCAGGATGACGTTGGGCACCCCGTATTCGTAGGTCTGGCTGGATTGAGCGGAAGGGATCAGATAGGAACCATCGGCGAGCTTGGCATTCAACAGCGCCGAAGCGACGGGGTCAATGGCAACGGTGCCTGAGCCGCCCCATGAGGTGTCGGCGGCTTCCAGCCCTGTCGCGCTCCGGTCATTGGTCAAGCCGCTGGGAACGGTCATCTCGGAGAGACCGGTTCCGTTGTCCTCATACATGCCGTGCTGATAGGCGACGAAAAGGAAGAGCTTGTTGTGCTTGAGAGGACCGCCAACGGAAATTCCCGAGTTCCAGCGGCGAAGCCAGGGATTGACCTGCGACCGGGGAAATACTCCGATTCCGTCGCCGGTGAGTTGATAGGCCTGGTTGAAGAAGAAGGGCGAGGCGTTCATGAGATTGTTGGCGTAGGAGCCGTAGAACTGGCCGTGCCAATTGTTGGTGCCGGTACTGGTGTTGACGTCAATCTGCGCACCGCTGGTGGCGCCCTGCTGCGCGTCGTACATGGAGGCGTTGACGCGGAGTTCCTGCATGAACTCCGGAGGGGGAGAAGGAAGGCTGTTGCCGTTCGATCCGTAGACCGAGGTGCCCACCGAGAAGGAACCGCCTACGGTGGGAGCGCTGCCGATGTTGAAGTTGTAGCGCTGCGAGCTGTCGCCGCTGGAGCTCTTGCCGTTGAAGAGGTTGGTGGAGTCGACGCCGTTTACCTGGAAGGTGTTCGATGTGTCGCGCTGGCCGTTGGCCCAGATCGGCTGGTTGCCGAGGCCGGCATTGGAGTCGAGGTTCGACAGCAGCTCTGCATTCACACCGACCGACAGCACAGCAGCCTGCGTAAAGCTTCCGGTGGCCAGTGGGGTCATGTCGATCTGAGAACTGTCGAGCGTGTAGCCGTTGGTGGCGTCCGATGCGTTGAGAAGCGGATTCGCGGTGACCTCAACAGACTCCGACGCTCGTCCCACGTGAAGGGTGGCATTGACGGTTCGGGCCTGCGCTTCAAGGACATGGATTCCATCAACGGTAGTGGTGTCAAACCCTTCGTGCTTGACCTGCACCGTGTAGGTGCCCACAGGCAGGTTGAAGATCTGATAGTAGCCGTTGGACTGGGTGGTGGTGGTGCGGGTGACGCCGATGGCGGAGTCCGTGATGGAAACGACGGCGGCGGGGATAGCGGCTCCGGTGGTATCCAGCACGGTGCCGTTGATAGAGCCGAGGGTTTGTTGTGCAGAGAGGGGCGGCAGGCACAAGAACGCGGCTGCAAACACCAGACTGCTAATTGCGACACTCCTCCAAAAATGGTTCATACACTCCTCGCAGGATCATTTGTTATAGCGTTGCCGATCGTGAGAATCGCACGCAGGGAAATTCAAGAATTCCGGATGTCTCAAGATTGTTGCACTGAGAGCGTTCCCGCAACGTAAAAAGGAGACAATTTTCGGTGGGAAAGTGAGGCGGCTTGTGGAAATCCACTGTGCAGAAATGCGCGGTACATCAGGGCTGACCGGGGTAACAGCAAGCGCATGTGGTACTTCGGAGTCAATACCGCATTACGGTATAAGATCGCTCTAAATGGCGCTTCGGTTACTTTCGCCTACTGGCGATGCGTCCATTGGAATCGCAAGCCGGCACGGAAGTTGAAAGGCAGGCTCGGATAGCCGATGGGGGCGATGTGTTGATTGCCGGTAAGGTTCTCAGCCATGCCGTAGATTCCCAGCCACCACTTGAGTTGGTAGCTGCCGCCGAGGTCGAGCTTGGCCCACCCGTAATCGAGGTTGCGGTTGGGAAGCAGGAGGCTGTTGCCGCCGTTGGCATCGGCATATTCCAGGTAGGTGGAGTCATCGCTGCGGCTGGCGAAGGCCGCGTTGAAGACGCCTGTGAGCTGGTGGTGCGTGTAGGTCGCGGTAGCGAAGCCGGTATGCGGCGGGCGACGGAACGGCCGCGCGCCTACCAGCGGCGAGATGGCGCCAATAGGAATGCCGTTGTAGGAGGGCGCGAAGCCGCCGGCCAGCGCCTCGTTGTCGCTGTCGAAAGAGCGCTGCACCGCCGCGTCCAGGTAGGTGTAGCCGCCGCGCAGGAACACATCAGGACCGATACCGCCTTCCACCGTGGATTCGATGCCCTGCGCGCGATAGGCCTGCGTGTTGACCGCGAGGCCGTAGTCGTCGGTGTAGTAGAAGCCGAGCGCGGCGATGAGCTGCTGCTGCTGGGCCGGCGTGAGGTTGGGAATGAGCGCGGGTAGAAGGTGGCCGCCGACATACTCGATCTGCTTGCCGAATTCATTGTGGAAGTAGCGGACGCGGAGGATGATCCGCTCGTTCAGGAACGCCTGTTCGGCGCCGCCATCGTACATGCGCGCAAACGGCGCAGCCAGGGGCTCAATGCTCAACTGCTTCGCCGTGGACTGGTAGCCGTTGCCGGCGAGGAACTGGTAGAGCGAGCCGAACTGGTCGGTAAGCGCCGGCTCGCGCACCGCATCGCCGTAGTGAAACATGACGCGGGTACCGCTGAAAATCCCGTCGCGCGGCCGCAGTGCGTAGAACGAGAAACCCGCGCCGGGCGTGGTCTCCACGCCGAACTGCGAATAGTGCTCCAGGCTTCCGCCGAGCGTATAGAAGAAGCGGTTCTTGAAATCGCCGTGAACGCCGGCGAGGTAAAGGTAGTTGGTGCGCTCCGCATTCTCGTTGGTGCTGAACGACGGCACAACCTCGGATCCGCGCTCGTCTTCGAACTGGAAGCCAATGAGGGCGGACAGGTGCGGCGTCACTGTATAATCGCCGTGATAGACAAGTTCGTCCCGGTTGGACACGAGCTGGTAGCTATACGGATACGTCTCAGCGTAATCAAGGACCGCCTGGCCCGTTGCGGAAGCGCCGTTGGCGCCGGTGATCGTCACCACCTGGCCCAGCGAATCGCCGTAGGCATCAAATGCGCCACTGCCGCTTTGCTGCCACAGCGCGAATTGCTCGCGTTTGCGCGACAGCCCGTACCGGACCACATTGTGGAAGCTGGCGGTGGTCTGGTTGTCGATAGCGCCGCTCACGTAGAGGTCCTGGTCCTTCTGCGTGGCCTGATCGGCGACGTGATAGAAGTCCCATGCGTTGGGAACGCCCGTTGACCCAACGTTGTAATGCACTGTGCCGCGAAGCTGTGTCTTCCCGTTGAGCTGCCAACCGAAATTGCCTGCCGGAGATGCCATGTGCATCTTGTCGTTAGGCAGCGCATTCGAGCTTTGCAGCCAACTGTAGGCGGCCAGGTAATCGAGCTTGTCGTGGGTGCCGGCCACCGAGGCTTCCTCGCGCGAGGTGTTGAAATTGCCGGCATCCCCCTGAAGGAAGAACGAGGGAGAGCTGGTGGTCCCGCGCGGAGTGGTCAGGCTTACCACCCCGCTTTCGGCATCGGCGCCGTAGAGGCTTGAGTCCGTGCCGCGGAAGACCTCGGCGCTCTCGACGGCGGTCGTCGGAAGGGTGCCGAAATCGAATCGGCCGCCCAAATCGCCGGCATCCACGCCGTCGATCAGGATCAGGCTATCGTCGGAGTCGCCGCCGCGAACAAAGAGCGAGGTCTGCGATCCGCGCTGGCCTATCTGCACTACGGAAGTTCCCGGCATGAGGCGCAGATTGCTGATCAGGTCCGTTCGTCCGGTTAGCTCCGCGGGTCCAATCACCGACGTGGCCGCACTGGTCTGTGGTTGCGGCGTGGGCGTGCCCGTCGCCGTCACCACGATGGACTGTCGCACCCACTGCGGCTCCAGAACCATGTTGCGTTCGACGGAGTCGAGCCGGCCTGCGTAGAAGCCTGGGGTCTCGAGCTGGCGGAAGCTGGGCGCGGAGACGAAGACGTAGAATCGGCCGCTGGTTCCGGTGAGGATTTCGTAGCTGCCGTCGGCGCCGGAAAGAGCCGTGGCGACCACCTTTCCGTTCTGGATCAAATCCACGGTGGCCCCCGTGACGCGCGCTCCCGTGGCATCGGTAACGATGCCGCGGACCGACGCGGCCCGGCCTGGCACGGCGACGAGGAGAACGAACAGAAAAAGTGCGAGGATCGGCCGGGAAAGTCGGCGGAATGCGGTGGCGGAAACAAGCATCTGGGCTCCTTCGTCCCCCTCGGAACGCAAGCGGGTAAGACGCCGAGGACCGGTCTCCTGACTTGCGCCTGCTTCAGTCCGCCTTCCCATGGCCGAACAAGCTTGGCCTCAGTGGCTTTCGGGCTCCGGTTACGAGCTCGGCTGAATCGCCTGCCTTCCATCATGGACGCATGGAAAACAGGGGCGCTCACAGTTGCGGGGCAGTGGCGGAATTACACCGCCTTCCCGAACATCCTCGCGATGGTTGTGATGAGATTGGCGGCCCCAACGACCAGGGCAGCCGCTATGTCATCAAACTGATTTCAATGACATCAATATTTATAAACGGGCGGGGACCCGCGAGTCAAAAAACGTGATTTCAGTTGAAGGGATATTCGAGTTGGGGGGAAGGATGGTGACCCCGGGCTGATTCGAACAGCCGACACGCAGTTTAGGAAACTGCTGCTCTATCCATCTGAGCTACGGGGCCATTGGTTTTCAGATTTGCGAAATCCATCGGTCCAACTTTGGGTCCATCGCTCATGCTCACTGGCTCTTTTTTACCACAGCGACAGGCCTGGGCCGCGTCGCTTCCTGCACCAGCGTTGGTCTTTCACTCAGGCTGCAGATGGGTTTCCCACTTCGCTGAAAACTTGCTTACGTTCTAGCGCGATGACGGGGAATGAATCTCTTCCGTGTACGCGCATTCCATCTCTGCGCATTCCCACGTCTCAACCTTCAGCGACTGGTGCACTTCAGCCAGGAACAGCGTCCCTTTGCAGATGGGGCACTCCCGGGAAGACAGTCGCAGGGCATCGAAATTCCCATCGGCAAAATCCGAATAGCCGTGACCATCGCGAAAAACGCGGCTACAGTCTCGCCGTTCGCACTGGTGGAATGAAGGCGCTTCGTCCGGCGCCGATTCCTCCAGCATGACTCGTCGCATTGCACAATGGTGGAGATCACACAAAGGGGAAAAATTCATCTTTGGATGATGGTTCATGGTTCCTCCCGGGAAGGAATTCCACGCCGCCAATCACAATGGAGAGAAGGGCAAGACCGCACCCGCCGGAGACTGCGCCGACAAATAACGACCCTAGATGGCATGTTCCGGAGGGCGGAATGACCGAGGGAGGTCCGATCGGTTGAATTCCACTCCGTCGGCAACCAGTTGCCTTGCCGTTGCCTCAAGGGGCGCCCGTTTCGAGAGTAACTTCTTCTCGGCTTCCTTACGATCGGCAGTCGACGCGAACTCGACGTACTTCTCGAGATAAGCGAGCTTACGATCGTAGAGATCTATTTCCTGATGGAGCGATCTGAGGAAATATTTGTCGTGCGGTACTTCTTTCTTCATCGGAAAACTCCTCAGAGAAGCACGAAAAAGTTGGGGGATGGTTTAAATCAGCAATGCATGGACGGAGATTTCGCTCCATCCCGCTTTCACGGAATGACGTCGCGAGTGTCGCATGGAAGAACCTGAAAGCCGCCACCTCCATGAATCGAAGGTGACTGCCTATCCATGCTGCGAATGCTATGTCCTAACGGCCCCTGCCAAAGCTTTTCCGGCCGCTGCCCCCAGTGTTGGACTTTCGCGCCTGAAAACAGTTCTGGCAATACACGGGACGGTCCCCTCTGGGCTCGAATGGAACTGTGGTCTGCTGTCCGCAGCCGGCACAGATGACGCTCGTACCCTGCGATGACCCGCGCTGATACCCGCCGCCGCCACCGCCGCCGCCCTGTTGCTCGTTCTTCTTGGCCTGGCGACATGCTTTGCACCGCTTCGGCGCCGAATAGCCGCGCTCGCGGAAGAACTCCTGGTCCTCGGCAGTAAACGTGAAAGACTGCCCGCAATCGCTGCATTGAAGTTGCTGATCTTCAGCCATATTTCCCTTTCGTTCATGCTTCATGGTGAGTGCTGCGTTTTAGATGTTTTGCCTCGGTGACTCAAGATCGTCGCCGACTGAACCGCGGCAAGCTCCGTTGAACGCTCTTGACGTATTCTCTCGGCTCGCGACGCCGAATGAATTCCGTCTCAAGTTGCCAGACAGAAGATCAACTCTGTTTCGCGTGCATGCAAGGGATTCGGATAGCTTCCGATCATCGAAGTTGTACGGGGCCTCGGCCTCCCAAAAGCAGAAAAACCGCTCTCGCTGCCGAGTATTGAAATACTCAGGAAGACCGGCGAGAGCCGGGAAGATTTCGTTGACGACCTCTTCCCGGCGATTCTTTCAACTAGGCAACCCGAACGTTCTCGGCCTGCCAGCCCTTCGGCCCCTTCACAACGTCAAACTCGACCGCCTGGCCTTCCTGAAGCGAGCGAAATCCCTCGCTCTTGATGGCCGAATAATGCACGAAGACGTCTTCGCCGTTGGCACGACTCAGGAAGCCGAATCCCTTCGCGTCGTTAAACCATTTCACTGTTCCCTGTTCCATTGCTATTCCTTTGTTGCGTGATGTATCGCTGAACTCAAGTGGAATTGATTGCGAGTTGAGCGGGATAGCAGAACAGGCAAGAACGCCAAGTCAGATTCGACGATCAGCTTTAAGTGTACCACTCTTCGAGGCAAACCGTCGGCCAGGGATGGAATTCCGGCGCTTGTGAGGCGATCGAAGGAAGTTGTACCGCGAGTCACGGCGAATGCGGGAGATTCGGGATAGGGATTAGGTGAAGGGCATAAATCAGCGTATGCTGAGGGTAAGGGATTATCAGGATTCTTCTCTCTTCAGCCCTTCTCTTCCTCGTGTTTCCGGCGCAGAACTCGAAGAGCACCAAGCCGCTTCGACGGACTACACCATGACGAGCCCGGCTCTCAAGCAAACTCACAACTACCGAGAATTGGGGCACATATGCGATCTGAACTGGTGTATCTGGCTGGGCTCAAAATCAAAAACCGCTTTTTGTTGTCCGCTACTGTGATGCACGCGGTGCGCATGCTGCATATTAACTCCAGCAGGACGGAAGATACCCTCAATCGCGTATTCGCTGAGGTGGCTCAAGGCCGCTATACCGACGTGGAATTGCCGGAGATCACGCCTCCTCCCGCCATCGACGTCCTCCTGGTGACCCCGCTGGTTTGATCGACGCTGCTCTCTTTTCACATCCGCAGCCGGATATGGGCATGCCACAAGGCGCCCGGAACGCCCTCTTGATCTACTGCCGGTTTTCCCGCCGCTTCTTCCGGCACAGCGATGCTTCTGGCCGCCGGAAACCGGCGGTCAGGTAAAGCCGGCAAACCGGATAGACCCCAAACATCAAGCAGATTGCGGTTGGGCAATAACACGCCCTGATCCAGGATCCAGCGCCTCGCCATGCGACCCTTTCGGATCGCATGCCAGGCGCTGAATGTTCAGGCAGCCGTGAACCCGATACGACGCTTACGCCGCGTTCTGGCTGATTGCGCTCACGCCGCGCACCTTGAAGTGCCTCATCTGAATCGAGAGCGCGCGTTCAATCTTGCGCAGATCGTTACGCTCGGAGGGGCCGGCAAAGGTCGAAGCTATCCCTTTTGCCGAGGCGCGGCCGGTGCGGCCAACGCGATGCACAAAATCCTCCGCTACTTTAGGCAGGTCGAAGTTAACCACATGGGCAACGTTGGCCACATCGAGTCCGCGAGCGGCCACGTCGGTCGCCACAAGCACCCGGTGCCGCCCCTCGGAGAAGTTGCGCAGTGCCGAGTTCCGTTGCGATTGCGAACGGTCGCCGTGAATCTGGATTGCCGCATGGCCGGAACGGGTTAGTCGCCGCGCCACCCGGTCGGCGCCATGCTTGGTGCGCACAAAGACCAGAAAGCTGCCCTTTTCCGCACCCAGCAAATGCTCCAGAAGTTCCTGCTTTTTGTCCGCATCCACGCTGAACGCCCGCAGTTCCACGTTCTCGGCCGGCTTCATTACTGAGCCGATCTCGATGCGAACGGGGTCCTTGAGATAATTGCGCGCCACTTGCTTCACTGAGCCCTCCAGCGTGGCGGAGTAACACAGGGTCTGGCGCTCCGCGGGGATCATGCTCGCGATGCGCCGAATGGCGGGCTCGAAGCCCATATCGAGCATCCGATCCACCTCGTCCAACACAAGGATTTTGATCCCGGAGAGCCGGACCAGTTTGCGCTTGAGGAAGTCTTCAAGCCGGCCCGGAGTGGCCACGATCAATCGCGCGCCGCGCCGGATCGTCTCCAGTTGCGTCTGTTCCGACATCCCGCCCACCACCAGGGCGACCGTCTGCGACTGGCTCGAACGGATTGCCCGGAAGGATTGCTCCACCTGCATGGCCAGTTCGCGCGTGGGCAGAACGATGAGGGCATGCGCATCGCGCCCCTCCACCTTTTGCATCATTTCCACGATGGGGATGAGGAAGCTGAGGGTCTTGCCGGTTCCGGTCTGCGCCGTGGCCAGCACATCCCGGCCTGCGAGCGCGGGGGGAATTGCGCCGACCTGTACCGGAGTGGGAATTTCGAATTTGTTGGCTTTGATCCGTGCCATCAAGGCATTGGAAAGGGAAAACTGAGAGAACTGAGTCGTCAAAACTGACAATCTTTCTTCAGGCTCCGGGAGCCTCGATTTCATTGAGGCCTGCAAACGGAACCGGACATCGAGGCGTGAAGCCCAATCAATGGGCGCGAGCCTTCTTCAAAATATGCGTAAGGAAGAACCGAGTACTTCAGAGACTGGCGGCTGGCATTCAAACGGAATGGCGACGCCACGGAACTGACCCACGCTACACGAAACGCCGTCGGCACTCTGCCGATCGGCACCCTGCGTCCGCGCAATGATGCGCTATCCCGTCTTCACCGCGAGGCCATTGCAATGGCTGCACGCAGTATTCTGGTCCATTCTCAGACCATGAGTTGAGCTGCCGGGACGGAAACTCAGGGTTACGCTGTAGGGGCTTGGGGAAATCTGTGCAAGGCTGAGTTGCCTTCAGAAGGCGAAACGCCGCTCACGACCAAATCACCGAGCGCAAATCCAGTATAGCACGGTGCACGTAAAGAGCTCTATCGAGCCCATTTGGGATGTCGGTGCTCGGCACATTTATGCCGGGTAAACGCGTCTTCTATTGCTTTTGCCGGCACATCGGCAATCAATTCGAGCCGCTGCACAAATGGCTGCGACCATGCACAATCCGAGCATCTCCAATTTGCAGATCCCCTCGTGGGCAACAGGATTGTTCGCGTAGTCTCGAGCTCTGCCATACCTCCAACTCTACGCTCATTTCCACAGACAGTCCTACCCGGCGAATCGGTCGCGGAAATCCGCCATCGCCCCGGCAACCTTTCCGTAACCTCCCCGCATCCGACTCAAAAGAGAAATTCGGCCCTATGTGACGCTATACACCGAGAAACTGATTGCCGCCCTTAAAAACACCCTCTGGGAGTTGGAGCTTACGGAAGCTCCGGGCCGCGACCAGGAATCCTTCACTGAACTCAAGCGCATCGTCAATCACCGCATTCAGGATCTGGAAACCGGCCCTGCTAGTCTCCCCAATATCCCGCGGCCCGAAAGATCCGGCAAGATTGACTGAGACGGCGTGTGTCGTTTCCTATTCGGCGAAAGCCAAAGCCTCTGTAAGGCTCAGGTTCTTGCCGCTCTCATCTCAGCCGGCGTCAGCTGACCGCAAATTTTGCGGGAAGCTAATCGCGATCTGCGTACCTGAATCCCGAACCACATTCATGCTGCCGTTCAGTTGTTGAACCAGTAGTTGAATGAGTTGCAGCCCCATCGAATTCACGTTCTGCAGATCGACATCCGCCGGCAGCCCAATGCCATCATCGCTGACTTCGAGTCGCCAATGAGTTTCGTCCGAACCGAAAGAAATTTTGACGTTGCCTTGACGCCCCTCCGGGAAAGCATGCTTCAGGGCGTTGGTGAGGAGTTCATTGACGATGAGTCCGCAGGGCACCGCTTGCGCCATCTCAAGGAGCGCGGATTCTGTCTCTATTTTGACCCGTACGCGGGTAGCGCGCTGGCGGTGCACCGCGATGACATCCTGGACCAGCTTGTCGACAAAACGCCTGAACTCGATTCGAGAAAAGTCCGTAGCGGTATACAGCAGTTCATGGATCGCCGCGATGGAACGTACCCGGGTCTTCATTTCCTCCAGCACGACCTTCGTGTCCACCCGATCCAGGAACTCCGATTGCAAGTCGAGCAGGCTGGCAATGATCTGCAGGTTGTTCTTCACCCGATGGTGAATCTCCTTGAGCAAAGCATCTTTCTCCGCCAGAGATGCGCGAAGCTGGTGTTCCTGCTCCTTGAGCTGAAGCTCAGCCCGGTGCCGCTCTGTAACGTCGCGGATATTGATCTGCACCACGGGTCGAGTGCCGAGCACATAGCGATTCGCCACAATCTCGGTCTGGACAATGCGGCCGCTCTTGCCGCGCAGTGACACTGCGTCGCGGCGAACGATCTCGTTGGCTGCGGCGTCTGCGACCAGTCCGATTCCATCGCCAGCCGTTTGGAATGCTTCCAATTCGCCGAGAGAGCGGCCAATCACCTGCTCACGCCGATACTCGATAAGTTCGAGCAGGAATGGATTGACGTCGATGATCTTCTCCGTTTCGGCGTCACAGATTACCATGCCGTCCTTGGCGGTCTCGAACATCCTTTGATAGCGAATCTCCGCTTGCTCGTGGCGTTCGGTCACGTCTTCGATTGCCAGCAGTACGCTGCGCCGGCGGTCCCCATCCGGCGAAATACGCTTTCCATTCAGCCGCATCCTCCTTCGCCCGATATGCGGAAATGTATGTTCGATTTCCAGGTCCTCAAAGGAGTGGTTCCGGAAAAGAGCTTCACCCAGAAGCTCGCGCAGGCGGGAAAGGTTCCACTGTCCACTTCCCACATCGTAGAGAAATCTTCCCTCGGTCTCGGCACGGGACACGCGAAATGTCTCGTAGAACGCCGACGTCGCACGGTTGATGCGGAGATCGGCGTCCAACACGATCAAAGGCTCTCGGACCGTCTCAATCAGTCCTTCCGCATAGTCGCGCGCCTCTTCGGCCGCCTGCAATGTTCTTTTCAGGGCATCGATATCAAAAAGAATGATCACTACGCCGTCGATACGATTATCGAGAGTCCGATACGGGCGGACGCAAACATTATGCCAATGCCCCGTCTGGTCCTGAATCTCTCTCTCTTCGCTATGCAGCGTATCAAGCACGTCCTGCGCCAGTGGAACCAGGTCGCGTGGATCAATGGAGCCAGTGATACCGCTGATGGAATGGCCCACGTCGAAGGTTTGGATTTTCAGTAGTTTTGTCGATGCATCGCTGAATCGCCTGAGCCGCAGGTCGTTATCCAGCATGAGAAATGGAATATCGACGGCAGTCAGCAGATTGCCTAAATCGCTGTTGGCCGTATTCAGCTCGATGTTCCTTGTCTGCAGCTCCTCGTTCAGAGTGGTCAACTCTTCGTTGGCGCTTTGCAGCTCTTCCTTCGTGGTGCTCAGTTCCTCATTCGTACTTTGCAGTTCCTCGTTTGCGCTTCGCACCTCTTCGTTTGAAGCTCTCAATTCCTCTACATGGGCTTCGTGATCCTCGTTCGCGTTCCTGAGCTGCTCGCGAAGCTCGAGAATATGCCTCTCCAAATCGCGGTTTGAGATCTCCAAAGCCTCCGCCGGCTGTGGCAGGGACCCTGCTGTCCGGGGGCGAGTCGAATCCTCAAGCCGCTCCGGTTGACTTGTCCCTTCCTGAAACGCCACCACAAAGTAGCGCTCATTGACCGCGGCGCCAGTCACCGGGGTCGCTTCAAGGGCGATCTCTTTCTTCTCGCCGCGGTGTTCAACCACAATCCCCGTTTCCCTGATCGAGATGTTCTGGGCGGATGCAGACTCCACAACCCTGCGTAGAGGACTCACCAGCACCTCGCGAGCCATTCGCAGCAGGTTCAATGTCGCCTGCCCCGGAATGGGTTCAAGGTAGAAACCCGTCTGCCCGCGAAAATGCAGAATCTGAAAGTCGCCGTCGATGACCACCGCGGGCGGAGAATACTTGCTCTGCAGAACCAGGTCGGCTTTCTTCTGGAGATCGAGGCCGTGAATCGTGGTATGCGCTTTGGGAGCATCCAGGTCGGAGTCGGCCGATAGTTGCGGCCTCAGCGTCATGGTGAGGCGCATCGGCGCCGGCTTGCGCGCGTAGATGCGATTCTGTTTGTCAACCACGGAGAACAAGTCGCTTGCCTCTCCGATGGACTCCGCGGAACCCAGTAGAAGAAAGCCCGTCTCATTCAAGCTGTAATGAAATACCGGCAGGATCTTGCGCTGCAGTGACGAATCCAGGTAAATCAGAAGATTGCGGCAGCTCAGCAGGTCCATGTGCCCAAAAGGAGGATCGTTGATCACATCCTGCCGCGCAAAGATACAGCTTTCGCGAATGCTCTTGGAGACCTGAAAACCACGGTCTACACGATTGAAGAACCGTCGCAACCGTTCTGGAGAAACATCCTGACCGATCGACTCGGGGTAAGTGGCCGACCGCGCCCGGTCGAGCGCGATATCGCTGATATCCGTGCCAAACAACTGAAAAGGGATGTCGACGTCCAACTCTTCTGTCAGCTCTTTAAGACAGATTGCCAGGGAGTACAGCTCTTCTCCTGAAGCACACCCCGGCACCCAGACCCGAAATGCCTCAGTCGATTTGCGGGACGCCAGGCCATCCTTCAGCAGGGCAGTCAGAGCATCGAATACCGTGGCATCTCGAAAGAAATTGGTGACGCTGATGAGAAGATCTCGATAAAGCTCGCGCGCTTCCGCGGGATCTTTTTCCAGCACCTGAATATATTCCCGAAGGGCAGCGCTCCTCTTGATGAGCATCCGGCGGCCAATGCGGCGGCGAACCGTGTTGACCTTGTAATGGGAAAAATCGACCCTGGTTCGAGCACGCAATATCTGGAAGATTTTTGCCAATTCGCCATTCCCCTCAGGCAGAATCTCCGCTTCCGGTTGTTTGGGCTGCGGCCGCACATAGGGATGGCCGCTCAGGCGCGCCAGTTCCCGGGCGATATCCGCGGGGGCGAGAACATAATCGACGGCTCCGGTTGCAATCGCACTGCGGGGCATGCCAATATGCTGCGCCGTTGCTTCGTCTTGTGCGAATGTGATCCCGCACTCCTC
Organism: Occallatibacter sp.; assembly: GCA_035552475.1. GTDB lineage: Bacteria > Acidobacteriota > Terriglobia > Terriglobales > Acidobacteriaceae > Telmatobacter. The sequence continues at coordinate 62,746 of DASZLE010000087.1, forward strand.
CTTGATGGCCTTGACGCCTTCGCTGCCGTCGGAAGCATTGCCGGAGAGAATGACGCCGATGGCCCGGCCGCCCTGGACCCGCGCCAGAGACCGGAAGAATGCATCCACCGGCAAATGCAGGCCGGAAGTTCGAGGGACGAGCCGCAAAATGCCATCCTCCAGAACCATGGTCGAGTTGGGCGGAATCACATACACTTCGTTGGGCCGGATCGAGAGACCATCCTCGACGTTGCGAACCGGCATCCCCGTGCTCTTGGTCAGGATCTCGGGCAGATGGCTGGTGTGGTGCGGGTCCAGGTGCTGCACAATCACAAAGGCCATATCCGTGTCGTTCGGCAGCGCATGCAGCAGCTTGATGAATGCGTCCAGCCCGCCCGCCGACCCACCGATTCCAACGATGGGAAAAAGGTGCCCGCGCGGAGGACTGAGATCGAGTTCGCTTCCGCGGCTGATCTCCATTGGACCCGGCTCGAGAGCCACGTCTTCAAACGATGAGTATTTCTGTTCTTCTGACTCCGCCATTCGGCGCGACCTTTCGCTCTGCTCTTGCGCAAAGAATCATTTGGATGCCGCCGCAGACTTCCCGGCTATCTCCTGGCATCGCTGAGCCCCTCCCCGTGCGGAACCCGCACGCGAATACAAGTCCCTTCGCCGGATTCGGACTCTATGGTCAAACTTCCGCCAACCAGATCGGCGCGTTCCGCCATGCTCTTGAGTCCCAGCCCCTTTGAAGCCTTCAGGTTGTCCGTATCCATGCCGGACCCCGTATCGCATATTGAAAAATCAAGCTCTCCAGGACTCCCCTGCAAGGTGATCGTAACTGTCACATTTTCGCCGGCGTGCCGCACCACGTTGTTTAAAGCTTCCTGGGCAATGCGATACAGTTCGACCGACAGTTCCCTGCTGAATTGCTCAGGAGGGTTTTGCGCGACGACGCGAGTCGGTAGCGAATAGCGGCTCTCAAAGCTTGCTGCCAGGCTCCTGAGCGCCGTAACCAGTCCCAGATCGTGCAGAATGGAAGGATGCAACCGATGGGAGATATCGCGCAATTGCCGGGAGAGAGTCTCAAACTCAATCACAATTCCATTCAGGTCGGCCACGTGCGCGCCACTGAACTCCTTCGAGAGCGTCTGCCATAAGGCCTCGATCGAGATCTGAAGCAGCGCCACCCGCTGGCCAACGTCGTCGTGCAGGTCTCTCGAAATCTGCGCTCTTTCTTCTTCCTGAATCCGGAAGAGCCGGGCAGTCACGGCGCGCAATTCCTCCTTGGTGTAGGACAAGACCTTCGTTGCCGCGTGTGCCTCTTCCTTCCTCCGCCTGCGCAAACCATGCTGTTGCAGCCCAATCTCGATCGTTGCGTGCAACTCCTCTTCCACAAAGGGTTTAACGATGAATCCGTACGGCTCAGGGATACGCGCCCGGCGGATCGTATCCGGATCGCTGAATGCAGTCAGGAAGACAACCGGAATGTCGTAGTCTTCATGCGCCTTCTGCGCAATCTGAATTCCATCGAAATTACCCGGAAGGCCAATGTCCACCAGCAACAGGTCCGGGCGGACCTTTTTTAGCCGGTCGAGGGCCTCGGTTCCATTGCTGGCAATTCCAACAACCTCATAGTCGAGCCGATTCAAAAGCCGGCGGAGATGGTCGCTGGTTATGCGCTCGTCCTCGACAATGAGAATTCGGGACTTGTCCATCGCCATTCCGTTCCGCCCGCTATTCGGGAGAACCAATTCCCTTCCGATGCCTTCGATAGCTCCGACATCATTATGCACGGGAACGGCGCCCATCGGTCGAGAGCTTTGGCGCCGCCGGATTCCAAACGAACTCGCGCTTACAACCTTGCCTGTGATAGACCGGAAACAGTACCCGAAGCGAGGCCAATTCCTGCGAGTGAATCTTCGTCCACAAGTGCTTCAGCCGGCAATGCCTTCGTCCGGGCGGCTGTCCTATCTCCGGCACGCAGCCCGCATGGTCGTTATTGCCTGCGCTGCCCTGGCCGCAGTCCCTCTTGCCCCCGCTGCTGCCGCGCCCCACGGGGGCTGGTCGGAGCTGGCCGCGCAAACCATTCTCACGGCCGGCAAGAGTGCACCGCCGGGCGCCTGGGACCTGGAAACCGGCCTGCGGCTCGAAGCCCTCGAGGCCCGGTGGTACTCGACGGCGGATGGAGAGTACTTCGAGTCCGCCCGCAAAGTCGTGGACGCCGCCCTTGCCGATCCCAACTGGAACGCGCCAGGCCGCTCGCCCTACCCGGACGCGCTGCTGGGCCGGCAACTCATGCTCCTTTATGGCGTAACCCAGAAGCCCGCATACTATGCGGCGGCAAAGCAGTTGCGGGACCGGCTGGCTCCGCGGTGCGGGCTGACGGCTGAATCGGCAAGCGAGCCCAACTCGGCGGATGCGCAGCAGCCCTGCGTTGCCCAGGCGTTCCTGGCCGGGTATGCCGCCGAGTTCCAGCAGCCGAAGGACTTTGCCGCAATTGCGCGCAGCTTCGCCGCTGCGAACGCCACGGCCGCCGGCGTGAGCACCAACGAACCGATCTTCGGTCTGGCATGGATGGCGGCTTCGCTCGCAGACGCGCTTGCCTCTTTTCCCGCCGATGATCCGGAGCGCGGGCAGGCGCTGACCGCGCTGAACCAGGCTGCCGCCGCCCTGGCCCGCCATCGGGATGCACGTTCCGGCGTGCTGCGCCTGACGTCTGCCAAAACCAGCGGCGCCGCGCCACCCACCGTGGACTGGCTCTACGTCTATGCGCTGTTGAAGGGCGTGCGCCTCGGATATCTCCCTTCACATTTCGCCACCGACGCCGCCCGCGCATGGCAGGCCGCGCTGGCGGGGTATGTGGAGCTGGATTCCGCCAGGCATCTCATCATCCTGCAAAGCGAGCACGCCGCGCCGGGCAACGCCGGCAGCCAGCCCGGCCTGGGCGCGTTCCTGCTGGCCTCCACGGAGATGGATCTCGCGCCCCGCAGTGCCACAGGCCACCGCGCCATCGTCCTGCTCGATGCCTGGTACAACAGCCAACGGCGCAAAAACGCCGCCGGCCAGCCCGAGTCCTACCACTACAAGTGGAACGATTTCAGCAATTCCGGCTACTCGCTCCTGGGCCACATGCTGCGCAGCCGCGGCCTCAAAACAGAGACTCTGCCCGCAGCCCCCACCGCGGAGAACCTCCGCGACGCGAGCTACTACCTGATCGTCTCGCCCGACATTCCGGTAAAGAACCCGAACCCTCATTACATGAGCCACGCCGATGCCGAGGCGGTCGCTGCCTGGGTGCGGCGCGGCGGCGTGCTGATCCTGATGGAAAACGATCCGCCCAACGCCGACATCGAACACCTGAACCTGCTCGCAGACCGCTTCGGTATTCATTTTGACAACGTGCTGCATCACCACATCCTGGGCGAGCACGTGGAAGACGGCCGCATTCCCGTTGCCGGCGGCGGACCTCTGTTTGAGCGGCCGCACACGCTTTACATGAAGGACACCTGCGCCATTTCGCTTAGCGGCAGTGCCACCGCACTGCTGCGCGACCGCGGCGACGTGGTGATGGCCGCGGCGCGCTATGGCCGCGGTACGGTATTCGCTGCCGTCGACCCGTGGCTCTACAACGAGTACACCGACGGCCGTAACAATCCCGCTATCTACAACCAGTTCGACAACTTTGCTGCAGGCACGGAGCTCGTCCGATGGCTCATTCAACAACATCCGCTGACCCCAAAACCGGCAAAGCAAGAGGCCACACAATGAAGACCATCCTGATGGCAGATCCGCAGCGCTACCCGCGCATGACGACCCAGGAACTGCGCGACACATTCCTGCTTTCCGGCCTGCACCGGCCCGGCGCCATCAACCTCTTCTATCTCGACCTCGATCGCGCCGTGGTGGGCATGGCATCGCCCGTCAACGATTCCCTTCCCTTGCCCACCCCGCCGGAGCTGCGCGCCGCCTATTTCACTGAGCGCCGCGAGCTGGGCGCCCTCAACGTCGGAGGCGCTGGTATTGTCCACGTGAACGGGACTGCGAACGAGCTTGCCAACCTCGACCTCGTCTACGTCGGCCGGGGCAATCCCGACGTCAGCTTCGCATCGAAGAGCGCATCCGACCCCGCCGCTTTCTACCTGCTCAGCTATCCCGCGCACGCGGTCCATCCCGTGACCGTTGTGCGCAAGGAGATGGCCCAGCCCGGCGAGCTGGGCTCTGCGGAGACCTGCAACCGCCGCACGGTTTACAAATACATTCACGCCGACGGTGCAAAGAGCTGCCAGCTGGTGATGGGCGTGACCCATCTGCACAGTGGCAGCGCCTGGAACACCATGCCTCCCCACACCCACATGCGCCGCTCCGAGATCTACTTCTACTTCGATCTCCACGACGACGCCCGCGTCTTCCACCTGATGGGCCCGCCTGACGAAACCCGCCATATCGTCATGGAGAACCGCGAAGCCGTCGCCTCGCCCGGCTGGTCCATCCACGCGGGCGTGGGCACGCGCGCCTACAAGTTCTGCTGGGGCATGGGCGGCGAAAACCAGGACTACGCCGACATGGACCCTGCGCCGATCGCCAGCCTCCGCTAAGGGATTGTTTTGGCTCTATTTCCGCCGCTTCCCCGCCGCCTGGTATGCCTCGTCCAGCCACTCGATGGCGGCGTGCACGTCGGCGTCCGACTTCAATGCCAGCAAGCGCCACTTGTGGCCTTCCCTGCCGCTGTTAGTGTGCATGGCGCCGGCAACAAAGCGCGGTTCCGCGGCAATGCGCCCGGCAAGTCCTCGCGGTTCGCTGTTGAACTTCAGCATGATCGCGTCTTCGCCGTAAAAGGCGCGGCTTCCCGGTAAGGCGGCAAATATAGTCTCGCCGCGATACACCATGACCATCCCGAAGGAGCTTTTGAGCTGGATCTGCGGCCAAAGCTCCAACTCGCTGCGCAGGGCCGCGCTCCAGGCGCGCAGGGCCTCCGACGGCGGTTTCATCGGCCTGCGTTTCTGTTTCTGCGGCACGCCAGGACCCTCCGTTTGCACGCTCCTAGTAAACTGGATGTGAGGATTTTATGCCAGAGATCCAGCGCAGGAAGACGCCGACGGTCCGTATCGGGCAGGTCAAGGTCGGCTGGGAGGTCCCGGTCGTCGTCCAGTCGATGACCAACACGGACACCGCCGACATCCAGGGCACCATCGACCAGGTGGAGGCGCTCGCCCTTGCCGGTTCTGAAATCGTCCGCGTCACGGTGAACAACGAGGAAGCCGCTGCCGCCGTTCCAGCCATCGTTGAAGGCCTGGACAAGCGGGGCATCCGCGTCCCCATCGTGGGCGATTTCCACTACAACGGCCACATCCTATTGAAGAAGTTCCCCGCCACGGCGCGCGCCCTCGCCAAGTACAGGATCAATCCCGGCAACGCCTCCATCGGCAAAAAAAACAATGACAATTTCCAGGTCATGGTGGAGTGTGCGGTCGAAAACCAGAAGCCCGTCCGCATCGGCGTCAACTGGGGCTCGCTGGATCAGGCGCTGCTCACCCGCATGATGGACGAGAACTCGAAGAGCGCCAATCCGCAGCCCGCCCGCGACGTCATGATGGAAGCCATGGTCGTCAGCGCGCTCAACTCGGCCAAACTTGCCGAGCGCTACGGCCTGCGCGACGACCAGATCATCCTCTCAGCCAAAGTCTCCGGCGTGCGCGACCTCATCGACGTCTACACCAATCTGGCCTCGCGCTGCCACTACGCGCTGCACCTGGGCCTGACGGAAGCCGGCATGGGCGCCAAGGGCCTCATCGCCTCCACCGCCGGCCTCGCTCCGCTGCTGCTGGCCGGCATCGGCGATACCATCCGCGTCAGTCTCACGCCCAAGCCCGGCGGCGACCGCACCGAGGAAGTCCAGGCCGCACAGCAGATTCTCCAGTCGCTTTCCATCCGCAGCTTTATGCCGCAGGTCACCAGCTGCCCCGGCTGCGGGCGGACAACCAGCACCTATTTTCAGCAGTTGGCCGAGCAGATCCAGAACTACCTGCGCACCTCCATGCCCGAGTGGCGCAAGACCTATCCCGGCGTGGAAGAGCTGAAGGTTGCCGTCATGGGCTGCGTGGTCAACGGCCCCGGCGAGAGCAAGCACGCCAACTTAGGCATCAGCCTGCCCGGCACCTTTGAGGATCCCAAAGCCCCCGTCTACGTCGACGGCAAGCTCCTGAAGACACTGCACGGCGACACCATCGTGGCCGAGTTCAACGAGATCCTGGACAAGTACGTGGAAAGCCACTACGGCAAGAAGAGCGAGGAACTGGTGGGCGTGAAGTAACCCAACGCGCGGAATCTCAAATTCCCACAAACGGGTTCTCAATGCGCAGCCCCTCGATCACCTGCCCGTGCTGCAGGTCCTCGGTGTACAACGTGTCGCAGCCCGCTTCGCGCGCACTGGCCAGAATCATGGCGTCGTAGATTCGAAGCCCGTATCGAGCTGAAATACGGACCGCTTCGCGCTGCCCTTGGGCCGTAAGGGGCAAAGCTGGTCCGCATAGCTCCTCGATTTCCGAGAGCCGGCCATCAATCCAATCCCAGGAAAGCCGCAGCTTGCGGTTCGCAACATCCACGAATTCATTGAGAATCTGGACCGTTACTCGGCCGCCTTTCGCCAGAAGCCGTTCCGCTGCATCGGTGCGCGGGTCCGGCGCGCCACCAATAGTTCGTGCGATTGAATAAATAAGGATGTTGGTATCGAGCAACGAACTAGTTGTCATAAATCTCGTCGCGATCAAACTTGAATCCTTCAGGCAGCGGCACACGCATGGCGCGCAATTGTTTCAGAGCTTGTTCGCGCCGGTCATCGCGTCGAATCTCGATCACGTTATCGGCAGTCAGAACGATATTGGCCTCGTCGCCCACGTTAAGACCCGACTTCTCGGCGATCTCGGCTGGAATGCGGATCGCCAAGCTGTTTCCCCATCTTGCCAGTTTCATTTGTCCTCCAGGATATCCCTCCGCTATTGTATATCCAAGAGCTGCGTTTATCCATATAACTCTCAGTCATCCCGCTTTCGCTTCCGCAAAAATGCATTATCCTATTGCTTCCCCGGAAAGTGGGTCCCGATGCGCCGCCTGCTCGTACTGGCGCTCCTCTTCGCCGGTGCTTCACTTCTCGCCGCCAAGCCCAAGCCCTGCCTCCCCCCGGATCAAGCCGGGAAATTCCTCAACAAGGACATTTGCATCTCCGCGCATGTCTATGATGTGGTGGAACTTCCCAACGGAACGCGATTCCTCGACCTCTGCCCCCCCGAGCTCTCCGACGACGACTGCCGCTTCACCGTCATGAGCATGCGTGAGGACCGCGACACCGTGGGCGAACTCACCCGCTACCGCGACGCCAACGTGGAGATTCGCGGGATCGTCTCTCCCATGCACGGCCGGGCGGGCATCCTGCTCAGCCACTCGCGCCAGTTCAGCGGTGGGCCGCCCAAGTTCCGCCCCAATCCGCGCCTCGCCCGTGGCTTCACGGCCGAGCAGGATCACCCGCCCATCGCCGACCCCAACCTGCGCCACCAGGGCCGCGGCCGCGCCTTCATGAACCGGCAGGACCAGGAGAAACTGCCGGCAAAATAGCAAGTCCGCAAATTAAAAACCCTCATCCGTAATCGCCAGACGGTGGGACCGGCGTATACTGCTAACAGCATCAGGATTCCAGGCCGGGGACCCACGTCCGCGGCCTCTGGTTTTTCGGGAGGAGAAACGACACCCCCCTACCCCCTCCCCTATGGATCACGATGTGGTATAAAAAGCATTGAAGTAATCAATTAAAATAACTTACGCGACGAGCAAGCTCCAAAAACGTTCCGCATCATGAAATTTACCGCAATGCGGCATGATACTGCGGCGTTAGCTTCAGCAATTCTGCTCGAAAGCCCGACCTCACGAACCTGTCTGGGGTTGGTCGAGCACCGGTGCAAACCGCGCTCCAGCCAGCAGGACTCCGGCCGAGACCACCAGCGAGACCAGCGTCACTCCCAGCGCCAGCCGCAGGTTGGTACGGTCTGAGACTGCGCCGATGATCTGGGGCGAAAACGTGTCCCCGAAGAAGTGAATGCAGAACAGGTTCACGCTGATCGCTGTCGCCCGCACCGGCGCCGACACCGCATTCACAATGGCCGCGTTCAGCGGCCCCGTGTTCAGGAACAGGAAAAACTCCGCCGCGAACAGTGCCGGCACGCTCCACTTCATCGGCCCGAAGAACACCAGCGCGCCGCACGGCAGCGTCAGCGCCACGCTCCAGAACGAAAGCAGATACAGCGCGCGATGGTTGGTCCGCAGCCAGCGCTGCGCCAGCCATCCGCCCACGGCCGTCCCGGCAATCCCGTCCACCACCGTGATCGCGCCCACCAGCGTGCCGGCCTTGGCCGTGGTCAGCCCGGCAAACCGCTCCAGGAACACGGGAATCCACGTCGAGATTCCGCCCATGGCAAACGTCAGCATCGCCAGCCCAAAGGTCGCCGTCAGAAACGCCGGGTTACGGAATAATCCCGCGAACGTACTTCTGTTGGTCGTCGCGCGCACACGGTCGCTGGCCCCGCGCTCCGGCTCGCGGCCCATCAACCCATAAAGCAGCGCCACCAGCAGCCCGGGAATCGCACAGATCAAGAACGGCGCACGCCAGCCGAACATGGTTCCGAGGTTGCCGCCGGCGATGTATCCCAGCGCCGCGCCCACCGGAATCGCCAGGTAGAAGATGGAAAGGATCTTGTTGCGGTCACGCTCGCTGTAGAAATCGGCAATCACCGCCGGCGCAAAGATGCCGAACGTGGCCTCGCCCACTCCCACCAGCGCATGCCTCAAATAGAGGGTGAAATAGCTGTGCACCCATGCCGTGGCGAGAGTGGCCAGGCTCCACAGCACCGCGCCGCCGATGATCAGCGGCTTGCGGCGGAAGCGGTCGCCCATCCAGCCCGTGAGCGGCGCCACCAGCATGTACACCACGAACAGCGCCGTGGTCAGCCCGCCCATGCGCTGGTCGTCCCAGCCATATTCCTTCTGGATGAGCGACTGCGCCCCGGGCAGGATGTAGCGGTCAATGTAGTTCAGCAGGTTGAGGGCGATGAGCAGCGACAGCGTGGCCAACGCGGGGTGCATCCGCGCGCGCTGGGCGGGTTGGGCCAGGGTGGACACGCCGCTACAGGATAACGTTGCTGCATTGCAATGTCATCCGTGCGAGAGCGGCAGGCTTTCTAATAGGTCGTCGGGCCCGGTTGATTGGCGTCCGTATGTGCCCGTCCGTCGGGCCCAGCCAAGGTCTGCAGTTCGCAGTGGAAGGTGCCATCGTGCACTCTCCAGCATTCGCCTCCCGTACTGGCGCTGTGAGTCACGAAGCAGTTCTTGCCGGTGTTGTGCATGACGGCTTCATTGATGGGCGCGCAGTCGTAATAGTCGTGGCTACCGTGAAGGTCATAAGCTTTGGAACGGTTGTCGATGTTGTCTTCGACGCCGTCCATGGGCCCGACCGGGTGCGTGCCCGTCATCTGAATGTTGATGTTTTGCATGAGGTAGATGTCCTCGCGCGTTGCATGGTCCATGTGGCACTGGATGAGCGCGGTTGCTTGTGCGGCGTTGGGCGGGGTGGTGACAGGAGCACACTCGCGCGGCATGCGGGTTCCCCAGAACGCGCTGAAGACAGGTGGGCCGGAGAGCGCTGCTGCATCGGCCGAGCCCGAGGCAGCCAGAGCGGTGCCCGCGCCTTTGCAACCGCTCAAACCCAGCGAGAGGCAGCCAATCAGGATGATCGTTGTGCAACAGGAAAGCCGAAGTATCTTCGAATCGCGGCAAGGCTTGCGTGTCATGGAGATTCCTTTGGGTACGGTTAAGACAAGGCTTCTGGTTGGTCCCGAATGCATCCGGGCGCTTGTTCATCACGAGCGGGAACTGTTCAAGTTGGGTACGAGGGTGTAAAAGGATGGTAGCACCCCTCAGCTATTCTGGAAGGTTTCGCCCTTTTCCAGGATTGGCCGCGAGGGGTCCGTGAGATGCGCATCGATCGAATCTGGGTGGGTCCCTATCCACGAACTATGAGCCAGCACAGCGTGAAACCAGGCGAGCCCGTCAGCCCCCTCGCCGCATAGCGCAGGTCTGCGGCCAACCGGTCAAGCCACGACCATCCCCACGCCTCGCGCGATCGTTCGCGCATGCGCAGCTTGTTGCCGAAGTTGCTCCGTCCCGCCCGCGCCGCCATCTCGCGATGAAACTCCACGTCGCTTTCCAGTTCCGCATCCAAGCGGCGGCGGTTCATAAGGTAGCGAATGCGGCGGAAGATCTCACCCATGGCAGTTCCCTCGGTGGTTCGATTGGTTACGCGGTGCGCAAAATGTCCTGGATCGCTTGCGTCACGCGATCGTATTCCGACAACTCGGCCTTCAGGTACTTGCGTCCTTCCGGCGTCAGGCGGTAGAAGCGCACCTTGCGGTTGGTCTCCGATATGCCCCATTCCGCCGTCACCCAGCCCTTGACCAGCATTTTTTGCAGCGTCGGGTAGAGCAGTCCCTCTTCCACCGCCAAGACTTCGCTCGAAAGCACATGAACCCGCTGCGCCAATGCATAGCCGTGCAATGTGCCGGACTGCAACACGCGCAAAATGAGCACGCAAAAGGACTCGTTCGCATGGCCTGTACACTGGAGCCATGCACCCTCCGGTTCGCCTGGTGGCGATCGACGTGGACGGCACCCTGCTGCCCAGCTTTGCGCAGACCATGAGCGAACGCACGGCGCGGGCGCTGAGGGCAGCCCAGGCAGCTGGAATCACCATCGCTGTGGCCACCGGCAGGCGCGTCGCCTACACCGTTCCTCTGATCCAATCCCACGGCCTGCGCGCGGACACGCCCCTCATCACTTCGAACGGCGCAGTCACGCGCACGCTGGGCGGCGAACCCATTGATCACTGCCACCTGGAATCGCGCGTGGCACGGGCGCTCTGCGGGCTGCTGCGGTCGTTCGGGACGCTCGTCTTCACCTTCGACCGCATCGGCCGCGGAGAGCTGGTCCTCGAAGATCTGGAGATGGCATCCAGCCGCATCTCATTATGGGTGGAGGCCAACCGCAGCGCCATTGAGGTGGTCAAGCCGCTGGAGAACGCGTTCAACGAGGGCGAGGACCCCATCCAGGGCATGGTGACCGGAAGCGTGGAACGCATGAAGCAGGCCGAAAAGGTGCTGAAGGCCAGCGAGTGGCACAGCTACTGCGAGTGCGTCTTCACGGAGTACCCGGCGCGCAATCTTTCCATTCTCGACCTGATGCCGCCCGGAGTCACCAAGGGCTGGGCGCTTGAGCGGCTGGCCGCGCGTCTCGGCGTGGACCGGCGCGAAACCATGGCGATCGGGGATAACTGGAACGACCTCAATATGATGGAGTGGGCCGGCCAGGCCATCATCATGGGCAATGCCGCCGGCGAGCTGCGCACCCTGGCCAAAATGCGCGGCTGGAAGCAGGCTCCGCCGAACGATCAGGATGGCGTGGCCGTCATTTTGGAGAGGCTGGTTGCAAAGCAGGCCGCAGCCGTGGAAAGCTGGACTGCAGGGACTAAGGGACTGAGGGATTAGAGGAGAAACTTAGGCTGAAGGCCTTTTGCTGAATGCGACGCACTTGCCAATTCGCTGTTGCCGCCGCACTCGCGGGCCTGCTTCCCATTGCCGCGCGCGCCGGCGAGCGCGTCACCCTGGCCAACGGCTTCTCTCTCACCTGCAACCATCACCAGAGCGTCGACGGCCACGTGCGCCTTTACACCAGCTCTGACGCCCAGAGCTATATCGAGTTCCCGCCCGCCGACATCGCATCCATCGAGACGGTTCCCGATCCGCCGCCTGCTCCCGTGCCGACTGCGACGCCCGAGCCAACCGCGGCCACGCCACTCGCCGCTTCTATGCCCGTGCGCAACGGAAAACTCACCCCCGCGGACCTGCACCAGATGCTTTCGAGCGCCGGCCAGGCGCATAACGTCGACATCGACCTGCTGGCCAGCGTGGTAAAAGCGGAAAGCGACGGCAACGCCCGCGCCCGTAGCCGCGCCGGCGCCCAGGGCCTGATGCAGCTGATGCCCGCCACCGCCGCCCAGCTCGGCGTGCGCGACAGCTTTGAGCCCCAGGAAAACGTCCAGGGCGGCTCGGCCTACCTGGATGCCCTGCTCACCCGCTACCACGACAACCTGGCCCTCGCGCTGGCCGCCTACAACGCCGGTCCAGCCGCTGTGGACAAGTACCGCGGCATCCCGCCCTATCACGAGACTCGCGTCTACGTCGCCCGGGTTATTCACGAGTTCAACCGCAGCGTGCTCGCTCGCGAACGCGCTGCTGTCTCCCGCACATCATCCGGCCAATAGCTTCTCCATCCATCGGCGTCCTGTAACCGCCCTCGCGCGAACGGTAGACTAGAGTGTCTAAAGCCTTGGCATCCGGAGCGGCCGTTTGAAAAGAAGACAGTGGATCGTTGGCGGGGTGGTGTTGCTGGTGCTGCTGGTGTTGTTTTTCTGGGCGCGGCATAACATCCACTTCAATTTCTCCGAGTTCGGCTCTCAACTCGCCCTGGCTGACTGGCGCCGCATTGCCGCTGCCTTCTGCTGCATCTTCATCGGCTACTTCTTCCGCGCCTTCCGCTGGGCCGCTCTCATGCGCCATAACAAGAAGGTCTCCGGACTTTCCCTCATCGGCGCGCAAATCATCGGGTTTACCGCCGTGGCGCTCATCGGCCGCGTAGCCGACCTCGTCCGCCCCTACCTGGTGTCGCGCAAAACAGGAACCGAGCTCAGCTCCCAGGTCGCGGTTTACATCGTTGAGCGGCTCTCGGATATGGGCGCAATCGCACTCATCTTTTCCATCGCCATCCTGCAGATTCCCCAGGAACAGGTGCTGGCAGCCATCCACGACAAGGCGTACCTGGCCTCGCTCAGCCACAATAGCCCGCAAGCCGCCGCATTCCTGTTCCGCTACGGCGGGCTCATCCTCACCTTTCTGGGTGCAATTTTCCTTATTGGCGTTCGGCTCGGCGGCGAGGTTATCGCGCGCTTCTTTGAAGCCGTCTTCGGGATCGTCTCCAGGAACCTGGCCCAGGCCGCCGGACAAAAGATCCGCACCTTCCGCGCCGGCCTGGATACCATCCGCTCCTTCGCCGACTTCTCCGTCCTGGTGGTCCTCTCGCTCTCGATGTGGGCGTTGATCGCCATAGCCTATTTCGAGACAATACACGCCTTCACGGCCAGCCCTCAGTTGGCCGCGCTCACGCCTTCCAAAGCCGTGCTTCTCATGGTGGTAAGCGGAGGCGCCAGCGTTCTGCAGCTTCCCATCCTGGGCTGGTTTTCGCAGACCGGCATTGTGGCCGCGGCCATCGCGGGCTTCTTCGGCGCCGCTCCTGAGGCATCCACTGCCTGCGCCGCCACCCTGCTGCTGGTCACCTTCCTCGGCATCATGCCCGTCGGCCTCATCTGGGCACGGTTCGACCACGTCAGCCTGCGCCGCGTGACCGCGGAGAGCGAGCACGCCGGAGAGGACCTCGCCCCAGGCCCGCAGCCGATGCCATAACTCCCCGGCTGAACCAGCGCCACAAGCGCCGTATCGCAAACCGCAAAACAGCTATATAGTGATTGGAAAGGAAATAAGGTATGAGCGAGCCGGAGAACTCCAACCGGGACGCGGTGTATCTCGCCGAGGGTTTCCGCGCCGAACTTGTCGGCAACGAAAACACCCCCAATGAGTTAGCTCCATCTTCGGATCCGCTTCCGTCGAACGGCCGCGAGCTCCGGAACCGCGTCATCGGTTCTCCACTGCCCATGGGCGGATCCGCTGTCCCATCTTCAGATTCGACTCTGCACCGCGGCGCCATCCCTCCGGGCCGCGCGCTTTCCACCACCGGCGGTCCTGCTGAAGCCTCTTCCGCCCAGCGCGCCATGGGCCTGCTCAAGCAGGCTGTGCCCTTCGTGCAGAAGCTCCTGCCCCTCATTGACGGCAACTTCGGCGCTGCGCTTGCCAACCTGTTTTCGCCCAGGCCCTGGGGAGCGGCTCCTCACGTGGACCTCTCCCCGGTACAAAAACAGATTTCCGAGCTGCAGACGCAGCACAACGAACTTCACAGCACCGTCCAGGAGCAGACCAAAGGCATCAAGCGCGTCGAAGACCAGCTTGAATTGGTCCGCGAAGCCACGGAGCGCAACACCCTTGAGCAACAGGAACTGATTGAAGATCTCAAGGCAATGGGCAAGAAAGTGAACCTGTTTGCCGTCAGCCTGTCCTTGCTGTTACTTCTCTCACTGGTGCTGAATGTGATTCTCTATGTACACATTAAGCGTGTTTGGCCGTAAATTGTCTGATAAGAATTGGGCTGGCACAGCCGATAGGATTTTTGGGGGATGCGGAAACGAACTCTGAATTCCGCCGCTAGCGACTGTCACAAACCACAGTAGAGGAGTAAGCGACGCCGCTGCTCGCACGCGGGTTCCCGAATCTGATTTGAAGCCGGGTGGCTTCGGCCGGGCAATAAGCGTCTCGATGGGACTGATGCCGGATCGCAACAGAGCGAAGAATCCAGGAGCCAAATCCGGCTCCGGTGGCCGGCCACGTGTCGGTTCGTCCGGTTTTACCGAGGCCGCCGCAGCCCTGGCAATTCTTGCCGTGATCGCAATTACCCTTGCGGCGGATCAGTCCCGGTCGCCAGGGCACGAACTCCTCGAATTTACCGATCTGATGGCCGGGCTTGCCGCCGCCTGGCTCGCGCTGCGCTCCATGCAGCACTCTCGCTCAGGCAGCGCGCCGCAGGACGCTTCCCTCAGGGACATCTTCGACTCCTCCGGCCCCATGATCATCGCCATCGGCCTCGACGGCGCCATCACCCACATGAACCCCGCCGCGGAGCGCATCCTCGGGTACTACGCTGTCGAGCTCATGGGAAAACCGCGCACGGCAGAGATCCTCGCGCCCGGTGAAGGACCGCGGCTGATCGCAGAGCTCCAGCGCATCATCGGCCAGGAACCGGACCCCGATCTGGAAGCTACCGAACGCCTCGATGCCCTCATTGAAACCGTCCGCAGTATGACGCCCAGCCAGGTGCCCAGCTTTGAGGGCCAGTTCCGCCGCAAAGACGGTTCGGTCTTCCCGGTCAATCTTCATGTCTCCGCCCTGCGCGGTCAGAACGGCGTCATGGAGGGCCTCGTCGTGGTCGCCTCCGACCAGTCTGCTACCCTCCACCAGGATCAGGCGCTTCGCGAATCCCAGGAGCGCTATCGCGATCTCTTCGAGAACTCCAGCGAGATGATCGCCACCCTGAGCACAGACGGCCAGTTTCTCTACGCCAATCCGGCCTGGCGCCGCACCTTCGGACTCACTCACTCCCGGCTCCTGGCAGCCAAGTCGTTTGAAGATCTCTTTGACGGCGAATGCCGCACTGAGGTCGCCACCCTCTTCCGCAGCGTCCTCGCCGGGGAAGTCGTCGATCGCGCCCCGCTGCGCAACCTCACCGGCGATGGCCGGATCATGGAGTTTGAGCTGAGCCTCAGCCAGCGCCAGAAAGCCGGCAATGCCCTCGGCGTCCGCTGCATTCTCCGCGATATCACCCAGCAGAGGCTGCGCGAGCACCGCCTGGCCCTGCAGCTTGTCGTCAGCCAGATCGTGGGCGAAAACAGTTCTCCGGACGTCGCATCCATGCGCATCCTCGAGGCCGTCTGCATCTCCCAGGGTTGGGACCTCGCCATCAAGTGGGAGGTTAGCGCCGACGAGGGCCATCTGGAGTTCTCCACCGCCTGGAGCGCCCCCGGACGCAACGCAGACATGCTTGTGCAGGAGAGCGCTGGCCGCACCCTCGCTTCCGGCGAAGACCTCCCCGGACGCGTCTGGCAGGACGGCCGCACCCTTTGGATCACCGACCTCGCTCGTGGCCCCCGCTCGCCCCGCATTCAGGCCGCCATCGCCCGCGACATGGCGTCGGGTTGGGCGGTGCCCGTCCGCGTCGGCAACAAGACGCTCGCCATCCTCGAGTTCTACTGCCACTATCGCCTTCGCGAGGATCCGGAAGCCCTTGCCGCCATGGAAACCGTCGCCGCCTCGCTCGGCCAGATGCTCGCCCGAACCCGCGAACGCGGCCGTGCCGAAGAGCTCTACCGCCAACAGCAGATCCTCCTCGATTCGGTCGCTGACGGCATCTGCGGTCTGGACCGCTACGGCATGGTCAGCCTGGCCAATCCCGCCGCCGCGCGCATCCTTGGCGCTCCGGCCGACCGCCTTACCGGCAGGCCCATCCACGACATCCTCCACGGCTCCGCGCCGTCCGACCAGAGGTGCGGCTCCGACTGCGCCCTCCACCGCGCTACCACCCGCCAGGTGGCCTCCGCCGGTGAGGAGACCGTATACCGCAGCGACGGCACTCCTGTTCCCGCCGAGTATTTCTTCACCCCCATCCTCGACCAGGGCCGCTTTTCCGGTTCCGTCCTCAGCTTCCGCGACATCAGCCAGCGCTACGCCCTCGATCGCCTCAAGGACGAGTTCATCTCTACCGTCAGCCACGAGCTCCGCACTCCGCTCACCTCCATCCGCGGCGCCCTCGGGCTGCTCTCCTCCGGCATTCTCGGCAACATCCATGAGAAAGCCGCCAACCTCCTCCGCATCGCCGTCACCAACTCCGACCGCCTCGTCCGCCTCATCAACGACATCCTCGACCTCGAGCGCATCCAGAGCGGCAAGGAGCCCATCACCTTCCGTCCCCTGCAGCTCTCTGAGGTCATTCGCCAGGCCATCGACGGCATGCAGCCCGTCGCCGACGCCGCCGGCGTTCAGCTCCTCCACGACACCACCCAGGTGGAAATCTCCGGCGATCCCGATCGCCTGCTCCAGGTCCTTACAAACCTGCTCTCCAACGCCATCAAGTTCTCCTCGCCCAATGCCACCGTTTCCGTCATGGTGCGGCCCGGTGCGGCCGGCGTCACTGTTTCCGTCATCGACCAGGGCCGCGGCATCCCCGTCGACAAGCTGGAAGCCATTTTCGGCCGCTTCCAGCAGGTGGACGCCTCTGACTCCCGGCAGAAGGGCGGCAGCGGCCTGGGCCTCGCCATCTGCCGCACCATCGTCCTGCAGCACTCCGGGCGCATCTGGGCTGAACGCAACCCTGTCCGCGGTTCCACCTTCCGCGTCTTCCTCCCATACAAACCACACCCCGCGCTTCCTCCAGCCGCTCCTGCCCTCATAGACCAGGCCGCGATCCTGCTCGCGAACACCAACCCCGTCACTGGCCCCGTCATCGTGGAAAGGCTCGCCCGCCACGGCTATCGCATCATTGAAACCACCACCGTCGAGCAGACCCTCTCCGCCGCCGGCGACAATGTCCAGGCCATCCTTCTCGACACTTCCTTCGACGGCATGAACGGTTGGGAGATCCTGCCCCTTCTCCGCCGCGGCGACTCCGGCCGCCAGATCCCTGTCGTCCTGCTCAGCGTCGCCAACCAGAGCCCCGGCGAGTTGCCCAACCATGCCGAAGAAGGCAGGGTCGCCAAGCCCGTTGAAGAGGACTCTCTCCTCGGCGAGATCGCCCGCGTCCTATGCTGCCCCGGCGAAAAAACCCGCATCCTCATCGTGGAAGATAACGAAGAGCTTGCCGGGGTCATCGCCGGTGTCTTCGCCCGCGACAGCATCGAGGTCCAGACCGCCCGCAGCCGCCAGCAAGCCGTTGATGCCTGCCTCGCCTTCGAGCCCCACCTCATGGTTCTCGATATAGACCTTCCCGACGGCGACGGCTTGAACATCGTCGACTGGCTCCAGCAGCACGAGCGCCTCGCCGGCCTGCCCCTGGTTGTCTATTCCGCACTCGATCTGGACGAAGACGAATGCCGCAAGCTCACCCTGGGACCCACCCATTTCCTCACCGGAGCGCGCGTTCAGCCTCAGCAGCTTGAAGATCTGGTCTTGACGTTACTGCGGAATTCGCGTCAGATGGATGAAGTTCCCCCAACGTTGTCGGCCGAACGCACTCCGTAGCGGACGGTCCCGGGTTCCTCCGGCTCGCGAATCGGCATTCAACTGCCTGCCTCTTCGCCTCGCTGACTGGATTTCCGGTCAGCAACGCCCTCAGGGAGCTGGAGTGCGCATCATGACGCAACACCGCATCCTCATCATCGACGACGAAGACGATATCCGCGAAGTCGCCGCCTTGTGCCTTGAAACCGTAGCCGGATGGGAAGTCGCCGTCGCCAGTTCCGGCGCCCAGGGCATCGTCCGCGCTGCCGAATACAATCCCGACGCCATCCTTCTCGACGTAATGATGCCTGGCATGGACGGACCCACCACCTTCCGCGAGCTGCGCAGGAACCCCATCACCGCCGGAATTCCCGTCCTCCTCCTCACCGCCAAGGTCCAGAGCAACGACCAGCGCCGCTTCGCCGACCTCGGCGTCGAAGCTGTCCTCTTCAAGCCCTTCGACCCCCTCACCCTGCCCACCCAGATAGCCGGTGTATTAGGCTGGAACTGAAAGGGCTTGCTGAGTGTACCGCCGATCTCCAGATCGGCAGTCGTGCGGGTCTCCAGACCCGCGCCGTGAACGATCTTTGGATCGCGACGGCATCTGGGGAATAGCGCAGCCGGATTCAGCAGGCGGGACCCCGATGGAATCGAAACCTTTCGTCCCTGAGGCGCCGTCCGTCTCCGCCATCCTCGACCAGCTCTGGGTGAAATTCCTTCCGCAGATGCAGGAACGCGTCGCCACGCTCCAGGACGCAGGCGATGCGCTAGCCCTGAGCGAACTTCCGCCAGCTGTCCGCGCCGAAGCTCACAGCGCCGCGCACAAGCTGGCCGGCATCCTCGGCACGTTCGGCCTTGAGAATGGCACCACCCTGGCCCGCGAAGCGGAATCCCTGCTAGCCCCCGGCAAGAATCTCGATTCCCCCGCCCAACACCGCCTGGATCAAATCTCCACTGAAATTCGCTCCATGATCGGGAGCCGCCCGTAGCGGCGGGTGGCTAAAATAAAAAACGACGATGACCGTGGCCGCCACAGAATCCACGCCAGGCAAGACCATCGCCGCGCTCGGATTCAGCGACGCGGAAAACGAACTGATCGCGACCGCCGTGAATGCAAGCGGCAGCGTCAGCATCGACGAGATCAGCCCGAGCACCGTCTAGCTGAAGAGCGCTCTGTTCGGGATGACACGGCTCAACTAACGGCGGTCTGATAGAACCGATCTCTACTCCACCTCGGGTTTGGCGCGGTAGCCGTCGCGGTACTGCATGTCGTACTTGAGCGGGTGGCGCTTTTCGTCCTGGAAGCGGAGCGGCTTGCCCTCGTCGTCGACCAGTTCGACGTGGAGCTTGCGATACGAGCCGTCCTGCTTGGTGTTGGAGGGGTGGTAGAGGAGCTCGTACTTGGAGCGAATGTTCTTGTTGATCTCGCCGAAGTCGTCAGGCATCTCGGCAGCGAATCGGGGCGCATAGAAGGCGCCGCCCGTCATTTTGGCGAAGGTCTTCATCTGGTTGTCGGCCTGGAGGTAGTCGAGGTCGCGCATGGACTGGCTCATTCCTCCGCCACCCTCGGTCATGGCGCGGAGGGCGCCGCCGGTGGAGATGGAGTAGATGGTGATGTCAGGCGTGTTCTTGACCTTCTTGAGGATCTGATCGAGGGTGAGCTTGGAGAAGGTGTCGCGGCCCGAGGCGATGAGGACGATGTACTTGCGGCCGGGGATGCGGCTGAGCCGGTCTTCGGCCTCGTAGAGAGCGTCAAAGAGATTACGCTCATTAAAGCCCGGAATGATCATCGACTGGATGGCGTTGTAGATCTGGCGCTTGTCCTGGGTGAAGTCGGTGACGATGTGGGTGCGCATGTCGAACGTCATCAGGGCGGCGTAGTCCTGCGGGCGAAGCTGCTGGGCAAAGGACCAGGCGGCGTTGAGCATGTCGTAATTGAAGGCGTAGGTGTAATTACTTCCGGCGAACTCGCAGACTAGCAGGACGGTGATGGGGGCTTCAACGCGCTTGAAGCCGATGACCTTCTGCTCGATGCCGTCCTCGTAGACCTTGAAGTTCTCCGGCTTGAGGCCGGGAACGAACTGTCCGGTCTTTTCGAGCAGGACGCCCACGTCGACCGTGACTTCAGGAACTTCGATCTTGAGAGAATAATTCGGGGCGCCCTCGGGGTTCTTGAAGGTGGGCTGGGCAGGGGCTGCAGGCGGCGGAGGCTCATCGGAGGTCTTCTTTTTGGGCAGCGCGATGGGACCGGTGTCGCCGGTGGGGCCGCCCGAGTCGGGCTGGGCCTGATCTGGCTGCTGAGGCTGAGCCGGTTGCTGGGGCGCTGGGGCCGGCTGCTGAGGCGCCGGGGTCTGAGCGCGAGAGGTGGGCGAACCGGCAAGAGTGACCAGGGCCAATGCTGCGGCGGCGAAAAAAGACGAGCGCAGGGGGGTAAAGAATCGATTCCGGGGCGCGAACTTGAAGACGGTGGGCATGACAACCTCTGTGCTGAACAGCATACGGGATAGAGTGTTGTAAATACAGGCCGGTTACGGCCCTTATCCCAGCAGGCCGGCGGCGGGCTTGTGAAACGAGCTGTCGCGCTTCCACCGTTCGCAATAAAACCACGAAAATGATGGGGCGCCCTCGACGTGCTGGAACCCGGGGCCGGAGAGCCGGTTTACAGTTATAGACGTGGGAACAGCCTGGAAGGAAATCCGGAGATGCCTTGTTCTGGCAGCCGTTGCCGCTGCCGTGTTGACGCCATGGCGGATAGCGGCGCAGGAGAAGGCCGGACCGCCGCCGTCAACGGGAGGGTTCTTCCCGTTAAGCGAAGTGCACCGTGGACTCATGGGAACGGCTTGGACGGTTTTTGAAGGAACCAAGCCGGAGCCGATGCAGGTGGAGATCCTGGGGGTGCTGCGCGATGCGCGGGGGCCGGGGCACGACATGATCCTGGCGCAACTGCATGGAGCCAAGCCGGAGTACACGGGGGTGGTGGCCGGAATGAGCGGCAGCCCGGTGTACATCGGGAACAAGCTGCTGGGAAGTTTGTCGTTCCGGATTGGGCAGTTCAGCAAGGACCCAATTGCGGGGATTACGCCGATTGCACAGATGCTTGAGGTCAGGGACGTAGGGACTGAGGGACTAGGGACTAGGGACAAGGGACAGGGAATAGGGACCAGGGACGTAGGGACTAAGGGACTAGGGACTGAGGGACTGGAGACTGGGGGCGCCGATACCTTGTTTCAGGCGATGGAAACGCCGCTGGTGATGGCCGGGTTTGCGCCGGACGCAGTGAAGTTCTGGCAGAAAAAGATGGCTGGGACAGGGCTGGAGATGGTGGCGGCGGGCGGTGCGGCTGCGAGCGGGGGCTCAGCTGCGAGTTTTGCCATGTCGGCGGAGGCGATCAAGGGCGTGGAGCCGGGGTCGGCGGTGAGCGCGCAACTGGTGCGCGGGGACCTGGAGATAGCGGCGACGTGCACGGTGACGTACGTGGACCCGAAGCAGCTTCTGGCCTGCGGGCACCCGATCCTGCAGGCGGGGAGCGTATCGCTGCCGATGACGACGGCGGACGTGGTGGCGACGCTGGCATCGCCGCTGAACGCGTTCAAGATCGTCAACACGGGAGAGACGATTGGGACGTTTACGGATGATCGCGATGCGGCGATCCGAGGCGTGTTCGGGGAAGAGCCGCGGATGATCCCGGTACACATCGAAATGCCTGGTTTGAGGGGCAGAGAGAAGCTGAACGTGGAAGTACTGGACATGCCCGCGCTGACGCCCCAGGCAGTGACGGTGGTGGTGTACCAGGCGCTGCTGCAGACCAACGAGAGCTCGGTCGACACGAGCTACCATATCACCGGATCGATTGATGTGGCGGGATACGGGAAGTCGCCCGTGGACGTGTGGGCGGCCGGTGCGGAGGGTCCGCAGCCGCAACTGATGGCGGCTCTGCTGGTGGGCGACAGGTTCGGCAAGCTCTATAGCAACGATGCTCGGGAGAAGCCAATTCGTGCAGTGACGCTGAATGTGGAGGCGGTTCCGCGGCGCATGTCAGTGGACCTGGTTTCGGCGCGATTCATCTCCAGCAACATTGTGCATTCGGGAGACACGGTGACGGTGGAAGCGACGGTGCGGCCGTGGCAGGGCGCCGCGCGCAACGTGCGGATTCCATTCGTGGTTCCGGCGCGGCTGGACGGCGGGACCATGCGTGTGCTGGTGAGCGATGCGGGAACCCTGGACCGGACGCTGGATCAGCCGCGGATGATGCAGCGGCAGCCGGATATGGCAACGACGCTGGCCCAGGCACAAAACCAGCATGCGGCGGACCGGATTTACGTGAGCCTGCTTTTGCCGGAGACGCAGGCGGGGCTGGGGGGACATACGCTCTCAAGCCTGCCGATTACGATGGCAAACGCGCTGGAGCCGCTGCGCTCCGGCGAGGAGTTGATGCTGAACGGCGAGTCGGTGGTGGTAGCTGGGGACGCGGCGGCGGAAGGTGTGTTGAGCGGATTCGAGTTGCTGACGCTGCGGGTGGAACCGGGCAGCGGGATACACTAAAATCAATACCTATGCGGGCCCTAGGTGTGGGAATGCTCCGCCAGCGGACGAAAGTCCCGGAGCCTTTCTGTGGGCTTATGATGGCGCGGATGGATTCGCGCCTTTCAGATCGGTATTATGGAACCGCCTCAGAGAGCCCAACCATTCCGTTAAGCGGCGGAGATTTAGACAACGCGATTCTGTTACACCGTGACGGCGGATGCGAGGAGCGATCCGGCGTTTGCAAGCGAGGACGGATAGACGATGGCCCAGATACAAGGATTAGCAGCGCATGCGGCGGGGGCTGAGCTGTTGCCTTTCCGTTACGAACCGGGAACCCTGGGGCCGATGGAAGTGGAGATCGGGATCTCCCACTGCGGCGTATGCCATAGCGATCTGCACCTGATCCTGAACGACTGGGGGATCAGCCAATATCCGTTCATACCGGGGCACGAGGTGATCGGAAAGGTAAACGCGGTAGGTTCGTCAGTGAAGTCGCTGCAGGTGGGGCAGCGGGTGGGGCTGGGATGGCAGTCGAGCTCCTGCGAGGAGTGCGAGTGGTGCAGCCGCGGGATGGAGAACCTTTGCCTGAGCGCGGAGGCTACATGCGTGCACCGGCACGGGGGGTATGCCGACCGGGTACGGGCGAATGCGCGATTCGTGGTGCCGATTCCGGAGGCGCTGGCGAGCGAGAATGCAGCGCCGCTGCTATGCGGAGGGATCACCGTCTACAACCCGATGCGTACGCACGGGGTGAATCCGTCGTCGCGGGTGGGCGTGATCGGGATTGGCGGCCTGGGTCACATGGCGGTGCAGTTTGCGCGGGTGTTTGGGGCCGAGGTGACGGCGTTTTCGACGTCGGCGGCGAAGGAAGCAGAGGCGCGGGGGCTGGGGGCGCATCACTTTGTGAATACGCGGGAATCGCGAGCGCTGAAGGAGCTGGCGGGAACGTTCGACTTTATCCTGAGCACGGCGAATGCGGACCAGGACTGGGGCGTGTACTTGCAGGCGCTGCGGCCAAACGGGACGCTGTGCTTTGTGGGCGTGCCGCCCAAGCCGGTTACGGTACCGGCTTTTCCGCTGATTTCCGGATCGCGCACCGTAGCAGGGAGCCCGATCGGGAGCCCGCAGCGGATCCGCGAGATGCTGGATGTGGCGGCGCGGCATGGCGTGAAAGCGCAGACGGAGGTGTTCCCCATGGCTAAGGTGAACGATGCTCTGGAGAAGGTGAAGAAGTTCAAAGTGCGGTACCGGGCGGTGCTGGCGAATTGACAGCGGTTTTCAGTTGTCAGTTGTCAGTTTTGAGGCAGACGGCCGGTGACTTTCAAGCTTCCCTGATGGAATCATGAAATGAGAAACGAAGCTGCGATGGCGAACGTGTGGGCGAAGACGCGAACGACGCTGGAGATGATCAAGTGGGAACACTCGATCTTCGCGCTGCCGTTTGCGTTGACCGCGGTGTTGCTGGCGGCCGGCGGGCTGCCGCGCTGGCGGACGCTGGGGTTGATCGTGGTGGCGATGGTGGCCGCGCGGTCATGCGCGATGGCGTTCAACCGGTGGGCGGATGCGGATCTTGATGCGGCGAACCCGCGGACGAAGATGCGCGCGATTCCGGCGGGGGCTTTGACGCGGCAGTTCGTGCTGGGATTCACGGTGCTGGCCGGGGCGGTGTTCCTGACGGCGGCCGCGGCACTGAACCGGCTGACGCTGGAGTTGTCGCCGGTGGTGCTGGTGGTGCTGCTGGGCTATAGCTACATGAAGCGTGTCACGCGATGGTCGCACGTGGTGCTGGGGCTGGCGCTGGGGCTGGCGCCGTCGGCGGCGTGGATTGCGGTCCAGGGGCGCCTGGATCCGCGCATCCTGGTGCTGACGGCCGCGGTGACCCTGTGGGTGGGCGGATTCGACGTGTTGTACGCGTGCCAGGATTATGAGCACGACTGCCAGGCGGGGCTCTACAGCCTGCCGCGGTCGCTGGGGATTGCGGGAGCATTCTGGGCGGCGCGGGCGATGCACCTTACCATGCTGGCGCTGCTGGTTTGGTTCGGGCGGCTGTTCGGGTTCCATGTAGCCGGGTGGCTGGGCGTCGCGGCTGTGGGCGCGCTGCTGGCCTATGAGCACGCAATCGTTTCGCCGCGCGACCTGCGCCGGCTGAACGCCGCGTTCTTCACCATGAACGGAGTGATCGCGATGGTGTTTCTGTTGTTTGTGGCGGCGGATGTGTTTTTGGGTTAGTTTGTGGTTCGTAGTTTTCAGTTTTCAGATTTCAGCTTGGGACCGCTCATGAGAATTGCAATTCAGGGGGAACTGGGATCGTTCAGCCATGACGCGGCGCTGAAGCTTGTGCCGGACGCGACGGTGGTGCCCACTTCGCTGTCAGCGGATGTGTTTGCGGCGCTGGCCGAGGGCGCTGTGGACGCGGCGGCGATTCCAATCGAGAATAGCCTGGCCGGACCGGTAGTGGAGCACTTTGACCTGTTGCTGGAGCACGATGTGCAGGTGGAGCGCGAAACGCTTCTGCGCATCCGGCACAACCTGATCGGGATGCCGGGCGCGGCTTTGGACCAGATCCATCACGTGTACTCGCATCCGGTGGCGCTGGCGCAATGCCGGCGATATTTCGCTAGCCATCCAGGCATGGAGGCGGTTGCCTATTACGATACGGCCGGAAGCGTGAAGCAGCTGATGGAGCTGCGCGATCGCCATGCGGGCGCGATTGCCAGCGCCAAGGCGGCCGAAGTGTACCGCGCGGAGATTCTGGCAGCGGACATTGAAGACAATGCGGAGAACTACACGCGATTCTTCCTGGTGAAGCGGCGAGCGGATGCGACAGAGGATGGGACGGCGAACAAGATCAGCATCGCGTTCAGCGTGGAGAACCGGCCGGGATCGCTGGTGGCGGCGCTGAATGAGCTCGCAGCGATGGGGACGAATCTGACCAAAATCGAGTCGCGGCCGGTGCATGGCAAGCCCTGGGAGTACATCTTCTACGTGGACTGCCAACTGAAGACGCGCGAAGAGGGCGAACGTGCGCTGGAGGTTCTGAGGCCGCATTGCGCGATGGTGAAGTCCATGGGCGCCTACCGCGCCAGTGAACAGTGAACAGTGGTCAGTTGTCGGTAATTACAGTTCAGGGATCAAAGGCGAAGGGAACGGCTGTCGCCGTCCCCTTCTGTTCACTGATGACTGCGCACTTAGAAGTGGTAAGCGACGCCGATGAGAGGTTCACTGATCCAGGGCTTATACCAGCGGTTGGTATTCAGGTTGGTGTTGGTGGCGCCGGCGCCCTGGCCAAAGTCGGGGACCTTGGTGACCAGGCCGCGATATTCACAGCGGATGTCAAAGCTGGGGCTGATCTCGTAGGCGAAGCCCGCGCCAAACATGCCCGCAATCGTAGTCTGCTGCTTCACGTCGATTGAAGTGGTGCCGGAATTGCGGACAGGAAGGAAGATGAGCGCGGCCGGGCCTCCTTCCACGAAGGGGTTCCACTTGCGAAAGACGAAACTGCGCACGTAAGCGCCGGAGATTTCCTGTGTGCGGGCGGTCACCTTGACCACGTTGGTGTTGCTGACGATGTAGCGGAAGGTGTTCTGGTAGTCCATGCCGTAGTTGACTTCGAGGGCGCTGGTGGGCGTCAGCATAAAGCGATAGCCGACCACTCCGCCAATACCCGTGTTGGAGTGGACCTGAACGTCAGTGGAAGAGGCAACAAACGGCTCGACGATGCCGAAGCCGCTGATGCTGATGTCCTGGCGGCTCTCCTGAGCCCGGCCCGCGGCCACCGAAACGGCCAGCAGGAAAAGTAAAAAAACGATCTTCTTCATTCGGTCCTTGAACCTCGCGACTGCGCAACCGAGCCGGCTGGCAACGAGCTTGTCATTCCGGTGCACCGGTTTACGCCGGGCGCCGCTCTCAGCCATTGTATATGGCCCGAGCGGACCAGAAGCGGTGACAGGAACGATCTGAGCTTTAGACGCAGACGGTGATGAACGGTGTGCGGTTGATCTCATCATATAAGGCCGAGCCCGGATTGGGACAGTGATAAGAGGACAGGGATCAGTGGGCAGGGCGGGTTGGAGGGACAGGTGGTCACGCAGGTTTCTCCACGTGGTAATAGAAGGGCGGCCCGTGGCGGCGAGCGAGAGCGCGGATGGTCTTCAAGAAAGCGGTGGCAGCGTAGGAGAGCGTTCCCTGGCGGCGATGGGCGAGTCGGAGGATGCGTTTCATCTCAAGTTCCGGGACGGGGACGGAGACCAGCTCTCCGGTTTCGAGCTCGCGCGCAATAGTGATGTGGGGAACAAGGGCTACACCGTTCCCCATGGCGACAAAGCGCTTGATGGCCTCGATGGTGGGAAGCTCGATGCCCATGTTAAGCGGGGTGCGGTAGCGCTGGAATGTCTCAATGACCTTGCGCCGGAGAGGCGAGGCTACATTGTGCGCGATGAAGATTTCGTTGCCCAGTTCGGTAATGGAGACGCGCTGCGCGCCGGCAAGCGGATGACTGGGGCTGACGATGAATGCCAGGGTATCGCCGTAGACGGCGATGGTCCGGAACTGCGAGGGATCGGGGCGGAAGGAGATCATGCCCATTTCGAAGGTGCGCAGGTTGAGCTCGTCGGGGATGCTCGAAGCCAGCATGCGCTGCACCGTGACGCTGATGTGCGGATATTCGCGGCGGAAGGCGTCGATGGCCGGTAAAAGATAGGTGCAGGTGTACTCGTTGGCGGCGAGGTGGAGGCGGCCGCGCTCCAGGCTTTTGAGCTCGTCGAGCGCGCTGGATGCCTCGCGGCGAAGGGCGATGAGGCGGAGTGCGTAATCGCGAAGCAGGGCTCCGGCCGCGGTGAGCGAGCCGTCACGGGCGGCGCGGTCGAAGAGGGTTTCGCCGACGGACTCCTCAAGCTTGCGTATGACCTGGCTGACGGCCGGCTGGGTGCGGTGGAGGCGCGCGGCCGCGCGGGAGAAGCTGCGCTCTTCGGCGACGGCAAGAAAGGTTTCGAGCTGGCTGAGTTCCATGCATTTCTCCGGAATGCGGTCTTCAGTTTTCAGTTGTCAGTTCTCAGCCGCCGGCGCGCTTTTGAAAGCCATACGGCCTCCCTGCCGGGCAAGGGGTATATCCGTTTCAGGTCCGGGGTTCTTTGCCTGAAGATTGAAACTTGACGACTGACGACCCGACGACTCTATTAGCATTTGTAATAGTAAACCAAACAATAATAACTTTGCCTTATATGCCTCCGATGCGAGACACTAGGGAAAGTACGAGAGACGGTTTCCCCTGGCGGTGAGTGCGATGACACAAGAATTCGTAGCCATCTTCGACACCACGCTGCGCGACGGCGAGCAGTCGCCGGGCTGCAGCATGACCACACAGGAAAAGCTGACTATGGCACACGCCCTGGAAGACCTGGGCGTGGACATCATCGAGGCAGGATTCGCGATGGCGTCGGAGGGCGACTTTGCCGCGATTGCGACCATCACGCAGGCGGTGCGCAAGCCGAAGATCGCGTCGCTGGCCCGGGCCAAGAAGGAAGACATCGAGATGGCGGCGAGGTCGGTGCAATTCGCCGACCGGCCGCGCATTCACGTCTTCCTGGCGTCGAGCGACCTGCACCTGGAGTACAAGCTGAAGATCAGCCGGCAGGAGGCGCTGGGCCTGGTGGGCGAGTCGGTGCGCCTGGCGCGGTCTCTGGTCGACGACGTGGAGTTTTCGCCGGAAGACGCAACGCGCTCAGACCGGGATTACCTGGTGGAGATGGTGCGGATCGCCATCGAAGCCGGCGCGACGACAATTAACATGCCAGACACGGTGGGCTACACCACGCCTGAGGAGTACGGACGGATGTTCCGCGAAGTGCGGGAGCGGATTCCGGCGGTGGATGCCGAGGGGATCGTGCTTTCATCGCACTGCCACGACGACCTGGGTTTGGCGGTGGCGAACTCGCTGGCGGCGATTGAGGCGGGCGCGCGGCAGGTGGAATGCACGATCAACGGGATCGGCGAGCGAGCGGGCAATGCGGCTCTCGAAGAAATTGCGGCAGCGCTCTATGTGCGCTCGGATCGGTACGGCGTGACCTCGCGGATCAAGCTGGACCAGCTTTTCGCGACCAGCCAGGTGCTGGGGAGCATCATCACTTTCCAGCCGAGCCCCAACAAGGCAATTGTGGGCGCCAACGCTTTTGCGCATGAGTCGGGAATTCATCAACACGGCATGCTGGCGAACCCGCTGTGCTACGAGATTATGACGCCTGCGCTGGTGGGTGTGCCCAAGACGAACCTAGTGCTGGGCAAACACTCGGGGCGCGCGGCGTTGCGGCACCGGCTGGAAGAGCTGGGCTTTGCGCTCGACCGCGACGAACTGCAGCACACGTACTACCGGTTTGTCGCGCTGGCCGACCGTAAGAAAAACATTTATGACCAGGACCTGATTGGCATTCTGCCGGATGCGATCCGCTCGCGGCGGCACGTGCCGGTGCATGAAGAAGTGAACTGAAGCAGTTTTGAAAGGGCACGACTTGAGTCGTGCCGCAAACATATCAAGATCATCGCGGGCTTTAGCCCCTGAGGAAAGTTTTCGTGCACCTGAAGATTCTAGTGACCGCGGGCGACGGTATTGGCCCGGAAGTGACCAACGAAGCGGTGGCCGTGCTAAAAGATGTGGCAGCGCTGAGCGGACATGAATTCACGTTCGCGGAGCGGCGCATCGGTGGCGTAGCTATTGTGCAGGACGGGACGCCGCTGCCCGATGAGACGCTGCGCGAAGCGCTCCAGAGCGATGCGGTGCTGCTGGGAGCAGTGGGTGGGAACGAGTTCAATTCCCTGCCCCCGGACAAGCGGCCCGAGGCCGGCCTCTTGAAGATTCGGACGGAGTTGGGCGGGTTCGCCAATTTGCGGCCGGCATTTGCGTTCAAAGAGCTGGCGGAGAACAGCCCGCTGCGGCCGGAGATCGTGGAAGGCGCGGACATTCTCTTTGTGCGCGAGCTGCTGGGCGGGTTGTACTTCGGCAAGCCGCGCGAGTGGAATCGCGACACGCGCGAGAGCTGGAACACGATGCGCTACTCCTATGACGAGGTGGCGCGGGTGGCGCGGGTGGCGTTCAAATTGGCGCAGAACCGGCGCGGCAAACTGACCAGCGTGGACAAGGCCAATGTGTTGGAGGTTTCGCAACTCTGGCGCGCGACGGTGAACGAGGTTGCGGCGGAGTTTCCGGATGTAACCGTGGAACACCAGTACGTGGACGCGATGGCGATGCACCTGATGAATCAGCCGCGCAACTATGACGTGGTGCTGACAGAGAACTTGTTCGGCGACATTCTGAGCGACGAGTCGGCGGTGATTACGGGATCCCTGGGCATGCTGCCTTCAGCAACCATCGGCGGCAAGGTGAACCTGTATGAGCCGGTACACGGGTCGGCGCCGGACATTGCGGGCAAAGGGCTGGCAAATCCGCTGGGGGCGATCCTGACGGGCGCGCTGATCCTGCGGCACTCGGCGGGGCTGGATGCCGAGGCACGCGCAGTGGAGATGGCGGTGCGCAAGGTGCTGGAAGCGGGATTCCGCACACCGGACCTGGCGCGCGCAAACCCGCATGGCTACAGCGTTCTGAGCACGGTGGCGATGGGCAAGCAAGTGCGCGACATGCTGCACAATATCCTGAGCCATCGCGACCACATGGCGCCAGTGGCGGAGTAAGAAGCCTGTGGTGGCGACCACGACGCAAGAGAACAGCGAAGCCGATCAGCGGCGTTTCGCAACCTGAAGCACTGGAGACTCTAGAGGAGCAATGAGCCAACCGAAAACACTCTTCGAAAAGGTATGGGAGCAGCACCTGGTGGCGGAGCCAAAGGGCGAGCCGACCCTGCTCTACATTGACCTGCAGCTTGTTCACGAGGTTACTTCCCCACAGGCATTTGAGGGGCTGCGCCTGGCCGGGCGCACAGTGCGCCGGCCGGACCGCACCATTGCAACGGTGGATCACAACGTGCCGACGACGATCGAAGGCCGGCTGCATATCCTGGATCAAATCGCCGCGACACAGATTGCCACCTTGCGCAAGAACTGCGCGGACTTCGGCGTCGAGTTGTATGACGTGGATTCGCGCGAACAAGGCATTGTGCACGTGATCGGCCCGGAACTCGGGATCACGAAGCCTGGAATGACCATCGTGTGCGGCGACTCGCATACGTCGACGCACGGAGCGTTCGGAGCGCTGGCATTCGGCATCGGAACCAGCGAAGTGGAACACGTGCTGGCCACGCAGACGCTGCCGCAGTCGAAGCCGAAGACGTTCCGCATCTCGGTGGAAGGCAAGCTGCCGCAGGGCGTGACGGCGAAGGACATTATTCTCGCCATCATCGGGAAGATTGGGACCGACGGAGCGACGGGCTGCGTGGTTGAGTACGCCGGGTCAGCCATCCGCGCACTCTCGATGGAAGGCCGCATGACCATCTGCAACATGAGTATTGAGGCGGGAGCGCGTGCTGGGATGATCGCGCCGGACGAGACCACGTTCGACTATCTCAAAGGGCGGCGGTTTGCGCCGGCGGGTGCGGGATGGGATCGCGCGTTGGAGGAGTGGCGGAAGCTGCCAACCGATCCGGGAGCAACGTTTGACCGCGAGCTGACAATCGATGCTGCGACGCTGATGCCTTACGTGAGCTGGGGAACGAACCCCGGCATGGTTGCGCCGATTACCGCAACGGTTCCGGATCCGGCAGCGACTCCGAACGAGCAGGAACGCAAAGGCCTGGAGCGCGCACTGGAGTATATGGCGCTGAAGCCGGGAACGCCGCTTGAAGATATCGTTATCGACCGCGTGTTTATTGGGTCCTGCACTAATTCGCGTATTGAGGATTTGCGCGCGGCGGCGAAGATTGCGGAGGGGCGCAAGGTGTCATCGCACGTGAGCGCGATGGTGGTGCCTGGATCGCAGCAGGTGAAGGCGCAGGCTGAGGCCGAAGGGCTGGATCGCGTGTTCAAGGAAGCCGGATTCGACTGGCGCGAGCCGGGATGCTCGATGTGCCTGGGCATGAATCCGGACATTCTTTCGCCGGGCGAGCGCTGCGCTTCGACGAGCAATCGCAACTTTGAAGGCCGGCAGGGACGCGGCGGACGCACGCACCTGGTCTCGCCGGAGATGGCCGCGGCAGCAGCGATTGCCGGGCACTTTGTGGATATTCGCAATTGGCCGCAGTACGAAACCGCGCGCGAGGAGGTACACGCCTGATGCAATCGTTCCGCACACTCACCGCACTGGCGGCGCCGCTTGACCGCGCCAACGTGGATACGGACCAGATTATTCCCAAGCAGTTCCTCAAGCGGATTGAGCGCACGGGGTATGGCGATTTCCTCTTCTTCGACTGGCGGCAGACCCCGGATGGGGAGCCCGTAAAGGATTTTGTCATCAACGATCCGCGCTATAGGGACGCGCAGATTCTGATTGCGGGAAAGAACTTCGGCTGCGGGTCGAGCCGTGAGCACGCGGCCTGGGCGCTGAGCGATTACGGTTTCCGGTGCGTGATTGCGCCGACGTTCGCCGACATTTTCTTTTCGAACGCGGGAAAGAACGGAATCGTGCTGGCTCGGCTGAGCGAGGAGCAGGTGAGCGAGTTGATGCAGAAAGCGCAGACTACGCCTGGATACAAGCTGACTGTTTCGCTGGAAGACCAGACGGTCAACGACGGACAAGGGTTCTCCGCACAGTTCGAGATGGATCCGTTCCGACGCTTTTGCCTGCTGGAAGGATTGGACGATATCGGGCTTACGCTGCGGCACGCCGAGGAACTGGATGCATTTGAGAAGCAGCACGATGAAGCTGCATGGCTGAGAGCAAAGTAGTTCAAGGATCGAAATGACCATCGAAGGGAAACGTCAGAGCATTCCGTTGACCGAGGGCCCGAGCCGCGCGGCGGCGCGATCGTATCTGCGTGGCTCCGGATTCGCTAAAGAGGACCTGCACAAGCCCATCATCGGCGTCGCCAATACGTGGACCGAGATCGGCACCTGCAATGTGCACCTGCGCGAGCTGGCAGAGGCTCTGAAAGAGGGCATTCGCGAGGCCGGCGGCACGCCGATGGAGTTCAACACCGTCACCATCTCCGACGGGATCACCATGGGCACGCAGGGAATGAAAGCGTCACTCGTTTCGCGCGAGGTGATTGCGGATTCCATCGAGCTCGTCGCCCGCGGCAATCTTTTTGACGGGCTGGTTGGCATTGGCGGCTGCGACAAGAACATGCCGGGCATCATCATGGCTTTGTGCCGCCTGGATATCCCGGGCATGTTGTTGTACGGCGGTTCGATCGCGCCGGGCAAGGTGAACGGCCCCAACGGCGAGAAAATCGACATCACAATTCAAAACGTGTTTGAGGGCATCGGCGCATTTGCCGCAGGCAAGATCGATGCGGCAGGATTGGAAGCGCTCGAAGCTAATGCGTGTCCCGGCGCTGGCGCGTGCGGCGGTCAATTCACGGCTAATACGATGGCAATGAGCGGCGAGATGCTGGGCATTTCTCCCATGCATCTTTCCGGCGTGCCGGCCACCGATAAGGACAAATACGCGGCAACGCGGGAAGCCGGCCGCATGATCATGGACGCGGTGCGGGCGAACCGGCGGCCGTCGCAGATCATCACGCGCAAGGCGCTCGAAAATACGGTGGCGAGCGTGGCTGCCAGCGGTGGCTCAACCAATGCCGTACTGCACCTGATCGCCATTGCGCACGAGCTGGGCATTCCGCTTTCAGTGGATGACTTTGACGCTATTTCACGGCGCACGCCGTTTATCTGCGACCTGGTTCCGGCGGGCAAGTACATGGCCTCGCACTTCCAGGCGGCGGGCGGATCGCGGCTGCTGGCCAAGCGGTTGATTGACGCTGGGCACGCAGATGGATCCACGCTCACCATCAGCGGGCGCACGCTGGCGGAAGAAGCCGCGCTGGCGAAGGAGACGACGGGGCAGGTGGTGATCAAGACGTTCGCCGAGCCGATCAAGCCCACCGGCGGGTTGGTGATCCTGAAAGGCAACCTCGCGCCCGAAGGCTGCGTGATGAAAATTGCCGCAGCCGATCGCGTGGAGCATCGCGGCCCGGCGCGCGTGTTCGAGTGCGAGGAAGACTGTTTTGCCGCGGTGCAATCGGGCAGGATCAAGCCGGGCGATGTGCTGGTGATTCGCTACGAAGGGCCAAGGGGCGGACCGGGCATGCGCGAAATGCTGCAGGTGACCGCGGCGGTGAGCGGGCATCCCGATCTGACGCATACGGTGGCGCTGCTTACAGATGGACGCTTCAGCGGCGCTACACGAGGGATGACGGCAGGCCATGTTGCGCCAGAGGCTTTTGTGGGCGGCCCGATTGCCGCTGTGCGCGAAGGCGACATGATCCATTTCGATATTCCCAATCGAACACTGACGCTGGAGATCAGTGACGAGGAGATGCGGGCGCGGATGAATGGCTTTACGCCGCCGGCGCTACGCTGGCCACAGGGAGTCTTTCGCAAATACGTGGACCGCGTGACGTCGGCATCCACGGGAGCAACAACGTAAGAACAACCATCAGCTATCAGCCCTTAGCTCTTAGCAGTGATGGCGAGGAAATCGAGTTTCCAGGATTGCCGGATTATTCTGGACCGGCTAAGAGCTAATGGCTAACAGCTAATGGCTCGGACAAGGAGAATCACCATGAACGACCGCAACGCAACTTCCCCCAACGCGCACGCGACGACACCGACCCGGTTGACCGGCTCGGAGATCCTGTGGGCCACACTGGTGGGTGAGGGCGTTACGGACGTCTTCGGCTATCCGGGCGGGGCCATACTGCCGGCGTACGATGCGCTGCGCAAGTTTCCCATTCGCCACATCCTGGTGCGGCATGAGCAGGGCGCGGCACACATGGCGGACGGTTATGCGCGTGCGACGGGCAAGGTTGGCGTGGCCGTTGCCACCAGCGGGCCGGGGGCCACGAATCTCGTCACCGGCATCGCCACCGCCATGCTCGACTCAGTTCCCATGGTGTGCATTACTGGCCAGGTTTCGAGCAAGGTGCTGGGCACCGATGCCTTCCAGGAAGTGGACATCACCGGCGTGACACTGCCCGTGACCAAGCACAATTTCCTGGTGAGCCGCGCGGACGAACTGGCACTGGCGCTGCGACAAGCATTTCAAATTGCGCGCTCGGGGCGGCCGGGGCCGGTGCTCGTTGACATTACCAAGGACGCGCAGCAGGCTACTGCTCTCTTCGATTTCGCAGCTGCCAAGCCGTCCGCGTACCGGCCGCATCCCATGCTGAGGGTTGAGGAGTCTGGCCTTGCGCAGGCGGTGGAATTGATCCGCACCGCCAAGCGCCCAGTGATTCTGGCCGGACATGGCGTGATTGAGTCCGGCGCCATGGAACCGCTTCGTTCACTGGCGGAGCGCGCGCAGATTCCCGTGGCGCTCACGTTGCTGGGGCTCGGCGGCTTCCCTGCTTCGCACTCGCTGAACCTGGGCATGATGGGAATGCACGGCGAAGTGTGGGTGAATAACGCCATCCAGGAAGCGGATCTGCTGATCGCATGCGGCATGCGCTTCGACGACCGCGTGATTGGCACACCGGCTACGTACGCGCTGAGGGCGAAGAAGATTCACATTGAGGTGGACCCGGCAGAGATCAACAAGAACATCAAGGTGGATGTGGCGCTGGTGGGTGATCTGGCGGAAGTGCTGGAGCAACTGCTGCCGCGGATCAGCGGGCGCGACGGCGCGGCGTGGCTCAAGACCATTGAGGCGAGCAAGGGCGCGGTGGCAGTGCGCGATATCAAGAATCTGCCTGACTCTGGCCACCTATACGCCGCACACGTGATGCACGACCTGTGGCGCATTACCGGCGGAAACGCAATTGTAGTGACGGATGTGGGCCAGCACCAGATGTGGGAGGCACAGTATTTCCATCACGAGCACCCGCGTACGCTCATCACCTCAGGCGGCCTCGGGACCATGGGCTTTGCATTGCCTGCGGCCATCGGCGCCAAGGTGGCATGTCCGGATAAAGAAGTGTGGGTGATTGCCGGCGACGGCGGCTTCCAGATGACCGCGGCAGAACTGGCGACCATCGCGCAGGAGAAGCTGAAGATCAACATCGCCATCATCAACAACGGCTACCTGGGCATGGTGCGGCAGTGGCAGGAATTCTTTTACGAGCGCAACTACGAGTCCACGCCGTTGGTCAGCCCGGATTTTGTAAAGCTCGCCGACGCGCACGGAATTGCAGGGCGGGCGGTGCGCACGCGTGCTGAAGTGGCCTCGGCCGTGGATGAAGCGCGCAAGCACGAAGGCGCATTTCTTCTGAATTTCCTGGTGGAGAAGGAAGACTCTGTGTATCCAATGATTCCCGCGGGAAGCGCGCTGCACGAGATGATTCGCCGCCCCGACGCCAACCCGCTCATCGAGCGATCTGAGGAACTGTAAGGCAGCTGCTAGCTTCCAGTTCCCAGCTTGTTTCGCCACTGAAGGAACTATATTGGCGGCGGCACATCGACCGGGCACACGAGAAGCCAGTAGCTAGAAGCTAGAACCCAGAGGCTGATTTATGCTGCACACTTTCGTAGCTTACGTAGAAGACAAGCCGGGCGTTTTGACGCGCGTGGCTTCGTTGTTTCGCCGTTTGAACATCAACATCATCTCACTTACGGTGGGACGCAGCGAGCGCCTCGGCCTGTCGCGCCTCACCCTGGTATGCGAGGCGTCCGCCGAGGCTGGCGATCGAATCCGCGCCAGCATGTTTAAGCTGGAGAACGTGCAGGACGTGGACGACATTGCCGGCGCGCCATCGGTCACGCGCGAGCTTGCGTTGATTAAGGTGGCCGCCACCAAGCACACCCGCTCCGCCATCTTCGAACTCGTCGAGGTATTCCGCGCCCGCATTGTCGATCTGGCGCCCGAATCGCTCATGATCGAGATGACCGGAGTTGAGAGCAAGATTGAAGGCCTCATCCAGGTGCTGACTGAAGGCGATAATGAGATTCTGGAGATCTGCCGCAGCGGCAAGATGACTATGCGACGCGGGCACCACACCAGCCGCGTGCTCAAGGCGATGGGCGCGGGCGAACCCGAACCCGAGAATGGCGTCGACCAGGAACATCAGGCGGAGGAAAGCGCCGTAATCGAACCTGAATAGCGCACAAGGGCGCGTCCGCATTCATTTTCCACGGCGGCAAGTGCCGCGCTCAACATCACCAATTGCATGCAAAGGAAAAGACAAGACGCAATGGCAACAACATACTACGATCACGATGCAGATCTTTCCCTCATCCAGGCCAAGAAGGTGGCCATCATCGGCTATGGCTCGCAGGGACATGCGCACGCACTCAACCTGAAGGATTCCGGCGTGCAGGTGAAGGTCGGACTGGCCGCCGGCTCCAAGTCAACCGCCAAGGCACAAAGGGCGGGCCTGGAAGTAACCACGGTGGCCGAAGCCGCCAGGTGGGGCGATGTGGTGATGGTCCTCATTCCCGACCAGACCCAGGCAAGAGTCTACGCCGAAGAGATCGCCCCGAACCTCGCGTCCGGCAAGCTGCTCCTCTTCGCGCACGGCTTCAACATTCACTTCAAGACAATCGTGCCTGCCGCCGGCATCGACGTCGGTCTTGCCGCGCCCAAGGGTCCTGGCCATCGTGTGCGCGAGCTTTTTGTGGAGGGCGGCGGCATCCCCGGGCTCATCGCCATCCATCAGGACGCCACCGGTACGGCGCACGCCCTCAACCTCAGCTATCTCAAGGGCATCGGCTGCACCCGCGCCGGAGTGCTTGAGACCACGTTCAAGGAAGAGACCGAAACCGACCTCTTCGGCGAGCAGGCTGTTCTGTGCGGCGGCGTCAGCGCGCTGATCAAGGCTGGATACGAGACCCTGGTCGAAGCCGGTTATCAGCCGGAAAGCGCGTACTTCGAAGTGCTGCACGAGCTCAAGCTAATCGTCGACCTGATCTATCGCGGAGGCCTCGCTTACATGCGTTACTCCATCTCCGACACTGCGGAGTGGGGCGATTATGTTAGCGGCCCGCGCGTGATCAACGAGGAGAGCCGCAAGGCCATGAAGGCGATCCTCGCTGAAATCCAAAACGGCGAATTCGCCAAGCGCTTTCTCGCCGACCAGAACTCTGGACGCAAGGAGTTCCTCGCCTTCCGCGAAGAGGAAGCCAAACACCCCGTGGAGATCGTCGGCAAGAAATTGCGCGCGAGCATGCCGTTCCTCGATCCGGTAACCGTTGAAGAAGTGGCCAAGACGCGCTGATACAGTTTGATGTTCGAGCCGGCCCCCGACCACCCTCCCTTGCAGGCAGGAGGGTGGTTTTTTATGCCGGCAGCCCGGTTTCGTGCGCCGCCCAGTAAGCCATGGTCCCGGGTCCCGAGCGCTTGGCCCTGTACATAGCCTGGTCGGCGCGCTCAACCAGCTCTTCCGGCTGCATCGAGTCTTTGGGAAAGACGGC
Source organism: Occallatibacter sp. (assembly GCA_035552475.1). Lineage (GTDB taxonomy): Bacteria > Acidobacteriota > Terriglobia > Terriglobales > Acidobacteriaceae > Telmatobacter. The sequence continues at coordinate 100,662 of DASZLE010000087.1, forward strand.
CACGCCGATGCTTGCGCTGATGACGATGGGGTGCCCATCCACCATAAAAGGCTCGTTCAACAGACCTTGCAACTCGCTTGCTAGCCGCCCAGCATCTTCGCATGTATTCAGGTGCGCAACCACCAGCGTGAATTCATCGCCGCCCATGCGCGCCAGCGTGTCCGATTTCCGCACGCGGCCCTGCATCCGTTTCGCGGCCTGCGCCATCAGTTCGTCACCCACGGCGTGTCCATATCGGTCGTTCACCGGCTTAAACCCGTCCAGATCCAAATAGAGAACCGCCGCTTGCCAGCCCTCGCGCTTTGCCAGTGCCAGCGCCCGCTCCAGCTGCTCATAAAACATCCGCCGGTTCGGCAGTTCAGTCAGCTCGTCATAGTGAGCCTGCCGCTGCAGTTGCTGTTGGCTGGCCCGCAGCGCGGCCAGATATCTCTCCTGCCGGTCCTGCATCAGAGCCGAACGGATGGCAAACGAAAGCAGCACCACGCTTACGCCTCCCAGCGAAACCATCTGCATCGGATGAATCGATCGCAGCCCGATCACGGTGCCGCCGAGCACCATGGCTGCCAGCGTCAGGTTGAAGCACAGCAGCGACGCGCGGCGCGAGATTCGCAAATCGGCCGTCTCTGACTCAGCCCCTCCAGGCCTCCACGTAATTGCCACCGCTGCCCCGGTCAGGTATGAGAGTGTCCAGAAGAGATCGTCGATCTTGTCGAGTTGCTTGAAGTACACGTCGTCGAGGCTCATGAACAGCGCCACGCCGCCGTACACAATCAGGTATACGGCGAGTCGCATGAAAAGCGCGCGCGTCGCGGGCCGCGACGAAAACAATGAGCGGCCGATCGCCCCGCAAATCAGAACGAAATTGATCGCCGTCCCCGCCGAAACCACCCGCCACAGGTGCGGATCGCCCGCGCTTGTCTCCGCGCTCTGTATCTGGTACATCGTCACCAGGACCAGAGCCACTACGATCGCGCCATCCAGAAAATCCTCCAGGCGCCGCGGGCGAATGTCGTCGGAGAGGAATAGTGCCAACGCAACCGGCAACGCATAAAGCCGGAAGAAGATCGATGGAAGCAGCGAGTTTGCCACCACGGGGACGTGGAATGCATGGCAGTAGGCCCAGCCCAGGTCTCCGCTCAGGTGCAGGGCCAGAGCGCTGCCCACCAGCAACCAGAACGCCCTGATACGCCCTCCCGCAAGCGCCGCGGCATACAAACACGCGAGCACCGCGAAGCCCGCAGTCGCAATGTTCGCCGCGTCCACATAATTATCTCGGGCCACGCTGTTGCGGACTGCCAGAAACCCGGCGATTTCGAGAAGCAGGAGCAAAGGAATCAACCCGGCCCCAACCTTTTGCACCACTTTCAATTGCCCCATGGACACATCTCCGGTTCCACGCTTCGCTTCATCCGCCCAAGGCATTCTGGCTAGTTCTTCAGGCTCTCTCACGACCTCCGAAAGTCACGCCGGCAAGTGCCCCGCACCCAGTTGCCTCGCGCGAAAACCGCTTCTTCCATGTTATCGGCCGGTCCGGTCAGACTTTCTCCGTTATTTTAAGAATAGACGCGCAATCGTAATTCGAAGCTCCGATGCACGCGTTGTTAATCGTCCTGTAATATTCTGCTGCACTTCGAGGCTTTCATCACTCCAGACCCCTGAGATCGCGTCCGCTGCCCCCCGCCACGCCCCGGGGGTGCCGGGCCTAATTCAGCGGAGTCGGACGTTTTCAATTGCCGCCTCGTCTCAATGCCGCTTGCCAGGAACATTCGCCCCGTTCTGGTGCAGAATCAGCGATGTGATTGCTCCGCTGGCATCGGGCACAAACTCGATCTCCGCTCCGACGGCAGCGCTGAAGAAGCGGGGATGTCCATCCTTCACGCCCTGATACATGACGGGAAGTGCCGGCTGGCCAGTCCCCTGCACCGTTAAGCCATCGCCAGCCTGCGCAACGGTCAGCGAAAAGGTCAGCGCCAAATCGTACACGCCGATGAACTTGGCCAGTTCCTCCTTCGTAATGGACACAGCCTTGCGCTCGTTGGCCAACTCAACTGGCTTGCCCAGCGTGACGTCTAGTAGTTGCTGCCCCATCTGTCCCGGCGCGGAGCCGTTCACATTCGCCAGCACGATGACGCAGATGCGCTTTTCCGGCGCGTAAATCAGATTCGTATTGAATCCTTCGATTCCGCCGCCATGCTCCACCACTTTTACGCCGTCTTCATTGTGGATCATCACGCCGAGCCCGTAGTCGCCCTTGCCCGACGTCGTCATCGCTTTCAGCGAATCGGCTGAAAGCAGCTTGCCATCGAGCAGCCCGTGCTCCCACTTCAGCAGGTCGCCGGTTGTGGAGTAAATCGATCCGGCGGAAAACGGCACGGACATGGATTCAGAGCGTGCAACCATCAGGCCCTTTGGCCCCGGCATGTAGTAGCCTTCAGCGCGTTTGGGCAGAACGAGATCGTCGCTGTCGAGTCCCGAGTCGCTCATGCCAAGTGGACTGAAGAGACGTTCGCGCAGGAGGTCGCCATATTTCTTTCCGCTGACTTTTTCCAGGACTCCACCAAGGACCTCAAAATTCGAATTGCTGTATGAAAACTTGCTCCCGGGCTCAAACTCCAGAGGCTTATCCTTGAAAAATGCGTATTCTTCCTCCCACGTATGCGAGCTCGCAGCCCATGCACCGAATTCCTTGAAGCTGGTGAAATTGGGAATCCCCGAAGTGTGGCCAAGCAGATTTGCGAGCGTGATCTTCTCCCAAGCTTTTGGTGCGTCCGGCAGGTACTTGCTCACCGGGTCGTTAATGTTCAGCTTTCCATCCTGCTGCATCAGGAGAACCAGCGCCGCGGTGAACTGTTTGGTGAGTGAGCCGAGGCGGAACTTTGTATCCGGCGTATCGGGAATGTTCCATTCCAGAGACGCCATACCGTAACCCTTGTCGAGCAGGATCTCGTCGCCTTGGGCAACCAGCACCGTTCCCATGAAGGCATTGTTGTCGGTGTATGAGCTTGCCACCTGCTCGAGCCGCGGCTTCACTTGCGCTTCATTTGAGTTCTGCGCCATCGCAACCGCGCACACGAGCGCCAGTACGGCGCTTGCCATCCAACGCATCCGTTGCCTCCCACGTCAATTCTGTTGTTGTGGAATTAACCCGCAATAATACCACCAGCCCCGATCAGGGAATCGGATATCCTGATGATGGGTCCCCCGGAGGTTCGTCATGCCTTCCCTCATTTCGTCTCCGCCCACTTGCCCCACGCCTGTTGAAGAAATCGCGGCTGCGCTGGAGCGTGTCACGCCGCTTCAGGGCATGGCCCTCGAAGACCGCCTGTGGCTCGCTCGGAATGGCGAAGAGATCGTTGCCGAACAAGGAGAGATCCTCTTCGAGGAAGGCACTCCCGCCGATCGCATGATCCTGATTTTGAAAGGCGAGATCCACGTGCAGCGCCAGCACGGTGGGCCCATGGCGCTCTTTATTGGCCGCGCCGGCCAGATGACGGGCCTGCTTCCCTTCTCGCGCATGAAGACGTTCGGTGGCCAGGGCGTTGCGATTACGGACATGTGGGTCATTACCATTCAACGCTCACTGTTCCCCGCCATGCTCGAAGCCATCCCCTCCATGACCCAGCGCGTCGTTTCCACGCTTCTCGATCGAGTACGTGAGGTCACCCGAATCGAGCAGCAGGCGGAGAAATTGAGCGCTCTGGGCAAGCTGGCCGGAAACCTGGCTCACGAACTTAACAATCCGGCTTCCGCCGCGCAGCGGGCAGCATCCAGCCTGGTCCGGGAGCTCCGCGCCAATCGCGAGAACCGTTTTAAGCTGGTCAACCTTTGCTGGACAGAGGAACAGATCCGCAAAGTCGAAGTGTGGGAGCGAAGCGTCATGGAGAGGGCGCGGCCCAACGATGGCGAGCCTCCCTCGGTGCTCATCGCGCGCGAAGAGGCTTTGCGCAAGTGGCTCAACGATCTTCCGTGCGACCGCGCGTGGGACGTGGCGCCCGATCTTGCCGAGCATGGCATCACTGTCGAGGACATTGACGGTCTGAACTCGATCCTCGAGAATTCCGGCACTTGCATCACCCTGCAATACTTCGCGCGTTACCTGCGTCTCACGCGCGGCGTGGAAACGGTGCTCTACTCCACCGCCCGCATCTTTGATCTCATCAGCGCGGTCAAGGCCTACTCCAACATGGATCGCGCCGCGATGCTGGAGGTCCATGTTCCTGACGGCCTCGACGCCACCGTGCTAATGATGCAGTCGCGCCTCGCCGATATTGCCATCGAGCGCGAATACCAGACCACCCTGCCATCGATCAGCGCTTACGGCGGAGAGCTGAACCAGGTGTGGACGGCGCTCATTGAGAACGCAATTGAAGCCATGACCGGAACCGGCCGCCCGGGAAAGCTTCGCCTGGTCTGCCGCGGCGAAGGCGACATGATGCTGGTAGAAATCTGGGACAATGGCCGCGGGATCCCGCCGGAGATGCAGGACCGCATCTTTGAGCCTTTCTTCACGACCAAACCGCCTGGACACGGCCTGGGTCTCGGCCTCGACAATGCTATGCGCATCGTGCGTAAGCACCGCGGCCATCTTGGGGTGAAGTCGGAGCCGGGCAGCACTTGCTTCCGCGTCCGGCTGCCGCTCAACCAATTCGAAGCATATTAGCTAGAGCTAATCCGCCTCGCAATCGCCGGATTGCTATCGATCGAGAAACCCCCTGCGGATTCGGTGCGCGCACTTTCTTTGGCTTCGGCACGCCTGTGCTCTGGATAGCCGCTTGGCGGGTGCCTCACCAAAAGAACAGGCGGCGATCCGATCCGGCATCGCCGCCTGTTAGTTTATTTACCTGCAGCCGTCGCCTTACTTGGCCGCTTTCTTGTGGTGCGCGTGGTGGCGCTCGCCCAGGGCCTTGCGCTCCTGCGGCTTCACCGTGTTCTCGTCCACCGGCGTCGTGCCCTGCACATCGGTGTTGAAGTCCGCACCCGATGG
>DASZLE010000088.1:0-2836 GCA_035552475.1 Occallatibacter sp.
TGCGCGGTCGACTTCTTGCCGCCCCACATCATCGAGTTCACGAACTTGGTCACCAGCGAGGAGTTGTAGACCGGATCGGCCGCTACCTCGCGCTTGGCAATGTGTCCTTTTCTGGGCATCGCTTCCTAACCTTTTCCTGACTTCCGTCTCGGCTTACTTGGCAGCCGTCTTGGCGCGCTTCGCGCCGTATTTCGAACGACCCTGCTTGCGATTGGCCACGCCGACCGAATCGAGCGAGCCGCGCACTACGTGATAGCGCACACCCGGCAGGTCCTTCACGCGGCCGCCGCGGATCAGCACGATCGAGTGCTCCTGCAGGTTGTGGCCGATTCCGGGGATGTACGTCGTCACCTCGATGCCGTTGGTGAGCCGGACGCGGGCCACCTTGCGCAGCGCCGAGTTCGGCTTCTTGGGCGTCTGCGTGTACACGCGGGTGCAAACGCCGCGCCGCTGCGGAGAGCCCTGCAACGCCGGGCTCGCGGTCTTGTACCGCGGCGCCGTGCGACCCTGCTTCACCAGCTGATTGAATGTCGGCAATCCAGTACTCCTTACCCTTTTCTCAATCCCACTCAGCCCGCAAACGACCACACCAACCATGCCAGGGCATGGCTCGCGCATGTCCGCTTCGCGTCTGCTTCGCTTCCTATCTCAGACAGGAACCGCGACGGTGGCCGCACGCAAATGGAATCCCGGCAAATAACCAGGAATCCAGTCTCAGTTCAGCTCCGTTTCGAAGTTCCGGCCCGCATAGCCCTTCCAGGTGAAGGGTGTCGCAGGCACCGATGCGATCTTCGTCCTCTTAACTCAGAGGAACCGCAGAAGCGGCCAAAAACCAACTTGCCGGCCTGCTTTCTGTGGGATCCCGTCTGGCACCCGCCCTGCGCTCGTATGCAGCACACACAAGACGTGCCTCGGGGAACCTTTTAACAATAACAAGCGATTGGGAAGCGGTCAATAAAAGCCGATGAAATTGTGTCTGAAACTGCCCTTTGGAGTCGCAATCAGGACTGTTTGGGCGACGAAAGAGGCGCCATATCCATTTTCTCTAGAATGAGCCGCCACGCCCGCCACCCGCGCGATTCGAAAATACTGTTAGCATCCCTCGCATGAGTTTTGCGTGTCGCCTCGCCCTGCCTGCACTGTTCTGCCTCTCTCTCTTCTCCCTTCCGAGCCTGGCCGCCGATTCGCCCAACGCCCACCCGGCGGCGAATCCCAAGGTCCGCGCCATTCTGGCCGATCTGGGCAAGGTCGAGACGGTCGCGCAGACCTCGCTCTCGCCCGACGGCAAACACCTGGCATGGACCGAGCGAAGTCATGGCAGCACCAGCCGGATCATGGTGAGCGACGCGCGCGGAGCAGGCGCGGAGCAGCTCGACACAGGCAAGGATTGCAGCGCGAGCAATCCGCTGTGGTCGCCCGACTCCCGGGCTCTGCTTTTTGAAGGCGACTGCGGCAAAGACGGCCAGACTGATCTCTTCCTGACCACCCTGACCGGACAGCCGCAACAGATCACCCACTTACATGGCTACGTGGCCCACCCGGCATGGTCGCCGGATAGCCAACGCATCGCCTTCCTGTACGTGCCCGGAGCTACCCGGCCGGCAGGCGCTTTGGCCGCAATGAAGCCGCCCTCCGGCGTGATTGGCGTGGAAGGTCTGGAAATTCAGCGAGTTGCAGCCGTAAATGCGCGTGGCGGCGAGGTGGAGCTGCTCACCCCGGACAATCTGCATGTTTACGAGTTCGACTGGTCGCCAGACTCCGGGAAGCTGGCCTACGTCGCAGCCCCTCCCCCTGGCGAAAACAACTGGTGGGTGGCCCAGCTTTACACCGCAGCAGCAACGCCGAATGCTGCAGCCGCCAGCATCGTCGATCCGCAGAAGGACCCCGGCTCGCTACACGGGCTCCAGATCGCAGTCCCGCGCTGGTCGCCGGACGGCGCGCACATCGCCTTCATCGGCGGCCTGATGAGCGACCAGGGCTCGACTGGCGGCGATATTTATCTGATTTCCTCCTCCGGCGGCAGCGCAGTGGACATCACACCGCGCGCGGATGTCAGCTCCGTGTGGCCGCATTGGCTGGACAACCACTCCCTCATCGTCTCGGAGGTTGCCGGGGGCGCGAGCCGCATTGCCGGCTATCACCTTGTTGGTTCGGGAGCCAATTCCGCTATGGCGGATGGCAAAACTCTGCTGGATGTTCCGGCCGGCATCAGCGACGGACGCGAGTCGATGAGCCTTTCCATTGCCAAGGACGGCGAATTTGCTGTCGCGAGCAGCTCGTTTGAGAAACCGCCCGAGGTCTATGTCGGCGAGTTGAAGCCGGACGCGCACCTGACGCAGGTCACGCATGTGAACGACGCGATCAAGCCAGCGTGGGGCAAGTCGGAGTCGATCGAATGGAGCAATGACGGGTTCCACATCCAGGGCTGGCTCATGCTGCCGGCGCACTACGATCCGGCGAAGAAGTACCCACTGATCGTGATGGTTCATGGCGGCCCGTCGGCCGCGGTGTTGCCACGCTGGCCGGGTGCGGGCTTTGGCGGCGCGCCTTTGAGCGCCATGGACTACTTTGTGCTGGAGGCGAACCCGCGTGGCAGCTATGGCCAGGGCGAGAAATTCACCATGGCCAATCGCAAGGACTTCGGCTATGGCGACCTGCGCGACATCCTAGCGGGCGTCGATGCGGTTGAGAAGAAATATTCGAGTGTCGACGACAGCCGGCTGGGCCTGACGGGATGGAGCTACGGCGGCTTCATGACCATGTTCGGCGTGACGCAGACCCAGCGCTTCCATGCGGCGGTAGCGGGCGCGGGCATCTCGAACTGGCAGAGCTACTA
>DASZLE010000089.1:0-70826 GCA_035552475.1 Occallatibacter sp.
GAAGAAGCAAGAAGCCGCCCAAAGGCAGGAAAACGACCCCACCCCCCTCCCCCCCAAAGGTAACCACCCCGCAGCCCCAGGCGGCTTCATGCAGGACGAACAGTCCCTCCAGGCCGCGCGTCAGCTCCCCGACCGCAAGACTCAAATGGAACTATACAAGTCACTTAGGCAGCGCGGCATCCCAGTCCCCAGCGAAATAGACCTGCGCAACAACCCGCTGGTAGCCCTCTACTTCTGTGATCTCGCGGTGAGCCATCTCGACAAGCTGCCGCCGAAGGACGACGCCTCCGCCCCGAACCCGGACCGCGCCCCCAATCCAGACCAGCATGAGCAGTCCCAACAGGCCGCCTAGCGCCATTTTCCGCCCCAAAAATCGAAGCGATCCGGCCAAGGCCGTCCAAATCCGCCCTCGCCCGAACCGCCCACCGCACCGGTAACAGGACACCTCTGCCCAAATCAAAGCATCAATTATATTTATGAATATAGACAACTTAAACACTAACAAGCCACCAGCTAATAGCTAATAGCTAATAGCTAATAGCTAATAGCTAATAGCTAATAGCTGACGGCTGACGGCTGAGGGCTGAAGGCTGACGGGCTAAGGGGCGTGTGTTCGGGTGATTTCGTCTACAGGGCGCGGGGGGAAGCAGTGACTCGAAGCGAATTCGTGGTGGCCAAGCTCACGCGCTAAGCCAGCCGGGACTTATGCGCCCAGAGCCCGAGGCCCGGGTTGGCGATGAAGAAGATATCTTCGCCATCCACCCGGTTATAGCCATGGTGTAACTTGGCCGGATCGTACTTGAGGCACATCTTATCCAGCTCGCAGTAACTGAACCCTACTCCTTCAATCTCTTCCCGCGTCAACTTACCCGGGCACCAGGTGATCTGGAAGCGGCCTTCGCTGGAGGCGTGAATCAGGTGCGCTGCCGCGCTTAACTCGCCGGCTATGTCGGCGTTCTGCTCTACCGCCTTGAGCGTGGCGGGCGTGCCGCGGTAACCGTACTTGCGGATCAGCTCATCGATGCGCTTGTCCTCGCCGAACTCCATGACGCCGGGCGCGAGGATGATGAGCTCGGCGCCGTCGGCCAGAGCCATGCGCGTGCGGTACACCGCCTTGTTGCCGATCCACGTGGAGTGGTACTCGTGCGGATCGAGGTAGACGACGGCTTTGCGGATGGGCTCCTCCACCAGCTCGAAATTGACCTTGACGCTGAGCTCCGCCGCCTTGAGGAAGCACTCCTCGTCGTCGCCTACATAGAGCCCGCGCACCGCGAGGCCGCCGTCAGGCTTGCGGCCTACGACCGTCTGCACGTAGACGATCGGGATCTGCTTGAGGAAGCGCTCGGCGGCATAATTCAGCACGGCGCGGACGGGGTTCTGCGCCTTGCCCATGATGCGTTCCATGCCGTAGACGGCGCCCAGGTAGTGGCTGCGGTTGATGCTGTCGCGGCCGCCGGTGCCGATGAGGATGTTCTTGTTGTAATTGGCCATGCCAATGACTTCATGCGGGACGACCTGGCCGATGGAGAGCACGAGGTCAAAGCCGTCCTCGACGATGTGGCGATTGACTTGCGCCGGCCACGCATAGTGCAGCTTGCCCTCGGACTGCTGCTCAATGAACTCCGCCGGGACCTCGCCGAGTGTAACCGGGTCGGTGCGCCAGTTATGAACGAGGAACCGCTCCTCGGGTACTCCGGCGTACATCTGGGCGATCTGGTCAGGTCGCATGGGGACATGGGTTCCGATGGCTGGGAGCACGGCCTTGAGGCGGTCGCCATAGAAGCGCCAGGCGCTCTGGGTGAGGAGGCCGGCCTGCGAGTAGAAGCGGGTCATGTCCGGCGGCACGGCGAGGACGCGGGAGCGCGGGCCCAGCTTTGCGAGGGCACCGGAGAGAAGGTCTTCGAGCGCTGCCGGTTTAAGTTCCTGGTGCGGGCCGCCGATGGCGCAATATAGGCTCACTGCACCAGATTATTCCTCATCCCGTGCAGCGAGGGGAGAAAAAACAGCCTCTCACGGGCTGATGTCCACATTGATTTTATTGGCTTTACAGCCACGGATAAATCCATGCCCCTTCAAAACATGGCCTATGGGGCCCTGGCAAGGGATTGTCGTGTGAGAAAGTGGTCAATTCTATACAACTCGTCGGGGGTGGCGCGCATCGAAACCCATTCAGAGCATTCCCCTACCGTGTATCGACCACTCTTCAAGCACCCCGCGCTTTTTGAGTGGTACACCAATGGGCCTGCCCCAATAATCCGAATAGCTTGCGCGCAGGAGCAATTTCAACATGGCTACCTCAATTGAGCAGCCTGGCCTTGGCCAACAGGACCCCAATCAGCTTCCCTCCCCCGAACCTCCTCCAACACACGGCAACGGACACGCCGAGCCCAAGTATCTTTCGGCGATTCTGGAATGCCTGCAGACGATGAAGGATGGCGATTTCAGCGTGCGCCTGCCGGTGACCTGGACCGGGCTGGCCGGCAAAATCGCCGACACCTTCAACGAGATTGTGACGGCCAACGAGCAAATGGCCGTGGAGCTGAAGCGCGTGGGGCAGGCCGTGGGCAAGGAAGGCCGGACCCGCGAGCGCATTCGCTTTGAACGCCGGCGCGGCGCCTGGGACGAGATGGAAGTCTCGGTCAACACGCTCATTGAGGACCTTCTGCGGCCCACCAACGAGGTGACGCGCGCCATTGCCGCCGTGGCCCAGGGCAACCTGACGCAGGGCGTCCGGCTGGACGTGGATGGCCGCCCGCTGGAAGGCGAGTTCCTGCGCTCCGCAAGCATCGTCAACACCATGATCCAGCAGCTGGGCGTGTTCACCTCAGAGGTGACGCGCGTGGCCCGTGAAGTGGGATCGGAAGGCAAGCTCGGCGGCCAGGCCGTGGTGCCCGGCGTGGCCGGAACGTGGAAGGACCTTACCGACTCAGTGAACCTGATGGCGTCAAACCTGACCGGCCAGGTGAGAAACATTGCCGAAGTGACGACGGCCGTGGCGTCGGGCGACCTTTCACGCAAGATTACGGTGGACGTGCGCGGCGAAATTCTTCAGCTCAAAGAAGCCATCAACACCATGGTGGACCAGCTCCGGTCGTTTGCTTCAGAAGTGACGCGCGTGGCCCGCGAAGTGGGCACCGAAGGCAAGCTGGGCGGCCAGGCGGTGGTGCCGGGCGTGGCCGGAACATGGAAAGACCTTACCGACTCAGTGAACGCCATGGCCGGCAATCTTACGGCGCAGGTAAGAAACATTGCCGAAGTGACCACCGCCGTGGCCCGCGGCGACCTTTCCCGCAAGATTACGGTGGACGTGAAGGGCGAAATCCTGGAGCTGAAAGACACCATTAATACGATGGTGGACCAGCTGAACGCGTTCGCCGGCGAAGTGACGCGCGTGGCCCGCGAAGTGGGAACCGAAGGCAAGCTTGGCGGCCAGGCCAACGTGCCCGGCGTGGCCGGAACGTGGAAGGACCTTACCGACAACGTGAACTTCATGGCCGGCAACCTGACCGGCCAGGTGAGAAACATTGCGGAAGTGGCGACGGCGATCGCCAACGGCGACTTGAGCCGCAAGATCACGGTGGACGTGCGCGGCGAGATTCTGCAGTTGAAAGAAACGCTGAATACGATGGTGGACCAGCTGAACCGGTTCGCCGGCGAAGTGACACGCGTGGCCCGCGAAGTGGGCACCGAAGGTCGACTGGGAGGGCAGGCCAACGTGCCCGGCGTGGCGGGAACGTGGAAGGATTTGACGGACTCGGTGAACTCGATGGCCGGCAACCTTACGGGCCAGGTCAGAAACATCGCCGAAGTCACCACGGCCGTGGCCCGCGGCGACTTGAGCCGCAAGATCACCGTGGACGTGAAGGGCGAAATCCTGGAGCTCAAGAACACCATTAATACGATGGTGGACCAGCTCAACGCGTTCGCTGGCGAAGTGACGCGCGTGGCCCGCGAAGTGGGCACCGACGGCAAGCTGGGCGGCCAGGCAGTGGTGCAAGGCGTGGCTGGAACGTGGAAGGACCTTACCGACAACGTGAACTTCATGGCGTCGAACCTTACCGGCCAGGTGCGCAACATTGCCGAAGTGGCTACGGCCGTGGCTCGCGGCGACCTCTCGCGCAAGATCACGGTGGACGTGAAGGGCGAAATCCTGGAGCTGAAAGACACGCTGAACACAATGGTGGATCAGCTGAACGCTTTCGCCGGCGAAGTTACGCGCGTGGCCCGCGAAGTGGGCACCGACGGCAAGCTGGGCGGACAAGCCGTCGTCCCCGGCGTGGGCGGCACGTGGAAGGACCTCACCGACTCCGTCAATTCCATGGCCTCGAACCTCACCGGCCAGGTGCGCAACATCGCCGAGGTTTCCACGGCCATTGCCAGCGGCGACCTGTCCAAGAAGATCACCGTAAACGTCAGCGGCGAGATTCTGCTGCTGAAAGAAACCATCAACACCATGGTGGACCAGCTCAACCGGTTCGCCGGCGAAGTGACCCGCGTGGCCCGCGAAGTGGGAACCGAAGGGCGTCTCGGCGGACAGGCCAACGTGCCCGGCGTGGCCGGGACCTGGAAGGACTTGACGGACTCGGTCAACTCCATGGCCGGCAACCTCACGGCACAGGTGAGAAACATTGCCGAAGTCACGACCGCCGTGGCCCGCGGCGACCTTTCGCGCAAGATCACCGTGGACGTGAAGGGCGAAATCCTCGAGCTGAGAAACACCATCAACACCATGGTGGATCAGCTCAACGCGTTCGCCGGCGAAGTGACCCGCGTGGCCCGCGAAGTAGGCACCGACGGCAAGCTCGGCGGACAGGCTGTGGTGCCGGGCGTTGCCGGAACCTGGAAGGACCTTACCGATTCGGTCAACTTTATGGCCGGCAACCTTACCGCGCAGGTGAGAAACATTGCCGAAGTGGCCACCGCTATCGCCAACGGCGACTTGAGCCGCAAGATCACCGTGGACGTCCGCGGCGAAATCCTGCAGCTGAAGGAAACCATGAACACCATGGTGGAGCAGCTTCGCTCGTTCGCTGCCGAAGTAACGCGTGTGGCCCGCGAAGTGGGCACCGATGGCCGTCTGGGCGGTCAAGCCAACGTGCCGGGCGTGGCCGGGACCTGGAAGGATCTTACCGACTCAGTGAACTCGATGGCCGGCAACCTTACCGCGCAGGTGAGAAACATTGCCGAAGTGACGACCGCCGTGGCCCGCGGCGACTTGAGCCGCAAGATCACCGTGGACGTGAAGGGCGAAATCCTGGAGCTGAAAGACACCATTAATACGATGGTGGATCAGCTGAACGCCTTCGCTGCAGAAGTGACCCGCGTGGCCCGCGAAGTGGGCACCGACGGCAAGCTGGGCGGGCAGGCCGTGGTGCCGGGCGTGGCCGGAACCTGGAAGGACCTTACCGACAACGTGAACGTGATGGCCGCCAACCTTACCGAGCAAGTGCGCGGTATTGTGAAGGTGGTGACGGCCGTGGCCAACGGCGTGCTGACGCAGAAGCTGACCGTGAACGCCAAGGGCGAAGTGGCTGCGCTGGCCGAGACCATCAACGGCATGACCGACACGCTGGCCACCTTCGCCGACCAGGTGACTACCGTGGCCCGCGAAGTGGGCGTGGAAGGCCGGCTGGGCGGACAGGCAAACGTGCCTGGCGCCGCCGGAACGTGGAAGGACTTGACCGGCAACGTGAACCTGCTGGCCGACAACCTGACCAATCAGGTGCGCGCCATCGCCGAAGTAGCGACGGCTGTTACCAAGGGCGATTTGACGCTATCCATCCAGGTGGAAGCCCGCGGCGAATTGGCTGAGCTGAAGGACAACATCAACACGATGATTGACAACCTTCGCCTGACTACCGACCGCAACACCGAGCAGGACTGGCTCAAGACGAACCTGGCGCGCTTCACCGGCATGTTGCAAGGCCAGCGCGACCTGGCCACCGTGGGCCGCATGCTTCTGTCCGAGCTTGCGCCGCTGGTGAACGCGCAGCAGGGCGTCATCTACCAGATGGAGTCGGACTCCTCAACCCAGCGCGAAGGGACACTGCTTCTTCTGTCGACCTACGCGGATAACCCCGAGGGCCATCTTACCGAGATTCGTATCGGCGAAGGCCTCATCGGCCAGTGCGCGGTGGAGAAGCGCCGCCTGCTCATCACCGCGCTGCCCAAGAAGACCGCGCCCATCCGCAGCGGTCTCTTCAAAGCGGTCCCCAAGAACGTCATCGTGCTTCCGGTGCTGTTCGAGGACCGGGTCAAGGCCGTTATCGAGCTGGCCAGCCTAAGCGCTTTTACGCCCTCGCAACTTGCCTTCCTCGATCAGCTCACGTCGTCCATCGGCATCGTGCTCAACTCGATTGAAGCCACCATGCAGACGGAGGGCCTGCTGAAGCAGTCGCAGCAGCTGGCCACCGAACTGCAGACGCAGCAGAAGGAGCTGCAGGGAACCAACGAGCAGTTGGCGCAGAAGGCGCAGCAGCTGGCCGAACAGAACTACGAGGTGGAACGGAAGAACCAGGAAATCGAGCAGGCCCGCCGCGCGCTGGAAGAGAAGGCTCGCGAGCTGGCCCTCACCTCGAAGTACAAGTCGGAGTTCCTGGCCAACATGTCGCACGAGTTGCGCACGCCGCTTAACTCCATCCTGGTGCTGGGCCAGCAGCTCGCGGAAAACCCCGACGGCAGCCTGTCGCCAAAACAAGTGGAGTTCGCGCGCACCATCCACGCGGCCGGCACAGACCTCCTCAACCTCATCTCCGACATTCTCGACCTCTCCAAGATCGAGTCGGGCACGGTCTCCATCGAGGCTGAAGAAATCTTCTTCGGCGCGCTGCTTGAGACTGTCGCCCGGCCGTTCCGCCACGAGGCTGAGAACCGCAAGCTGTCGTTCGAGGTGGCCGGCGATCCCACGCTGGGACGCAGCCTCGTTACCGACTCCAAGCGGCTGCAGCAGGTGCTCAAGAACCTGCTCTCCAACGCGTTCAAGTTCACCGATCAAGGCAGCGTGAAACTGCGCGTCAACTCCGTCACTGGCGGTTGGAGCCCTTCCCATCCGGTCCTCTCCGGCGCCGGCTCCGTGGTCGCGTTCGAGGTCACGGACACCGGCATCGGCATTGCTCCGGAAAAACAGCGCATCATCTTCGAGGCGTTCCAGCAGGCGGACGCAGGCACCAGCCGCAAGTACGGTGGAACCGGACTGGGCCTGGCGATCAGCCGCGAACTAGCCAGCCTCCTCGGCGGCGAAATCCAGCTTCGTTCCGTCCCCGGGGTCGGCAGCACGTTCACCCTGTTCCTGCCGCAGACGTACGTGGGACCCGCCAGTCTCGCCATCATCAAGGCGGAAAAGTCGGGCTACCAGCCGCTGCCGGCGCAGACGCCCGTCTTTATCGCGGCTGCCACCGTTACCGAGCAGGAAGCCCGCATCGAGGACGACCGCCGCAACATCATGGAGGGCGATGCCGTTCTGCTTATCGTGGAGGACGATCCGCATTACGCTCACGTGCTGTGCGATCTCTCCCGCGACAAGGGCTTCAAGGTTCTGTGCGCCATGACGGGCGCCGAAGCGCTGGCCCTTGCGCGCGAGTACAACCCCACGGCCATTTCGCTCGATGTGTTCCTGCCTGACATGCTGGGCTGGACCATCCTTAACCATCTGAAGCAGGATCCGAGGACGCGGCACATCCCGGTGCAGATGCTGACGCTGGACGAAGACCGGCACCACGGCCTCTCGCGCGGCGCGTTCTCTTTTGTGACCAAACCAACTTCGACGGAGGAGCTGGACCAGGCGCTCACCCGCATCTGGGACTACTCGCAGCCGCGCCGCAAGCGTCTCCTCGTGGTGGAGGACAACGCCGCCGAGCAGATGTCGATCCGCGAGCTTCTGGGCCACAAGGACATCGACATCGATACCGTGGACACGGGCAAGCAGGCGCTCGAGTCGCTCGCCTCAGGCAAGTACGACTGCGCCGTTCTCGATCTGCGCCTGCCGGACATGACCGGCTTTGAAGTGCTGGAGAAGATGCGCGACACGCCCGAGTTGCACGACATGCCCGTGATCGTCTTCACCGGCCGCGACCTTACGGCGGAAGAGGATACGCAACTGCACACGCTGGCGCGCAGCGTGGTGGTGAAGGACGTGGAATCGCCGGAGCGGCTGCTGGACGAAACTGCGCTGTTCCTGCACCGCGTTGTGGCAGACCTGCCGAAGCCCAAGCAGGACATGCTCGATCGCCTGCACAAGTCCGACGACGCACTGGTGGGGCGCAAGGTCCTGGTGGTGGACGACGACGTGCGCAACATCTTCGCTCTCTCCAGCGTGCTGGAGCGGCGCGGCATGCACGTGGTGACCGCTGGCACGGGCCGCGAAGCGATCCATATTATTGAGAACACTCCGGACCTGGCCATCGTGCTGATGGACATCATGATGCCGGAGATGGACGGGTACGAAACCATGCAGGTGATTCGCCAGAATTCGGCTCTCCGCCGGCTCCCCATCATCGCCTTGACCGCGAAGGCCATGAAGGGGGACCGCGAAAAATGTCTTGAAGCGGGCGCGAGCGAATACCTTGCCAAACCCGTCAACACGGAACAACTGCTGTCAGCGCTGCGGATGTGGCTGCACAGGTAGCGGGTAGCCGGTAGCTTGTTGCCGGCCCAACTCAACGAGGGACCCCGATAATGACGGCCGATGAGAAAGTCAACATTCTGATGGTCGACGATCAGCCGGCAAAACTGCTGAGCTACGAAGTCATTCTTGCCGATCTGGGCGAGAACCTGATCAAGGCCACGTCGGCGCGCGAGGCCCTCAACATCCTGCTCAAGACCGATGTGGGCGTGGTGCTGATGGACGTAAGCATGCCCGACCTGGACGGCTTCGAGCTGGCCGACGTAATCCGCCAGCATCCCCGCTTCCAGAAGACGGCCATCATCTTCATCTCCGGCGTGCACCTGACCGATGCAGACAAGATCCAGGGATTCAAATCGGGCGCCGTCGACTATATTTCTGTTCCTGTGGTCCCGGATGTGCTGCGCGCCAAGGTCAACATTTTTGTGGAGCTGCACCGTAAAACGCGGCAGCTGGAAGCGCTGAACCTGGAGCTGGAGCGGCGCGTGGCGGAGCGCACGGAAGAGCTGCGCATGCGGGTGGACCTGCTGGAACTTGCCACGGAGGCCATCACCGTGCGTGGTTTCGACGGCCGCATCCAGTTCTGGAATACGGGCGCAGAGGCGCTCTATGGCTGGTCCCGCGGAGACGCCATCGGCAAGGACATGCACCAGCTCCTGCATACCGTCTTCCCGCAGCCGCGAAATCAGATCGAGAACATTCTTGCGGAACAGAAATCGTGGCAGGGGAACCTGGTGCAGAAAACGCGCAGCGGCTCAGAGGTTGTGGTCTCCTGCCGCAAGACCCTGCACCACAACCAGCATGCCATCCTGGAAGTGAGCCGCGACATCACGCAGCAGATCCAGGCCGAGGAAGCCCTCCGGGAGACTGAAAAGCTCGCGGCCATGGGCCGCGTGGCCGGCATCATTGCTCACGAGATCAACAACCCGCTGGCCGCCATCACCAACACCCTCTACCTGGTTCGCAATCATCCTTCGCTCGATGACACCGCGCGCCACTTTGCCGACGTGGCGGAGCAGGAGCTGCAGCGGGTCTCCCACATCACCCGCCAGACCCTGAGCTTCTATCGCGAATCGAAGCAGCCGATCGCCGTCAGCCTGCCGGAACTGCTGGATGATGTCCTGGAGCTGCAGGACCGGGCGCTCACCAGCAATCGCATCCGCCTGAGCAAGCGCTACCTGGCCGCCCCCGTCGTCCACGGCTTCCCTGTGGAGCTGCGCCAGGTTTTTCTCAACCTGATCGGCAACGCCATCCAAGCCATGCCTGAGGGCGGAACGCTCGGCATCCGCGTGCGCGAGACGATGGACCGGGAGGGCAACCGCCGCGGCACTTCCATCTCCGTGATCGATACCGGAGTCGGTATCCATGCCGACGACGTGAAGCGCCTCTTCCAGCCCTTCTTCTCCACCAAGTCCACCAAGGGCACCGGCCTGGGCCTCTGGATCAGCAAGGGGATTGTGCAGAAATACGACGGCACGCTCAGCTGCCGCACCTTCCACGGCGCCGGCGGCAACGTCACGTGCTTCCGGGTCTTCCTGCCGATCACGGCAACCCTTGCCCCCACCCCGCACGGCGCTGCCGAACCCGCGCGCCAGACTCAGCCCGCGGAGGCCACGCCCCGCCGGGCCGCGATGCAAGTGACAAATTGAAGATGGCAGGGCGAGGTAGCGTGCGTAGCCACGCCGATTAGCTTGCTCTGTTCAAAAGGACTTCGGCTCGATCTGGGCTGGAGCTCTTAAGCGGCGTTCCGGACGACCACGTACGATCCTGGCGCGCAGGCACGCCGCACGGTGGCGATGGGAATGTCGATCACGATATGGCCGGGCTTCAGCTTGACCAGCTCGACCCGCCCTCTCGCATGGTCCACGCCTAAAACCACGTATTGCCCCTCGCACCCTTCAACGGTGACCGGCTCGCCGACCGCGACGTGTGCGGCGGCATTGCCTTGGCTTGCCGTGAATTGTGATGCCATTGGGAGAACTCCGGGGACAACGAAGCTATCGCTGGTTGGATTCCCCGGGAAATCCTGCTGTTGCCTGCGCATAGGCGCGGCGCGAGGCGAACCAAACTCAGAGAGCGCTCTTGCGGCGCAGCGAGGCGAATGGCACCGCATCAAGGCACGGCGTGGAGCCCGCCACGGGCACCAGGTCCACCTCCTGGAGCTCTTCATCCACCTTGGTCACGAAGAATGGGCGATCGTAGCCTTTCACCCGTACACGCTCGCCGAGATGGGGCCCGGACGGAAATGAAGAGGGATCTGTCAACGCTTGGCTCCTGGGGAAGATCGCGGCACTGAAGTCAATTCCACACCCAATGCAGCCGGTTGAAAGTGACGAACGGCACTCCATGTAATGCGGTCCGGAACTGACGGCGGAGCCGGGGATGCCTGACGCGGGAGCACGGTCGCTTTTGGCAGGCAACCTGACCACCGTGGGCGAATCAGAATCAAAGTTCGATTTGACCAGGAGGCCGGGCCCGCGCGTCTACTGCGCTTGCATAAGAACGACTTCCGGCTTAGGACAGCGAAACATAGACGAAGACACTCGAAGGAGGTATCCCCTTGCCATCCGGTAGGCTTCTGTCTTTTAGTCGGTTCCTGATAAGCGCAAGCGTTGCGGCGGCCGGGTGGCGCGGGGAGCTATGATCGTCTTCCGATGAGAATTATAGGTTTTCTTCTGTTTGTTTTCTTGGTGCTTTCGAGCGGAGTGGGGTATGGACAGGGAACGGCGCCAACTTTCCGTTACAACACCGGCCACGGTCTTGTAACGCTGCCGGGACGGGATCCGGCACAGGGCGGGACCATCGTGATTCCGACCGTACTGGTGCCGGTACGGCTCCATTTCGATGCGAGGCGGACCGCGGGCGAGCCCGTGAACCTGGATGCAGCCGGAGATGTACCTGGGGTGATGCATTCTCCAGTGTTCTCGAAAGTGGCATTTGGAGCGGAGACGACCCAGTATGCGGACGCCATGCTGCGCGCCACGGTAGGCCACGCAGCCGAATGGCACACTCTGCTGGGACAGCCGGCGATGCAGCCGGTGACGGTCAAAATTCCGCCGGGGTACGGGTACGTGCTCACGTCAAAACGGACCGGGACACGGCTGGCGATGGTGGATGTGGAATACCTGCAGCGGGCGATTTTTCAGCAGATTCCGCACCAGGATGGAAAGCTGGTGATCGCAGTGACGCGGAATACCGCGTATTACACCTATGGCGACGCCACGGTGTGCTGCACGTGGGGAACGCATGGGGTGGATCAGACGACGGGAAACTCGTTTGTGCTGGCATCGTACCTGGGAGCCACACCGCCGCTGGTGGAAGAACGCGACGTGCAGCCTCTGACGGAGCAACTGGCGGAGTGGGTGAACGATCCGCAGCATGACCCGCTGTTTCATGTGGCGTTCCGGCGGCCGCTGCCTCCAGGAGAGAACGTAGTTCCGGCGTGGCAGTGGCCCGCGGGGAAAGGCGCCGAACACGGATGCGGCGGAGATAGCCCGGCCACGCGGTACACGCTGGAGGACCCGCTGGATACGAATGGGCGCAGCAACCTGCCGGCTGGGCCAGCGAGGGTGGTGCAAACGGGAGGCGCAGCCTGGCACGTGGCCAATGTGGCGCTGATGGGTTGGTACACCGGGGCCGTGGGGCCGTACAGCTTTCCGGATTCGAGGTTGCTGGAGACTCCGGCGACTGGTTGCCCCGTCCCCGCACCTCCGGCTCCGGGAGTGCGGAACGAGCCGGCGCCTCCGCCGGCCGGCGCCGCGGTTCCCTCAGCGGGGGCAACGAACGGGCACGAGCTGATCGGGTACTGGACGGGGGACGGGCCAGGGGGAACGCTGCTGCGGCTGCGCGACGTTTCGCCGCAGTGGGACGTGATCCTGGTGGCGTTCGCCAACGTGAATCACCAGGCGCCCGAGGGCACCATGCAGATGCACGTGCGGGTGGGGCGGCCTGGAGAGCCGCCGATGGACCTGGCGCAAATGAAGGACGATATTGCGTGGCTGAAGAGCCGGGGGAAGAAGGTGCTGATTTCTCTGGGCGGTGGCGACGAGTATTTCTCGCTGGCGCAAGCGGCAAGCATCCCCAACTTTGTGAACTCGGTGACACAGTTTGTGACCGAGTATGGGTTTGACGGCATCGATCTGGACTTTGAGAACCCGTCGCTGACGCTGGATCCGGGAGACACGGATTTCCGGCATCCGAAGACGGCCTCGGTGGTGAATCTGATTTCCGCGCTGCACGAGCTGCGCGAGCGTTTCGGGCCGCATTTCATGCTGAGCCTGGTGCCGGAGGGCACCCAGATTCCGGCGGGTTATCCGGGCTATGGGGGGCAATTCGGGACGTATCTGCCGCTGCTGTGGGGCGTGCGGGACATGCTGTCGTTTGTGGACGTGCAGGACTACAACACGCCGCCGCTGCAGGGGCTGGATGGGGAGATCTACCAGATGGGATCAGTGAATTACGACGCGGCGATGACGGAGCTATTGCTGCATGGGTTTGCCGTGGGCGGGGGAACGGGAGACTTCTTTCCGCCGGTGCCTGCGGATAAGGTGGCGGTGGGGTTCCTGGTGGGGACGGCAACGCCGAAGCTGGTGAGCGAGGCGATGGAGTACCTGATCACGGGGAAGGCACCGGAGGGCGTGACATACAAATTGCAGCGGCCAGGCGGGTATCCGGGGATGATTGGGGCGATGTTCTGGACCATTGACGGGGATCTTGAGGAAAACTTTGGGTTCTCGAACCTGGTGGGGCCGCAGTTGCACGGCTATCCGGCGCGAAAATAAAAAACGGCGATGTCTTGTGGATTCATCAGGTTAAGGCCTAAAAGTGCAGTAAAATGCACGCTTTTATTTCGCCTTATCTTCGCTGAGACATGACTCGCGGTCCGATTGAAAAGCCCGGCTGAGGAGTATCTCCCGGCCGGGCGCACTTTTTCTGACCTCCTTTATTTTAGCACGTTCGCATTCTAAGAATACGAAATCGCCAAAGTTTTTCTTCAGACGGAAAACGAAAGAGTTATGACGTTTTCCACAGACAGATGGCTTGAATTTCTGCATCAGGGGCCAAACCTGTGTGCCCTGTCATGCTGAACCGTGGCGGCATCAAGGTTGGCAATACGATCTGAAGATTCGCATCTAAGAGAGAGAATCTTTGGTGGATGCGGCAAATTATCATCGATTCCAGTCCGCGTGACCCCAGCGGTAACATGAAATAGAGGGACTACCCAGAGCCGCCCGGGAATGGGCGGAGCGAGGGATCAAATTGCTTTGGTGCGCCGAAAGGCAACTTTGCTTTTGCTCAGGGGTTTGGGAAGACTACGGCTGCTTGCACGGAACCTGAGTATTATCCCAACCCTGAAGGAGAATGGAATGCGTTCGTATTTGATCGGCTTGCTGGTCTTCATGGGATTGATGGTAACGACAAGTGCCGCCCAGGCCGTCCCTGGCGCACAATCTGGCGGTATTCCCCTGTCAGTGGGACTGGGGGTATCGGCCTACAACGTCAACTGGGGCAATGGGTTAATGTATGGTGGAACGATCTGGGCGGACTACATGCTCACCCGTTTGCCAGATACTCTGCATGGGCTTGGCATTGAGGCCCAGGGGCAAGTTATCACCCTCAATCGCGGGAACACGCGCCCTTCCAACTTCCGCCTGGACGTGGTTGGCGGCGGCCCCATTTACTTCGTGCGCGTGCGGCGTGTTCCTAACCTGCGGTTTTACGCCAAGGACATTATTGGCTACGGCGGCATCGACTGGAATAATCCCGATCCGCAGTTCACGCATGAAACAAGAACCATCAACGCGCCGGGCGGAGGCTTCGAATATCGGATGTTCGGGAGATACCTGGCGCGGGCCGATTACGAGTACCAGATCTGGCCTGCGGTCGGAACGCAACGTCCGTATTATGATCCGCAGGGCTTTACGTTCGGGGTGATGTACGACTTCGCGTATCGGCGCCCCCGGTTCTGAAATGCCGGCCCATTGAGTAGTCATCGATCTTTCAAGCCGTCATGGCGATAAGGGCCACGGGAATCACCGTGCCCAGAATCAGCAGGCCCCAGACCAGCCTCCGGCTTCGGTTGTATTTGAACGCCATATAAATGCCAAGCAGGGTGGAGAAGATCAAGCTAACCGCCATGGCCAGGAAGAAACACTTCAGGGCGAGGGTGGACTTGCTCTGGCCGCGCTGCTTGTTGCGGGGCGGCCCTTGCTGCGTTTGGGGTGGCCGGGGCGCTTGATCGCCCTGCAGGGGCTGGTGCGCCTGGTCCGGCGCCTGCGGTCTGCCTTGCTGTGGGCCGGAGCCTGGAGGCGGACCGTGCTTCCCGGCCGCGGTCTGATCCTTGTGAATAGACGCCAACTTCTGGACCCATGCCGGCGGCTGATAGGCGTCGCCGGGATGACCTTCATGCAGGCTGAACAACTGGAGAGCCCCGGTAAAGGCGAAGAAGACGATGGAGGGAGCGAAGAACGTTCCCAGGTAGAGGTGCAACTGGCGAGCCAGCTTCAATCGGGCTGCGCTGCCGGAAGGACGCTGCGCTTTTATTTCTTCTGCGGAATCGATGGCGGAATTCATGTTGTCACCTCGAGGGAAAGGGTTGGCGCAAGGGTCTTGCGCGGAAGTCGCGGTTTCCACACCCAGGCGGCTCATTCGCGACGCGGTGGCTGACCAAAATGTGAGAGCTACGGCTTGTTTGTGCTACGGCTGGATGGCCCAGGCCAGGCCGTCCGGCTCGCCTCCGACATCGATGTGGCCGGTGACCTCGAGTGTCTTCAGGTCGACGACAGCGACGTAATTGTCGGGTCCGCAGGAGACGAAGGCGCGATTGGCGACTGGGTCGATGAGGATGCCGGCGGCCCCGTGGCCGATGGGCACGCGCTTGAATTCCTTGCGCGAAGCGGCGTCGTAGACGACGAGGTCGCCGCGGCCGAGCATGGAAATCAGAACCAGTTTTCCGTCAGGGCTGAATTTGAGGCGATTGGCGCCGAAGGTTTTGGCGTCGAGCGTGGCCATGACTTTGCGGGTGGCGAGATCGATGACGGAGAGGGTGCCGTCCTGCGCATTGGCGGTCCAGAGCTCGTTTCCGTCGGGAGAGACGTCGAAGCCTTCGTCGCCTTTGCCGACGGGAATGACGGTCTCATGCCAATCGGTGCGGGGTTGCGCTGCGCCCGGAGGCATTCCGCCTGGAGGAGGCGTTGCGCCCGAGGGCGGCCTCATCCCCGGAGGCGGCCCCATGGGCGGGAGGGTGACTTTCTCGAGGATTGTGACGGTGGCCGAGCTGACGTTGGTGGTGTAGATTTTTTTCTGGTCCGGGGTGACGAAGAGCATGTGGGTGCGGTCCTGACCGGTGCCCATGATCCAGTCGATTTTGGAGGTGGAGGGATCGTAGGTTGCGATGGCCTTTGCGCCCTCGGCGGTGAACCAGATTTTTCCTCCGACGGAGACGAGGCCATGGGGGCCGTTCAAGGCACCGGTGTCGATGTCGGGGAGCGCCTTCTGGGCGACCAGGTCAATGACGGAAAGAGCATGATAGCGGCCGCCGCCATAGATGGAGACGTAGGCGGTTTTTCCGTCGGCCGACGCGATGACTTCATGAGGATCGGGGCCGACGGGGGCGCGCGCGACGACCTTGAGGGTATCCGGATCGACGACGGCGAGGGTGTGATTGCGCTTGGAAAGGGCCAGCAGCGAACGGCTGGGGGTTTGCTGCGCGGCGGCGGCGAGCGCGGTGCACAAGAACGCGGCAAGGGCCGCACCGGAGATCAGCACTTGAGTCGATCTGGTTCGCATTGGATCCTCTCATTCGAGCGGCAGGGCGGAGCGATTCAGGTATTGCTCAGTGGCAGTGGGAATTTTGGCCTGCTTACAGGGAATTGGCAACCGAAATTACAGAATTTATCAAGTCGTGGATCAGCGGACCGTGATGATGCTGGGGTTCCATCGCCCAATGAACGGATTGCCTGTGTACCGTTGCAACGGGATAGGGTTTGGGCGCGGTCAAGCCGAGGAGCAGCATGGACGTGGGGACAGTGGCGCCGATGAAGACGATAGCATGCATCGGGCCGAATTTCGATTTCATTGTGTCGACGCCTCCGGTCTGAATTGATCTTATGAGAACCCAGGGCGCAACGATCCGCTGTCACAATGAGTAACGGAGCGTAAAGGTTTGTAACGGTGTCGCGTTGATTCGGTGATTGTTCGGGGGAAGAGTGCGGGGACGATTTGGACCCCAGATATGAAGAGGTGCTCCGCGAGCGCGATTTGCCACCGAAAAACCATCCCTCAGCGGCTAAAGCCGGGCCCAATTTATTGGCTTAAGCGGCACGACTAAAGTCGTGCCCCTTCAAACCTGGGTCGGAGGCCGGTGATTCAAAACTGCGTCGGAGGCCCGTGATTCAAACCTGGGTCGGAGGCCGGTGATTCAAAACTGCGTCGGATGCCCGTGATTCAAAACTGCGTCGGAGGCCCGTGATTCAAAACTGCGTCGGAGGCCGGTGATTCAAAACTGCGTCGGAGGCAAGCGCTTCGACTGTCTCACTGCTCTTTCAGGGCTTCCAGGAGCTGCGGGGCGAGCTGGCTTACGTTGCCGGCGCCCAGGGTGAGGATGAGGTCGCCTTCGGCGGCTGCGGTTGTTGCGGCATCGATGGCTGACGGGAAGTCTGCGACGAACTGCACGCGCGGCCCTTCAATGCACTCGACCAGCCGCTCCGCCGTCACGCCGGGAATGGGCTTCTCGCTGGCGGCATAAATCGGCAGCACGAACACGGAATCCGCATCGGTAAACGCGCCGGCGAAGCGGTCCATGAGGTCGGCGGTGCGGGTGTAGCGGTGCGGCTGGAACACGACGTGGATGCGCTTGTAACCGCACTCGCGCGCGGCCGCCAGGGTGGCGCGGATCTCGGTGGGATGGTGGCCGTAATCGTCCACTACGGCGATGCCGCGGGCCGTGCCGCGAAGCTGGAAGCGGCGGTCGACGCCGCGAAAGGTTTTGAGACCGTGGGCAATGCGATCTGGCGGCACCCCAAGCTGGTGCGCGATGGCGACTGCCGCGGTGGCGTTGAGCACGTTGTGGCGGCCGGGCACGTGCAGCTCGAACGGACCGAGCGGGCCGGAGGCGGTGACCACATGAAAGCGGGAGTAGCTGCCCTCCTCGGCCGTTAGCGGCTGAAGGCAGTAGTCAGCCTCGCGCGCGGTGCCGTAGGTGAACACGCGCCGGTGAGCGCGGGGCAGGATGGCGGCGAGCAGCGGATTGTCAAGGCACGCCGTGACCGCGCCGTAGAAGGGCACGCGATCCATGAAGGCAAGGAACGCGCGCTCCACGTCTTCCATGTCGGCATAGCAGTCCATGTGCTCGCGGTCAAGGTTGGTGACGACGGCGAGGATGGGCGAGAGCTTGAGGAAAGAGCGGTCGCTCTCGTCGGCCTCGGCCACCATGTACTGGGTGGTGCCGAGGCGTGCGTTGGAGCCGAGCGCGTCGACGCGGCCGCCGACGACGACGGTGGGATCGAGATCGCCGGCGGCGAGCACGCTTGCGACCATGGAGGTAGTGGTGGTTTTTCCGTGCATGCCGGCAATGGCGATGCCGTACTTGAGGCGCATGAGCTCCGCCAGCATCTCTGCGCGCTGGATGACGGGGACCTTGCGCGCACGAGCCTCAAGAACTTCAGGGTTATCGGCGCTGACGGCGGAGCTGGTAACGACTACGGTTGCGCCGGCGACGTGGGTGGCATCGTGGCCTTCGTAAATGACCGCGCCCATCGCGGCCAGGCGGTCCGTGATGGCGCTGTGGCGCAGGTCGGAGCCGGAGACCTTCATGTTCTGGTTGAGGAGGATTTCGGCGATGCCGCTCATGCCGATGCCGCCGATGCCAATGAAGTGCGCGTGTTGCGAGGTGGCGAACATGGGCGAAGGATCAGGGTAGCAGGCGGGACGGGTGGTCAGGTGACAGTGGTCAGTGGTCAGGTGTTCAGTGGTCAGTGGTCAGTGGTCAGTGGTCGGTGGTCAGTGGTCAGTGGTCAGTGGTCAGGTGTGGGATTGCGACTGCTGATCACTGAGCAGTGGTGGGCAGCGTGTAGTCGAGGTCGTAGAAGTGCTGGCCGTTTTCAATGCGGATGGTGAACGTGCCGGCGATGCCTGCGAGCTCTCCCGTACCGGAACCGGGAACGACGATGACCTGCATGAGGGGGCCGCGCGCGTCCATGGTGGCGAAATGCTGCAGCGCGAAGGTGCCCGCACGGCCGCTGAGGCTGCCGGTCACAACCTCGATGGCGACATAGCCTGCTGAGCCCTGTTTGGGATTGCCGGCGGAAAACATCTCGCCTTGCGTAGTGGCTTCGAGGTCGCCGTGAATCTGCTTGTTGATGGAGAAGCGGGCGAGGCCCTCGGCGGGCGCGGGCGGAAGCGAGCAGACATTGACGGTGAAAGTGCCGTGGGCAGTGGGCATGCGTTTGTCCCTTGGTGGATTGTACGGCAGTGGGCAGTGGTTATCAGTGGTCAGTGGTCAGTGGTCAGTGGTCAGTGGTCAGTGGTCAGGTGGCAGGTTTCAGGTTTCAGGTTTCAGGTTTCAGCGAAGGTTGAATTTGAGGAGGACGTGGAACACCTAAAGTGCGAAAAGTTGCGGAGATTTATTTTCGCATGGAAGCCACAACCTTCGGCTCAAACAGTGGTTACAGGGAACATGACCGGCACTGAGGCCGAAAGAAGAAAGGGACTTCAGGGGCCGGGCGGAAAGATCGCCCCTTAGCTTTAAAGAGCCAGGGCCGAGTGGAAGGAGGAGTTATGAAGCAGCTTGGAAAATGGATGCTTGGTGCGGCGGTGGCTGCGGGAGCGCTGGGATTGGGCGCAACACAGGCGAAGGCAGCCGAGTTTGGAGTTTACGTGCGCGGGCCGGTGGCCTATGTTCCTCCCTGCCCGGGTCCTGGGTACTCGTGGATAGCCGGCTATTATGCAAACGGGTATTGGATGCCGGGGCGCTGGAGTTTTGTGGGCGTGCGCGGCGGCTGGGATCGCGACGGCTATCGGGACGGCAGGGTCTTCAATCGTGATCGGGACCGCGATCGTGACCGTGACCGCGGCGGGGAACGCTACCGCCGGTAAGCCCTCCAGATGGGTGGCGGTAAGGAACGGCCCTGGCAAAACTGCCGGGGCCGTTTCCGTTTGGCGGTAAGACTCGGATGAGGCGGAAATTGCGCCGGCGGGATCGGTGAAAATGGCCGCAACTTTTGTCCCGGGATGCTGTTCTAATGAATGACAGCCGGCAAGAGGAACGACGAACTGGCCGGCAGTGCTGGTAAACGCGGAGGCGAGGACCCTCAGGCGAGCCGGGCCCGGAAGACGGGACCGGGGGCGGCACAAGGAGGTAGTTATGAAGGGTTTACGGTGGGTATTGCTGGCGGCGCTTCTGCTAGTGCCCTTCTCAATGAAGGCGAATGCCCAGGTAGGTGTGGGCATTGGAATCGGGCCGGTGGAAGCGGGCCCGGTAGGGTACGGCCCTCCCGAGTGCGAATGGGGCTATTACGCTTACTATCCTTATGCTTGCGCGCCCTATGGGTATTACGGGTCTGACTGGTTCGCGGGCGGCCTGTTTATCGGCGCCGGACCGTGGTACGGCTGGGGCCGGCACGGCTGGGGCTATGGCGGGTACGGATACCGTGGCGGATACGGATATCGCGGCGGGTACGGATACCGTGGCGGATACGGCGGTCGCGGCGGGTACGGCGGTCGCGGCGGATATGGTAACCGCGGTGGTGTGAATGCTTTCCGAGGCGGCTACGGCGGCGGCGGTGGGTATCGCGGCGGGATGGCACGGCCAGGCGTTGGCGGCGGATATCGCGGCGGCGCGGGCGGTGGCGGGTTCCACGGCGGCGGTGGAGGAGCCATGCGCGGTGGCGGCGGTGGCGGATTCCACGGCGGTGGCGGTGGCGGATTCCACGGTGGTGGGGGCGGTGGCTCTCACGGCGGCGGCGGACACCGGTAATCGTCTGACCTGAGTTGAAAGATCTGGGTTGACAAGAGGGCTCGTCTGCTTCGGCAGGCGGGCCTTCGTATTTTCAGGCGGCAGTTTTCAGTTGCCGGTTGTCAGTTTTCAGTTGTCAAAGATGTTGGAGCGTCAGCGCGCAGCGAGTCTGGCCAGATTGTCGGCGATGCGCTGTGCGGCGTCGGGATGGGCCTGGGTGCGGGCAGCAGCCGACATTTGGGTCAGCTTGGCGGGCTCGCGGAGCAGGACGATCAGGGCGTCGCGGAGGCGGGCGGGTTCGGCCAGCTCCGGTTCGAGCAGCATCACGGCAGCGCCGGCTTTGACGAGTTCCTCCGCGTTGCGTTTCTGATGGTCGTCCGCAGCGGCGGCAAAGGGGACGAGGAGCGAGGGCTTGCCGGCGGCGGCCAGCTCGGCCACGGTGGATGCGCCGGAGCGGGCCATGACGAGATGGGCTGCGGCAAAGCGCGCGGGCATGTCGTCGAGGAAGGGCTGCACTTGCCAGCGCGCGGGATCGGCGCCGGTAGCGCGGTACGCAGACTCCGTGGACTCGAAGTGACGCGCGCCAGATTGGTGCAGGATGGTAAGGCCGGGAACCGCATCGAGGAGCGCGGGAACGATCGCGGGGAGAGTCTGGTTGAAGAGACGCGCGCCCTGCGAGCCGCCAAAGATGAGCAGATGCGGTAGGGCGTCTTGCGGCGGCTCGGGGATGGAGAAGAATTCCTGGCGGACGGGGATGCCGGTGACTTCGGCGTTGCGGAAATAGCGAGTGGCGGCGGGGAAGTTGACGGCGGCGGCGGCGACGCGTTTGCCGATGAGGCGATTGGCGAGGCCGGGCATGGCGTTGGGCTCGAAGGCCATGAGCGGGATGCTCGCGAGGAGGGCCGCGGCGCTGGCGGGGCCGGAGGCGTAGCCGCCTACGCTGAGGACGGCGCCGGGACGGAACTGGCGCAGGATGCCGAGGCTGACGAAGAGGGCGTTGGGGAGATCGAAGGCGGTGCGGAGCTTGGTGAGCAGCGAGACGTTTTTGAGCTGGCCGATCTTGATGAGGCGCAGGTCGAAGCCGGCGGCGGGGACCATGCGGCCTTCGAGGCCGCGCGGGGTGCCGACGAAAAGGATTTCGGCGTGGTGGCGTTCGACGAGCGCGCGGGCGACGGCGAGGGCGGGGATGATGTGGCCGCCGGTGCCGCCGCCGGCGATCAGGATGCGGGGTCCGGTCAAGGTTGAGCCATCCCAGCCGTTCCGTCTTTGGACGTGCTCGCTCCTCGTGCAAGTTCCCCCGTCATGAGGCGCTCCACCGAGGCGGCCTGTTTCCCCAGCTGCTGCGAAATCCAGACGTACGCATCGTATCTTCCGTTCGTTCCCGGCTTTCCCGTGCTCGGAAAATCGACAAAAACGTAAGTTTCTCCTGGCACATGATGCCAATAATTCCTGAGGCTCTCCTCGAGCATGTCCTTCACATCGCCGATCGTAAATGCGCCCTTCTTCGGATTGCCGGAGGCGTCGGCATCCGCAGACTCGAAGAGCAGCAGCTTGAACGGTGCCTTGAAGACTAGCAGTTTGTCGAAATCGTAGGTAACCTTCACTTTATTTCGACGGCCGTATGGGTCCGATCCCCATTCGCTCTCACATGCTAGGAGAGCGCGTTTTCCGAGTTTCTTCTCTTCCCACAGGAAATCAACCATGAATTCCTTCTTGCGGTTCGCTTCTGGCGGGTACTGATCGCAGTCGTCCGGTCTCATTTTCAACAGGCGATTTCGGACGGAGTCGGTCCAATCGCTGTCTTTGTCACACCCTTTCTTAGGTGCAGCGAATGGCGCGAAAACCCCAACGAAGCGTCGGGCCGTGTTCAGCCTTGATTTGAGGTTGAGTTCCCCAATGCCTCGGCACGAAAGTGGAACTGTGAATCTGACAGGATCATTCATGGGTCTTCTCCTTGAACGACCATTCTATTCCGGCTTATCAGTCCACCTTACGCGAGATGTTGAGGAGGATGCCGATGCTCGATAGCGTAATGAAGAGCGAGGTGCCGCCTGACGAAATCAGCGGCAGCGGGATGCCCTTAGTGGGGACGAGCGAGAGCACCACGCTGATGTTGAAGAAGGCCTGGAGCAGGATCGCGGTGGTGATGCCGAAGGCGACCATGCGCGCGAACGGGTCCTGCGACTTGAAGGCAACGCGCAGGCCGCGCACCGCGAACACCACAAACAGAATGACGATGATCATGGCGCCGATGAAACCGAGTTCCTCGCCGATGTTGGCGAAGATGAAGTCGGTCTGGGCTTCGGGCAGGTAGAAAAGCTTCTGCATGCCCTCCATGTAGCCGCGGCCGGTGAGGCCGCCGGAGCCAACGGCGATGAGCGACTGGTTGATGTGGAAGGCTGCGCCCTGGGGATCGAGATTGGGATTGGCAAACGCGAGCATACGGGCACGGCGCCACGGCACCCAGAAGAGCAGCGCGGCCAGCGGAGGCAGGGATGCGGCGATGCCGGCGGCGAGCCATTTCCAATCCATGCCGGCCAGGACCAGGATCATGGCGGTAACGCCGGCGAGCACGAGCGCGGTGCCGAGGTCGGGCTGCTTGACGATGAGCAGGATGAAGATGAGCGGGATGATTACGGAACGGAGCAGAGTGTTTTTCCAGTCGCGCATCTTGTCAAGGCGCGTATGCAGGAACCATGCGAGGAACAGGATGAGGACGGGCTTGGCAGCTTCAGACGGCTGGAAGCTGAAGAAGCCGCCGAAGCGGATCCAGCGGTGGGTGGCGTGCGAATTGCGGAAGAAGAAAACCATCACCAGGAGGACGGTTGTGACGGAGATGGCGGGATAGATGAAGCGCGGCGAGTTGTAACGCGAGTAGTCGATGCGCATGAGCACGATCATCGCGAGGACGCCGGTGAGGGCCCATCCGGCCTGGCGCAGTACGTCAATGTAGGGCGAGTGATAGCGCGCCTCGGAGACCACGGCGGAGGCGGAGAAGATCATCGCCAGGCCCACTGCGACCAGCAGGAGCGTGATGAAGAAGATCCATTTGTCAACGCCTACGCGCTTTGCCATTCCGACACATCCGAGGTCATGATTTCACGCTTCGGTGTGGAAAGCGGCGGGTGTGGGCGGAGGCGAATCAAGGTGGTCAAGTGAGAAGGACAGGGAACAGGGAACAGGGAACAGGGAACAGGGATTGAGACAGAAGAAGCAGATTCCCTGGCGGGAATGACAGAAAGAAAAACAAGAGCAAAGGCAACCTGCAACCGCAGATCCTTCGCTGCGGCTCAGGATGACAGCTTTTGTGTGAATGACAGCTTTTGTGGGGATGACAGCTTTTGTGGGGATGACAGCTTTTATGCGGATGACCGCTTTTGTGGGGATGACAGCTTTTGTGGGGATGACAGTGACAGCCTTTGTTTGGGATGACGGCTGTTGTGGGAGACGGCGTTTATTTGGATGACGGCTTGGGTCAGGAGCGGGGGGTGCTTTCGGCGACTTCGGGAACGACTCGGAAACGGGGGGCGTCGGCGACTAGTTCTTTGAAGACGCGGCCGCGGTGCTCGTAACTCTCAAACTGGTCAAAGCTGGAACAGGCGGGCGCCAGGAGCACGACGTCGCCGGGACGAGCCGCGCCGGTCGCGGTAGCCACGGCTTTCTCCAGCGTTTCGCAGGAGTGGAGAGGCACTACGCCGCGCAGGTGCGACTCGATTTTGGACGCGGCAGAACCGATGGTGTAGACGGCGCGCACGCGCTGGCGCAGCAGCGGCGCCAGCAGCGTGTAGTCGGAGTTCTTGTCTTTGCCGCCGAGGATGAGATGAATGCCGCCGGGAAACGCAGCGATAGCCTTGGCGGTGGCGTCGACGTTGGTGGCCTTGGAGTCGTTGTAGAACTCGACGCCGTTGACGGTGGTGACGTATTCCAGGCGATGCTCGACGGCGCGGAAATTCTCAATGGCGCGGTGGACAGCCGCGCCGGGGCAGCCGGCGAGACGCGCGGAGCAGACGGCGGCCAGAACATTCTCCACGTTGTGCGCGCCCTTGAGCGGGATGCTGGAGAGCGGAATGATGGGCTCCGGCGACGCGCCCTTGGAATGGCGGAAGAAAATTTCGCCGTTTTCAACCCATGCGCCCTGCAGAACCGGGCGCTCCATGGAGAACCAGTAGACGTGAGCGGCGGAGCGGGATGCGGCCGCGGCGGTGCGGGCGTTGTCAGCGTTCAGGACCAGGAAATCGTGCTCCGTCTGCGCCTCGGAAATGCGCTCCTTGGCCAGGGCATAGTTTTCAAAGGTGCCGTGCCGGTCAAGATGGTCGGGCGTGATGTTGAGGATGACGGCGATGGCGGGATGGAACTGCTGGGTGCTTTCGAGCTGGAAGCTGGAGACCTCGAGGACCGACCAGGTTTCGTCGGTGCTCTCGTCAATGAGGGCGACGACGGGGACGCCGATGTTGCCGCCGACGAGAGTGGAGAACCCTGATTCCTTGAGGATCTCGCCCACCAGCGTAGTGGTGGTGGTTTTGCCGTTGGAGCCGGTGATGGCGAGAATCTTGCCCTTGAGAAAGCGCGCGGCCAGCTCCAGCTCGCCGATGATGGGCAGGCCGAAGTTGCGCACCTGGGCCAGCTCGGGAGTGTCGAGCGGCACGCCGGGACTGACGACGATGAGGTCCTGACGGCGGAAGGTGAGCAGGCCGTGACCGCCGGCTTCGACGTTGATGCCGGCATCGAGAAGCGCTGGAATGTCCCTGGCAAGGGCTTCGGCGCTGCGGATATCAGAGACGGTGACCTGGGCGCCGCGGCGGCGGAGAAAGAGCGCAGCGGCCAGCCCGGATTTGCCCAGGCCGACGACCA
Source organism: Occallatibacter sp. (assembly GCA_035552475.1). Lineage (GTDB taxonomy): Bacteria > Acidobacteriota > Terriglobia > Terriglobales > Acidobacteriaceae > Telmatobacter. Next base: position 25,425 of record DASZLE010000089.1, read on the forward strand.
GCACCTTCTTGCCTTTGAGATCCATCATGTTCAGCCCTTACCGTTCAGCTCTTAGCTCTTAGCTATTAGCTCCAGCACTGCTCCTTTTTCTTCCCTCTTATTGTGCACCTTGAGCCTATAGAACGTCAGGCCCTACCGCAATTTGAGCGTAGTGAGCGCAAACAGTGCAAATACCAGGGCCAGGATCCAGAAACGGACGATGACTTTGGATTCGCTCCAACCAAGCTGCTCGAAATGATGATGAAGGGGGGCCATCTTGAAGATGCGTTTCTTGCGCAGCTTGTAGCTGCCCACCTGGAGCATGACGGAGAGGGCCTCAAGGACAAAAATGCCGCCAATGAAGGGAAGCAGGAATTCCTGGCGAATGATGACGGCCACGGTGCCGATGGCTCCGCCGAGAGCGAGCGAGCCCACGTCGCCCATGAAGATTTCCGCGGGATGGGCGTTGTACCAGAGGAAGCCGATGGATGCGCCGACCATGGAGCCGCAGAAGACCGTGACCTCGCTGACGTTGGGCATGCGCTGCAGCTCGAGGTAGTCGGCGAAGACCACGTGGCCGCTGACATATGTGAGGACGGTGAGAGCACCGGCGGCGATGATGGTGCAGCCAATGGCGAGCCCGTCGAGGCCGTCGGTCAGGTTGACGGCGTTTGAGGAACCCATGAGCACGAAGACGACGAATGCGGCGAACGGGAGAAAGCCGAGGAAATAAAGTTGCGGCACGTGCATGGGCCAGTGCCACAGCAGGTCAGGGCGCAGGCTCTTGACGAAGGGAACGGAGAGCTGCGTGGAGAACATTTTGAACTGCTCAAGGACGACAAGCGCAGCAGCGACCATAAGGGCGGCGATTCCCTGCCCCAGCAGCTTGGAGCGGGCGGTCAGGCCGAGATTGCGGCGCTTGATTACCTTGATGTAGTCGTCGGCAAAACCGACGGCGCCGAAGGCGAGCGTGGAGAAGACGCAGATCCAGACGAAGGGAATGGAGAGGTCGGACCAGAGGACGGTGGGCAGCAGGATGGCGATGGCGATGAGGACTCCACCCATGGTGGGCGTGCCGGATTTCTTCTGGTGCGACTGGGGGCCTTCTTCGCGGATGTACTGGCCGATCTGGAATTCGCGGAGCTTCTGGATGACATAAGGGCCGATGAGCAAAGCGATGAGAAGAGCGGTGCCCGTGGCAAATGCGGTGCGGAACGTTAAATAGCGAAATATGCGGAACGGATGAAAGAACGGGTAGAGCTTTTGATAGAGCAGCCAGTAAAGCAAGAGGCCTCCAGAGCCGGTATGAGGCGGGATTAGGTTGATTCTACGTTGTCAGTTCGTAGTTCGCCGATCACAGTTGTCAGTTTTCAGTTGTCAGTGGACGAAAGCTGGCGCGCCCGAACTGTGAACTACGAACTAAAGGCGATGCGCAGGGCCGATGAGGCGGTAGAAGACTGCGAACCAGCTCAGGAAGAGGCAGGCCAGGCCGACGAAATTGAACTTGACTTTGGTGATCCAGCGGAGCTCGTCGCGGAACCAGATGCGGATGGCGGCCAGGACGGCAAAGATGCTGAGGAAGATGGCGAAGCCGCTGAGCCAGTTGATGAGGACGAACCACGGAAACCAGGCCGGGGTGGGGGGCATCTGGTCATTGCCCCTGGCGAGGAAAACACACATCGCGCCGCCGAGGAAAACGAACCATACGAAGGCCGCCGAGCGCGGGCCGAAGGTGAGCCAGATGGTGCCGGTCTGGGGTTCGAGCCGCGGGCGACGCCGGAAGAACAGGCGCCGGCCGAGCCGAATGAGGCTGGTGAGAAACACCAGGCCGAGGATGACAAGGCTGACGATGAATCCGGGGATCGTCCAACTGTTATTGGCATACCAGGGGACGCGCTCGAACTGGATGCCGGGGAACATCATGGCAAGCCGTACGACGTGGCCGGAACCGTCGCGAATGGCAAAGACGCGGTCCTGCTCGTCCTGGGCCTGCCAGAGGTCCGTGCCGATGAGCTTGAATTTTTCCTGATGGCCGCGCAGGTCGTTGAACCCGCCGATGGTGAGCACATTGTCCTTGTCCACTTTGGCCGTGACCTGGCTGCCGATGTTCATGAGGCGGAGCTTGGTGGAGTCGGCGCGGCGAGTACTTTGGTAGCGGCCGGCGATGTCGCGAAAGTTGCCGGTGGGCTTGGCGATGAACGTGACGGCAGGCGCGCCGGGGAAATAGCGGTCGGAGAAGAAATCGATGACCTCGGGACGCGGCCTGGCGCCGCCGCCCGACGAGTTATAAGAGACAAACAGGACCAGCTTCTGCGTGGGCTCAACGAAGAACAGCGAGTGGAAGGCGATGAGGTCGCCCTCGTGGCCAATCCAGTGCAGGCCGTTGCGCCAGTCCTGGTAAAAGCCCATGCAGATGGGCGGCATCTGCGGGTTGGCCTGGTACTGCGGCGACCACATCCGGGCCAGGGTTTCAGGCTTGAGGATGCGGGCACCGTCGAGCTCGCCGCCATTGAGCAGGGCGTGGCCGAAGCGGCCCATATCCGATGCAGTGGTGGAAAGGCCGCCAGGCCCGCTGGCGCCCACGAACTCGTATCCCACGGCCGGCTTTGCAGTGTCGCCGCGGTAACCCTCGGAGAGGAATGGCTCGAGCGTTTTTGGCACCGGCTGGTAGAAGGAGGAGTGCGTCATTTTCAGAGGCGCGAAGATGTGCTCCTGAGCGTACTGCTCAAAGGGCTCGCCGCTGGCGCGCTGCACGATGTAGCTGGCCAGGGCGATTCCGTAGTTGGAATATGCCGTGACCTGGCCGGGCGGGAACAGCCGGCGCGGCTGGTTGGCGACGAGATAATCGCGGAGCGCGGGCTTGTCTTTGGCGTTGAGGACGATGATGTCGTTGAGAACTTCCTCGAACCCGCCGGTGTGGGTCATCAGATTGCGCAGGGTAACTGGTTTTGAGAAGGCGGGACGGATCTGGAAGTCGAGATACCGGTTGACGTCGGTGTCGATGTCGAGCTTGCCCTGTTCGGCCAGTTGCATCACCGAAACCCAGGTGAAAAGCTTGGAGATGGACGCGATGCGGAACATCGTATTTGCCGGGTCGACGGGCTTCTTCGATTTAACGTCGGCAAAGCCGTAGCCTTTTTCAAAGACGATATTGCCGTCTTTCATCACCAGCACTGTGGCGCCGGCGATGTCGCTGCGCTCAAGCTGGAGCGGGAAGATGCCATCGAAGAAAGCCTGGAGATCGTCAGCGGTGAGCGGGTGCATCTGGCCGCCGGTGGCCGACATCGCGCCGGCAACCGCATTGGCAGGAACGGGTGCGCCAGCCGGGGACTGCACCGGCGGAGCGGCTACCGGCGTCCTGGGCGCGATGGGCGCCTGGGCCTCAGTGCCGAAGGCGGCGGCCGCAAGGACCGCGAGGAGGGTCGCGCAAGAAAGGTATCGCATGAAAGCCTCTTCAGCCGTAACAGATTGAACTCCAAAAAGAATATTGCCCTAAAGTGTCTCGTTTGGAATGGGATATTGGCAAGAGCGGGGAGGCTGCAGCATAAAGTAGGCTCCAAACTGGCGTTGGCGGCGTCTACTCTCACGGATGGACCGGATAGCCGGACTTCCCGGCGCCGGAAGGAAGCCAGGACTGGGGACAGAACGCGACGAAACGTGGCGAACCGTGTTCATCGTCCTTGACGGCCCTCTTTCGAACAGCCTAGACTCACTGGGGTTTGGGCTCTTTCGGGCAAAATGGGGTCAGGAACCCCAGCCCGAGGCAAAGAGCCGGCGAATTGATTGCTGTGCCCTCCGTCGAAAGCGGAGAAATCCTGCGCGTTCAAGTAGCGCCCGAGGCATTTTCGGCTCGGCGGCCGCGCCAGGCAAAGAGAGGAATTGGAGAATCGTATGGCTGTTTTGACCCCCGCCGTGACATTGGACCAGGAGATTAATCCCTGGGAGGCGCAGAGCGCCCGTTTCGAGTTCGCGGCACGCAAGCTGAACCTGGACGAAGGCCTTTGGAAAGTATTGAGCTCGCCCTCGCGTGAGGTGATCGTGCATTTTCCGGTCTCCATGGACGACGGGCGCATTGAAATGTTCACGGGCTACCGCGTGCAGCACTCGCAGGCGCGCGGGCCGGCCAAGGGCGGCATCCGCTACGCGCCCGACGTGACCCTGGATGAGGTGCGCGCTCTGGCCAGCTGGATGACCTGGAAGTGCGCCGTGGTCAACATCCCCTTTGGCGGCGCCAAGGGCGGCGTCATCTGCAATCCGAAGACGATGAGCCAGGGCGAGCTGGAACGCATGACCCGCCGCTACACCTCGGAAATCATCGAGTTTATCGGGCCGGAAAAGGATGTACCCGCACCCGACGTGAACACCAATGAGCAAACCATGGCATGGATCATGGATACCTACTCCATGCACATGCGCCAGACCGTGACCAGCGTGGTCACGGGCAAGCCGCTGACCCTTGGCGGTTCGCGCGGCCGCCTGGAAGCCACCGGGCGCGGCGTGATGGTGGTCTGCAACGAGAGCCTCAACTATCTCAAGCTGCCTGTCGAGGGCTGTCGCGTGATCATCCAGGGATTCGGAAATGTGGGATCCAACGCTGCCCGCCTGATGATGGAGCACGGCTACAAGATCATCGGCATCGCGGAAAAAGACGGCGGCCTCTACAATCCCAACGGCATCGACATCCACGCGCTGCTGGAATTCCGCTATCGCAACAACACGCTGCTGGGCTACAAAGGCGCCGAGGCCATGCCCAGCGAGGAGTTGCTGATCACCGATTGCGACATCCTGATTCCCGCCGCGACCGAGAATGTGATCACGAGCCGCAACGCGGAGAAGCTGAAGGCGCGCATTGTGGTGGAGGGCGCCAACGGCCCCACCACCGCAGTAGCCGACGAGATTCTGGCCGACAAGCGCGTTTTCGTCGTGCCGGACATCCTGGCAAACGCCGGCGGCGTCACCGCCAGCTACTTTGAATGGGTGCAGGACCGTCAGGGCTACTTCTGGAAGGAAGCCATCGTCAACGAGCAGTTGGAGACGATCCTCCGCGACAGTTTTGAGGACGTGATCCGCTACGCCGAGGCGCACAACGTAAACAACCGCATCGCGGCGTACATGCTGGCCATCGACCGGGTGGCATTCACCATCAAGCAGCGCGGAATCTACGCGTAAAGGCGGTTGTCAGTTTTCAGTGGTCAGTTTTCAGTGGTCAGTGGTCAGTGGTCAGTTATACCAGGGCGAGCCTTTCCGGCTCGCCCTTCGCTTTTTATGCAAGCGCCAGTTACCCGCCGGCATAATCGCATACCAGGATGGTCAGGTCGTCGTCCTGATTCGGCGACCATGCTTGCACGCTGCGCACCACCTCGAGGGCCGCTTCCCGTGGGGCCATTGATGCACTCATCCTGATGGCGGAAGTGAGAGCGTCTTCGCCGAAGATGTGGCCCGCGGCGTTGCGCGCCTCCACAATGCCATCGGTGTAAAGAACAATCCGGTCGCCCGGCGCCAACGCCAATGCCCGCTCGCTGTACTCGATGCCGTCCACGGCGGCCAGCAGCAGCCCATTCTCCACCACTTCCCTTACCTCGCCCTGGCGCAGCAACAGCATGGCAGGATGCCCCGCGGCCGCATACCGCAGTTCGCCTCGCTCGGCATCCAGGCTGGCGTAGGCTGCCGTAACATACTGGCCCTGTGTGTTGCCGAAGAGAGCCCGGTTCATTCCGGTCAGCACCAGGCCCGGATGCGCCGCCTGCTCGCGTTGCGAAATCGCCGCCATCTTCACCATGGAAGCGATGAGCGCCGCCGGAACCCCGTGCCCGGAGACATCCGCGATGAGCAACCCCGCGCTGGCCTCGCCGGCGACCACAAAGTCGTAGAAATCGCCGGCCACCGAGGTCATGGGTACGTAGAGCGCTGCCACGCGAAACGAGGAAGAGCCCGGGAAATCTCCGGGCAGAAGCGAAAGCTGGATGCTCCGCGCCAGCGAGAGTTCCTTCTGGATTTCATTCAGTTGCTCTTCGCGCTGCAGTGTGCGCCTTGCCGCCACGTAGCCCAGGGAAGCCAGCAGTAGGGCGAAGCCATAGGGCTCCAGGTCGGCTCTGAGCAATCTGGCGCCGCCCAGGTTGTCCCAGAATGCGACCACGGCAAAGCACAGGAGCCCGCTTCGAAGCACCACGAAATCCCGGTCGCGCGACCCCTGAAAATACGCCTGGAAGAGGACCCAGAACAGCGCAAGGATCACAATGACGTTGTTGACTTTGTGCACCAGCGGAATCGAACCCTCAAACACGCTGAGGGCTGCCAGGCTCGAGAAGACGAGTGCAAGAATACCGGTGATAAGCTTGCCCCGCCGCGGAAGCAGGCCAACCGCCTGGAAGAAAAAGAATGCCGGGATGGGGACCAGATAATTGATGGCCTCGCGGATGCGATGAAAGATCTCTCTTTGGGCCAGCGTGAGGCTAACAATGTCCGTTTGCAGCCAGAGGCGCGTGCCGTAAAGAGAAGCGAACAGCGCGAGCCACACCAGCAGCGCGTTGAATCGGCGCCGCACCAGGCAGAAGCCGAAGCAGATCAGCGCGATGGTATTGAATGCCGCACCGAGAAACAGTGCTGGCTCGTCGCGATGAAACACGCGCAGTACTTCCTGTGCGGTAATCGGCGCCTGGTCAAGAAACATGCACCTGCATCGTACAACATGAGATGAAAGAACGGCCGCCTCCGGCGAATGAGGCAGCCGGCACGGCTGCTCCGGTGGGATACGGTTCGTACCAGAGGGACCCTCCGCCTTCTCTGGAACGGCTGGGCGATTCGGGACGAATGACGACGACGCCTTTCGTATGAAATGATTATGAGTTGCTGCAGATCTTCGGTCTTCCGCTGAGGGCGATGCTTAAGTCGCTTCAGCTCAGGGGATTGCCAGGGTGTGGCGGAGCGGTTCTTGAGCGGTCGTTTGATATGGCGTCTTCGTCACATTCGGTGAATGGACAGAACGGTGTGCAGTTTGGGCCGGATCCAGCGCTCGTTCGCGAACAACTGAGGCGGCTTGTTGCGCACCCATTGTTCACGAATAGCAAGCGATACCCGGTGCTGCTCACCTACGCTGTCGAGCAGACGCTCCTTGGCAATGCAAGCGAACTGAAGGAAAGAACAATTGGCATCGAGGCTTTTGGGCGCGAACACGTCTACGATGTCAGTCTGGATCCGGTGGTCCGCACCGCGGCAGCCGAGGTTCGGAAAAGGCTCAGCCAATACTATTACAACCCCGATCACGCCGGGGAATTGGTAATCGAACTGCCGATCGGCTCCTATGTTCCGACTTTTCGGGAGCCGGCCGCCTCTCAGATGGGCGCCACGGCAGAGCCATCCGTCGCCGAGATAGTGGAATCGCTTCCGAAGGATTCTGTTTTCCAATCGCTCCCGCACGCAAAAGCCGAACAGGCGCATTCACGACTCGTGACCCGCCGCTGGATTCCGATTGCCGCCGCGTTGCTCGTCGCCGCGCTGATCGGATTTATCGTTGGTCGCGTGAGAGTTCCGAGCCAGGCAGCAGGCGCCGGTGAACCCTCGAACATGTCGCGCTTCTGGCAGCCGATTACCGCAACTTCGAGCCGAGTTACGTATTGTCTTGCCGAACCAACCGACTCCGCGGATCCCCAGATCCGGACCTACCCCGCCTCGGAAGGCGGCAATCTTAATACGTTCGATGTCATCACCCTCGCCCGATCCCTTGCGCCTCTTGTTCCGAAGAATGGCCAATTTCGCGTGTTAGCCGCTTCGGATGCCGGCTTTGCTGAATTGCGAGAAGGTCCATTTGTCCTGATTGGCGCATTCGATAATCCCTGGACGATGCGCATAACGCAGGATTTACCGTTGGGGTTTGAATATGACAATCACGTCCGAGAGGTAGTGGATCGCAAGAGTGCGCCTAAAAAGATCTGGACTCTTGAATGGCAGGTTCCAGGCAAGAGTCTCGCGCGGGACTACGCCATCGTCGCCCGGCTTCATGACACGGTGACCGGCGAGCCCGTCATCATCCTGGCCGGCATCCTGGGAGAAGGAACCGAAGCAGCAAGCGAGGTCGTCTCCAATCCGGCGTACCTGGATGCAATGCTGCAAAAGGCTCCGAAGAACTGGGACCAACTCAATATGGAAGCTGTAATCGAGGCAAAAGTTATTGAAGGCCATCCGGGCCCGCCAACGGTCGTCGCTGTCGAGACGTGGTGAATTGTTTCGACCTCAGAAACCTGTATGATACATCCCTCCAATCCTGGCCTCGCCTGCGATCTATCTTCTTGTAAATGAGAGAGTTGCTGCGCTCGCGATATGTCTGATGCACGATGCACCTGAAAAACTCCACAAGCTGAGCCTAGCCTGACAACGTCGGAAGTCCGCAGGACTTCCGCGATGGACAGAAGGAGGCTTTCTATGAGGCGCATCCTTGGGTTCGCCCTCTTATTCATCTTGTCCTCGGTCACACTCATGGCCGCGAAGAACTCGCAGACGTTTTACCTGAGTTCCGATGTTCGGGCGGGAAACGTTCAGCTACCTCGCGGAATATGCGAAGTGACCTGGAGTACACCCACAGGATCCCGAGTGCAGTTGACCATCAAGATGGATGACAAGAAAACTGTTACGGTTCCAGCCCTTGTGGTCCAGGAAAAGGAAGACAGCGTCGGTGTGGTCACGTCGGTCGTGAACGGCGTTACCTACCTGGTGGAACTTCACGCTCGGAACGCCAAATTCGTCTTTGAAAACGGCGCAGATCGGCCGAAATGAGACTCTGTCGGCGCCCGGCATACGGCGGAACAGGGTGGCCGATCGGGTAGGAATGAACTTTTTCATCACCCACGCGTGAAGAGTCTTTGGAGACACATGCAGAATTGCAAGTCTGGTTCTTACCTTCTTCTCACCGTTATTGTGGCCCTCGCGTTTATCCCTTCAGCATCCACCGCAGCGGCTCAGAACAATGACCGGCCGTGGATGAATCCCAGGCTTTCGCCGGAAGAGCGGGCCGACCTGGTTCTGAAACAGCTCACTCTCGACGAAAAGCTGGCGCTACTCCATGGGAATGGGATGGCCCATGCTCCGCAGTGGCAGATGCCGCTTTCACCACTTTCGAATGGCGGTGCGGGATACGTGGAAGGTGTAAAACGGCTCGGCATCCCGCCTTTGGTTATCTCCGATGCGGGTTATGGAGTGAGAGACAGCGGTGCGAACGGCAGGTATTCGACGGCTATGCCGTCGAGCCTGGGCGCTGCAGCGAGTTGGGATCCGGATTCAGCTTGCGAATTTGGAACCGTGGTCGGCAAAGAGCTGCGGGCGCAAGGGTTCAATATGACGCTGGGAGGCGGAGTGGATCTGACCCGCGAACCCCGTAATGGCCGCAATTTTGAATATGCGGGGGAAGATCCGCTCCTTGCCGGCACCGTGGTAGGCAACCTGATGAAGTGCGAGCAGGAACAACATGTCGTCGGTGACATCAAGCACTACGTGATGAACGACCAGGAGACTGGACGCTCCTTTGTGAATGCGGTCATCTCAAAGCGAGCGATGCAGGAGTCCGATCTGCTCGCCTTCCATATCGCCATCTCTATTGCGAATCCCGGCGCGGTGATGTGCTCCTACAACCGGATCAATGGTGACTTCGGTTGCGAGGACCCGTACACGCTTCACGACGTACTCAAGAAAGATTGGGGTTTTAGAGGGTTCGTTATCTCCGATTGGGCAGGAACTCACAGTACAGAGAAGGCGTCAGCAGCAGGTCTCGATCAAGAGCAACCGATGGCAGACTTCTTTGGTCCGAAGCTGAAAGAAGCAGTGGAAGCCGGAAGAGTGCCAATTTCAGAAATTGATGACCATGCGCGGCGGGTTCTCTACGCTGAATTTCTGTCTGGAATCGTCGACGACCCGCTTCAGACAAGCGTCGTCGATGTGGAGAAAGGATTCGAAGGCGCGCGACGTGTTGAAGAAAAGAGCATCGTTCTACTGAAGAATAGTCCGACGGTGCTTCCGATTGTGCCTTCGAAGATTCACAGCATTGCCGTCATTGGCGGTCACGCTGACGTCGGGATGATTTCCGGCGGAGGATCAGCGCAGGTGGATCCGCCGGGCGGAAACGCGATCATGCCTCCGGGCAAAGGCGCCACAATCTGGCAAGAACCCGTCTGGTTCCCAACCTCTCCTTTGAAAGCGCTCCAGGCGAAACTGCCGAACACGAAGATCGACTTCGATCCGGGAACGGATACGAAGTCGGCAGCGAATTTGGCCAGGAGCGCTGATTTAGCCATCGTGTTTGCGTACCAGTGGCTGTCGGAGGACATGGATGTGCCGAGCCTTTCGCTTCCCGATCATCAGGATGCGTTAATCGAGCAGGTAGCGTCGGCGAATCCGCACACCATCGTCGTGCTGGAGACCGGAACTGCTGTGACCATGCCCTGGATCGACAAGGTGGCCGGGGTAGTCGAGGCTTGGTACGCCGGCAGTTCGGGACACACGGCGTTGGCGGACGTACTGGTTGGGGAGGTGAATCCATCCGGCAAACTTCCGCTGACTTTCACCAGTAGCGAAGCGGATCTTCCGCACCCGAATCGTCCCGAAATTCCCCCTGCGAGTCAAGCTCACGCTGGAGATGAAGCGGTCAACGGAGCTCCTCCTCCGAACGCTTCTGATCAAACAGGGTATGCCGTCCACTACGACGAGGGTGCGGCAGTCGGTTACAAGTGGTTCGAGGAGCAGCACAAGAAACCGCAGTTTGCTTTCGGCTTTGGTTTGTCTTATACCACCTACGCATACTCCGGCCTGAATATCGATCCTGGCGCCAAGACTGCGCGCTTCACCGTCAAAAACACTGGGAAGAAGCCCGGGACTGAAGTCGCCGAGGTGTACGCACGGCTTCCGAAGGGCACAGACGAAACTTACAAGCGGCTGGTGGGGTGGGTGCGGGTGGCACTCGCGCCCGGCGAATCGAAAATAGTTTCTGTTCCGATCGACGACCGCGTATTGAAGACATTCGACGAAGAGAAGAACGCCTGGAACATGACACCAGGGGATTATCGGGTCCTGGTCGGTGGGTCTTCAGACGATACGCCGTTGACGGGGACCCTTGTGGTTCGTTGAGTCCGTGCGATGAGCCGCTTCTGAATCTGGGCTCTATTCCACCAAAACGCGCGGGAGTCCAACGCCGAACCTCAATTGTGGAGTGATCTAACTGATGAACGTTCCCGTCGTTGCCGACCACACCAGTAGCGGAAAACAGCATTTTGAAGTGTTGGATGGGCTGCGGGGCAGCGCCGCATTTCTGATCGTGATCTTCCACGTCTTCAATTACTCGTTTGGGTTCCGTGGCCCATTTGCTCTGGTGCATCACGCTTATCTCGCAGTTGACTTCTTTTTCGCGCTGTCCGGGTTCGTCGTCGCCTATGCATACGATGACCGATGGACGCGGATGTCGGTCCTCCAGTTTTTCCGCATTCGTCTCATCCGCCTTCATCCACTGGTTCTGATCGGAGCCACCCTGGGGCTTCTCGGATACCTCTTCGATCCCTTCAGTAAGCCGATCAATCACACGAACGCCGCAATGCTGCTGCTGGCGTACGTCACGTCATTGCTGCTGCTGCCATCCCCTCCGGTGGGTGGAAGACATAACGAATCTCAGGCACTCAATGGCCCGGCATGGTCTCTGTTGCAGGAATACCTCGGAAATATCGCTTATGCTTTGATCCTTCGCCGGCTGCGCGCGCTCACTCTTGCGATGATCTTCGGCCTGTCCGGGCTCGTGCTTATTTGGACTGCCAACGCAAAGGGATCGCTGGATGGAGGATGGGATTATCCGAAGATCTGGATGGCGCCTCTTCGCTTGACGGTCTCGTTCGTGTTGGGACTCTGGCTCTATCGCGTTCACGATCGGATTCGAATACCCAAAATCGGACTCCTCTTGCTTTCGATTGCGCTTGTGGTGTGCTTCCAGATGCCAGCCTTCCCCAAGGTTGGCGGATACTCGCTGAACGGGCTTTACGACGCGGCGTGCGTGCTATTCCTGTTTCCGCTCATCATCCTTTGCGGCGCGCACTCTGATGCCGGCACGGGAATGATCAGGCTTTGCAAATTCAGCGGCCGCCTGTCCTATCCGCTCTACATCACTCACATTCCATTCGTCTACGTGCTTGCGGGCTACTCGTGGACAAGGCATCCCAGTCTGAATATGAAGCTGACATTGATTTTTCTACTTATTCCATTCGTGATTTTCGTCGCATGGCTTGTCTTGAAGTATTACGACGAGCCTGTCCGCTCCTGGCTGAACCGGCGTTACGGGATCAAGCGGGCCACAGTGAAGGTTCCCGGACAAGCAGGAGAAGCAAGATGATGTCGACATTGAAGAGGCTCGTACGTTCTGCAGGCCCATTACTGGCACTTGGATTGATATTTGCAACACCACTCCTTGCCCGGGAGCAAGCCGCTTTTGGCTGGCATGGTCTATTGCGCAACAGTGCCGGCGCGCCGATTGCAGATGCCAAAGTGAAGCTGACCGGCGCCGTCACAGCCGAAGCCAACACTGGCGCCGACGGAAGCTTTACGCTGTCCTCCCTACGTGGCGGGCAATACAGGCTCGCAATCGTCACCGAGGGCAAGAGGGCTGCCTACGCCCAGGCTATTACTCTGGCCGCCGATGCTCCACCGGTTGTGATCACGCTGTCGAACCGGGGCGAAATCACCGTGGCGGCGCAGCAGGGTACAGGTGCAACAGGCGGTGAAGCGCTTTCCGGCCAGGCAGTGAGTTCTCTGCCTCTGAACGGCCGTGACTTCAGTACTTTGTTGCTCCTGGCAGCCGGCACCATGACCGACACAAACGGCGCGACGAATTTCACCCAGCAGTTTGCCATCAATGGCCAACGCGGAGTGGAAGCGACGTTTGCCATGGATGGTGCGGACATCAGCGATCCGGAGATGGGTGGCAGTATCATGCCAAACTTCAATGTAGACGCCATTCAGGAATTGCAATCGAGTTCGGGATGGATGCCGGCTGATATCGGTCGCGGGGCGTCGGGTTTCACAAACATCGTCACTCGATCCGGAGCGGCTGGCTTCCACGGCTCGTTTTTTGAGTTTGTGCGCAATTCGGCGTTTGACGCGCGCAATTACTTCGATCATCCGACGCCTGCATACCCGGGACGGATTCCCCCGTTCCGTCGAAATGAATTCGGATTCACCAATGGCGGCCCCGTCTACATCCCTCATTTCTATGACGGGCGTAAGCGCACTTTCTACTTTACTGAGTACCAGGGCTTCCGCCAGGTGCTGGGCACCACTCAGGTCATGCCGGTACCCACCGCCGCACAACGGCCTTCAGGAGGCTCAAATATCGTCTCCGACACAGTGAGTTTTCCCGACGGCACCACAGATTCGCTGGCCGTTCCGGTGAATCCGTCCATTGCTGCGATACTGGCTCGATATCCGCTGCCCAATCTTCCTACTGGCTCCTTCGGTGCGAATACCTATGCGACCGCTTCGAAGGTGCCCACCAACGCCGACCAGTTTTCGTTGCGCATCGATCACCAGCTTTCAACAAGGAACCAGTTCTTCGCCCGCTTCACGATGGACAACCTGGCGGGACCAACGACAAATCCGGATCAGACAGCGATCGATCCCGCCTTCGCCGTTGAGTACCTCGATCGACAGCGCAACGTCATCGGGACAGTAACCACGACGTTCACGCCAAAGCTTGTGCTGCAGTCCTCGCTCTCGATAACCCGATCCACCCCTGGCTTTCCTACCCCCGATTCCACGGACCCAGCGGTGAAGTTTGAAGACGGTCTTTTTGAAGCCTTCAACAGCGCCGGCGGATCAGTGATGCAGGGCTACGGCAATCTGTTCCAGGAGCAGGAGAACATCAGCTACACCGCCGGGCCACACACTCTGAAAGCGGGCTTCGAGGTCAGGAAGAATGTGGACACCACCTATTTCGGTATTCCACCGAACGGGGAGTACGATTTCGGCGGCGGTACCGCCTACGCAACGGAAGCGATCGCGTCCGCGAGTGGGAAGCACAACATCAACCTGGGTGATCCTCTGCCGGATACACTCTCTGGTTTGCTCTCAGGTTCGCCATTTGCCTATATCGTAGCCATTGCGCCTCCAGGAGTTTCAGGTGGTGCACACATCGGTCCGGCTGCCATCAACCGCAGCGATTACAACTCCTATGTCGAAGACACCTGGAAGGCCACGCCAAAACTGACGCTGGACTACGGTGTCCGCTGGGAGTACTACACCCCCATCACCGAGCGTGCACACCGCACTGGCTCCTTCCGCACACTGAATGGAGCCTTGGACTATGTTGTCAATCCTCAGCCCGGCTATTCGACCACCTGGAATGGATGGGGCCCAAGGGTGCAAATCTCCTGGGCGCCGCTTAAGAACCTTACCGCGCATGCAGGTGGAGCGGTGATGGCAATCCCGCCTAATATCTGGCAGGACAACATGCTCACGGGTTCTACACCTTTCTCGATCAGCCCGCGGCGTCAATCCTCGTCGAGCGCGCCACTTGCGTATGGGTTCACGATCACCCCAGCGATGCTGCCCATTGCCTACGATCTGAGCGGCAATGACATTCTGGCGAAGGGAGCGAAGAATATTCCTGCCAACACGCCGATGGACGTAGACCGCTACGAGAGGGATTTGGCCAACGTGACTTCCTCGGGTGCGGTGAGTTCTCTCAACCTCTCCGGGATCGATGCCAAGTTTGGCAATGGCACACTCTACACCTGGACGCTGGGCCTCGAGCGCAAGATCGCCAACCTGACCGCGGACCTGGGCTACGTGGGAACTGCGGCTCAGAAGCTTCCGCGCATCTCTTTTCCGAACGCCTATCCTGGAGCTACCCCTGAGTTCGCACCCCACACGCAATTCAACTCCGCGGGCGACGTAACCGGCGGCTTTGGGGTGATGAACGTAATGACCAATGATGTGCACTCCAATTACAACGCGTTGCAGGCTTCGCTATTCGGTACAGTGGGTCACAGCGGACCCGGCATTCAGGCCTCGTACACGTGGGGTAAGTCGCTCGACACCACTTCGATGGTGTTGAGCGGTACCGGTTCAACAGGCGCCACTACCTCAGGAGCGACACAGGACCCGTTCAATCTTCGCGCAGAGAAGGGACCCTCGTCCTTTGACGCGAAGCATAATTTTGGACTGAGTGTGGCGCAGGACTTGCACATGGAGAGTGCGCGCTTCTTGAGCGTGCTTCCGCGGAGCTTTACCTATGGATGGGAACTGCTCTCCATCTCTTCGATATCGTCCGGTGCTCCGTTCACCGTTTACTCAGGCATACAGCAGACAGGAGCGGGCGCAAACGGCGTCGACCGTCCCGATCAGATTGCCGTGCCGAAATTGTCCACGGCGCGCACGAACCGCCAGGACTACTTTGGAATGGGAGCGGCCAACGCCAGCACATATTTCAGTATTCCCGTTCATATTGCCGCCGGAACGGGACCGAACCAGGGACGCTTCGGCACTCTCGGACGCGACACTTTCCGCGGGCCTGCCTACTACGATTACGACTTCGCAATGATCAAGGACACGCCCTTCGGTAGGAGAGCCTCGGGCGCGGAACGCATGGACATCCAGTTCCGAGGAGAGTTCTTCAATCTGTTCAACATCGTCAACATGGGGCTTCCCTCGAACATCCTGACCGGATCTGGTTTCGGCGAGATTTCCAAGACGGCCGGCACTTCGCGGCAGATTCAATTGTCACTCAAGCTCATCTACTGACGCTCGATGCGGCTCTTCTACGTGAACGGAGCTGGTCGTACATCGACCACACTGACGAACCGTGACCTTGGACGTTCGGCGATTTGCGGAATGAAAGCAATTCCGGAGCCGGCCCCGCCGCATCCGGCGGTGACTAAAGCTTGCTCCGTGGGATCGCTCTTATGCATGCACGACGATAGGTGGTGTGGTCTCCGTCTCCTTTGACTTCCAGCGATGCACCCGCAGGCATCGCTCCGTCGAATCGGGGATCGTGGTAGCCTTAGCACCATGGAGTGCAGCGCGCTCAGCCTCTGCTTGTTCGATTTCCCACGATGGCTGATGTTTTTGTACGTTATTGATTTTGAATGAATTTACCGAACTCCATCACGATGAGCCGGATCGTCATGATCCCGCTGCTGCTGTGGATCCTGTCACCGCATTTCCCGCTGAAGGCAGGCGCCGAGCAGGAGTTGATGGCCTCCACCCTCTTTGTGCTGGCCTCCATCACCGACGGCGTGGATGGGTATCTGGCGCGTAAACGCGGCCAAATCACCACTATGGGCATGCTGCTGGACCCCCTGGCCGACAAAATCATGGTGACCGCGGCGTTCATTGCCCTGGTCGCTTATGAGCCTCAGGTGGTCAAGGTCTGGATCGCCGTGGTCATCATCGGGCGCGAATTCCTCATCTCAGGGCTGCGCTCTATTGCCGCGTCGGAGGGATTCACCATCCAGGCCAGCGACCTGGGCAAGCTCAAGACAGTTCTCCAGATCGTATCGGTAGCTTCCGCCATTTTGGCGCATCACTGGTACCAATGGACGATCGGGTGGCTCATTCTGCCGGTAAGGTGGTTGGCAGTCACGGCCATCTACTTTACGGTCGTCGTGTCGATTATTTCGGCAGTGGATTACTTTGTGGGCTTCTGGAAACAGATCGACCACGCGTCCAAAGACCGGCGGAATTCGTACGTGCTGAGCCGGAGCAAGAGCACGCAGCGGGCCAACTGATTCTCATTCCAGCTTATGGATGGGGACCAGCCGGC
The DNA here is from genome assembly GCA_035552475.1 of Occallatibacter sp. GTDB lineage: Bacteria > Acidobacteriota > Terriglobia > Terriglobales > Acidobacteriaceae > Telmatobacter. The sequence goes on from DASZLE010000089.1 coordinate 42,184, forward strand.
GACGCCTCAGCCGGCCGCCGGTCAATGACCCGATAATCGGCCGGCACCTCGAACATGGACGGATCGGGTTCCGAGGTCGAAAGCTCCTTCACCGTAAAGATCTGTTTTCCGGTCTGCGGATTATCCACCAGCGAGCTAAGGTTGATGCCGAGTTGCGGCGAAAACCAGAATTCGCGCGTGATCGTCATTTCCTTGTCATTGCCCATGGCGCCTGGGTTGAAGGAGTAAACCTCGCGGTAGCCGTGAGTGCCCAGGCCGTGCTGGCTGCCCTCGCCCAGGTCGTCGTCTTGGCGGTAGCCTTTGCCATCCGGCAGCGCGCCTGAGGTCTCGAGTTGTGGCTGGAAGTGCATGGTCGTGCTCAGGCGGTACGAGCGAAGATCGCACACCTTGTTGTAAGGCGCGCAGTTGTACCAGGTGTGCTGATCCGGATCGGTGATCTGAAAAACAGTCATTTGAGGCTGAAGATCGCCGCCTTTGGGCACCAGGGTGAATCGCTCCTGGTAAATGCGGCCGCGGCTGTCGCGGACGATGCGCCGCTCGTTGACCAGGGTGAAGCTGCCGCCGTTGGCCATGGCTCGCGACCACTCAGCGCCAAGCTTCAGGTCAAACGGGGCTCCGGCCTTGGGCGGAATAAAGATGCTGTCCATGAGGCCAACGCCGCTGGCGTCGGCGCCGCCGTCGGCAAACTTCACGACCGGCTGCTTTTCCGGAGGATTCTGGGCCTGCCCAGCGGAAACCAGCGCGGATGCCAGGATGAGGAGAGAGCAGAGGCGGACTCGCATCGCGGACCTCCCGAGATAGAGGAGAGTATATCTGCGGGTTGCAGGGATTGCCGAGCGGATTCGCCGACAAACCGGCAGAATAACTCGCCTAAAACACCACAGGCTCCGGGTTACCAATCCGGAGCCTGCGACCTGTTGCAATCCAGTTCGTCTGGACACTGCTTGCGAAACCGACATCACTGTAACACATCGGCAAGCCCGCTGAGTGCCATGTGGATGGTGCGCACGACTCAATTCAATTCTCCAAGGGCAAAAAGCCCTCATGAGAAAGCCCCGGCCGAAGCCGGGGCTCTTTCGTCTGGATTTTCCGTGACGCTTACACCATCGCGGGTACGGGTTCGGCTATACGGACGACCGGCGCTCCCGGAGTGACCGGGACATGCGGCGCCGGCGCGGGCGTGCCGCGCGTGAGGCGATGGACGAAGTGATACGGCGGCCATGGGCCTGAGAGCTGCATCTGGCAGTCTCGCAGCGTGGCGCTGGTGGTGGCGAACTTGTTGAGGTAGCGTTCCACGCCCTTGCGCTCGATCAGGTGCGCAATGTCGAGCACCATCTTGCCGCTTTCTGTGAGCCGGCAACTGACTTCCTCATCCAGCGGATTGAAGAGCCGGTGCATCTGGAAGCTGACCGCCCGGGCGCGTGTCTGGCGCTCGCGCTGCCGCACTGCATTTACGTGGAGATGGGTGAGGTATGCCCGGCCCACGCCCTCGGCGGGCAGAAGCCGTGCCAGGTCCTTGCCGCAGAAATCGTCGACGAAGATTTTCAGGTGCATCTCCGTTTTGCCGCGGAGCTTGTCGATATTGGTGAGGAACTGGCGCTGGTTGGAACGAATCGACTTGCGCAACGATTCGTCGTCGTTGAAGACGGTGCCGAAACGGAAGGGCAGTACGGTGGAGTGCTGAAAGCAGTCGGCGATAACCCTGGCATGATCCATGCCCGCCTTCTGGTCCAGATTCTCAGTGGGGTTATGCTCGGAAACGATAACGGCGAGGTCGCTGGCGGGATAGAGGAAAACTTGATTTCCGCTTACGCCGACGACGGTTTCTAAAGGTACTGGTTTGCGATGACGGGCCAATTCAGGAAAAGCTAGTTTTTCACCAATGCAGTAGGCATACCATGCCATGTTGGAACACTCCCCTGCGGCGCCGGTAAGCGCAGCTTTGTGTGGAACTCCGGAATTCCGGGTCAAACTGCATGCTGGCGTACAGCCGGATTTTGATTGTTGGTACACCCGGTCGAACTAGCAGGAATACTAGTCCTGTGGAAATACGACTGGCAAGGACCGTGATCACGCGTCGTGAAAAAGGTAGCTTACGAAGGTAAATCCGTATTGGTGGGGGTAACAACCGAGTTCACGGCATGGAAAACCGAATTACTTGCTGAGTCCCCTAACGGAAACGCAGCTAGACCGCTCCGGATTCTCGATCGGCCGGGCAGGTAAGCGCGAAATAAAAAACGGCGATGTCTTGTGGAGTCATGGTCTTATGCCCTCAAACTGCAGTGATTCTGCACTGTTTCCCGCCGCCCACCCATCCGCTCATGAAACCGAACGGATGGATGGGGCACAGTCCGGGAAGAATACGCGAAATAAAAAACGGAGATGTCTTGTGGAGTCATGGTCTTATGCCCTCAAACTGCAGTGATTTCGCACTGTTTCCCGCCCACCCATCCGCTCATGAAACCGAGCGGATGGATGGGGCACAGCCCGGGAAGAATACATGAAATAAAAAACGGCGATGTCTTGTGGAGTCACGGTCTTATGCCCTCAAACTGCAGTGATTTCGCACTGTTTCCCGCCCACCCATCCGCTCATGAAACCGAGCGGATGGATGGGGCACAGTCCCGTCCCAGATCGCCATTTATTTCACCCGGAATGAAAAGCCCGGCGGAGGAGATTCTCCTCGGCCGGGCGTATTTTCTCTAACTGTTTCTAGCCTAACAAATTCGAAACCCTTGACTGCATAATTTCACAACTATTTCTTCTAATAGATGGCAAAGGGTTTAGGTATGTTTTCCACAGGGTGGGGGGCTTGACTCAGTTGCACCATAATTGGTGCAGAGCGATATTTGGGCGCGATCATGACGTGACGGCCATCAAGGACCCGAAACACCCCGGTCATTTTCAATTCCGATATTGGGAACCCAGGCCGCCGGCCGATCATCGGGGCCCTGCGGGACGCGGAGCGAGTTTTGGCGCAGTTTCCCAGGATTTCATCCTGGGCTATTGTGGCGTCGTCCCTCCCGGACGAAAGGGCAGCCGTGCTTCCACGCCAGGTCCCCAGGTGGGGGCTCCCGCACCCAGATCATCTGATTCCATCCCGGCATCCGGCGCCAGCACTACTTACTGGATCTGCAACGCCGCGTCCAATTCCGCCAGCGAGACTGGCTTGGAGATGTATCCGTCGAACCCGAGGCCTAGAATCTCTTCCCGATCGCCCTGCATGGCGAACGCCGTGCAGGCAATGACATGGAGCCCTTGCCAGGCTGGGTTATCGCGGATGCGCCTTATCGCCTCGCGGCCGTCCATGCAGGGCATTTGAAGGTCCATCAGGACTGCGTCAGGGCGCTTCTCGATCAACAAATCCAATGCCTCAAGGCCGTCTCGCGCCTGGATCACTCGCCAGCCCAGCAACTCGAGCATCTCGGTAATCAATTCGCGGTTGATCACGTTATCTTCCGCCACGAGGATCGTCTTCATGGCGCAGAAATCCCTTCCGAGATGTTCCTTCCCAGAGCTCGCTCAATCTCCGCTACGAGTTTTGGCCGCCACTCCTCGTGTTTGTGAAACACTTTTGTGGCCTGATTCTGCAATATCTGGAACTCGTTCTTACTCAGATCCCTTGAGGTCAGGACCGAAACGGGTATATGCCGGAGAGACTCATTGCGCCGGAGTGCGCTGAGGAATTCAAACCCGTTCATTTCCGGCATGATTAAATCCAGAACGATCGCATCTATATGCTGACTCGTCACTACCTCGAGTCCCTGCTTTCCCGTAGCCGCCAAATAAACGGTCACCCACGGTTCCGCAAACACCTCGCGTGCCATATCCAACACGGCTGGATCGTCGTCAACGACCAGCACAGCGGCCTTGGCCGGCGGCAGATACTTTCCTATCGTGCTCAGAAGCTCGTCCCTGCTGACGGGCTTCAGCAAATAGTCCGTGGCGCCGAGGGCGAAGCCGGTGGCGCGGTCCTCCACGACCGACACGATAATGACCGGAGGGAGCTTTTCTTTATACGCGCTGCGTAACTCGTACAACGTGCCAAACCCGTGTCCGTCCGGCATCAGCAGGTCCAGCGTGATGAGGTCAGGCTTGCGAGCCTTCATTGCCTGGACAGCGCCGGCGCTCGAGTCTGACGTGGCCACGGCGTAGCCTGCGCCCTCCAGCACACTCTTGATCAGTTCTCTCGCATCGGCATCATTGTCCACTACCAGAACCAGAGGAGCCTTCCTCGATTCTTCTCCGGCTGCGCGCGAGGGAGCGCTTGCGCTTAATACTGCAGGCGGTGTTGCTGAATCCTCAGTGGCCGAAGCCGCGCTTGCTTCCGCCATCGGGAGCCAGAACCGAAACAGGCTCCCCTGGCCCACGTTGCTCTCTACTTCGATTTGCCCCCCCTGGCGCTCCACGAGTCTCTTCGAAATCGCGAGGCCGAGCCCCGTGCCTTCCTTCACGCCATTCGCCGCCGCTGCGGCCTGTCGAAACTCATCGAAGATAATCCGCTGATCGTCAAGTGAGATGCCCGGCCCCGTGTCCGACACTTCAAAGCGGATTTGATCGCCATTCCGCCAAACCTTCACGTCAACCCGCCCGCTCTCCGGCGTGAACTTGAGTGCGTTGCTCAGCAGGTTGTAGAGGATCTGCTTCAGCCGCCGCGCATCGGCGCGCACCAGCAGGTCCGCTTCGCATTCCGTTCGCAACTCAATCGCCTTCTCGCGTGCGAGCGCCGCCATTGCTGACGCAACTTCTCCCAACACCGGCGCCGGGTCCAATGGGGCCACTTCCAGGCGCAGCTCGCCAGCCTCGATCTTGGACAGGTCCAGCACATCGTTGATGAGTTGCAGCAAGTGCTTGGCCGCCTGCCGGATGTGGCCCACAAACCGCTTTTGTTTCTCGTTCAAGGGCCCGGCAAGCTCTTCCGCCATAAGTTCACTGAAGCCGCTGATGGCATTCAAAGGCGTGCGCAATTCGTGGCTCATGTTGGCCAGGAACTGGCTCTTCAGTTGATTTGCGTGATAGGCCTCCGCGCGCTTGACCTCCAGCGTCGCATTGGTCCGTTCCAACTCCAGGTTCAGGAATCCGCTTCTCGCCAACGCGTGCCGGCGCGTCACCAGCGCCCGCCACGCAACCGTATACGTCGCCGTGAGCAGCGCGGCAAGCAGGACTGCCAGCAACCCGAGGACGATGTACGTGAGCCGGATGCTCGCCGCCTCTTCTGTCCGTCGTTTGCTTAGCAGTTCCTCTTCTTCTCCGCGCAACTGGCCAGTCAGCGCATCAAAGGCCGCCGTAAGGGGTGCATCCTGCACCACGGGCAGGTTTCGCGACTCCTGGACGGCTGCCTGCCCTTTCAGGTGCGGCAGTACTTCGCGCTGATCGAGCAAACTCTGCAACTGGTCGAGCCGCTGTTGCTGTGCCGCATTATCGCGGGTGAGCTTCACCAGGCCTTCAACCGATTCGTGCACATCGATGGCCAACCGCCGGTATCGTTCCAGGAAATATGGGTCGCCCGTGATCTGATAGACCCTTCCCGCGGCCTCTCGCCGGATCGTTTGGCCCTCCAGCTTGTCGATGCCGTCGATTACCTGTTGGGTGTGCTGGACCCACTCGACATCGTTCACCAGCCGGGCGATGCTGCGCTCGGTGATAACCGCCGCCGCCAGGATCACTACTCCAGCGAGTGCGGCGCCAATGCGGATGTTCCTCTCAGCCCGAGTTGGCATTATTCCTCTGTCGCATCCGGTGCCCTGTCGGGCAGCTTTTCGCGCTCCACAACTTGCGCGAATATGGTGAACAGCCTGGGGTCCCACCACCCCCGGTCCACTTCGATTTGCATCTGATTCAGCGCTTCAGCTCGCGCAATGGCGCACTTGTACGGCCGCTCGGTCGTCAGGGCATCGAATACGTCTATCAGTTGCATGACCCGCGCCAGCAGCGGGATTTTCTCGCCGGTCAGACCATCGGGGTATCCGCTGCCGTCCTGCTTCTCGTGGTGGCTGCGAATAATGGGCAGGACCGCGTCAAGCGAACGCATCGGCTTGCAAATTCGTTCGCCCAGAATGGAGTGATTGCGCATGACCGCCCATTCAGCTTCATTCAGCGGACCCTTTTTCAGCAGGATGGCGTCTGGCACGCCGATTTTGCCGATGTCGTGAAGCGAGCCGGATATGCGAAGAGCCCGTAACTCCGCTCGCCCCAGGCCCAGCTCTTTCCCCAGCAGCACCGAGTACCTGGCAATCCGCGCGCAATGGCCGTGAGTGTACGGGTCCTTGGCTTCGATGCTGCGGCCAAGGGCCATCAGCACATTATCGGCACGATCCAGCTCGTCGGTGTATTCCTTGCGCTTGAGCAACGAGCGAACCCGCGCGATCAACTCGAAGCGGTCCACCGGCTTGGTCAGGAAGTCGTCCGCGCCGGCTTCGATCCCGCGAACCCGGTCCCGGGCTTCCGTCAGGCCGGTCACCATCACCACCGGGATCAGACACAGATCCGGGTTCGCCTTGACCTCCCGGCAGATTTCGAATCCAGTCTTGTAGGGAAGCTCGACATCCAGAAGGATTAAGTCCGGCGGCGGGCTGGCGTTCGCCATCTCAGCCGCTTGTTTTCCATTACTTGCGGCCTGGACGGTGTATCCGTCGACTGCCAGCATTTCAGCCAGCAATTCCCGCTGGGCCGCGTCATCATCGGCAACAAGCACCCTGGGCCCCATAGCTCCTCGAATTCCAAGTGAATCAAGTCGATCTAAATCGATTTGGGGAAAGACCGCTCGCATCCGAGCTAAGTCAAGAGACTCCACATACACCGAGAGCACACCACTTTTGTCGGAGTCACCGCGAATATACCGCTCGTATAATAATGATGCAAGCCCAATTACCCGGAAAGTTGTAGATCCAATGAAACTAAAAGTCACTCTCCTTTTACTTTCATTGCGTTGGGAGATTGCGTCGCTTTCAAGGAGCAAGTCACGCCGCGGCCTTAACCATGATCCAACTCAGATCACGATGGAGCTATGGGAGTTAGCGCGTGGTTACAGTGCGCGAAGTGCTTCGATGATGAGGGGCGAAACAGAGGGAAGCAAGGAAGACCGGGTCGAGCTTGGCGAATCTTAAGAAGATACAGCGAAAACCTTTGAGTTTGCGAAAGATGCGCTCGATTTCATCAGGCTTTTTAGGCGTTGACTCGGCCGCGAGTTTGGAATTAGCGTTGAATTCGGCGCACGGGGCGCATCCGGTCCGCGGACAGGGCCAAGCCCACCCGGCAGAAGTTGAGAAGCTACAATCCGGTGAATCTTCTTTCTGCCTGCGGTGCGGACACAGGCCACGAACGGAAAGGAGATTTTCATGTCAAGGCAACTACCGCCTCGTCCCAATCTTGAACAACTCCGGAAACAAGCCAAGTCCCTGTTGAAGAGCCAGCTGGCAGGGGACTTCGGGCGAGGTAGTGGAAACGCTGATTCGCGCCGGGGCCGATGTGAATGTCCGCGACGACGTGAAGCTGGCGGTGGATTCCACGAGCGGCTATACGGCGCTGCACGCGGCTGCGTGGCGCGGCAACATGAGCGCGATTGATGCGCTGATGCGGCATGGTGCGGATGTGCGGGCGCGCGAGGAGAAGTGGCACGGCACGCCGGCGGGGTGGGCGGACTACGCCAGCCACAAAGAAGCGCGCGACCTGATTTTGCGCGGGCCGATCGACATGATAGAGGCGATCCAATACGGGCTGATCGATCGGGTGTGATCGGTACTTGATGAGGATCCGGCTGCTCTCAACCGGGCGTTTCGCGACTACGGGCTGTTTCCGTGGGATGCTGAGGCGTGGCAGACTCCGCTGGCGTACGCGGTTGCGAAGGGGCGGGAGGAGATTGCGCGGCTGCTGGTGGAACGCGGCGCGGATGGGGCGTTGCGGTCGCCTGCGGGGGAGACGCTGGGGGAGATGGCGGAGAAGGCCGGGCATCGAGAGATTGCGCGGTTTCTTGTGGAAGCCGCTGGTTGAGGATCGGGAGCAGCCATTCCAGGTTCCCAAGTGCGAGGGACCTGGGGCACCCGGCAGCGCTTTAAGGTTGAGGCGTGGGAGCGCCTTAGAGGCCGAGGTCGGCGGCGCGCTTCTTCATGGCTTCAATGCAGAAGGCGATATGGGCGTCGAGGTCCACACCCAGCTCGGCGGCGCCGTTGATCACGTCGTCGCGGTTGACACCGCGGGCGAAGGCCTTGTCCTTCATCTTCTTCCTGACGCTGGGTACTTCAACGTCGGCGATGGCTTTGGTGGGCTTGACGAGGGCGCAGGCGGTGAGGAAGCCGGCCAGCTCATCGCAGGCAAAAAGGACCTTGTCGAGGTGGGTGACGCGGGGCGTGCCGGAGTACTCGGCATGGCCGAGGATGGCGGTGCGCATCTCCTGGGGCCAGCCCAGACGCTCGAGCTCGCGGACGCCGACAAAGGGGTGTTCCTGGCGCGAGGGATAGCGCTCGTAATCGAAGTCGTGGAGGAGGGCAGTGGTGGAATAGAGGTTCACGAGCGCGCCGCGCTGGGATCCGGTGAGGCCGAGGCGGCCGGCTTCCGCTTCTCCATAGGCGACGACGCAGGCTTCGACCGCGAGAGCGTGCTTGCGCAGGTTTTCGCTCTCGGTCCATTCCCGGAGCAGGCTGAGGGCCTGTTCGCGTCCATATTGGCCTTCCAAGCTCATGCTGACTCCATGTTGCACAAATTGGTTCGTGTTTTTTCGGGTTTTTAGGGGTATGATGGGTGAAATTTAGGGTTGACCCTAAGTTCGTACTTGACAATTATGGTTCACTCCTCCGACAGTAGCACATATCGTGGTGCGAAGCAGCACCCCGGACGGCAAGCTCTGGCCCTCCGCACAGAACCGATGGCGACTACTTTGGTGAGTCTTGACTCTCGCGAAGTTGTTCGTTGCGAGCACTGCACGCTGGTGCAGTTCCGCACCAGCAATTCGCTTTGCCGCCGCTGCCACAAAACACTCGACATTGAGGAGCCGCCGGTTCTGGGACCCGTGCCGGTGCCCGATATGCGCCAGCAACCCGCTTTAGAGGCCGGGCAGCAGGTGGCGGGGCAGGTGCGGGATATCCGCCGGGCGCGCCACCTGAGCCAACGGCAGCTTGCCGGGCGGATGCAGGTACCCCGGACGTACATCTCCAAGATCGAAAACGGGAAAGCAATTCCGACGCTGGGGTCGCTGGAGCGGTTGGCCAACGCGCTGGAAGTGGACCTGTGCCAGCTTGTGCGGGACACGCGCAGCCGGCGGGCAGAGGAAGTGTCGTCGATCCTGGCCGATCCATTCCTGGCGGAGATTGCATCGCTTTTGCCGCGGCTGAATCCGCTGCAACGGACGTTGTTCTACGGCTCGTTGCGAGAAAAGGCTACGGTGGGGCAGCGGCGAACGGCGTAAAGCAGCTTTCAGCCATCAGCCTTCATTTTCGATGGCGAGGCGATGGCGCGGCTGGTAGACGCCGACCCTGCTGCCGCCGGGGAGCACAAATGCGGTGGTGATGCCCCACCCCGCGTCGTGCGCCGGCGAGCAGGCGACGCCTTTCGCGGCGAGATTTTTCATGGTTGCGGCGAGGTCGCGGCACATGAGGTAGAGCGAGGCGGCAGCGATGCCGTCCTCGCCCGGGGCCGGGTCAGGTGTGGCGGGGTGTATGCCCATCTCAGCGGGCGGCATGCGAAAGATGAGCCAGCCGTGGCCGGCGTCGACTGCGGGCATTTCCAGCACATCGCGGAAGAAGCTGCGATCGGCTTCGTCATTGCGGCTGAAGAGCAGAAAATGCGCGCCGATGAACATGACGGAATTGTAATTTGCGAGTTGTCGGTTTTCAGTTTTCAGTTCACGGTTCCTCACTCGCGATGACTGGCGTGGAGCGATACACTGGATCGAGCGTCCTTCCGGGGGCGCGAATCCGGCGTACCGGCAGTTGGGAGCTGGGCTGGAAGGCCGGTGGTGGCGAGGCGGATTCTTTGTACTCTCAAATCAGATTGCGCATTCACGAGCTGACGCCGGAAGAGCGCGCGGTCTACGCGACTCTGAAACCGGAGTGTCTGCCGCAACACGTAGCCATCATCATGGACGGGAACGGCCGGTGGGCGGGCGGCCGGTCGCTGAAGCGGTTTCTGGGGCACCAGCAAGGCGCCAAGAGCGTGCAAGAGGTGACCGAAACGGCATCCCGGATCGGGCTTCCGTGGCTGACGCTTTATGCGTTTTCGCTGGAGAACAACCTGCGCCGTCCGCGGGCTGAAGTGAACTTCCTGATGCGGCTGCTGAAGAGCTACCTGGAAAGCAACGTGCAGCGAATGATGGACAGCAACATCCGCATCCGCTACATCGGGCGGACGCACGAGTTGCCGCCGGAAGTGCAGGACAAGATGGAATGGGCGTCGCAGGCAACGGCGCGAAATACGGGAACGACGCTGACGCTGGCGTTGAATTACGGCGGCCGGTCAGAGATGGTGGATGCGTTCCGGGCGCTGGCGCTGGAGATGCGGCACAAGCACATTGCGCCGGAGCGGATTACCGAGGAAGACATTCACCGGCACCTCTACACGGCGCACATGCCGGACCCGGACCTGCTGATCCGGACGTCAGGGGAGATGCGGATCTCGAACTATCTGCTGTGGCAGATTGCGTACACGGAGATCTTTGTGACGGAGCGGCTGTGGCCGGACTTCCGCGGCATCCACCTGCTGGAAGCGATTGCGGATTTTCAGCGGCGGGAGCGGCGGTTCGGGGGCCTGAGCGACAGCGTGGGCGTGACGGACGAGGAAGCCGAGCACGCGAAGATCGCGGTGAGCTGAAAGCCAGCTTTTAGCTCCTAGCTTTTAGCTCCTAGCTCCCATATGGACGATCCGCGGGTTGCGGAGCAGGCAGACAATGAAGAGACGATGCACGTTTTGGATGTTTGCGGCTGGAGTTGCGGGACTACTGGCCTGCGGGGCGGCGAGGGCGCAGCAGATTGCGTTCACATGGGACGATTTGCCGGCGCACAGCGCGCTGCCGCAGGGCGAGACGCGGGTGGAGATCGGGCACAAGCTGATTGAGGCGATGAAGGCGGAACACCTGCCGCCGGTGTACGGGTTTGTGAACGGAGCGCTGCTGGAGCGGGAGCCGGCTGCGGCGTCGATGCTGAAAGAGTGGCGGGACGCGGGATTCCAGATTGGCAACCATACGTGGTCGCACATGAACCTGAACACCAATTCGGCGACGGACTGGGAGGCGGACCTGCTCAAGGGCGAACCGGTGCTGAAGCAATATGCCGGGAGCGGCGACTGGCACTGGCTGCGGTATCCGTTTCTGGCCGAAGGCGACACGCCGGAAAAGCATGCGGAGGCGCGGAAGTTTTTGGCGGCGCACGGATACAGGATTGCCGATGTGACCATGAGTTTTGGCGATTACATGTGGAACGAGCCGTACGCGCGCTGCGTGGCCAGGGGGGATGTGGCGGCGATTGCGCAGCTGGAGACGAGCTACCTGGACGCGGCGGCGGCGGATGCGGATTTCCGCCGGGCGATGGCGAAGGCGCTGTTTGGGCATGACATTCCATACGTGCTGCTGATGCACGTGGGGGCGTTCGATGCGCGGATGCTGCCGAGGCTGCTGAAGGTCTACGAGGACAAAGGGTTCAGCTTTATCACGCTGGAGGAGGCGGAGAAGGACCCGTTCTACGGGGTAGATCTGGATCCGTCGCGGCCGGCGGCGCCGGACAGCCTGGAGGGAGCGATGCAGGCGAAGGGAGTTCCCTTCCCTCCGCGGCCGAAGATGAGTGTGGATGTGAATAGCTTGTGCCGGTGATAATGTCGCGGAAAACAGGATGAGGAGAGAGAAACCAGCGTATTCGCTAAGGGCGCGTCCAGAGTTCTTTGCGATTCTGCGTTTGGCTCAAAAGAATGGCGAAGTGAAATCTGCGATGAATTGAATGCCGGGAACGTCGAGTTTGGTCAACTGGTTGCCGCCGGTCAGAAAGAGGTCGATTCCCGCCGAGGCCGCGCAGGCGAGATGGATGGCGTCTGCCGACGTGACTTTCTTCCCCGCGCGCAATCGGCTGAACGGTGTCACCGAGCCTTTGTCGAACGGCAGAAATGAGAATCCCATCTCCTCCAGGATTTTCAAAATCGTATTTGCTTTCTGAGGCGATATCTTCTCGGTTCCGGCCGCCAGTTCGCCCGCGGCGAGATAGCTGGTGAAAAGTGCGTCTCCTCGCCGGCGAGAGCGCGCCAACAACTCATCGACCCGCCGGCGATAGACCGGATTCCCTTCGAGAACATAAACGAGAAGCATGGTGTCCCAGAAGATTCGGCTCACTGCGCCTCCCGCTCGTCCGAGCGTATCCAGCGGATGAAGGCCTCACCTCCGCCGTATTCTGCAAGTTCTTCTTTCAGCAGGCCAAACAGTTTGCCCGTCATCCGGTGCGCCCATTCCTCCGGCGATTCGGCACTCACTTCAGCACTGGAGCTCAGCGCCGTATCGGCCTTATGCCCGGGCTCCGATTCCTTAGCTATTACCCTGTAATGCACAACTACGGTCGAACTCTGACGGGAGGGCGGCCCGTCGATCGCCTCGATTTCCAAACCATTTGCGCGAAGGAACTTCTCTGATTGAATTGAAGTGCAGATTTGCGGCCAGTTTCGCGCCGGAAATCCTTTGCCCTTGAGCTCGCGCATCAAATCGCGAGCAGCGACAGAAAAGCGCGTAGAGCCGGCTCGGGTCGCCGGCTTAACGTACCTTTCTTCCGCAAGAGCTCTTACCTGATCACTCAGTCCATGGGTCATAGATCCCTCATGCCGGAATTGAAGATTACAGCGAACTAGACAGTTTTGCCAATAGCCACACAGTCTATCTATTTTACTGTTTACATTTAGCCAAAGGATGGTGTGCTGTATTCTCAACCCTGAATGAAGAGAGTTCTGACGGCCGTTGTCCTGGTTCCTGTTGTCCTGGTGCTTGTCTTTCTGCCTTCGTATCTGCAGTGGCTGTTCACGGCGGCAACGGCGGCAGTGGCGGCGCTGGCGGCATGGGAGTGCCTGAGTCTGTCGCAGGCGCGCGGCGCCAATCCGCTGCGCATCGTGGTCGCTGTGGCCACTCTCATTCTGTTCGGCGCGTGGTTTCAATGGCAGGACGCGGATCGTTTTCTGCCCATCTTCGGGATCCTGTGCCTGGGGCTGCTGCTGATTTGCACTTTCACCAGTCCCACGGAGCGGATGCTGAGCGACGCAACCAGCTCAATCTTCTGCCTGTTCTATACGGGATTGACCCTGATTGCGGTTCCTGCGCTGCACGAGCAGGCCAACGGGCCGTCGCTGGTTCTGTTTTTGCTGTTTGTGGTGTGGGCGGGCGATATTGCCGCCTTGTACGTCGGGCGCGCATGGGGACGACACAAGCTGGCGCCGCGGATCAGCCCCAACAAGACGTGGGAAGGATCGATTGCGTCCGTGGCGGGGAGCGTGCTGGTGGCTGTGGGGCTGCTTGGCCTGGCCGGGCTTTTGACGCGCTGGAACTCGGTGGTTCTGTCCTACTCGGACGAGGCGTGGTGGTACTGGGTGGCACTGGCGGTGCTGGTGAACGTGGCCGCGCAGGTGGGGGACCTGGCGGAGTCAGCTCTGAAGCGGTCCGCCGGTGTTAAGGATTCTGGTTCGCTGTTGCCAGGGCACGGTGGGGTGCTGGACCGCATCGACGCGCTGCTCGTGGCCGCTCCCACGCTCTGGTATGCTCAGGTTATTCACCACTCGTTCTGAGGGGTTTGATACGGTTGCGAGCAGCTATTTAAGCCATTGAAACGAATTGCCATTCTCGGTTCGACCGGTTCCATCGGACAAAGCACCCTTTCCATTGTTGAGCAGTTTCCGGAGCGCTACGCGGTGACCGCGCTGGCGGCTGGGCGGAACGTGGATGAGGCGTTTGCGCAGGCGGCGCGCTGGCGGCCGAAGATGGTGTCGCTGGCCACTGAAGAACTGGCCGGCCAACTCGGGGCACGGCTGAAAGATGCGGGAATCACCGGGATCGAAGTGGTTCACGGGACGGAAGGCACGGTGGCGTGCTCCACGCATCCTGACGCGGATTTCGTGGTGTCGGCAATTGTTGGCGTGGCTGGGCTGGAGGCGACGCACGCGGCGATCGTGGCGGGCAAGCCAGTGGGCCTGGCCAATAAAGAATGCATGGTGGCGGCGGGTGAGATCCTGACCGCGGCGGCCCGCGAGCGCAACGTCCCCATCCTGCCGATCGACAGCGAGCACAACGCGGTGCACCAGTGCTTGCGGGTAGGGAAACACAACGAGGTCAAAGCCATCTGGTTGACGGCATCGGGTGGACCGTTCCGGCAGACGCCGCTGGAGCAGTTTGCCAGGATAACGCCCGAGCAGGCTTTGAAGCACCCGACGTGGGTGATGGGGCGACGGATCACCATCGATTCGGCGACCATGCTGAACAAGGGGCTGGAAGTCATCGAGGCGTGCCGGCTGTTCGATGTACCGCCTAGCAAGGTGCGTGTGACCGTGCATCCGCAGTCCACGGTGCACTCGCTGGTGGAATACGTGGACGGGTCAATCCTGGCGCAGATCTCAGTAACCGATATGAGGCTTCCGATCCTGTATGCGCTGGCGTACCCGGAGCGGCCGGCGTCGAATTTGTCCTTCGACCTGGGCGCGCTGCGTCATCTGGAGTTCGAAGAGCCCGACTTCGAGCGCTTCCCTTGCCTTCGTCTTGCGTTCGAAGCGGCGGCGAAGGGCGGGGCGCACTGTATCGCGCTGAACGCGGCAGACGAGGTGGCAGTGGAGGCCTTCCTGGACGGGCGCATCCCGTTTACCGGAATCCCAGATACAATTGAAAAGGTACTTATTTCCACGCCGGAAGCGCATCCGGAGACGATTGCCGGGGTGCTGGCCGCGGACCGCGAGGCGCGGCAAAGGGCTGGCGCGCTGGTGAATTAAAGCGGGCGCACGCAGAGGAATCATTTGGAGTTTATGCAGGATTTTCACACAGTCGTGGTGGCCATCTTCGCGTTTATCGTCCTCATCGGGGTGATGGTGGTCGTCCATGAGTTCGGTCACTTCGCGGTCGCCAAGCTGTGCGGCGTGCGCGTGGAGGCATTTTCGGTAGGGTTTGGGCCGCGTCTGTTCGGCATCAAGTACGGCGAGACAGATTACAAGGTCTGCCTGCTGCCGCTAGGCGGTTATGTGAAGATGACCGGCGAGTCGCCGGAGCAGAATCTTCAGACGCCCGGAAAACCGGTGATGCAGCAGATGGTGGAGGGGGGCGCCGGCGGGGCCACAACGTCTGGCGATGTGACCGAGGATCCGGGGTCGTTCACGGCACATCCCCGCTGGCAAAGGATGCTGATCGGAGTCGCCGGCCCGGTGGCGAACTTCATACTGGCCTTCGGGCTCATGTTCTTCTACTACTACTGGATCAACGAGGTTCCGAAATACGTGGTCAACTCCACCACGGTGGAGTGGGTGGTGCCGGGATCTGCCGCGGCGGAGGCCGGATTCCAGCCCGGCGACGTGATTACGCGTTTTGACGGAGCGACCGATCCGGACTGGATGCAGGTGGGTAATCGCGCCCAGATGAACCTGAACCAGACGGTACAGGCCACCGTTGACCGCGCCGGAAAGCCAGTGCAGTTATCGCTGCACGTTCCGCCTCTTTCCAAGGGCCAGGATGAACTTGATTTCAGCGACGCAGGAATTCTGCCGCAGTTCATGCCTGGGGCCATTGGCGTTCACGATGTGCAGCCGGGGACGCCGGCGGACCGGGCCGGGCTGCAGGCAGGCGACCAGATTGAGTCGGTGGACGGGCACCAGTTCCATACCGTGTCGACGCTGCTGGCCTATATGCAGGCGTATCCGGGCAAGGATCTGACATTGGTCGTCGAGCGGAACGCGCATGACGTGACCCTTCACGCACAGCCGACGCAATGGGATTCGACCTGGAAGCTCGGATTCCAGGCAGTGGGTTCGCCGATGCGCAACGATCCCCTGCCGATGCACAAGGCGATTGCGGAGGCGAGCGACTTCTGCACCGGTAACTCGACACTGATTGTTGAAGTGCTGGGACGGCTGTTCACCCGCAAGGTTGCGGTGTCACAGCTTTCAGGACCGGTGGGCATTGCGCGCATGGCGGGCCAGGCCGCGGAAATGGAAGGATGGCTGCCCAAGTTAGGTCTAGCCGCGGCCATCAGCATCAACCTGGGCATTCTGAACCTGCTTCCCTTCCCGATTCTGGATGGCGGATTGATCCTACTGCTGCTGATTGAGAGCGTTCTCCGCCACGACATCAGCATCAACGTGAAGGAGCGGATCTACCAGGCTGCGTTCGTAGTGCTGGTGGTGTTCTTCGCATTCGTCATCTTCAACGACGTGACCAAGCTGCCGCCGTTCACGCATGTGAGGCCGTAAAGCCAAGTGTCAGTGGTCAGTTGTCAGTTTTCAGAATTAAGATGACTTATCGTGCTCAACTCAGACTGCCGACAACTGAAAACTGAATTCTGACGACTGCTCTTATGCCTACTACCAGCCACGTTCGCGTCCGCTACGCCGAAACCGACCAGATGGGGATTGTTTACTACGCCAATTACCTGGTGTGGTTTGAGATTGGCCGCGTGGAGTTGCTGCGCTCTCTGGGGCTGGCGTACAGCCAGATGGAGAAAGATCACAAGCTGATTCTTCCGGTGGTGGAGGCCAATTGCCGCTATCGCGCACCGGCGCGCTATGACGATGAGATTCTGATCGAGACGAGGCCGGCGCTGCTGCGAGGCCCAGTGATCAAGTTCGCCTATCGCATTCTGCGCAACGGAACGGACGGGGCCGAGCCGCAACTTCTAGCAGAGGGGGAGACGGTCCACGTGGTCTGCGACGAGAACCTGAAGAAGCAGCCGTTGCCGCATGAGTATGCTGTGGCGCTGCGGAAGCTGATGGAATAGGCTCAGCGGCACATCGGTTAGAGCCGGGGCGCGAACGGCGGGACTGAAGTCGCGCTCGTACGCGTATCGGCTCAATCAAGAACCACGGCTATCGCGAACCCATCGAAACCCCGCGCGCCCACCGCGGGCATTGCCGTTGCGCTCAGGCGTGGATCTGCGGCGACGAGCTCAAGGAATCGCTGTACGCCGCGGACGTGGGGATCGCGCGTTTTCGGGTTGAGCACCTTGCCGTCGCGCACTACATTGTCGGCGATGATTACGGTGCCCGGATGGGAGAGCTTGAGCGACCAATCGAGATACTCGGGCATGCGCTCCTTGTCGGCGTCGATGAAGATGAAATCGAACGGCGCGGAGCCGGATTGGTGCAGATTGCGGAGCGTATCGAGAGCCGTGCCGATGCGAATCTCCACGCGGTTGGCCACGCCGGCAGCTTCGAGGTTGGCGCGGGCGATCTCAGCGTGGCGAGGCTCCAGTTCCAGCGTAACCACGCGGCCGCCTTCGGGCAGAGCGCGCGCCATCCAGATGGTGGAGTAGCCGCCGAGCGTGCCGATTTCCAGAACGCGGCGCGCGCCGGAGATGCGAATCATGATGTCAAGGAACTTGCCCAGCAGCGGTGGAACATCGATTGAGGGCAACCCAGCCGCATGGTTTGCGTCAATCGAATGCGACAGGCCGGCATCGTGAGGAGCGAGAAGATCGCCGAGGTAGCGATCCACCTCGGCCCAGATTTTCTGCATTGGAATATCCGGGGAAATTATTTTTCGCGCGCTACGACGAAGTCGGGGACCCAGAGCAGCGCGCGCTTGAAGTCGGATTCGGGCATGGTTTTGAGCGCCTGGCGCGACTGCTCCGCGTATCGGTCGGCGACGCTCATGGCGTAGGCCACGGAGCCGTTGCGCACCAGGATGTCCTTGATCTGCTGCCGGCTTACGTTCTCAAAGCTGCGGTTATCCAGAACGCGCTGGATAGCCTGCCGGTCGGCCGCAGTGCCGTGGTCGGCGGAATGGATAACAGCGAGCGTGGCCTTGCCCTCGCGCAGGTCGCTGGCGACGGGCTTGCCAAGCACTTCCTCAGTCGCGGTCAGGTCGAGCACGTCATCGACGATCTGGAATGCCAGGCCGACGGTGCGGCCGTAGGTGGCCACCGCGGTTTCCTCCGCCTCGGTTGCGCCCGCCAGCACCGCGCCCAGGCGCATTGAGACGGAGAAAAGGCATGCGGTCTTGCGGAAGATGAGGTCGTAGTACTCGGCTTCGCTGACGGCCTTGCCCAGCTTCTGGATCTGCAAAAGCTCGCCTTCGACCATCTGCTGGGTGAGTCCGATGAGCAGGTCGAGAACACGCAGATTGCGCTCTTCCAGGGCAACCTTGAAGGCCTGCATGTAGAGCCAGTCGCCGGCGAGCACGCACTTCTCGTTGCCCCAGGTGGTGTTGGCGGACGGGCGGCCGCGGCGGGTGTCGGCGCCGTCAATGATGTCGTCATGCACCAGCGTGGCGGTGTGCAGCATTTCAACCACGGTGCCGAGGCGGATGGCGCTGGGACCCGCGAAGCCCAGCATGTGCGCGGACAGCAGCAGTAGCGATGGGCGAATGCGCTTGCCGCCGCCTTCGCGCAGGTATTCGGCGATCTCGGTAATGGTGCTGACGCTGGATGCGGCGTCGCGGCCCAGTTCCTGCTCGATGGCCACAAGGTCGTCGCGCAGCAGATCGAAAACTTCCCTCGCCGTTGCTATCGCAAGTGTACTCAAATCCGTTCTTTCCTGATGTCGCGCTCGCATGGGGCTCCAGTGTTCCCCCGGTTGCTGCCGGTCCATCCTATTCAATTCGTCCGGTAGTTTGTAAACTGCAGGTCCACGCCGAGGTCACGGCCGCGGAGCAGCGCAATAATAGCCTGCAGATCGTCGCGGTCCTTGCCCGATATTCTCACTGTATCGCCCTGGATGCTGGCCTGCACCTTCTTTTTCGAGTCCTTGACGAGGCGCACGATCTCCTTGGCCTTCTCAATAGGGATGCCCTGTTGCAGGGTGACCTTCTGGCGTACGCTGGAGCCGGCCGCGGGTTCGAGCTTGCCGTACGTCAGGTTCTTCAGCGATACGCCGCGCTTCACCAGCTTCTGGCCTAGGATCTCCTTCACCGCATCGAGCTTGTACTCGTCTTTCGAAGCCAGTTGAATCTCTTTGTCGCCCTCGGTGAGGTTGATCTCGGATTTGGAATCCTTCAGATCGAACCGCTGGCGAATCTCCTTCAGCGCCTGGTCGATGGCATTGCGCACTTCCTGGATGTCGAGCTTGCTGACGATATCGAACGAATTATCCTGCGCCATGGCGTCCTCATTAGCCGGCTGCAACCAAGGCCTCCGGCCGTTATCTCTATCAGTGTCCCACGTTTGGGGCAAAATCCGTCAGGCAATCTGATGCGGGTCGAGGCTAAACAGGCGCAGGAAGTTGGCGGTAGTGGCGGCGGCCAGCTCGGTGGCAGCGATGTTGTGCAGGCCGGCAAGCGTGTCGGCGGTGTGGGTGACCATGGCCGGCTCATTGCGTTTGCCGCGCATGGGCCCCGGGGCCAGCCACGGGGCGTCGGTCTCCACCAGCACAGAATCGAGAGGCAGGCGCGCGGCGACGTCGCGCAACGGCTGCGCTTTGGGGTAGGTCAGATTGCCGGCAAAAGAGACGAGGAACCCGAGGTCGAGGGAGCGCGTGGCCTCCTCCCATCCGCCGCCGAAGCAGTGCATGACGCCGCCCAGGCCAGTGTGGCGCCAGTAGGTGTCGAGTACGAGGAACAGGTGATTCCAGGCGTCGGCGGACTCGTTGGTGCCGCGGCAATGGATCAGGATGGGGCGCTTGCGGGCCGCGGCAACTTCAAGCTGGCGGATAAGTCCCACCCGCTGCACATCGTGCGCCGCGCCTTCGTGGTAGTAGTCGAGGCCGATCTCGCCGCAGGCGATCACCTCGGGTTCAGACAGGAGCTGGTCGAGCTTTGCGATTGCGGGGTCGTCTGCCTGCGGCGTGTTGTGCGGGTAGATGCCGGCGCTCGCGAAGAGCCGGGGCATGCCAGGCTTGCCGTTGAACTCGCGGCCGATATCGAGGGCCCGGTGCATTTCGCCCGGTCCCTCTCCGATGCCGATGGCGAGCACCGCGCCCACTCCGGCATCGGTGCAGCGCCGCAGCATTTCGGCGCGATCGTCGCTGTAGCGCGGGCTGTCGAGGTGGGCGTGGGAATCGATGAGCAAGGCAATCCTCCCGCGGAGTGCGGATCAGAAGCGGCGGCGCGGCCGGTTTTCTTCACCATTCTACGAAACGTTACGGCCCGGATTGAGCAGCGGATGCGTGAAACCCATCGTGCTAAGCTCATCGCCATGACGAATGTGAAGGCGCGACCACGTTCCCCACGGCTGCTGCCGTTCATCAAATCGTTCCATTATCACGAAACAGAGCTTCCCTGCGGTCTCGAGCGCATCATGCCTACTGGGCAGGCGCACATCATGGTGAACCTTGCGGACGATGAGTTCCACACCTATGATCGTGTGCGTCCGGAGCAGATGGCGCGCCATCGCGGTGCGATCCTCTCCGGTCCTCACTCGCAATCAACGATCCTGAATGCCGCACAGTTTCGCCGGCTTGCCGCAGTCGAGTTTCGAGCCGGTGGCGCGGGCCATTTCCTGGGCATCCCAGCAGGCGAAACCTGCAACCAGGTGATGAGCATGAGAGCCATCTGGCGATCCGGCGGCGCCACGCTGCGCGAGCGGCTGCTGAACGCGCGATCGCCACAGGAAGGCTTTGCTGTTCTGGAAGAACTGCTGCTGAAGCACCTGGACCTGGCATTCGATCCGGCTGTCGCAGCGGCCATCCGGGCGCTGGAGCGCGGCATGCGTGTCTCCGACGTCGCATCTCGTCTGGGCATGTTGCCGAGAACGCTGGAGCGCCGCTTCACGGCGAAGGTCGGGCTAACGCCCAAGCGCTACGCCCGGGTACGGCGGCTGCAGCGCGTGATGCGCGCGATCCGTGATTTGCCGGCCTGCGACTGGAGTTCGCTGGCGGCACAGCACGGGTACTGCGATCAGTCGCATCTTGTGCACGAATTCAGGGAACTGGCCGACATCACGCCCTCCGGGTACAAGCCGCACTCGCCGGCTCGCAACAACCACATCCCCCTCGCGGCGGAGTGACGCTTTTTTACAATACAGGGCGGCGCGGGAGTGCCTATTCTTCTTGGAGCAGCACAATTCTCCATAAGGACAGACCACCCCTGTGAATTTCAATCGCTCGGTTCCGACGGATTCCGTGCTTCCTCACGTAATGTACCGCGACGTGGAGGAGGCAATTGACTGGCTCACCCGCGCATTCGGTTTTGCTGAACTCTATCGTTATGGTGATCCTGTGAGCGGCGCCCAGGTCCGCGCCGGGAACGCATTTCTGATGCTCAAGCGAGCGAACGATGGCGAGTCTGTTCCGAGTCAGCTTGGATTTGGAACGCAAAGCCTCACCATCTTTGTCGATGACGTGGAGCAGCACTACGAGCGTGCGAAAGCGGCCGGCGCGGAAATCCTGGAAGAGCCGCACGAGACGGTCTATGGCGAGTTCCAGTATGCTGCGCGCGACCTGGCCGGACATCACTGGCTGTTCTCGCGGCACGCGAGGGATCTGAACCCGGAGCAGTGGGGCGCGAAGGTTGCGCAGGCTGCCGCTCCGCCCGCGCGGGTCGCACCGATGCTCTCAGTCCGGCGCGGAAAAGCTGCGGTCGCGTTCTACCTCGCGGCCTTCGGTGCGGAGGTGCTCTTCCAGATTGAGGCGCCCGATGGCGCGGTGGTGGCAGAGCTCTCCGTTGGCCAATCGCGGTTCTGGGTCGCGGACGAGTCGCCGGAGCACAAGAACTTCAGCCCGGAGACGCTGGGCGGCGCCACGGCGCGCATCGTGCTGGTGGTGGACGATCCGGATGCCACATTTGAGTGCGGCCTCAAAGCGGGCGCAACCAGCGTGTGGCCGGTCGAGGATCAGGAGTACGGCTGGCGCGTTGGCCGGCTGATGGATCCCTTCGGACATCACTGGGAGATTGGGAAGCCGCTGCAATAACGGACAAGGGACACGAACTCCCATGAACAAACGCCCCATCGCCGTCACCGTCGTCGCCATCCTTCTGGTGCTGGGAAGCGCCGCCGGCCTGGCCGGCGACTTCATGAATTCCCATTCTCTTTCCGCCGACCACTTCGAGTCCGTTTGGGTCGGCGCTGTCAACGTGCTAGGAATCGTTGCCGCAGTCTTCCTGTTCCGCGGCAGCAACTGGGCCCGCTGGCTGGCGATCGCGTGGATCGCGTTCCATGTTGCCGTCAGCTTCTGGAATCCATGGCAGCAGCTCGCCATGCATGGATTGATCTTTGCGCTATTTGCCTGGATCTTGTTTCGACGCGATGCTCGCGCTTTTTTCCATCCGCCACAGGCTTCGGCTTGATTCCAGCGGCAAGAAAGTCGGCGCGAAAAGAACCCTTTTGCAGGGACTTTCCGCGCCGGTTTCCTTTCTCGCGAGTTACTTGACCGCGTCGCCGATGAACTTCTCCAGGTCTCCACGCAGCTTGTGCAGCGCCTCAGTATTCAGGTAGATCATGTGCCCCGACGGGTAATAGCCGAACTGCACATTGCCGCGCAACTCCTGCGGCAGTTCCATGTGGTCCAGGTCGTACTCGGTGAGGAAGAACGGCGTAGCCAGGTCAAAGTAGCCGTTGGCGGAAAACACCTTGAGGTGCGGATTCTTGCGCATGGCGCTGGCCAGGTCCGCGGCCACATAAGGCTCCGACTGCTCGCCGCCCGGGCCTCGAAATCCGCCGCCGCTTGTGGGCCGATGCTTGAAGTCCCACTGGATCATGCCATACGCGGTCGGCCGGTACTGATCCGTGCTCTGATAGTTGAGCTCGGTCTCCAGGTAGTTGTGCAGTGCGGAGACGAAGGCGCCGGTGATGCCGGTGTCGGAGGCATCGTAGCTGGGGTTTTCGCCGGCCGAGTCCTCGTCCTCGCCTTCGAAACGCATGTCGTAACGGCCCAGCGTCATGCGCTCATCGCGCAGCACTTCCTTGCGGAAACGCGTGGGCGAAATGCGCAGGTTCGCTTCCTTCACGTAATCGACGCTGAGGCCGGTGAAGTGGCTCACCTGTTTTGCAACGCTGTCCAACTCCGCGTCCGACAGCTTGTCACCTTGAAACAGCGCGTGCGCGTAATCCCCACCGGCGAATTCCCGCGCCTGCTGCACCCACGCGGACACGTCCGCGGGCTTGTTGGGAATCTTGTTGTAGTACCAGGCCGCGGCGGCGTAGCTGGGCAGGTTGCCAATGAAGGTCATGTCGTAGCCGCCGGAGCGAATGCCGTAATTCAGAATCGACGAGATGAGCACCACGCCATTCAACTGCACGCCGTCGTTGCCCAGCATGTCAGCCAGCGCGGCGGAACGCGTGGTCCCGTACGATTCGCCGATGAGGAACTTGGGCGAGTTCCAGCGCTGGTTCACGGTGATGTAGCGAGCGATAAAGCGGTCGAATGCGTGCAGGTCGGGGTCAGTGCCGGTGAGGTCTTTGGCCGTGCCCTTGCCCACGGCACGCGAGTAGCCCGTAAGCGGGGCATCAATAAAGACCAGGTCGGTCTTGTTGAGGAGCGAATCCTGGTTGGGGACAAGCTGGAAGGGCGGCCCCGCCGTCGCCTTGGGGCTATCCGTCTGGATGCGCACCGGCGAAAACGAGCCCATGTGCAGCCACAGGGTGGCGGAGCCAGGGCCGCCGTTGTAGAGGAAGCTGACCGGACGTGACTTGGCCTCGGCTCCATCGAGTGTGTACGCCACGTAGAACATGCTGCCGTAAGGCTTGTCCTCTTCGTCGCGAATGAGCAAGGTGCCGGCGGTGGCTGTGTACTTCAGCGCTTTGCCGTCCAGGGTCACCTCATGATGCGTGACCGAGGCATGCTCGGGAGGGATGGGCGCGTTCTCATTGCCCTGGTGATCGCCTCCCTGCTGTGCCTGCCCTTGTTGCTGGGCGCGCGCGGGCTCGGGATTGCGCGCGTTCTCTGGGCTGCGGGTTTCCTGGTTCTGCGATTCCTGATTCTGCGTTTGCTGGTTCTGCGGCGTCCGGTTGCGCTGTTCCTGCGCGCTCGCCGTGGAGAAAACAAACAGCAACAGAGCCGCCAGCGCGGCTCCGCACGATGCAAAGCGTCCTGCCTTCATCAGCTAGACCTCCTCAAGGGGACTAAAACGGGGAACGATAGCGGCGGTAACTCGTGCCGCACAAGAATAACGCACGGATGCCATAGAGACGCATCCACGCCCAGCCAGGACGCAGGTTGCGTCGGCTCGCTAACGCTGGGGCGGCGGGATCAGTCCCAGCCCGCGCAACCAGGTTTCCAGCAGGACCGGCCATTGGTCCAGCGCGGGATCGCCGGTTCCCAGGCCTGAACCATGATGGCCATGCACGAAGATATGGGCTTCGGCGGGAACGCCTGCCTTGACCTCCGCCTCGTAGAAGCGAAGCCCCTGCTCCACCGGCACGGTCTCGTCGTCCGTGGTGTGATACCAGAAAGTGGGCGGGGTGTCCTTGGTAACAAAGAGGTCGGGCGAGTAGGCCTTGCGCAGTTCCTCGCAGCGATCCATCACGTTGTACAGCTTGCAGTAGCTCAGGTGTGACGTGTCGCTGGAGATGGCGCCGATCCAGGGATAACCAAGCACGAGAAAACTGGGACGGCTGGAGACTCGATCGATGGGATCTTCCGCATCGGGTTTCCCCGGAGTCGTCTGCACCGACGCGAGCGCCGCCAGGTGCCCCCCCGCGGAGAAACCGAGAATCCCAATGCGATTGGGGTCGATGTGGTAGTCCGCCGCCCGGGCGCGAACCGTTTGCACGGCGCGGCGCGCATCCAGCAGCGGTACGGGCAGCAGATAGCCGTTCGAACTGAGCCGGTATTGCAGAATGAACGCGCGAAAACCGCGCGTGGTAAACCAGTCCGCGACCTGGCGGCCTTCGAGATTGGCCGCGAGCATGGTGTACGAGCCACCAGGCAGGATGACGACGGCGGAACCGTTTGCCTGGCCTCGCTGTGGCTCGAAGACGGTCAGCGTGGGGATGTCCTCGCAACTCTTGCCCTTTGCTTCAGGGGCATCGCCCGGCCACAGGCGGATGGTTTGAATGCCGAGCCAGGCGTTATTCTCGCCAGCCGTAGTGCAGGGAAACGTCTCTGCGCAGGCCATCCAGCCGCATCCGAGGACCAGGACCAGAACAGCGCCAATTCTTCGCATTTGAAGCTTCGCCATCATCCGCACAATTGTAAGCCGACGGCCTTGGAGCCCGAAGGAGAGCGCCATGGCAAGCCGGGGAACCGCCGGCGTGGAACGCGGATTTGCGGTGATGTCAAGAGTCCACATCAGCCCGGGTGTTAGCATCAAGGATGAACGCGAATGCAAAATAAAAAGCTCAAAATCATACCGTTGGGGGGCCTGGGCGAGTTCGGGATGAATTGTCTCGCCCTGCAGTGGGAAGACCACATCATCGTGATCGACGCGGGCCTGATGTTCCCGGAGAGCGAACTGCTCGGGGTCGATATCGTGGTTCCCGACATCACTTTTCTGGTAGAGAACCGGCAGCTTGTAAAGGCCATCATCCTGACCCACGGGCACGAGGACCACATCGGCGGCTTGCCCTGGATGCTCAGCGAAATCAAGGTTCCGGTATACGCTACCGAGTTCACGCTCGCCTATGTGGAAGGCAAGCTGGAGGAACATCATCAACTGGATGAAACCGAGCTGATTGAGATTACTCCGAAGCAGAAATTCACCATTGGGCCGTTCACCATTGAGCCCATCCGGGTGACGCATTCGCTGGTGGATTGCGTCGCTCTGGCCATTGAGACGCCGGTTGGCGTGGTGATCCACACGGGCGATTTCAAGATCGACCTTTCGCCCCTGGACGACGAGGCATTCGACCTGCACACGTTTGCCGAGTACGGCAAACGCGGCGTGCTGGCGCTGCTGCAGGACTCTACCAATGTGGAGCGGCCCGGTTACACGCCGTCGGAGCGCGCGGTGCGGCCACGGCTGGACGAGATCTTCTCCCGTGCGCGCAAGAAGCTGTTCTTCGCCTGCTTTTCGTCGTCGATTTATCGCATCAAGATCGCGATCGAGTTGGCGCGGGAACACAAGCGAAAAGTGTGCATCATCGGACGCTCGATGGTGGAGAGTACTGAGATTGCGCAGGACCTGGGCTACCTGGATGTGCCCACGGGAGTGCTGATCAACCCGAGCCAGATGAAGGATTACCCCGTCGACCAGGTGTTGGTGCTGATCAGCGGAACCCAGGGCGAGCCGATGAGCGCGCTGAGCCGCGCCGCGGTGGACAATCACAAGCACGCGCGGATTGAGAAGGGCGACACGGTGGTGCTGAGCTCGCGCATCATTCCGGGCAACGAGAAGGGCATTTTCCGGGTCATCGATCACCTGTACCGGCGCGATGCCAACGTGATTTACGACGACGGCTCGCACGGCCTGATCCACGTGAGCGGCCATGGCAGCCAGGAGGAGATGCGGCTGCTGATCAACCTGGTGAAGCCCAAGTTCTTCATTCCCGTTCACGGCGATTATCGTTACCTGCGGCGGCATGCGCAGGTGGCCATGGAGACGGGATCGGTGGAGCACGCCATCGTGATCGAGGACGGCGACGTGCTGGAGCTTGATAAGGATGACGCGCGCAAGCAGGACAAGGTGACGGCCGGCCGCGTGCTCATTGATTCGGGTTCATCCATCGACGTGGTTGAGGACCTGGTGATCCGCGATCGCCGCATCCTGAGCGAGGACGGCCTGGTGCTGGCGGTGCTGGCCATCAACAAGCGCACCGGAATCGTGGAGCGCCCGCCGGAAGTGGTGATGCGCGGCTTTGGCGGCGCGGACATCACGGAAGAAGCGCGCCTGGCTGTCATGCGCACGCTGGATGGCCTGAGCGGGGAGCAGAAAACCGACTACGGCATGGTGAAGGAGAAGGTGCGGGTGGATCTGAAGCGGATGATCCAGAAGAACACCGGGCGGCGGCCGCTGATCATGCCTGTGATTCTGGAGATCTGAGCGGTACAATCCCCTCTATGAATTGGAAGGTATTGGTTGTTGCCCTCGCTACGACGTTATCGTGGCCGGTTGTGGCACAAGTGAATGCACCTGCGGCGGCGGCGGTCACCGCATGCCCATCCACCACAACTCTCGACGATCTGATCAAAGCGATCGACGCAGCCGTCAGCGGCCCGGGCAATCAGGACCGCACCTGCTTCCGCGCCCTCTTTACAGCCGATGCGCGACTGATCCCCATTCGCATCAGCGCCGACGGCACAGCCACGCCGCGCATTCTCACTGTGCAGGATTGGATTGACGCCGTAGCCAAGCGCGGTTCGGCCATCTTCTACGAGCACCAGATCCACGTGCGCTCGGAATCATGGGCGCATCTGGCTCACCTTTGGAGCACTTACACCACCAGCGAGACGCCGGACAGCAAGCCGATCGACCGCGGCATCAATTCGATTCAGGCCGTCTACGACGGCAAGCAGTGGCACGTGATCGAAATTGTCTGGCAAGCCGAAACGCCGACGGAATCCGTTCCGGGGAAATATTTGCCATGAGCAGTCCCACAGGGAAGCTGGTCGATCTGGAAGAGATCCGCGCAGCGGCAAAGCGTATCGCCGGCATCGCAGTGAGAACGCCGCTGGTACGTGCTTCGTTCGAGGGCGTGAGCGGCAGCGTTTGGCTGAAAGCCGAGAGCCTGCAGCCTATCGGCAGCTTCAAGCTGCGCGGCGCGGCCAACAAGATCCTGCAGCTTTCTCGGGATGAGATTACCCGCGGCGTGATTACCTACTCCAGCGGCAATCATGCGCAGGGCGTGGCGTACGCGGCGCGCGAAGTGGGCGCGAAGGCCGTCATCGTGATGCCGTCGAATGCGCCGGCCATCAAGCGAGCGGCGACGCTGGCAATGGGCGCCGAGATTGTGGATGTGGGCGTCGCTTCCAGCGAGCGGCTGGCCAAGGCAGAGGAGCTTGTGAGCAGGCACGGCTACGTGGTTGTGCCGCCTTACGACGACGAGCAGATTATTGCTGGGCAGGCCACGTGCGGGCTGGAGATTGCGGAGGAGCTGGCGGACGTGGACCTGGTGCTTTCGCCCGTGTCGGGCGGAGGGCTGCTGAGCGGCGTGGCCGCGGCGGTAAAGCTGCTGCGGCCGGAGGCCAAGGTGTTCGGCATCGAACCGGAGCTGGCCGCCGACACGGCGGAGAGCTTCCGGGCGGGCAGGATCGTGACCTGGCCGGCGGAGCTGACCAGCCGAACCATCTGCGACGGGCTGCGCACCCAGAGCGTGGGCGAACGGAATTTTGCGCACATCCAGAAGTTTGTGGACGGAATTGTGGCGGTGACAGAGGCGGAGATCCGCGCAGCCATGCGCGCCATTGTGGCCGCTGCGCGCCTTGTGCCCGAACCCAGCGGCGCTGTGACGACCGCCGCATTGCTGTTCCATGCAGCGGAGCTGCCGCCGTATCGGAAGGCCGTTGCGATCGTGAGCGGCGGCAAGGTAGACCCTAAGCTTCTGGCCCAGGTGCTTACCGAAGGCGTATCCTAGCTCTTTCTTTTCATAATGTAGTATGAGTTTTGCATCATTTGTGATGCGAATGGTGTGTCGCTGACTCTAATGTAAGTTGTTTAAATAGTGTAAGTTGATGGATGTTTTCCGCGGTACTCCCGG
>DASZLE010000090.1:0-117869 GCA_035552475.1 Occallatibacter sp.
TGCAAGGTACTGCGCTGCTCCACACTCAGTTCAAGCTGCGGCAATCGGCGACCTCGTCTCATGACTCGCTCCTGTCATGTTAGACGCCCTTTGCCGGAATTAGTTTAGCGAATTAATGACTCAGTACACTAGCGTGGGATGCGGATTACGAGAGCGCATGACTCGGGATTCAAGGAGGGCGCGGCGACGTGGCTGGTTTGGGTACGGAGGTTCGGTTCATAGCGGGCTTTGGGCCGATTGATCGCGATGTTGCGGAGAGCCGCGCGCTGTATGGCGAGAGCCTCGGGATCGCGTTCAAAGAAGAGGCCGGCGGCTATCTCTATACGGGCGCACTCGAGGGCGCGAAGCATTTTGCGATTTGGCCGCTGGCGCAGGCGGCGCAGTCGTGTTTCGGGCGCGACGAGTGGCCCGAGGACGTTCCGATTCCGCAGGCGTGGCTGGAGTTCGAGGTGGACGACGTGGAGAAGGCTACTGCTGGTCTTGAATCGCGTGGATACCGGATGCTGGTGAGGAGCAAGACGGAGCCGTGGGGACAGACGGTGAGCCGGTTCCTGTCGCCGGAGGGGCTGCTGGTGGGGGTTACTTTCACGCCGGCGCTACGGGACGCCGCGCCCGGTGACGGCGGCGCGGACTGAGGGTGCCCGGCCTCCCAAATCTCTGCGCTGAAAGCATGCGGAGATGGGGGAGGCCGGTGCGGGTGCCAGGGATGTGGGTTACTGTCGATCCTTGGATTCGGGTTTGTGTTGGGGTTGCTGGTGAGCTTCCGGCTTGGGCTCGGAGTGAGTCTCAGGCTTGGATTGCGGACGGGACTCCGGCCTGGGCTCTGACTTGGCGCGCGCCTGCTGTTGCTGGCGGGCTTCGGCCTTCTGGGAATTTTCCTGTTGGCGAGCCTGCGCCTTCGCCTGCTGCTGTTGCTGGGCCCTGGCTGCGCCGGCTTGCTCACGGGCCTGGGCCTTCTGGGCATCGGCCTGCTGTTTAGCCTGCTGGTTGGCGCGGGACTTTTCCGCGCTGGCTTGCTGGCGGGCCTGGGTCTTCTGGGCATCGGCCTGCTGCCTTGCCTGAGCCTTTTGGGTGTTGGCTTGCTCACGGGCCTGGGCCTTCTGGGAATTGGCCTGTTGCTGTTTCGCCTGCTCATTGGCGCGGGACTTTTCCGCCGCCTGGGTTCTGGCCTGCTCCTGACGGGTTTTGGCTTCGGAGGCGGCCTGGGCCTTCTGCTGCCTGGCTTGCGACTCAGCCTGGGTCTTCTCAGAGCGCGAAGCAGCCGCGGCATTTTCGGTGTTGCGTTGCGATGTTTCCGAGCGCGGTTTGGCTTCCGGGTGAGCGGACGGAGTCATTGCCGTGTGCGATTCGGTGGAGCGGCCTTCCTTAGTGGTACGAGGTTCGGTCGATCGAGACGTAGTACGCGGCTCGGTGGCCGGGCGGGTAGAACGCACAGAGGGCGCAGTGCGGGCCGTGGCGCCGGGCCGGGATTCCGTTCGCCGAGTGGACTCGGGACGGGTGGAGGAGCGCGACGGTTCGCCGGGACGAGCGCCGGACGCTGCGGTTCCGCGGGGAGCTTCGGCTCCGCGGGTTGCTGCTCCGCGGCGCTCGGCTGCTGCTACGGCGGCGCTGGGGTGAGCCAGCGGTCTTGCGGCTACCAGTTCCCTGGGGTGTCCGCCGTTGGACTTGGCGTAGTTTTCACGATTGGTGCGCGCGGTGGCAACCTGCTGCCGCTGAACGCCGGTTGGGCCCATGCGGCGATGTTCGACGGCCGCACGCTCCTGGGGAGTGGGATCGTGACGGACGCCGTGTGGACCGCCGCTGTAGGCGACGCGGCCCTCGTTACGAACGGTATTGCGCTCGACGACTGTGCGATCGATATAGGTGTTGTGGATGACGGTGGTGTCCACGCGCATGACGGCGGTGTTGTAAGTGAAGGCGCCGCCTTGCCACATGCCGCCGGCGAAGCCGACGCCCATGTAGCCGAAGCCGTAGTCGACGCCGCCATAATAGCCGACATCGGTGCCCCAGTACCCTTCGTTCCAGCCGTACCTGCCGTTGTCCCAGCCCCAGTAGCCGGGGGTCCACAGCGCGCCGACAAAGGGAGCGGGGACCCAGGCGCCGGGAACCCAGTAGTAGCCGTCGGGGCCGTAGCTCCAGTAACCGGGGGTCCACATCAGGCCTGCTTCAGGACATGGGGGCTGCTCATAAACGGGCAGCGGAGGGGGCGCGAATCCAACCGTGATCAATACGCCGGCAAACGAAGACGCGGGGACAAGGGAGATCAGCAGCGCAAAAATGACGCCGCGAAGCGAACGATGAACCTTCATCTAGGTTCCTCCTTTTATGCGGGGAATTCCCCTGGGCGGGAGCGCAGACTTGCAACGCAGCGAAGGACAGCACCGAACGGATTCGCATCGCGTGGCACCGTGAATTGTGGTTCTCAAAAAGGGGAGATCCCGCATTCACGGCCGGCGTAGGCGATCACGCCCTGGTTGCGCGAGGATGGCCGGGCAATTCAACGGCCACCCTCGCGCTGACTCACTTGGAGCGCTTCGAGTGCGGTCTGAGT
Organism: Occallatibacter sp.; assembly: GCA_035552475.1. GTDB lineage: Bacteria > Acidobacteriota > Terriglobia > Terriglobales > Acidobacteriaceae > Telmatobacter. The sequence continues at coordinate 2,552 of DASZLE010000090.1, forward strand.
TGCCGCGGGAGTAGATTGTCCGAGCCAAGGCGAGAAGAGTCCGGGAATCAGCCTTTTCGCCACTTCAGCCGGGTGTAGGCAACCTGGAAGCCCTGTCGCTGGGCATTGCGGTGAGAGTTCGAGCCCGGCTCGGCCACCATCACAGCCAGGTCGCTGCCGTGCTGGCGGGCGTAACGCATGCGCGCTTGGAGCAGCGTGGATTGAAGGCCGCGACGGCGCTTTTCAGGGACCGTGGAGGCGCCGGCGAAGAGGGCAGCGCCCTCATAAAGGAAGAGAGAAGCGGCGGCTGCGGGCTCTCCGTCGATTTCAGCGAGGAAGCACGCGCTGCCCTGGCGCGACGTGAGCAGGGCGCCGACCTGGTGCATGAATTCTTCCAATTCTGGGTGTTCGTGGCACCAACCGCGGGCGCTGATGCCGGTCCAGAGCTCGGCGTCATCCGGACCGATGACGCGAACCGTTGCATCGTCCTGGTGCGGCTGCGGGAGGACGGGCTGGTAAAGGACGTTCGCGATCTCAATGGGGCGGTAGCCGCGCGAGCAGAGCAGATCGAGGATTGCCACTCCGGATAATGGACAGACCTCATGCTGGACCGGCGCGCCGCGTTCCGAAAAGAATTGCTCGATTTCATCGAGGGCCCGTGGCGTGGCTTCCTCAAACAGCCCCAGGCCGAAGGTCTGCGTGACCGGGGAATCGGGGCCGTCAAAGATGACGTCTGCGCCGGCGATGCGTGCGATTTCTGAGCCGCTTTCAGGGGACAGGCGGCAGCGAGCCAGGGCGAACTGGGCGGCGGCAAAGCCCTCAGCGGCTTCAAGCCGTCGAGCGAGAGCTAGATCGAAGAGCATGCAGCAGGCCTCGGAGGTGGCAAACCATTATGCCTGAACGCAGCAAGGGCTGGGATTTCTCCCAGCCCTTGCTGATTGATCGGATCTTCGATTCAGCCGCAATCCCGGCCGGTTGGGATTAGAGGGGCTGAACGTCCGCCGCCTGCCAACCCTTGGGGCCCTTCACTACGTTGAACTGCACGGCTTGGCCTTCTTGCAGACTCTTGAAACCTTGCGAGTTGATTGCCGAGTAGTGCACGAAGACGTCTTCGCCGTTCTGACGCGAGATAAAGCCGAAGCCCTTCGCGTCATTGAACCACTTCACAGTACCTTGTTCCATTTTTCTTGTGTTTCCTGGTGTTGAATTGCGCTGGATGAATCGGAGCGACCACTGGCAGAAATCTTGCTTGGTTGGGCGAAGTTACTGCTCAACGCCCGGTTCGACTCTAACGCTGGCATGATTGTAGCATCCCCCGCAAATAGGCGGCGACCAAAATCATCCATAAGCTGTTTCATTTTGGGAAGATGGGGCAAATGGCGACGGCTCTTCAAGTTTCAATTGTCACTGGACGAAGACCAGGTTTCGGGTTGGTAATCTGTCCAGGCCGGACGGTATTTTTCAACTGCTGTGATAGCGTAGAGGGTCCATGAAAAGCGATTCAGTACCGGAGTTGCTGGCGCGGGCTACGGAGCGGCTTCTGGGAGAGTTTGGCCGGTTGCCGGAGACGCCGGGTCCGACGGCTGACGCGCTGGCGGAGATGGCGGCGGTGCTGGACCGTACGGCGGAGCGCCTGGGCGACAACTATCCCTATTTCCACCCACTGTATGCGGGGCAGATGCTGAAACCGCCGCACCCGGTGGCGAGGGCGGCCTACGCCCTGGCCATGCTGATTAACCCGAACAACCATGCGCGGGACGGCGGACGGGCCAGCTCGGAGATGGAGATCGAGGCGGTCAGGGAGATCGCGGCCATGTTCGGGTGGAAGGACGAGTTTCTGGGGCATTTGACCTCGAGCGGCACGATTGCCAACCTGGAGGCGCTGTGGGTGGCGGGAAAAACTACCGAGGGACTCGGGACTGAGGGACCAGGGACTAAGAAGCCGAACCGGATTCTGGCTTCGGAGCAGGCTCATTACACGCACTCGCGGATTTCGGCGGTGCTGCGGCTGGAGTTCGGGGCGGTTCGGGCCGATGAGCGCGGGCGGATGGACCTGACGGCTCTAGAGGATGAGCTGTGCAAGGGCGATGTGGGGACCGTGGTGGCGACGCTGGGAACGACGGCGATTGGAGCTGTCGATCCGCTGCCGGAGATCCTGGAGTTGAAGAAGCGGTACGGGTTCCGGGTGCACGTGGACGCGGCGTATGGAGGGTATTTCAAGCTGATTCCGGAGGCGCTGGATGAGCCGGCGCGGCGGGCGTTTGCGGCGATCCACGAGGCGGACTCGATTGTGGTGGACCCGCACAAGCACGGGCTGCAGCCATACGGATGCGGATGTGTGCTGTTCCGCGAGCCGGCGGTGGGGCGGTTTTACAAGCACGACTCGCCATACACGTACTTCACGTCGACGGAGCTGCATTTGGGCGAGATCAGCCTGGAGTGCTCCCGGGCGGGGGCGGCCGCGGTAGCGCTGTGGGCTACGCAGCAGTTGTTGCCGCTTGCGGCGGGCGGGGAGTTTGCGCGGGGGCTGGCAGCAGGGCGGCGGGCGGCGCTGGAGCTGGAGCGGCGGGTACGGGAGGATGGGCGGTTTCAGGCGCTGAAGGCGGGCGGGCCTGAGCTGGATATTGTGGTCTGGAAGGCGAAAGAACAGGGAATAGGGAACAGGGAACAGGGAACAGGAAACCTGGCTTCGCAGGCGGCGCAAAAGATATTTGACGCGTGCGCGCAGCGGGATCTGCACCTGGCGCTGGTGCAGTTGCCACGGCTGTGGTTTGAGGATGCGCCGGCAGGGGAACAGGTGACGTGTTTGCGGTCGGTGCTGATGAAGCCGGAGCACGAAGAGTGGATCGAGGAGATCTGGACGAGGATTGAGAAGGGGATTGAGGGACTCGGCGACTGAGGTTGCGGATTCATACGCCCGCTGTTGCGAATATGTCGAACGGATTGCCGGTCTGCATGATGAAGGCTTCGGCGCGCTTATGGCCGGAGGCGAGGCCCCGGAAGGCTGCCACGGTGTCCTGGAGGGAGTAAAAGAAATCGGGATTCTGACTGGCGTGCGCGTAGCAGGCGGACTTCTTGGTATCCAACACAGCGGTAATATCCACGTAGTGCGTGGGGGCATTGAACTGCATGGTGTCTTCGCCATCGGAGACCTCGTAGTAGTAGAGGGCGAAGCGGCGCTTTGTCCGGTTCCAGGCCTCGTAGGTGAGATTGGCGATAGCGCGGTGATCGGGATGGTTGTCAATGAACCACTGGTTGAGCACCGCGTCAGGATTCTCGGCAGTGAGGATGCGATCGAAGGAATCGTAGTGCGCGCCATCGACGATGGCGTGCCCATTCGCCTGGCCGGCCCAGACGGGGCGCGCCTTCAGGATCCCGCAGGCCTTCTTGGCCTCGGCGATGCGAATTTCAGCGGAGGTTTCCCACGCGCCGTCGTTGAGGTAAAGCAGCGTGACGTCATGGCCGGCGGCGATGAGCCGGGCCACGGTGCCGCCGCAGCCATACTCGGGATCGCCGGGGTGGCCACCGGTAACGACCATCTTGAGCTTGCGCGATGGTCCGGCGGCAGGGGTGGATGGGTAACCGGCGGCGGTGGCCATGGCGGCCACGCCGGATGCTTTCAACAATTCTCTTCGGTTCATATCTCGGAGCTTTCCGCATCACAATAGCACCTTGAGGGCGCGGGTGCGGCGTCGTATCGCACCCTAACCGTCTGCCCCACACCAGCGACGAAGGCCTGTCGTTCGGGGACCCCGGCGTTGGTTAGGATAGGCGCCCTCTTGGGTGGTGGGACGCACTGGAAGCGTTGTCATGGGCGGATTGAGCCAATTAAGATGATCTGCTTGTTTGGTTTTTGGCGGAGAGACATGCAGGATCCGGAGAAGTTGAAAGCGTTGCATCGGGAGCGGTTCGGGGCGGAGCCCAAGGTGTTTGTAGCGCCGGGGCGGGTGAACCTGATTGGGGAGCACACCGACTACGCTGAGGGGTTTGTGATGCCGGCTGCGATCGACTTTGCCACGCTGGCTGGGATTTCGCCGCGGTCGGACGGTAAGGTGACGATCCGGGCGGAGAATTACGGCGAGGAGCGGGTCTACGAGGCCGGAGCCCTGCCGAAGACGCGCAGCCGGGACTGGAGCGACTATCCGGTGGGCGTGCTGAAGATGCTGGAGGCGGATTTCCCGCCCGCTCATCGCGATGATCCTTCGCTCCGCTCAGGAGCGATGAACGGGGCACAGCTCCGGGTTGGGTCGGACGGGCGCCGGATTCCGGGGCTGAGCCTGACGCTTTGGGGCGATGTGCCGCTGGGGGCAGGGTTGTCGAGCTCGGCGGCGGTGGAAGTGGCGACCGCGATTGCGGTGGCGGACCTGGTGGGGGCGAAGTACACCGGGCAGGAGATGGCGCGGCTGTGCCAGCGGGCGGAGAACCAGTTTGTGGGCTCGGCATGCGGCATTATGGATCAGTTTGTGAGCGTGAATGCGCGGGAGGGCCATGCGCTGCTACTCGATTGCAGGGATTTGAGTTACCGGCTGGCACCGATACCGCCGGATGTGGCGCTGGTGATTGCGAACACGATGGTGAAGCACGCGGTGACGGGCGGTGAATACACCAGCCGCCGCGCGGAGGTGGAGGAAGCGGCGGCGGCAATTGCGCGGCACCGGCCGGAAGTAAAGTTCCTGCGCGACGCGACCATGGAGGACCTGGAGCGCTGGGGCGGGGAGATGAGCGAGAATGCGCGGAAACGGGCGCGGCATGTGATCACCGAGAACCAGCGCACGGTGGCAGCGGCTGACGCATTGATACGCAAGGACTTGCGGGAACTGGGGCTATTGATGGCGGAGGCGCACCGGAGCTATAGCCGGGATTTTGAGGCGAGCTGCGACGAGTGCGACACCATGGTGGAGCTGGCTCAGGACCTTCCGGGGCTGATTGGGGCGCGGCTGACGGGAGGCGGGTTTGGCGGCTGCACGGTGAACCTGGTGGCAGCAGGGCAGGCAGAGGGATTCCGGGTGGCGCTGGCGGAGCGGTACCGGGCGCGGACCGGAATTGACCCGCAAATCCTGATATGCCATGCATCGGCGGGCGCACACCGGTTGGAGTGACCGCATCCAACTGGAAAGGAACGTGTGAAACAACAGCAGAGGCTGAAGGGTAGAGACGAGGCCGCGATGTTGTGCTTGAATAGCAAGGATGGGGTCGCGAGCAGGGCGGCCCCGGGGGTTTAGAGCTCCTGCCCATTTTCTTCCCATGCAGGAATGGGAACTGAGAGTGTTTATGCCGGGCAAAGCTTGCTAGAATCGGTGAGCAATCAAGCCGATTAAGAAGCAAGACGCCTTGGCGGTGAGCTGCGCTGTTTTTTCGACGAGTGAAGGCTGCTGTCCGCAAGCGGGCAGTCAAGCCGGAGGCGAATAAGGAAATCATGCCATCCACACAAACGAAGCCTTTTTCATACGAAACTTTCCCCACATCCGGACAAGTAGCATACTTCTCGATGGAGATAGCGATCCACCCGTCCATGCCGACATATTCGGGCGGGCTGGGGATTCTTGCCGGGGATACGCTGCGCTCGGCTGCGGACCTTGGCGTTCCGCTGGTGGCGTTCACGCTGCTGCACCGGAAGGGCTATTTCCGGCAGCATCTGGATGCAACTGGCGGGCAGACCGAAGAGGTGCAGCAGTGGAACCCGGCGGACTTCTGCACCGAAGAGCCGGCGCGGATCACGGTAGCCATCGAGGAACGCACGGTGACGGTGCGGGCCTGGCGCTACGACATGGAAGGGCGCAGCGGGCACGTGGTGCCGATCTACCTACTGGATACGGACCTGGACGGCAATTCAGGATGGGACCGGGGCCTGACCGATCACCTGTACGGCGGGGACACTAATTACCGCCTGCAGCAGGAGATCGTGCTGGGCATGGGCGGCATCCGGATGACGAACGCGCTGGGCCTGCATGTGAACGTGTACCACATGAATGAGGGACATGCGGCGCTGCTGACGCTGGCGCTTCTGGAAAGCCAGCTTGGGGGCGGTCCACTGAACGGCGCGACGGATGCCGATCTGGCGACAGTGCGCAGCAAGTGCGTGTTCACCACGCACACGCCGGTTCCGGCCGGGCATGACCGGTTCTCGACCGAGCAGGCGATCCGCATCCTGGGCGGCGAGCGGACGGCGCGGTTGCAGAAGCTGGGCGTTTTCCAGGAGGGTTTGCTGAATATGACCCTGCTGGCGCTCAAGTTTTCGCGCTTTGCCAACGGCGTGGCGATGCAGCACGGCAAAGTTTCCCGGGAGATGTTCCCGGAGTTCACCATTGACTCGATCACCAACGGGGTGCACGCGCCGACATGGGTATCAGAGCCGATGCAGCAGATGCTGGACCAGAACATTCCGGCGTGGCGGAGAGACAATCTGTACCTGCGCAACGCCATCGATCTGCCGCTGCAGGCGATGCACGAGGCGCATGCGCGGGCCAAGGAGGGTTTGCTGGCGGAAGTGGCGTCGCGCACGGGACTGGTGCTGAACCCCAAGGTGCTGACGCTGGGCTTCGCGCGGCGGGTGGCCACCTACAAGCGCGCGGGACTGCTCTTCACCGATCCCGAGCGGCTGGTGAAGATCGCGCAGGCAGCGGGCGGGCTCCAGATCCTATACGCGGGCAAGGCGCATCCGCAGGACGATCCGGGGAAGGCGCTCATCCGGCAGGTTTTCGAGCGGTCGGCGACGCTTTCCAATGACTCCCTGCGCATTGTTTACCTGGAGAATTACGCCTGGGACCTGGGCGCGATGCTGACGGCGGGCGTGGATGTGTGGGTGAATACGCCGCGGCGGCCCTATGAGGCCTCGGGCACCAGCGGGATGAAGGCGGCGCTGAATGGCGTGCCCAGCCTTTCCATTTTGGACGGCTGGTGGATCGAAGGATGCATCGAAGGCGTGACGGGATGGGCGATCGCCGACGGCGCCGATGACGCCGAAGAGGGGGTCCATCTCTACGACAAGCTGGAGAGCGCGGTGGCGCCGCTCTATTACCAGCGCCCCGATGAGTGGACGAAGCTGATGCGCACCACGCTGGCGTTCAACGGGTCGTACTTTAACACCAACCGCATGGTGAAACAGTACACGCGCAACGCGTATTACCCGGTGAAGCTGCTGGAGAATGCGCGGGTGGAAGAGGCGGCGTTCGCGGACTGAGGGAAGCAGGGAACAAGGGAATACAAAGAGGGGGCGGGCGCGATGCTCGCCCGTTCTTTTCCTGGAGTCAGAAAAGAGCGGGGTCTTCGGGGCCTGGTTCCGGTCCGGCATTGGATTGGATCGAGCTATCGTCCGGCGGAAGCAACAAGCGCGCGATGCGCGGTCCGCATTGCCAGAAGATCCAGGCCAGGATCAAGAACATGGCGATACGCGCGAAGACGAAGGCCGCATAAAACTGCTCCAGTGTTTCGATGAAAGTGCGGCCCAGAAGATGCTCCGCCGACACGTAATGATGAGCAGAGTAGATCCGTTCCGGCAGAAATGTGGTTTCATATAGGGCTGATATGAACTGCATGACTGCCAGGGCGCGACTGACCAGCCGCACAATCTCGTTCCGTGACATGGGCTCCTCCAATTTTCGGGTTTGGTGGTGAGGATACCGCATTTGCCATGTACGCCGCGCGCCGCAAAGGGCGATTGCCCCCTCTCGCCTCGAGTTTGCTCAAAGCTCTGAATGAGATGGGGCGCGGACGGCCTTTGAGCGCAGGCGAGCATCACATGGTGAAACAAACGCCCGTCGATGCGGGCGAGGGGACCAGTTTGTGAGTCGTTCAGAGCATTGCGAACGTCTCTAGAAAAGCAGCGGAAGCTCTGTTGCGCAAAGTGTTTTTGTAAGCCCTCGAATCTTCGACTACCATTGTAGGTTCATTGGAGTTCGACTGACCTGGCGGGCATACCGTCCGGCCGGAGTGCTTTCCCCGGGGCAGTTTAGGCAGTAGAGCCGGAGATGAGCGACGCCGCCCTGGTGGGCCCGATTCTGGAGCGAGAACCGCCCTTATGATGTGGATTGTCCGGCTTGCGCTAAGGCGGCCCTATACTTTTGTCGTCTTCGCGCTGTTGATTCTGATTGTCGGTGTCCTCGCCATCGAGTCGATGCCGACGGACATCTTTCCGAACATCGATATCCCCATCGTGACGGTGGTTTGGAATTACAACGGACTCTCCGCGGAGCAGATGGCCCAGCGCATCGTGTCCAACAGCGAGCGCGGCATGACGACCACGGTGAACGACATCGAGCACATCGAGTCGCAGTCGTTCGACGGCATTGCCGTGATCAAAGTGTTTTTCCAGCCTCAGGTAAACGTGGCCAATGCCGTGGCTCAGGTAGTGTCGATCTGCCAGGTGCAGGTGCGGCAGTTGCCGCCGGGGACGTTTCCCCCGTTCATCATCCAGTACAACGCGTCGAGCGTGCCGGTGCTGCAGCTTGGGCTTTCAGGCCAGGGGCTGGATGAGCAAAGACTGAACGACCTGGGGCAGAACACCATCCGCACGCAACTGGCCACGGTGGAAGGCGCGCAGACGCCATACCCGTACGGCGGGCGCCAGCGGGAAATCATGGTCGATCTCGATCTGCCGGCGCTGCAGGCGCGCGGGCTCACGCCGGCCGACGTGGTGAACGCGGTGAACGCGCAGAACGTGATTGCGCCCTCAGGCACCATCAAAATCGACCGCTTTGAATACCAGGTGGAGACAAATTCCGCGCCGCAGATGGTGGAGCGGCTGAACGATCTGCCGATCAAGGCCGTGAACGGGACCGAGGTGTACATCCACGATGTGGCGCATGTGCGCGACGGGAGCCCGCCGCAGACCAATATCGTGCGCGTGAACGGGCGCCGCGGCGTGCTGATGAACATCCTGAAGACCGGGTCGGCGTCGACGCTGGAGATCATTGCGGGCGTGCGGTCGAAGGTGGACGGAATGCGCGGGCAGCTTCCGCCGCAGTTGAAGATCGCGGCGTTGAGCGACCAGGGAGTGTTTGTGCGCGCGGCCATCAGCGGCGTGGTGCGCGAGGCTCTGATTGCAGCCTGCCTGACCGCGATCATGATCCTGGTGTTTCTGGGAAGCTGGCGCTCGACGCTGATTATCGCAGTGTCGATCCCTTTGTCGATCTTGTGCTCGGTGGCGTGCCTGGCGGCGCTGCACGAGACCATCAACATCATGACCCTGGGCGGGATGGCGCTGGCGGTCGGCATCCTGGTGGACGACGCAACGGTGGAGATCGAGAACATCAACCGCAACCTGGAAGCGGGCAAGGAGATCGAGCAGGCGATTCTGGACGGCGCGGCGCAAATTGCCACGCCGGCGCTGGTCTCCACGCTGGCCATCTGCATCGTGTTTGTGCCCATGTTCTTCCTGAGCGGCGTGGCCAAGTACCTGTTTGTGCCCATGGCAGAGGCGGTTGTCTTCGCCATGCTGGCGAGCTACCTGCTCTCACGTACCGTGGTGCCGACCATGGCGCGCTACCTGCTGCACGAGCACGATGACGCCGAGGTCGCACGCAAAAATGCCAGCCGCAATCCTCTGGTGCGGTTCCAGCTCGCGTTCGAGTCGCGGTTCGAGAAGATCCGGGTGGGGTATCTGCGGTTTCTTACGCTTGCGGTGGATCACGCGGTGCTGTTCCTGATCCTGTTCCTCGTGTTTGCGCTGGCATCGGTGGGCATCATGACGCCGTTCCTAGGGCAGGACTTCTTCCCCGCGGTGGATTCCGGCCAGTTCAAGATCCACGTGCGGGCACACACAGGCACACGGATCGAGGAAACTGCCGCGCTTTGCGATCACATCGATCAGACGATCCGCGACAACATTCCCGCCAGCGAGATCGTGAACATTGTCGACAATATCGGATTGCCATACTCGGGCTTGAATTTGTCTTACTCGACGTCTGCCCCGATCGGGCCTTCCGACGCGGACATCCAGGTGCAGCTCACGGCCAAACATCATCCAACCGAGCCGTATGTGGACCATCTGCGCGACGTACTGGCCCGTGAGTATCCGGGCGTGACCTTTTACGTGTTGCCGGTCGACATTGTCACGCAGATTCTGAACTTCGGCCTGGCGGCGCCGATCGATATCCAGATCGTGGGGCCAAATCTTTACGCCAACCGCGCGCTTGCGGAGCGAATGCTGAACGACGTCCGCTATGTGCCGGGCGCGGTGGACGCGCGCATTCAGCAGCCATTCGATCAGCCCAACCTGACGGTGAACGTGGACCGCACGCGCGCCGAGGACGTGGGCCTGACGCAGCAGAACGTGGCGCAGAGCCTGTTGATTGCGCTTAGCGGCAGCTTCCAGACGGCGCCGAATTTTTATCTCGATCCGCGCAGCGGCGTGACCTACAACATCGCCACACAATCGCCGCAGTACCGAATGGACTCGATGGCGGATTTGAAGAGCCTGCCGATCAGCGGCACGCAGACGGCGCCGGGAACGGTGGGAGCGGGCGGCAGCCTGGCTACCTCACCATTCACCATGGCTCCCGGAGCGGCCAAGCCCGAGCAGGTGCTGGACAACGTGGCCGACATCGTACCGGGAACGGAGCTGGGCACCGTGAGTCACTACGACGTGCAGCCGGTGGTGGACATCTTCACCAACGTGAACGGCACTGACCTTGGCACTGTGACGCGGGGCATGGAGCGGATCGTAAACGAACACAAGAAGGATCTGCCGCGTGGATCGAGCTTCATGCTGCGGGGACAGAGCGACACGATGCGCAAATCGTACATCGGGCTTCTCGGCGGCCTGGCCATGTCGATCCTGCTGGTGTACCTGCTGATCGTGGTGAACTTTCAGTCCTGGCTGGATCCGTTCCTGATTATCTCCGCGCTGCCGATGGCGATTGCGGGCATCGTGTGGTTCCTTTTCCTGACCGACACGCGGTTGAGCGTGCCCGCGTTGACCGGCGCCATCATGTGCATGGGCGTGGCAACGGCAAACTCAATCCTGGTGGTGAGCTTTGCGCGGGAACAGCTCGAAGTACTTGTGGGCGATGCGCGCAAGGCGGCGCTGAACGCGGGCTTTGTACGCTTCCGGCCGGTGCTGATGACGGCGCTGGCCATGATTATCGGCATGGTGCCGATGGCGCTGGGCCTGGGCGAGGGCGGCGAGCAGAACGCGCCGCTGGGCCGAGCGGTGATCGGTGGGCTCCTGCTGGCCACAGTGGCTACGCTCTTCTTTGTCCCCGCATTCTTTTCCATCGTGCACGGATGGCTGGAGCAGCGCCGCAGGCGCGCAGTGTCCGGCTCTTCCAACGCGGTTCTTGACGAGTTCGACCAGCATCCGGAGTAGTGATTTATGACGAACGCATCGCAATCGCAACCGCAACCCGGTGCCAGGCAGACGGGGCACGATCACGAATCGGCGCCTGACCATCCGGCAATCTCCGGCCGGGGCGCATCGGTGGCGCTGGTCATTGTGGGGATCGCCGTGGTGGGGCTGGCCGGCTACGGCATTTGGAAGCGGCACCACAACAACACCGTGCTGGCGGAGACCACGACGGAGAATGCGCCGCCGACGGTGATTGCCATCCCGCCCAAAGAGGGTGCGCTGGTGGATACACTAACGCTTCCCGGCAACGTGACCGCGTACACGGATTCACCGCTCTTCGCGCGCACTTCAGGCTACCTGGCGCACTGGTATTACGACATCGGCGCCCGTGTAAAGAAGGGCGCGTTGCTGGCGGAAATCGACACGCCCGAACTGGACCAGCAGGTAATGCAGGCGCGGGCGGACCTGGCCACCGCGGAGGCCAACGCCGGCAATGCCAAAGTGCAGGCCGAGCGCTACAAGGGATTGGTCACGTCGGACGCGGTGTCGCAGCTGGATACGGATACATTTGTGACGCAGGCAGCCTCTACGTCGACGGCGGTGCAATCGGCCAAGGCAAACCTGGAGCGGCTAAAGCAGCTTCAGGGGTTTGAGAAGATCTACGCGCCGTTTAATGGAGTGGTGACAGCGCGCGGGGTGGACACGGGACAATTAATCGATGTCGGCGCCACCACCCAGCTGTTCCACATGCAGGCACTGGATACGCTGCGCGTCTACACCAATGTGCCGGAAGTCTACACCAAGGCGATCCGGCACGGGGAGAAGATCGATCTCAGCTTTCCGCAGTATCCGGGCAGGATGTTCGAGGGGACGCTGGTGCGCACGGCGGACGCGATCGACCCCGCCAACCGCACGCTGCTGGTTGAGATCGACGTGGACAATCGCAAGGGTGAGCTGATGCCGGGCTCGCTGGCGCAGGTGCACTTCAAGGCGCCAGTGGTGGCGCAGACATTCATCCTGCCGGCCTCTGCGCTGGTCTTCCGGCGCCAGGGAATCCAGGTCGGCACCATTGTGGACAAGGACAACGCCACCGTGGCGCACCTGATCCCGATCACGATCGGCGAGGACGATGGCGCAACAGTGCAGGTTGTGGCCGGCCTGAGCGCGAATGACCGCGTGATTCAGGATCCGCCGGACTCGATTATTGAGGGCGAGAAGTTGACCGTGGTAAAGCCCTCACAACAGAACGAAGGGGAGACGCCCCCCAATCCACAGCCGCAGGGGCAGCCGAAGGGCAACGGAAGCGATTCCGGAGGCAAGCTGTGAGGTTGTCTCCGCAAAACCGGGGCAGCCTGGGAAACGCATGCATACTTGCCGGGGCAGTCGTGTGCCTTGTGGCAGGCTGCAAGCCCGTTGGGCCCAATTATCACAAGCCGGACTTTACTGCTCCGCCGGCATACAAGGAGACGGGCGCGCCTTCCGTTGCGCCGCCGCCGAATCCGGCCGATGGAGGCTGGAAACCGGCCACGCCCTCCGATGGAATGCTGCGCGGCAAGTGGTGGGAGGTCTTTAACGATCCGCAGCTCAACCAGTATGAAGAACGCGCAGCGAGCGTAAACCAGCAATTGCGCCAGGCAATGGAGACTTACCTGGCGGCGCGCGACCAGGTGGCCGCGGCGCGGGCGAACCTGTACCCGACGCTATCGGCGGGCCCGGGATTCGCGCACACAGGAGCCTCGCACAACCGGCCGCTGGCGCAGGCGGCAACTCCGACCAGCTACAACGACCTGACTCTAGGCGGGCAGGCCGCATGGGAGCCGGATTTCTGGGGAAAAGTCCGGCGCAGCGTGGAACAGGCGCGGGAGAATGCGCAGGCCTCCGCCGCAGACCTGGCCAACATCGACCTGTCGTTGCAGGCAGAGCTTGCGGCGGACTACTTCGCATTGCGCGGGCTGGACTCGCAAATCGACCTGCTGAAGCGAACCGTTGCGGACCTGGAACACCAGCTGGACTTGACCGAGCGGCGGCAGGCGGGCGGCGTGGCCACCGACGTGGACGTGGCGCAGGCACAGACGCAGCTTGAGACTGTGCGCGCGCAGCTGGTGGACGTGCAGGTGGCGCGCACCGCTTTCGAGCATGCCATCGGGACCATCGACGAGGACAGCCTGCAGGACTTCAGTGTGCCGTTTTCGCCGCTGAATCAGCCGCTGCCGCAGGTGCCTATCGGAGTGCCTTCTCAGTTGCTGGAGCGACGGCCGGATATTGCCGGAGCGGAACGGCGGACCGCCGCGGCCAACGCGCAGATCGGCATCGCCATTTCAGCGTTCTATCCCACCATCAGCCTCAACGGCACAGGCGGGTTTGAGAGCGCGCACGGCGGCACGTGGATCCAGGGACCAAGCGCCTTCTGGTCGCTGGGGGCGCAGGCCACGGAGCTCCTGTTCGATGCGGGCCAGCGGCACGCGTTTACGGACCAGGCGCGCCACGATTACGAGGCGCAGGCAGCGGCATACCGCAACACGGTATTCCTGGCGTTTCAGGATGTAGAAGACAACATGTCGCAGTTGCGCATCCTCCACGATGAGACGCAGGTGGAGCAGCGCGCGGTAGCTGCGGCGCAGCACTCGTTCGATTTGTCCAATCAGCGCTACAAGGGCGGGGTGACGACATACCTGGAGGTGCTGACGGCGGAGGCCACTCTGTTGAGCAACCAGCGCACATTGACGGACTTAGAGTCGCGGCAGTTCGCGGCGTCAGTGCAGCTTATCCGGGCGCTGGGTGGCGGTTGGGATGTGAGCCAGTTGCCTAAGTAAGGCAAATCACAGTAACTTGTGCGCAGGCCCTGCTGCGTTGCCCGCAACGTGATTCAAATCACAGAGGTACCCGTGCCGGCCGTTCTATCGTCAAACTTGCGAACGACTATATTCCCAAGGCGGCTCTCCGCCACGGAAGAGAAGCAGAATGCAGACTGAGTCAGCGGACACCCTCGAAAGCCGCTCTTCCGCCCCGGCGGCTAAGCCCGCCGGGGAATCGGCTCCCGCCCCTGACGCGTGGACACGCAACAACCCTTATCCCGCGAAAGTCGTCGAGAACCGGCTTCTGACCGGCGCCGACTCAGAGAAGGAGACGCGCCACGTTGAGCTGGCTCTGGGCGATTCCGGCATCCGATACACGCCCGGTGACTCCGCCGGCATCCTTCCGCACAACCGGCACGAAGTCGTGCACCGGGTGCTCAGGCTGCTGAAGTTTACGGGGGAAGAGCCCGTGACGGACTTCCACGGCAAGGCTACAAACCTGCGCGACGCCCTTACGTTCACCCTGATGATCGGCAAGCTCTCCGGCTCCACGGTGCGCACATGGGCCACGCAATCGAAAAACCCGGAGCTGGCGGAATTTCTTCAGGCGGGCGGCAAAGAAAAGCTCGACACCTACCTCTGGGGCCGTGAGTTCATCGATCTGCTGGAAAAATTCCCCGCCAAGCTCGACGACCCGCAACAGCTCTTCAAGGTCCTGCCGCGCCTGGCGCCGCGCCTCTACTCCATCTCCTCCAGCCAGGCATTGCATCCGGATCTCGTGCATCTCTCCATCCGCGTGGTGCGTTACGAGAGCTACGGATGCGATCGTCTCGGCGTTTGCTCCGGTCAAATCGGCGAGCGGACTCCCAAGGGCGGCACTTTGCCGGTTTTCATCCACTCCAACCAGAACTTCCGTCTGCCCACCGATCCGGATGCGCGTGTCATTATGGTTGGCCCGGGCACCGGCATCGCACCCTTCCGCGCTTATCTGGAAAACAAGGTGGCTGGATGCGGCCGCTGGCCCATGTGGCTCTTCTTCGGCGATCAGCGCGCCTCCCTGGACTTTCTTTACCGGGACGAGTTGTTGGCCTGGCAGAAATCCGGCGTGCTGGACCGGTTCGACACGGCCTTCTCGCGCGACCAGGCCTACAAGATTTACGTGCAGGACCGCATCCGAGAGCACTCCGAGGAGCTGTGGCGGTGGCTCGCCGATGGCGCGTATTTCTACGTCTGCGGCGACTCAAAGCGCATGGCGCCGGATGTGGAAGGCGCCCTGCTCAAAGCGGTTGCCGATCACAGCGGGAAGGGTCCCGACTTCGCCAATGAATTTCTGGCCGGGATGAAGAAGCAGAAGCGCTATCTGAGGGATATCTACTAACCTTTCTTCTTGGCCTCAGACTCGCCTGAGCTTTTTTTCGAGGTGATTTCGTATCGCAATATGATCGAATTCATCATGCGGTACTTTCTTGCATCTTGCTTTGCGATTAACTCTATTATTTTGTTCGTCTTAATCATGAATATACCACGATGTGAATCGATGCCAGGGGGGTGGGGGGTACCACTCTTCCCCTAAAGTCCGAAGGCCGAATCCACGGTTGTGGATTCGGCCCAGGAGACTTTTATCGCACCGGCCCCACTGTTCAGGCGGTGATGGCTGTCACGCTTGGTACCCTTCCTCCGCCTACCGCCGATCCTTTTTCGGCTTCGGCTCCGGCTCCACGTTCTGCGGATCGGCGTAGTACCCGCTCAGCGCCTGTACGGTGGCGCCCGGTTGGTTCACGCGTAGGCTCACTTCGTGATATTCGTTGGGGCCGTCGGCGGCGGGCGCCCGGTAGATCAGTTCATAGTAGGAGCCGGCGTCGCGCAACGCGTCGTTGATCTCCTTCACGATGCTGTGACCGCTTACCAGCACCCGGCCACCGGAATGGGTGGCGAAGACGCCGAGGCTTAGAAACGGGTATTCCGCCTGCGTAACCTTGGTGACAGGCTTGAGAAAGCTCTGATAATAGAAGGGATCTTCCCTGCCCAACTCGGAGGCGGTAAGGCCGTAGACGGCGGTCCGGGCATCGCGGATAGTATCGGTGAGCCGGACATCGACGCTGAACACCCATTGCGCCGCGCGGAGATCCTCGGTCGAGCCCTGGTTGGCCAGCATGGGCCATCCCGGGCTGATGAACAGCAGAAGCTTGCGTCCGGGACGCGTCTGCTCTACCGCCAGGATCTCACTGAATTCCCTGAGAGGTTTCCATCATTTCGTCCAGCCCCTGCCAGCCAGCCGAACGGTTTACGGCGCGCAGGTCGGTGCCCATCTTCTGGAATTCGGACTGCAACAGGTTACCGTCGGTGGTGGACCCGCTCATCATCCGCAAGCCGCCCTCGGTCAGGAATGCGATTGAAGTGGGATGACCCAATTTTCCGGTATCCTGGCGCAGGAACTCGCCCATCTGCTCCCGCGCCCAGGCCACGGAGTTGAAGCCGATGCTGATCATGTCCACCACGAACAGCACCTGCACGGCGTCTGGATGGTCCTCGGTGTTGACGGCGGTGAAGCTGTCCAGCTTCTGCGGCTGCCCCTTGTCGAAGACGGTGAAGTTTTGTGCCTCAAGGCCCCGCAGCGGCTGCCCGGCCTTGTCTTTTACCAGGACGTCGAGGTGGATGGTCTGGGGCTGGGATGCTGACGCGCCGGCAACGGGGACCGAGGGTGAAGATTGCGCCGCCAAAACGGAGCCTAGGAAAACGCCAAGGAAGGGTGCGAGGACGCGGATACGCGGCATAAAGCTCCTAAAGGGACCGGGCTGGTTCGACCAGGGCGCATCGTAGCACCCCGAACCTGTTGACGGTGTTGGCGGGCCACGCGTTACTTGCCCGTCAGAAATGCCATAACGGAAACAGATGAGTTTGGGGGCGCCAGCGCTCCAAGAATCCCCGCTGCAGGTCCGAAACGTATTGACCGTCACAGCAGGCGATAACCTATTCGCTTATTATTCGCTTTTTCTACTGCTTTTCCTTCTTCGTCCCTGCTACAATCCCATCGAACTGCTTTGCGAAAAATAGCCGGAAAAGGCGCCTGTTCGCGTGCTCCAATGTGGGCATGCCGCCTCCGGGATGAAGCAGAAGGAGACCCGCCCTCATGGCCATTGCCGACGATCGCACAAAAGCCGTAGAACTTGCCCTTTCACAGATCGAAAAACAGTTTGGAAAGGGGTCCATCGTCCGGCTCGGCTCGCGGGAGGCCCTGCTGCCCATCGCCGTCATCTCCACCGGAAGCATCAGCTTCGACGCCGCGCTCGGGGTAGGTGGCGTTCCCCGCGGCCGCGTGACAGAGGTCTTCGGGCCTGAGTCCTCGGGCAAGACCACCATTACCCTGCAGATCATCGCCGAAGCGCAGCGGGCTGGCGGCCTGGCGGCGTTTGTGGATGCCGAGCATGCGCTCGATCCCGGGTACGCCAAGAAACTGGGCGTGGATGTGGACAACCTGCTGGTGTCACAGCCGGATTCCGGCGAGCAGGCGCTCGAAATCACTGAAGCGCTGGTCCGCTCCGGCGCCATCGACGTGCTGGTAGTGGATTCTGTTGCCGCGCTCGTTCCCAAGGCCGAACTGGATGGCGAAATGGGCGAGTCGCACATGGGGCTCCAGGCGCGGCTGATGTCGCAGGCGCTGCGCAAGTTGACCGGCACGGTATCGAAGTCGCGCACCGCGTTGATTTTCATCAACCAGATCCGCGAGAAGATCGGCGTGATGTTCGGCAACCCGGAGACGACGACCGGCGGCCGCGCCCTCAAGTTCTATTCTTCCGTTCGCATCGATATCCGCCGCATCGCTGCCATCAAGGAAGGGGACGCGGTGACCGGGAACCGGACCAAAGTCAAGATCGTGAAGAACAAGGTGGCGGCGCCGTTCCGCGAGGCCGAATTCGACATCCTGTACGGCGAAGGCATCAGCCGCGAAGGCGACGTGCTCGATCTGGCTGTGGCCAACAACATCGTGGAAAAGTCCGGCGCCTGGTACAGCTACAGCGGCGAGCGCATCGGGCAGGGCCGTGAAAATACCCGCCAGTTCCTGAAGGACAATCGCGACACGTTTGCCAAAATGGACGGAGAGTTGCGCAAGAAGCTGAACATCGGCGCGGCCAAGGCCGATGTTCCCGAGGTTCCGGCTAGCGGCCCAGCCGAGGCGCGGGAAGCAGCGCGCGGGCGGAAGTCCTAAAAGAATCAAAAATGAGAGGATCCAAATCCTTCTTTGACGGGAAAAGTAATGTATGTAAGTATAGTCATGCGAGGTGATTCGCTATGACTCCGACCGACGCTACAAAGAAGCATGTGATTTCGACGTATGTGGAACCTGCAAGAGCAAGAGGGGAAGAAGCGATTCGGGTGCGGGTGGGAAATGTCGTCAAAGAGCTTGGGTGGACGAATCGGACACCCTCCGTCTTCTCGACACTGTCTTCGCAAGCCTTTCAACGTGAAGCCGGGATCGAGCTGATCGAAAAGCGAGACGGTCCGGCGTCGGGAGGGCCAAGCACGACTGTGCAATTCGTCTACCGCATCCTGAAGGACCGCGACACGCCATCAAAGCCTGCGAAGCAGATTCCAAGCGGACAAGGTCTTTCCGAACTGAAGGGTATTTGCGCGGATGTTTTTCGGCGCCTCGGCGGTGGCGAAGCCTATTTGAAGGCTGAACGGACTTGGGGTCCCGATCCCTGGGAGAAATTGGTCGCAGAAGACAAGCCCTCAATTGAGGGGGATGGCGCCAAGTGAGCAAGATCTACTGGGATTCCATGATTTTCATCTATCTTCTCGAGGAGCATCCGCAATTTGCGCAGAAGGTCGAACGCATGCAAAAACAAATTGAGAGCCGCGGGCATCGGCTCGTAACTAGCGTCTTTACAGTTGGAGAGGTGCTCGCCGGCCCCCGCCGCCTTGATGCCGTTCGAGCCGTGTCGGCCATCAAATCTTACTTTCAAAGCGGGCGGGTCGAGTTGCTGCCATTTGACTTTGAAACGGCTGATCGTTATAGCGTTCTGCGCTCGTCGTTCAACCTCAAGCAGGCGGACGCAATTCATCTTGCAACCGCTGCTGTTGCCGGCGTGGACGCCTTTGTTACGAATGATCACGATCTGCTGAAGCTTCAAATCCCTGGAATTTCCTTTATGGTCGGTCTGGATGGCCGCCTCTTTTAATCGCGTCTACGAGTGAACCCCGTCAATTCGCCTTGCGTATGACGCAACGAGCACATTTCGGGTTCGCCCGATTCCCTTTCCCCGGTGCAATCTCTAAACTTGGATTCAGATGCCTATCCCTCCGCGAGCCCCGTCGCACTTTTTCCGGCGCTCCGCCGCCCTCCGGCTCGCGCTGCTTTTGATGTGTGCGCTGCCCCTTGGGGCACAAGCACCGTCGGCAACGCCATCAAACACCGCTCCTGTTGCAACACCAGCTCCAGCAGCGGCCCCCGCACCTGCCCTGCGCGCGATTGTCCGCCTGGACGCCCCGTGGCGTTTTGCCATTGGCGACGACCCCCGCTGGGCCGATCCGGATTATGACGATTCCACCTGGCCTACGGTTGACGTGAGCCAGCCCTCTTCCGCCCAGGGTATCGATTCCTACTCCGGATTCGCCTGGTACCGGATGCGGCTCGATCCACAGCAGCTCGCCCTGGTAAACAGCACCTCTGCCAACCAGCCGATGGTCCTGCTGGTCACCCCCAACACCGTCGGCCAGCTCGCCGTTTTCATCAATGGCGTGGAAACCGCGCGCACGCGCGGCATGGGCGAAAAACTCTCGATGTACGAGTCACCGTCGATTACGGTGCCGCTGCCTCCCGTCTCCAACACGCCTGTTGTGCTGGCCATCCGATCCTGGGCCGGTCCCGGCTTCACCATCCATCGCGGTTTGCTGGAGCGCGTCGAACTCGGGTCCGCGTCCGACATTGCCGACCGGCTCTCCACGGCCCGGGCGCAGCAGTGGGATGAGCGCGTGGCTGCCTCCCTGTTTCTCACCTTCATCTTTCTCTGCGTGGCGCTTTTGGGTGCAGCGCTTTATGTTGCGCAGCGCAATCACGCCGAGTATCTCTGGCTGGCCATCCTCTGCGTTTCCGCCGCTGCCGGCCGCGTGGCGCGCGCCGGCCTCGGCCTCACGATGATCTCGCAGACAACATACGGCGTGGTCAGCATGTTTGCCGGCTACCTTTTCATGGTGGTCACCATCGAGTTTGTCCTCCGGTTTACCGGGACGCGGGCAGCCCGCGCAGTCCGGGCGATTCAGATCGCAGCGCTTGTGGTACCCTTCCTGGAATTGGCGCCGTTAGGGCTGCTCAACCAGGCGCTCCCCGTTGCCGCCGAGGCTGCATTTTGCGTCGTCGTCACGGCACTGCTCTTTCGCGCCTGGCGTCGTGGACAGGGGGATGCCGGTGTTATGCTTTTGCCCTTCTTCCTGGCCGCGTCTTCCGATTGGATCAACACTGTGCTTGGCTTCCTGGCCGGCCTGCATTGGCTTCCGCAGCAGTTCGCCTCGCCCAGTTTCCACATTGGTCCGATTGGGTTCGGCATCGGCCTCATCACAGACCTGATTTTTCTCTTCAGCGTCATCGCGGTCATCCTCTATCGCTTCATCATGGTCAGCCAGGATGAGCAGCGTTCCACCGCCGAAGTCGCCGCGGCGCGCAGCGTCCAATCGCTCCTGATCCCCACCCAGCTCCCCTCCACTCGCAATTTCATGCTGGAAAGCGCATATCTGCCCATCAACGGAGTGGGCGGCGATTTCTTCCAGGTTCTTCCGCTCCATGACGAGTCTCTCCTGATCGTTTTTGGCGATGTGAGCGGCAAGGGCCTTCAGGCCGCCATGAACTCCAGCACGCTGGTGGGCGCACTGCGCAATGAGATGGCACATGATCCCGCCACCGTGCTCACGCACCTCAACCGGGTGCTGATCGGCGCAGTCTCCGCTCCCGGCAAGGTCCCCGACCTCGATGCCGCGCCCTGCTTTGCCACCTGCCTGTGTGCGCGCATCTATCCCGACGGCACCATGGTTGTCGCCAATGCCGGTCATCTCGGACCCTATCGCGACGGCCGCGAACTGGAACTTCCTCCCAGCCTCCCTCTAGGCGTCATCGCAGACGCCGAATATGAGCAGGTCACGTTCCACCTCGACCAGGGAGATCGCTTCGTGCTGCTTTCCGACGGCGTGGTGGAAGCCACCAACTCCGAGGGCGAGCTCTTTGGATTCGAGCGCACCCAGCAGGTCTCGAACGAGTCGGCGCGCTACATCGCCCAGACCGCCCGCCACTTCGGCCAGACCGATGACATCACCGTTGTATCGCTCTATGTGGCTTCGCGCGCAGTCCGGCAAAAGGCCGAACAGGCGGTTCACTCGCACTGACGTGGGGCTCTTCGCATTCGGGGTGCCGTCGCCCATGCCGTACAATCCCACTTGAGCCGACCATGCCCGTTAAAGCGCTCTATCCCGGCACCTTCGACCCGCCCACCAACGGGCACGTGGACCTGATCCAGCGCGGCTCGCGTCTCTTCGACCACCTCGTGGTCGCTGTCCTCAACAACCGGGGCAAGAATCCTCTGTTCAGCGTCGCGGAGCGCGTGGAAATGCTGGAGGAAGCTACGCGTGCATTGAGCAACGTTTCCGTGGCCACCTTCGACGGCCTCATGGTTGAGTTCGCGCGCCTCCAGGGCGCCTCTGCCGTGCTACGCGGCATCCGCGCCATCTCCGATTATGAATACGAGTTCCAGATGGCGCTCATGAATCGCCGTCTTGCGCCGGATGTCGAGACTGTCTTCCTCCAGCCCGCGGGGCGCTACTCCTTTGTCAGTTCGCGCATGCTCAAGGAGGTCTTCTCGCTCGGAGGCGACGTCACCGGCCTGGTTCCTCCCAACGTGCTCAAGCGCCTGCGCAGCCGCATCACCAAGCCGTGAAGGCGCGCTGCCCCAGAGCCCTTGAACTGAGGCGCTCAGAGGCTCAAGCCAGCAATTCCGGATGTTTGTTGCGTAGCCATGCAATCACGTTCTGCTGCAATTCGGTGGCAAGTTCGATTGCTTGATCCAATTCGCCGGCGGAAATGTTTCCCGCCGAGTCGTAACTGGTAGCGTTCCTCTTTTTCGAAAAGACCCTGAGCTTGTGAACCACCGAAGCATCGGCTTCTATCGTCAGTTCGAGAGATTCAATCGTCTTCAGGTGATGGCCCAGTTGAGTTGCGGTCCGATAACCGGACGCCCTCAGCGCAACATTCGCCGCGCTGCGGGCAGCGTTGAAGGCGGCCTCGAACCGGCGGTCCTCAGAGACTGCGTCCACTACTGCGTCGCTGAGATCGCGGTGCACGATTGCCAGAAGCGATTGAATCTCGTCCCGGCTTGTGGGCTCCGCTCGGAGCCATCCGTATTCTGCCCATTTCTTCAAGCTCATCTTCGTCTCCGAGGATCAGAACTCGCTTGCCACGCAGGATCGCTTGCAGAAAGTGATTGCCTTGCTTCAGCCGGTTTCGAAACTCTGCCAGAGGGTACACCGTGGGATTCACTGGACGCCCCAGCTTTTTCTCCACCGGAGCAAGCTGCGCGAGGACCTCGTCGAGGCTGGCGTCGCCAACTATGAGAAGATCTACGTCACTATCGGAGTTCTCTTCTCCCCGCGCCATCGATCCATATGCAAAGGCGACCGATACCTTTCCCTTGATTGGCTCCAGCGCGGCACCGATCATCTGGTATGCGCCCGCCGTCTTTGCCACTAATGCGCGCATTTCGGCGTACACCGGATGCTCACGCCGAACCCGGTAAAGCGCGCGCAATCCGGTTTGAAGCCGATCGACAAGACCAAACCGGACCAGGTTCTCCAACTCCCTTTGAACGGCGCCCGCACTGACTCCGGTCTCTCTGGCGATTTCACGTAGATAGAATGACCGGTCGTTCCTGCCATAGAGAAGCGCGAGGATGGCCCCCCGCGTCTTGCCGAGGAGAAACTCGCCCAACCCTGATGGCTGCGTACTCATAATAGGTACAAATGTACTCGTTTTGAGTACGCAACGCAACCAGCCTGAGTCTCCGTCGCGGTGCGGCTTTATATACTCGAAATCAGGATGAAAGACTTCCTTCCCGTAGACGAACAACTGGATCTCATCGAGAAAGGCGCGGCCGAAATCATCCGCGTCAGCGACCTTCGCGAGCGCCTTGAAGAGAGCCGCAAGACCGGCCGCCCGCTGCGCGTGAAAGCCGGCTTTGACCCCACCGCGCCCGACCTGCACCTGGGCCATACCGTGCTGATGCGCAAGCTGCGGCATTTCCAGCAGCTCGGCCATACCGTCATTTTTCTCATTGGCGACTCGACCGCGCTCATCGGCGACCCGACGGGGCGCAACGTTACGCGAAAGCCTCTGACCCGCGAGCAAATCGACGCCAACGCCGAGACCTACAAGGAACAGGTCTTTAAGATTCTCGACGAGAAAGTCACCGAGGTCCGCTACAATTCTGAATGGCTCGATAAGCTCGGTTACGCCGGTCTGATCGGCCTCTCCGCCAAGGTCACGCTCTCCCAGATGCTTGACCGCAAGGAGTTCCTCACCCGCTTCAAGGCCGAGCAGGACATCAGTCTTCATGAACTGCTGTATCCACTGGCTCAGGGCTACGACTCCGTCGCCCTCGAGTGCGACGTCGAACTCGGCGGCACCGATCAGAAATTCAACCTTCTCATGGGCCGCGAGCTCCAGCGCGACTATGGCCAGAAGTCGCAGATCGTCCTGATGACGCCCATCCTGGAGGGCCTGGACGGCGTGCAGAAGATGTCGAAGTCGCTGAATAACGCCATCGGTATCAACGAGCCGCCCGCGGAAATGTATGGCAAGCTGATGAGCATCTCTGACGAGCTCATGTGGAAGTACTGGATCTTCCTCACCGACCTGCGGCAGAGCGAAGTGGACGCCGTGCGAGCGCAGGTTGAGGCTGGCGGATTCCATCCGATGGAAGCTAAGAAGAACCTCGCCCGCACCATCGTCGCCGGGTTCCACGGCGAAACCGCCGCCGAACACGCCGCGGAAAATTGGGCGCGCATGTTCCAGCAGAAGGCCGATAGCGAAGATCTGGAGGAGATCGACATCGCATTCGCCGACGTGACCGGGTCCACCGATGCCGGCTGCCTCCAGATCCGCTTGCCGAAGCTTCTGGTTCAGCTTGGCCTGGCCGCGAGCGGGGCGGAGGCCAACCGCAAGATCGGCGAGAAAGCCGTGAAGGTGAATGGAGAAGTTGTCATCAGCCCCTTGCTGACTCTTGAAGCACTGCCCGTACGGCTAGTCGTCCGGTTAGGCAAGCGAGCGAAGGTCGCTCTCATCGGAGCCGCCGGCGAAGGGGTGTAGCGGCCCGGTTTCGTAGTCGGCGCAGGCTTGGCGTGCTACGGTTGGCCAAATGGCGTATACTCGACCAGGAGGCAGGCCATGGCTACCCACTCGATCCCCGATCTCTTCGGCGGCGAAGCCGTTCTGGGCAAGCCCATTAACAAGCGCGGCGCCCTGGCTGATCTAGTCCGCGAGGGGCTGCCGGCGAAAGCACTGCTTCTCCTTGCCGAGCGCCTGGACCTGCGCCAAGCCGAGATCTCCGAAAAGATCGGCATCCCTCAGCGCACACTAACCCGTCGCCTGGCGCAACACTCGCGGCTCACCGCAGCGGAGTCCGACCGTGCGGTGCGCCTGGCCCAGGTCTATGCCATTGCAGCGGAGACGCTGGGCGACGGAGACAAGGCCGCCGCGTGGCTCAAAACACCCAATCGCGCCTTGCGTGGCGGCCGACCGCTGGACCAGTTGGACACCGATCCCGGTGTTCGCGAAGTCGAGGACGTGCTCGGCCGCATCGCATACGGCATTTATAGCTGATGCGAGTCTGGCGCATTTGCCGCGCGCGATACGCTGCCGAGGCCTTTTCCGGCCTGGGCGCTCGCCGCTTCGGCGGCCGGTGGAACTCGCCCGGCGTTCCCATGGTCTATTCATCTTGCTCTCTGGCTTTGGCAGCCATGGAGTTATTCGTTCACCTCGAACCTGCTCAACAGCCGGACGATCTGGTTGCGATTGCCGCATCGCTGCCCGAGGGAGAACCGGCGCAACGCATGGACCCGGAACAGCTGCCTCCCCACTGGTGGTCCGACGACTTTGAACCTCTTCGCTCCCTCGGAGACCAGTGGATTCGTGACCAGATCTCCTTAGCCATTCAGGTTCCATCGGCCGCCCTGCGCATGGAATGGAACCTTCTGATCAATCCCCTGCATCCGGCGATTACTGGTTTGAAAATCGAACCGCCGCAGCCCTTCCACTTTGACGCGCGTATGTTTCGATAGATCGCGTTCAGTCTGATCACTGACCACTGATCACCGGCCACTGCTTTTTACGCCGGATACCCTCCCGTGATGTACCCCTCCAGCGCCTCAATGGCCTGCTGCTGCCCGCTCATCACCCACTTCACC
Source organism: Occallatibacter sp. (assembly GCA_035552475.1). GTDB lineage: Bacteria > Acidobacteriota > Terriglobia > Terriglobales > Acidobacteriaceae > Telmatobacter. The sequence goes on from DASZLE010000090.1 coordinate 28,052, forward strand.
AGGTCTCCGATTGACACCATCCCGACCACCTTGTCTCCCTCCAGCACCGGCAGGTGCCGAAAATGGCGGTCGGTCATAAGGCTCATACAGTCATCCACGGTGTGCTCCGGCGTCACAAACATCACCGGGCTGGTCATCATCTCGCCCACCTTGGTGTCTTTTGACATGTGCCCCTTCAGCACGCCCTTGCGTGCATAGTCCCGCTCTGACAGGATCCCCACCAGCTTCCCTTGCTGGCACACCATCAGCGCGCCTACATCGTATTTCGCCATCATCTCCAGCGCTTCGTACACCGTCTGCTCCGGATCCAGCGCCAGCACCATGTTGAACGACTTGCGCTTCATCAGCATCTCGATCGTGTCGGTGATTTTCATCGGGAGCCCCCTGTCCAGGAATAATCTCCAGGCCTCCCGCACACTGCGCAGGTACCGGCCGTTATGGAAATGCAGTGTAGCGCGATTCAGACAGGATTGTCTCCGCATTGTCGACGTAAAAAATGCTGATCCTGGTAAGCGGGCGAGATCGCCAGCGCCGGGCATAATGTCTGAGACGTCTTTTGTGATGCCTGCGCGCCTCCCGATCTCCGCTCTCTGGCGCCGCTCTTGCCGGCAATGCCGCTGGCCCTCCCGCCGGCACAAGTTCGGCTGGTGCCTCGAACCTGCCTGGGACTATGCCTTCAACCATGGCCATGGGCAGTCAATCGGAATCAGTGGAGGCCTGTTGATTGCCCTTCCCTGACCGCTGAGGCGAACACCTTTTTTGGCACCGGCCATTTCACGTCTTGACATCTCATTGATTCTGCACTGTGATGGGAGCACTCCCCGCCGGGCTCGGTTTCCCGCCTCTACTCTCTCCCTCTGCCCCCGGCCTGGAAAACCACCGAAGTTCCAACCCGTCCCAAAAGGAGCGAGCCCGAATGACAATTACTGCGAAAGGAAATTGCCACCTGATTCTCCTGCCTTACCCAGATCCCTGCCTTCGTGGCTGCTTTCCGCCATGGGGATCCCATCCTTCCTGGAAAATCGCGATGGACTCCCTCGAAGCCTATGACCACTGGGTATCCAATATCGTGCTTCCTATCGCATTCCAATGGATCGAAGAGCACAAGCAAGAGGTTTACGCCAATATCCCCACGGAACTACGCGAGGACATCGGCGTAGTGATCTCCGCGGCCTTTGAGCAGGTGCGGCAAATGCCCTATTACCAGGAAGGCGTGGAGATGGGAGAAGCTTTCGCGCGCAAAAGGAAGGAGGGCACCCTCGACACATCGCAGTACAATCCCGTCTGGACCGAAATCACCAGGAGGGTGCGCAAGGAAGTGGAAGCAGTATTTCAGGAGTACAAAGGAGTGCTGAAGCATTCCGGCGAAGACTAGATTCGGCTTTCGCGCAGCTTCCCGGCCCCGTGCTGCCGATGGGGTGCGGTCGCACGCCTCAACCGGCCACGGCAGCCTCACCCGTATCCAGACGCATCCCAGGCGTGTCCGTCGCGCCGGCTGGCGCCGCGGTGCGCGTGATCATCACTACCGTTATATCGTCGTCCTGGCCGAATTCCACTGCCGCGTACGCAGCCTCTTCCGCGCTGGGCCGCCCAGCAAACAGCTTTGCCAGCCTGGTAAATCCAAACAATTCCCCCGCTTCATCCCTGGCCTCCAGCAATCCGTCGGTATACAACGCGCAGGTCTCGCCCGGCGCGAGCACGAACGCCGACTCAGGGTACTCCGTCTCGGCAAAGACCCCCAGCGGCAGTGCGCCCTCCAGAGGTAATTCACGGCCCGTCGATAAACGGCCCCGGATGCCCCGCAAGAGCAGTGCGGCACCGTCCGTCCGCGTCAACTTGCATCGCCAGGCACGTGGCGAACCCACCTTGCAGCCTGCCCAGCATCCGCCGGTTCAGCTCCCGCATCAGCTCCGCCGGGCCCAGCTCGGGTGTGGCGAGCGCATGAAGAGTCCCCACCAGGAACGAAACCGCCATGGCCGCCCGTAGCCCCTTCCCGCTCACATCTCCCACCACCACCAGCATCGCGTCCCCCACCGGCAGCACCTGGAAGAAGTCCCCGCCCACCGCCTCCGCCGGCTGGTACGCGCTGGTCACGCGGAAACCCTTCAACGCCACCACCGCGTCCGGAACCAGCACCCGCTGCAACTCGCGCGCGCTCTTCATCTCCTGGTCCAATTCAAGCTGCCGCCTGCGCTCCTCAAAGAAGCTTCGGTAGACGGCCCAAACCGCGCATAGGAATAGCGACACTTCCAGTGCGTCCACCAGCGAGATGCCGCTCCCGGTCAGGACCATAATCGGGCTGTCCAGCCGGTCAGAGAGGTTCCAGTGCGTAAAGCGCCTGCCCTGTCCCGCGGCATCGCGGATCACGTGCGCCATCTCCAGCACGAACGCCGAGACGGCCATGGCCACATTCGCCGTATCCAGGCGCTTCCGCCGGATTCCCGCCAGCCCCACCAAAGCCAGCGGATACATCTCCAGGACCGTGTTCACCGCTGTGATCAGCGCATCTCCGGTTTGCGCCGGCTTCAGCAGGCGCGGATGCCACACCACCGCAACCAGAACCGCATCCGCCGCGTTAACTGAGAAGCTTATCGCCGCCAGCGCGCGCGTCAATCGCATCAGCCCGGCATCCCGCCGCAAGTCCAGCAACCACAGCAGCAGGCACCATACGGAGACGTCGCGCACCGAGATCAGTGGCTGCGATAGCGACATCGAGAAGGTGTAGGGAATGGGAATGCGCGCATCCAGAAGCAATAGAGTCAGAACCGGCGCCAGCGTAAAGCCGGTCATCCACAGCAGGATCCACTGCTCCCGGTTGCGCAGCCACGCGAGGAAGCTGCACAGCGCCACCAGGGCAAAGATCAGATTCTCCATGAACACGAACTGGTGCTCCCGCAGCCAATCAAAATCCAGCGCGCTCTTCACGCTGGCAATTGCTGCTGGAACCCCCACCAGCGGCGTGGTCACGAGCCCGCCCTTCAGTCCCGGATCTTCGTCGGAAAGCGGGGGAGCATTCCACACTCGAACCGCCAGCACGCCCGCCCCCGCATTCAGGGGAAACTTGTGCGGCTCCTGGCGGTAGTACCACACCGGATGCGGCGGCAGCGATCCGCATCGTCCCACCAGCGCTCCGTTCCAGTAGATCTCGTACGCCTGGTCCACCTCGGGAAACAGCACCTCGAAATCCGCCGGCCTGCCGGCCGCCTGCAAATTCAGATGTTTTCGGTACCACGCGAACCCGGAGTATCGCGCGTGCCCCTGCTTTCCCCATGGCCGCCCCGCGCTCAGCCGCTCCCACCCTGAGTCGTCAAAGCCCGGCGCCGCCCACGCCATGCTATCGCCGGTGCGAAACTCCCACCCGCCATCAAGGGGAACCGCGCCTGCTCCAAGACCCGCGACGACCAGCGGCACTGGCGCCCGGCTTTCCCCGCCCGCGCACACCGCTGCTCCCAGTACCAGCAACACCAGTCCGGGAAGCATCCGCGCGCGACGCATGTCGCAAGCATACCCCGCAAATTGCCGGCCAGAACGCGAAACTGCAAGCGCCGGCGCTCTCAGTTGCTCCCTCGCTCCCTTGCTCCCTCGCTCCCTTGCTCCCTTGCTCCCTCGCTCCCTTGCTCCCTCGCTCCCTCGCTCCCTGTTTTCCGTTCCTGTCCTCCAGACAACCTCCTTCCCGCCTTTATCTGTCCTATTAGCGGCTATAGAAAACCAAATTTTTTTTACCCCAACCCACACCCCACGGAGGAACAAATGAAACCTCTTCTCAGCTCACGTCGAAGACCTGCGCACCCTCTACATCGACAACCTCAGGAAGGCTCTCGGCATGGAGCAGACCATCGTTAAGTCGCTTCCCGACCTGATCGAAAAATCCTCCGACACGGAACTCAAGGAAGCCTTCCGCACCCACCTCGACGAAACCCGCGGCCACGCCTCCACGGTGCAACGCATGTTGCAAGACCGCACCGGCGAGGCCGACACCACAACCTGCAAAGTGATGAACGGGTTGGCCACAGAGGCCGCCGACACCATCAAGGACGCCACCGACCCATCCGTGCGTGACATCGCCCTCATCGGCGCCGCGCAGCAGGTGGAGCATCACGAGATCGCCGTCTATGGCACACTTCGCCGCTGGGCTGAGATCCTCGGCCTCGACGAAGACGCCGCCCTGCTCGAATCCATTGAATCGGAAGAGGAAAATGCCGACGCTGTCCTCACAGAGATCGCTGACCGCGTAAACCTGGAAGGCGCCGCCGGCGAGATGCCCGTCTCCAGCACCTCAAGCCGTAACGCACCATTCAGCCGCACCATGCGCTGATCGCCACTCGCGTTCTGTGCACTCTGAAAACCAGCCGTCTGCCCGGCGTTCGCGGCCGAATCTGTACCGCGATCGCCGGACCCGGCGCACTCAACCGCAGCTAATCGCCTGTACCCTCTGCAACCGGCTCTCGACCAAACTTTCGCGTCAGTCCATACAAAATTGGCCCCATAAGCCCAATCGCAGTCGCAAACGCCAGCGCCGAAATCGTTTCATTCCCCAGCTTCACCTGTTCCTTCCGCGAGCACACCAGCGCATACCCTATCAGCGCCGCCGGACCCACGCCCAGCCCACACGCCATCCAGAAACTTCCCGCCTTGAACGGCCGCTCCAGACCCGGCTCGCGCACCCGTAGCACCACCAGCGCCACAAACTCCAGCAGCAAACTCGTCCCGTAAAGCACCAGGTCAATCGTGATCAGCCGCTCGAACGGCAGCTTGAGCGCCAGCGCCCACGCCAGCCCGCACAACAGCACAGATACCCACGGCACTCCGCGGCTGTTGCGCGCCGCCACCACTCGCGGCAGCATTCCGTCCTCCGCCATCGCCATGGGCAGCCGCGAGTAGCTCATCACCAGCGCGTTGAACATGCCCACGCCCGTGATCACCCCGCCCACGGCCACCGCCCACGCCAGCCAACTCCCTCCCATCATCGCCGCGGCCGTCGTCCATGAACCCGTCGCGAAACTTCCCACCGCGATCCCCGCCAGCGCCACCGCCGCCACCGGCAGAACGTAGGTCAGCGTCACCACGCCGGCCGAAGCCAGCATCGCCCGCGGGTACGTCCGCTGCGGATTCTCCACTTCCTCGGCCACGGTCGACGCATTGTCCCAGCCCATGTAATTCCACATCGCCACCAGGATCGCCGTCGACATCGCATCGCCAGTCCCCGGTCCGCCCCACTGCACCACCGGATGCGCCGTGACCCCGCGCCACAGCCCCAGTCCCACCATCACCACGAATGGCGCCATCAGCGCCACGCTCATCCACACCGACCCCTCGCCCACCGCAGGCGCGCCTCTCAGGTTCCATATGCAGCACAACGCCACCACCCCAAGCGACCACGCATACGCGCGCCAGTCCGCCGTCAGCGCCGGGTCGAACTTGGTCAGGTACGTCACCGCGAAAGCCGGGTAAATTGCCATGTCGAAGACGCTGGCCGAGAGCGACAGCCAACTCTCCTGGTAGCCCCAGAACGGCCCCATTGCCCGCCGCACCCATACGTAGAAGCCGCCATCGGCCGGGATCGCGCTCGCCAGTTCCCCGATCATCAGCGCGGTGGGCACGCTCCACACCGCCGGCAGCAGCACCAGGATCAAAAGTGCCCGCGCAAACCCCGCCCCGCCTAGAATGTCCTCAATGGCGTACGGGCCGCCCGACACCATGAAGAACGTGGCCGCAATCAGCGCCACGAACCGCATCCGCGGCCGGCCATTCCGAGCAGGTAAACGCATGGTCCTGAATCTATCAGGAAATCGGCAGGGAGCTAAGAGCTAATAGCTAAGAGCTGCTCCTCACATCCCATGCACCGCCCACGGATCGTACGTCCCCACGCTCCACGAGTGTCCCTCCGGATCCTTCACCGTGAATTCGCGGCTGCCGTAGTCGGTGTTCTGCAGCGGCCGCACCACCGGCGCGCCTGCCGCCTGCGCCCGCGCAAACACCGCATCCGCATCCTTCACCACCACGTACGCGCTCCGCGTTTCGAATCCCAGCTCGCTCGGCGACTTGAACCCCTTGCCATACTCATCGTTCTTGCCTGAGCCCAGCATGATCATCCCGCCGCCCAGCTTCAGTTCCGCATGCCCCACTGTCCCCTCCGGTCCCGGGTACACGGCATGCTTCTCGAACCCCAGCACGTGGCACAGCCAATCAATAGCAGCATTCGCATCGCGATACCGCAGCGTCGGCATGATTGCCGATTTCGTGTGTTCTTCCATGGCGAACCTCCTCGGCCGGCCAATCCGGCAACACTCCGAGCATCCCACCGGCCCACGCCATGAGTCTTGGAAAAATCGGAAATCCCTAAAAGTATTTTTTGGAGGTTCGCTCCCCAACAACGCTGGGTGCCCCATCCAAGCGACGTCTTTGCTTTTGTCGCTTGGGTGGGAATGGCCAAGCCCCTCACTCCGCCCGCACGTGGTTCGCCCAAGGCCGCGCTGAAGCCAGATACGTGCTCGCATCCATCCCGCTGAACGCCCGAAACTCGTTGGCAAAATGCGATTGGTCGTAGAATCCGCAATCCAGCGCCAGCTCCTCCCAGCGCACCGGCACACCGGCATGCAGTTGCCCCACCGCTCTCTGAAATCGCTGCACTCTCCGCCACACTGCCGGCGTCAGCCCCGTCTCTTCGCGGAACACCTGCGAGAATCGCCGCTCGCTCCAGCCCGTTCCCCGCGCTACCTCGCGCACCGCCGCGCCCGTGTGGAACCGCCCCACCGCGTACCGAACCAATGCGTCGCGTTCTCCCGCGCCGCGCACCGGCCCCGCCATCATCCGCCCCAGCAGAAACCGCTCCAGGCACATCAACCGCGCTCCGGGAGTCGGCGCCTCCCGCAACTGTGCGCGCAGTCTCCGCGCCTCCGCGCCCCAACGCGCCTCCAGGTCCACGCCCCGATTGGTAAACAGATCCGCAGCCTCGCGCGCCACCAGCGGCAAGCCCCCAGGATGGAACACCACCCCGATCAGGTCCTTCAGGTCTGAGGCATCAATCAGCTCGTACACCGACCGCGCCCCCACAACCTGCGCCGCCGGTCCCGGCAACGCACGGCCATCCCCGCCGCAATCCAGCAGGAACTCTCGCGCCAGGCTGATCACAAACTGTGCGCGCCCGGTGGGCAGCACAAGCTGCCGTCCTCCGGGCGCATCGAAATCCCGCGCGTACCACAGCGACCGCACTGCCAGACCCAGCGGCGCCGCCGGCTTGTGTACCAGGTAGAGCACTCAGGCCCTCCTGCTCCCTACCTTACCGCGGAATCGGCGGTTTGGCGTCCGGCGCCACCGGCCGCGGACCATCGTGCTCCTCCGGCGGCGGCACAAACGCCTCCGGCTTCTGGTGGCCGCGATGGCACGTCCCACACGTGACCCTCCCCTTGCCGTCCCCAACCATGCTGATGGTGTCGTCGTTGATCTTCTCGGTCATGGTGTACATCAGCCGCGCCGTTTGCTTCTCCGGTTTGGAGTCGTCGGGAAAATTCATCCGCGGCCGGCCATTCGGCCCCACGTTCTTCGGGTCGGCGGCATGGCACGCGCTGCAATGCACGCCCAGGTCGCCCTGCCACTTCTCCATCACGTCGCGCACCTGCTGCCCGGTCAGGTTCTTGGCCAGCACTTTCAGGTTGGTCGGCGCCGGAAAGTTCCGCGCCCATTGAGGCGGCGGCCCACCGGCCTGCGGTTGCGGCTGGGGCTCCTGGGCGGCCACAGATACGGCCACAATCGCCGCAGCCAGCACGGCAGCCGCAGCAACGGAAGAGGTCAACGATCGAATCTTCAAGGCGGAAAGGGTTCCTTTGGAAGGGTTTGGGGCAGTGCTTTCTAGTTCAGACGAAATTCTACGGAACAGGGACGCGCCTCCCCTTCAGATTCTTCGGTCCGGAAACGCACGCATTTCCCGGAACCGCAAACCGAAGCGGCCAATCCAGGGCCTGGTTCTTAGGGTTGATCCCGATCCGCGCCGTCACCAGTGCCTCCTCCACCCGGAACCCGTCATCCCGGATCTGCAGCGGAGACCGAGCATCGGTCACGTCCAGCCCGTTATGGCTCGTGCGCAGAACTCCCAGCGCCATGCACATCCGGCTTGGCCCGGAGGCTATCTGCCGCAGCAGCCTCCCGCTCCCCAGAACACCCTCCGGCAACCCGCGATTGGCCGCCATCGCTTCCACGCCTGCCACCGGCTCCATCGCGCGCAGCAGCACGCACCCGGCCAGGCCCTCCGCTTCGCAGGAAACGTTCAGGCAGTAATACATCCCGTAAATCGAGTAGACATAAGCGTGCCCGGCCAGCCCGAACAGCACCCGATTCCGTGGCGTGGGCCCCCGGTGCGAGTGCGCCGCCGGATCAGGCGGATCGTTGTGCGGACCCAGGTACGCCTCCGCCTCCACAATCCGCCCCGCCAGGTAGGCAGGGGCTGGGTAGGCCAGGGCTGGGTAGGCCGGGGCTGGGTAGGCCGGGGCTGGGTAGGCCAGGGCTGGGTAGGCAGGGGCTGGGTAGGCCAGGGCTGGGTAGGCCAGGGTTGGGTAGGCCGGGGCTTTAGCCCCGGCATCCGCTTGCCCTTGAATGAATGGGGCTTTAGCCCCTGAAGACAAGCACACCACCAGCTTTCCCAGCAGCCGCGGCGCCACCAGCTCCGGCCCGTGCGCAAAGAACTCCCGCCCCAGCAGCCGCCCCGGAAGCTTCACTTCTTGCCCTTTTTCCATTCCTCCACGAGCGCCAGCACCTGCTCGGCGTGCCCCTCCGGCGTCACCTTGGGAAAGACATGCAGCAACGTCTGGTCCGGCCCGATTACATACGTCGTCCGCTCAATCCCCCACACCTTCTTCCCATACATGTTCTTTTCCTTCATCACGCCAAACTGATTGCATACTTTCTCGTCTACATCACAGAGGAGCGTGTACGGCAAGTTGTATTTGGCCTTGAACTTCGCCTGCGCCGCGGGCGTGTCCCGGCTGATCCCCAGCACCACCGCCCCGGCCTTCAGCAGCTTGACAAAAGCATCGCGGAAGCCGCAGGCCTCAATGGTGCAGCCCGGAGTATCGGCCCGGGGATAGAAAAAAAGCACAACCGGCTTGCCCTTGTAGTCCGAAAGGCTTACGGTTTTGTTCTCGTCGGTTTGCAGGCTGAAATCGGCGACCTTCTTGTGCAGTTCCATGGGGTACCCCCTTGTAGCTGAATCTGGTTAGCGTCAATCTGGTTAGGATGAATCAAGTGACTGTCCCTCCGCATTATTCCCCGTCCGGCCGCCCGGTGTCACCGCAACGCCGTGCCGCATCCAACTGCGCAGCGCCTGGTCCGTCGCTCATGACTGCTCCCTTCCAATCCGTTTTCCTCGCTGCGCTCTCCTGCGCGGCCCTGGCGCTTGCCGCCGCGCCGCTGATGGGGCAGTATCCCGGACAGGTGAAAGAGAAGTCCAAGGACACCCCCGAGCTGCGTGCCGTCGCCGTCCTCGAGTGGACCGGCGACGCCGGCAAGCCCAAAACGTCCCGGCTGGTGCCGGTAACCATTTACGACGGCGAACAGTTGCAGGATGCGGGCGTCTACATGGCGCGGCCGCAGCCGCTGGCGCTTGACGCCCAGGTCGAGTACCAGCTCAAGGCCGATGGCAAGACCATCGGCTTCTTCGACATCAAGAATGCCGGCCAGGAGCAGGGCTCGTGGGTCGGTTTCGGCGATTGGAAAGGCCTTCCCAAGCCGAAGCCTGCCATGAAGCCGGCCAAGATCGACGAGGACGAGGACTGGAGCGCCGACGACAAGCCCATCCTGCACCGCAAAAAGCATGCCGATGACAAGTCCAAAAGCGGCAGCCCGTCGGGGGGCAAGGCGCCGGCAGACGATCCTGACCGGCCCACGCTGCACCGCCCGTCGGGCGACAGCTCCGATTCCCAGCAAAGCTCCGCGGGCACCCAGCCGGTGGATCCCGATCGCCCGGTCCTGAAGAAGCCGGAGGAGCAGAAACCCGCCAAGCCTGCTGACTCCGCGCACGCCGATTCCACGCCCGACGTCTCCGACCCCGACCGGCCGCGCCTCATCCGGGGCAAGCCGGCGAACTCCGGCTCGCAGGTGACTCCCACGCTGATGGGCCTGCCGCCCGATATGCAGCAGGCAGTGGCCGTCTCCGATGCCAGGAACTCGCCCGACCATCCCTGGGTCTTCACTTGGGCAAATCCGGACGATCAGAACAAGATGAAGGCGCAGTTGGAGGACATCGCGCGCCAGGCAATGGGGCTCACGCCGCCACCGCCTCCTCCGGCCAGGACTTCCACGCGACGCTCCACGTCGAAGAAAGCCGCTGCCCCCGCGCCGCCGCCCGAACCCGCGCCGCTCGAGGATGAGCAGTTCCGGGTCTTCGAGCTGGCCTACGATACCGGAGCCACCATGGTCCTCACGGCCCACACGGCCGGAACCACAGCGCAGGAAAAGTTCGTAACCGTGATCGGGCAGCCGGACCTTTACGGCAACGTGCGGGTGCTGCTGAAAAGCGTCACCGACGGTTCGCACCTGGATGAGACTCCGAGAATGCGGCTGGTGGACGCGGTGGACGCCATGGCCGACAACCGCGGCGAGCTGCTCTTCGAACTGCGCGGCGAGACGCAGCGGCAGTTCGCGCTCTACCGGGTGCTGCGCGGCGCGGCGACCCGGCTGTTTGTGAGCTCAGCGGGTCCCATCGCGACGGTGGCGAGAGAATAACAGGGCGACTCTTGCAGTCCGCCAGGAAGTCCATTTCTCCACCCTGTGGAAAACTTCGCGATCTCGTTCTTATCATTGGAGAAAAAATAGTTTGATAATTCCGCATTCTTAAGACTTAGATCTGCTAGACTGAAAACAGTCAAGGAACTGCGCCCGGCCGAGGAATCTCTTCGCCGGGCTTTTCAATTCAGCGGCATTGGGTGGCCCCCTTGGGAATGTGGCCAATCGAGCTGTGCAACTTTGGGATGTGCCCAGTCGAGCTGTGCCCCATCCATCCGCTCGGGTTTTTTTGAGCGGATGGATGGGCGGGAAAATGGTACCGGAGTCACTGCAGTTAGAGGGCGTAACACCATGAATCCACAAGACATCGCCGTTTTTTATTTCGCACTTTTCGGTCCGGCCGCGAAATGCTGAAAAGCAGAACAGAATGCCGAGGGCGAGGGTCGAAATCACTGCAGTTTATGGGCATAAACCGATGAATAGACAAGACATCGCCGTTTTTTTATTTCGCCAATTCGGTCCACTCGCGTCCCATCGCCGAAGGCGAGGCCGACATTCACCGGAAGATGGGGCAAACCAGGATATTTTTCCGGGATTGAGACCGGATTGCCTCATCGAAAATTGTTCCCTGGGCTACAATTAGCTTATAAGTGGACAATCTAGGTCCCCTTTCTAAGGACACCCTACTGAATGGCATCTGTGGTCACCGTTCCTCCTTCCGTTGAAACCGAAACGGTTGTTTCCGCCAAACCGATCGCCGGCGCACCAACCTCAACCGCCAGCGTGCGTGTTCACGTGATCCCGGCGCGGGACCAGGTGAATATGGGCCGCGCCGCCACTGTGCCGGAAGGTGTGAACTGGATCACCATGGTGGCCTTGATCGTGTTTCACGCGGGGGCGCTGGGCGCCTTGTTTCTCTTCTCCTGGCAGCGGTTTGCGGTAGCGGCGGTGCTGTACGTTCTGGCCATCAACGTGGGCATCGGGATGTGCTACCACCGGCTGCTGACGCACCGCGGGTACCACGTGCCCAAGTGGCTGGAGTACACCATGACGGTGTGCGCGACGCTGTCGCTGGAAGGCGGACCGATCTTCTGGGTTTCGACCCACCGGGTGCATCACCAGAAGAGCGACCAGGAAGGCGACCCCCACACGCCGAAGGAAGGCGGATGGTGGGCGCACGCGGGATGGCTCCTTTTCGGCAAGTCAATGCACGCGCAGATTGAGGCGCTATCGCGCTACTCGCCGGACCTGCGCAAGGACAAGTTCCATTGCTGGCTGAGCAAATGGCACTGGCTTCCGATCACGGCCAGCGGCGTAGTCCTGCTTGCCGGCGGCTGGATCTTCGGCGGCTTTGTCAACGGCATTGCCATGGTACTGTGGGGCGTTCTGCTGAGGGTCACGATCGGCCTCCACGCCACCTGGCTGGTGAACTCGGCGACCCACATGTGGGGCAGCCGGCGGTTTGAGACCAAAGACGGCTCGCGCAACAGCTTCTGGGTGGCGCTGCTGACGGGCGGCGAGGGCTGGCACAACAACCACCATGCGCATCCGGTGAGCGCGCGGCACGGGCTGAGGTGGTACGAGATCGACCCCAACTTCTACGGGATCTGGATTCTGGAGAAGCTGGGCCTGGCGCGCAAGGTGAAGGTAGCGCAGTACGATCCAAAGGACCCCAAGCCGGCTGGAATGTAAGAACAGTTTTCAGTTTTCAGAAGAAAAGCCTCCGCGCATGGCGCGGGGGCTTTTTTGCGATTCATTCGCAGCCGAGGTCGCGGCGGGGATTGCCTACCTGCTTCTTTGGGTCGATGAGACGATCGAAGTCTTCGGCACTGATGAAGTGGCTCTGGAGGGCTGCTTCGCGGAGGGTGAGGTTGTGCTCGAGGGCGCTGTGAGCGATCTGGGCGGCGCGGTCGTAGCCGATGGCGGGGCTGAGGGCGGTGACCAGCATCAGAGAATCGGCGACGGAGCGGTCAATGCGGGCGCGGTCGAGCTCGATGCCTTCCACGCTGTGTTCGCGCATGGAGCGGCAAGCGTCGGCGAGGATGCGGGCGGAGTGAAGCACGTTGTGGACGATGAGCGGGCGCATGGTGTTGAGCTCGAAATTGCCCTGGGCCCCGGCGAAGGCGACCGCGGCGTCAAGGCCGAGGACCTGCGTGCAGACCATGACCATGGCTTCCTGCTGGGTGGGGTTCACCTTGCCGGGCATGATGGAGCTCCCGGGCTCATTGGCGGGAAGGATGAGCTCGTGGAGGCCGGCGCGGGGGCCTGAGCCGAGCCAGCGGAGATCGTTGGCGATTTTGATGAGGGCCACGGCGAGGCCTCGAAGGGCGGCGCTGGCGGCCACCATTGGGTCGACCGAGGCGAGGGCGGCGAACTTGTTGCGGGCCGAGGTAAAGGGTTGGCCGGTGAGGGTAGCGATCTCCATGGCGATGCGCGGACCGAAGTCCGCGGGCGCGTTGATGCCGGTGCCGACGGCGGTGCCCCCGAGGGCGAGGGGATAAAGCCCCTGGGCGGCATGGGCGATCTGAGCGAGGGCGTCTTCAAGCTGGACGGTGTAGCCGGACCACTCCTGGCCGACGGTGAGCGGTGTGGCGTCCTGGAGGTGGGTACGGCCGAGCTTGACCACGTCGACCCAGGCGCGCGCTTTTTCCCAGATGGCGTCTTTGAGGGCGGTGACCGCGGGGACAAGGCGCCCGGCGAAGGCCAGCACCGTGGCGATATGCATGGCGGCGGGGAAGGTGTCGTTGGAGGATTGCGAGAGGTTAACGTCGTTGTTGGGGTGGATGGGCGTGCGGCTGCCGAGCACGCCGCCGGCAAGCTGGATGGCGCGGTTGGAGATGACCTCGTTGACGTTCATGTTGGTTTGCGTGCCGGAGCCGGTTTGCCAGACGGAGAGGGGGAATTCGGAGTCGAGACGGCCGGAGAGGATTTCGTCGGCGACGCGGGCGATGAGATCGGCTTTCCATGGGGGCAGGAGGCCTTCGGCGGTGTTGACGCGGGCGGCGGCTTTCTTGATAAGGGCTAGGGCATGGGCGACCTCGATGGGCATGCGGTCCTGATTGGTAGCGCCGGCGCCGATGGCGAAGTGACGGAGGGAGCGCTGGGTCTGTGCGCCCCAGTAGTGCCCGGCGGGGACGTCGATGGGGCCCATAGAGTCGGACTCGGAGCGCTGGCCGGTGGCGCCGGTACCGATGGGGAGGTCGAGGATGGTGGGCGCGGGATCGGGCATGGAAGAGATGATAGCCCCTGGCCTGAAGCCGGTAGCCAGTAGCTCAATCCAGAGAGCATAAGGCGATGAGGCGAGACGAAAGCAGCTACCGGCTACAGGCTGCGTTCTGTCGGCGAAGCAGGGGCATTGGCGGTGGGCGCATCCAAGCGGGCAGAGAGGAGATTGTCTGTGCGGAGACGCGAGGTGGTGGTGATTACGGGGGCATCGGCAGGAGTGGGGCGGGCAGCAGCGCGGGAGTTTGCGCGCAGGGGCGCGGATGTGGGATTGCTGGCACGGGGGCGGGATGGGCTCCGGGCGGCGGCGCGGGAAGTGGAGTCGCTGGGCGGCCGGGCCGTGGCGCTGGAAACCGATGTGGCGGATGCGACGGCGGTGGAGCGCGCGGCGGAGACGGTGGAGCGGGAGCTGGGGCCAATCGACATCTGGGTGAATAACGCAATGACCAGCGTATTTGCGCCCATCCGGGAGACGACGGCGGAGGAATTCCACCGGGTAACGGAGGTGACGTACCTGGGATACGTATATGGGACGCTGGCGGCACTCAAGCGCATGCAGGCGCGGGACCGGGGCACGATTGTGCACGTGGGGTCGGCGCTGGCGTACCGGAGCATTCCATTGCAGGCAGCGTATTGCGCGTCGAAGCACGCGATTCTGGGTTTTTATGCAGCGCTGAGGACGGAACTGCTGCACGACCGGAGCGGGGTGAAGACGACGATGGTGCAGATGCCGGCGCTGAACACGCCACAGTTTGGGTGGGTGCGGAGCAAGCTGCCCAGGAAGGCACAGCCGGTGCCGCCGATTTACCAGCCGGAGGTGGCGGCGCGGCTGATCTGGAAGGCCGCGCACCAGCCGCACAAGCGGGAGTGGTACGGGGCGTGGAGCGTGGTGAAAGCGATTGTGGGGAACAAGGTGGCGCCGTGGTATGCGGACCGGTACCTGGCGAAACATGGGTACGACGCGCAGCAGTACGGCGGGCACGAGTACGCAGGACGGGCGGACAACCTGTACCAGCCGGTGGGTGGGGACCACGGGGCTCACGGAGCGTTTGACGCGCGGGCCGAAGACTGGAGCGCGGAGGCCTGGGCCGAGGAGCACGCGGGATGGCTGACGGCGGGGCTGTGCCTGGGTGCGGCGGCGGTCGCGCTGACGCTGGGGCGCGGGAAGGTGCGGAACGCAGTAGCGGAGCTGAAGAAGGCGGCGTGAGGCGGCAGCGGAGTTAGCGGGGTTAGGAAAGACTATAAAACGCTGTAGATATCCCACCCATCGCGCGGTGAGGCATACGCGATGGATGGGGCACAGCCGGCATCCCCGGGCTCATTGTTGGATGGCCTCCATGTCCCGCGCTGGGCCTGCCACTACGTTTCGCAGGCGGCTATTCAAACCGCGATTTGAAAGGAATCATTTGCTCGTGCAGCACGCGAACGATCAGCACGCCATCCTCTTGCGGAAGATAGAAGATTATGTGCTTCTGATGCTCAAATCGCCGTAGACCGGGCAGAATGGAATCGCATTTGTGGCCGATTTCGGCATTGTCCGCCAGGAGTTGGAAGCACTTCTCGAGGTCTTCCAGATAGCGCTCGGTCTGCGCAATTCCCCAGGTCTTCAGCGTAAATCGGACAATGGCTTTGAGGTCTGATTCAGCGCGTCTTGCTACGCTGTACGCCGGCACTGCTCCTCCTGATCAGCGGCTTCATCGATGTAGGATCGAAGCCGGCCGAAAACGCCAGGCTCTGCAATGCCACTGTCCATGCCTTCCTGGATTGCCTGCCGCAGGAGAGCCATGGAGTCCTGATACCGCCGTTCTTCCTGCTCCAGCATGCGCAAAGCCGACCGCATCACCTCGCTGGCATTGGAGTACCGTCCGGTTTCCACCATGGAAGCGACAAAATGATCGAGTTCCACGGTTAGATTCACATTGCGGGTAGGCATGACGCACCTCGACTCAAGTATAGGCGGGATTGGCAAACTTGGCCAATTCGATTGCCTCCGCAGATTTTGTAAGAACCGATAAAAAGCTGTAGATATCCCACCCATCGCGCGGTGAGGCATACGCGATGGATGGGGCACAGCCGGCGTACCCGGCACATTGGCCCATGACTCAACGCCGGGAGCGGCCTGCTGATGGCTGATGGCTCTTGGCTGTTTTATGCCAGCGCGGCGCCAGCCATTTTTTCCAACACGCGGATGGGTGCGGA
This sequence comes from Occallatibacter sp., assembly GCA_035552475.1. Taxonomy (GTDB): domain Bacteria; phylum Acidobacteriota; class Terriglobia; order Terriglobales; family Acidobacteriaceae; genus Telmatobacter. The sequence continues at coordinate 44,189 of DASZLE010000090.1, forward strand.
GCCGGGGACGACCATGGCTGCGGGGTCGACGAGAAAAGTCTGTTCGAGGGCATACTGGCCGGCGAGAACGGCGTGGGGGACAGTCTCGGTGTAAACCATCCAACTGGAACCGGGAGCGAACTGGAAATACTCGCGAGTGCAGACACCCTGGAATTCCGAGTCCTCCTTCATGGCGTTGTGGAGGCGCATCATGAACTCGTCGTAGGGGGTGCGCTTCCACTGGGGGACGAGGGCGGCGAGGCCGGTGGTCCTGGCGAGGGATTTGCCTGCGCGAGCCAGGGCCGAGTCGGGGCGAGGGACGGGCAAATGGGCGGGAGTGAAGTTGCCGATGACCCGCGGAAAGGGCTCGCCGACCACCCAGTCGCGGGTGCGGGTGGGATGGATGTTATGGAAGAAGCGAAGAATGCGCCAGCCGCGTGTGGGGCGGGTGGGAAATGCGTCGGTGTGGAGGAGGTCGTTGCGTCGGCGGACGGGGAGGTCGCGGCCCTGCTCCTCGATGGGGCGGTAGCTGGCGTAGTCGAGGACCCAGCGCTTCTGGTAGGGCGCGAGAAAGCGGGCGAGGAAGCCTTCGACGGAGGCCGAGTAGCGGCGCATGATGTCGTGGAGCTGGCGGACGGATTCCGGTGGAGAGGATTTGGCGTCGGCGCCGGTGAGCTCGTCGCGGATGGGCTTGTAGGCGATGTTTTTGTGGAGGGCGCTCCCGGTCTGGTGCTGGCCAAGGAGGAGATCGAGGTCGGCGGGGGGAATGGGGATGGGGGTGTGGGGAAAGTAGAGGATTTCGCCGGCTTCAAGGGCGGCACACCAGGCGCGGAGCTGATCGGGATCGGCGGCGAGCGCGGACTGGAGAGCCTCGGTCGAGATGGAATGAGCGGGCATGGCGATATCTATTTGAGGATTTTGGCCCGTATCCAAAGGGTGAGGAAGAAGGGCAGCGCGATGGCGAGCACGATGAGCGCAGCGGGAAAGCCGACGTAAAGGTAGGTGTCAGCGAAGTTGGGGTTATGCCCGGCGGCACGCAGGATGAGCATGACGAAGATGGCCACCATGGTGGTGACGCAGAAGGTGAAAAGGGAAGAGGCGAAGGAGAGGAGCAGCGACGAAAAAAGGCCGAAGCCGCGGAGGGGGAATCCGAAGATGGCGCCGCCGGGGGTTCGCGTGTTTTGAACAGAATGAGACATGGGAAGTGGCCCTACTCGTCTAGAATACAGACTCGATGGCACCGAGCGCACAGGTCGAACTTTGGCACGCGGAGAAGGTGGCCACCCAGGCTGAGGTGGGGGCCGGCGCGAATGGCATCCACTTTGCGCAGTGGGGCGATACGCGGATCTCCGATGCGGATCTGGAGCGCCTGGTGGGTGCGGTGCCGTCTTCGCTGGCGCCGGCGCTGATGAAGCGGGCCTACTATTTTGTGCCGCTGGCGATTGCCGACACGGGCGATACGATGCTTGCGCCAAGTTACACGGTGGACATGGGAGACCGCGCGGTGTGCCACCGGAATGCGACGTTCGGCGCGACCGAGGCGGTATTTCTTTCCACGCGGCTGGTGGAGGACCGGTTCGGGCTGGCGTTTGAGTTCTTTATCAACGTGGCGCACAACTTTGTGGAAGCGGCGGGAGTGCCGGAGAGCTTCGGCGGGCTGGCATGGTCGCAGGCGCAGGCGCAGGTGCGCGGCGAGACCAGCCAGGATGCGTGGGAGACGCGGCGGCGCGCGCAGGAGATGCGGAACGGGCAGCGCACCGTGGACGAACGCGCGCGGAACCTGTACATCGAGTCGGCGTTCAGCGATGCGCTGGCGGTTTACATGCTGTCGCTGGCGGTGGATTTCGATTATCACGACTTGCGGGAGCGTGAGTATCCACTGCTGGCCGCGCCTGCGCTGGCCGAGCGGCTGCGGGCCGTGGCCGCGCTGTTTCCGGCCAATCCGGGATACGAGTTCCAAATCTCGTACCGGCGCAAGGGCTGAGGCAGTTGTCAGTTGTCAGCTTGTCAGTTGCGGCTGGCCCCGGATGCGATAACAATCAGCTCGCATAGAGATTTCGGTCGACAAATTCATTGCGCAACTTGCCAGCGGGATCGTGCGCGGTTATCAGCGCTTTGAAATCGCCGATACGCGGATATTGCGCTTCAATCTGCGCGGGCGGAATGGTGAAAAGCTTGGCCCAGTGCGGGCGCGGGTTGAAGGGCTTGAGCGCGGCTTCAATCTGCGGCAGAACTTCGCGGACCTGGGGCCACTCGGGCTTCCATGTGAAGTGAATGGCGAGCGACGGGCGCTGGTACGCCATGCTCATCCACAGGTCGTCGGCGGCGATGGTGCGGAGCTCGGTTACGAAAAGATGCGGCGTGATCTGGTCGCGCAGCTTTTCGACGGCGAGGATGGCTTCATAGGCGCGATCGAAGGGGACGAAGTACTCGGTCTGGAGCTCGCGGCCACTGGATGGGGTGAAGTTCATCTTGAAATGCGGCAGGCGCTCGTACCACGGGCCGGGAATGCCCTGCTGCTCGGTGCAGGCTTCGGCGGAGTGGCCTTCGATGGGATGCAGTTTCACAGTTGCGAGACGGGCGCTGTAAAACTCCTTTGGCCAGTCATTGCTGACGCCCGGTGCGAGGCGGCGCTTGATCCAGACTTGCGTGGCGCGATGATTCTGCCAGTCGGTGAAGAGGCTCACGCTGTAGCCGGCGCCGAAAATGTCGGCGAGGTTGTGGCGGAGCTGATCGAAAGACAGGTCCTGATAGACGGACTGCGCGACCTGGAACGTGGGCTGCAGGTTGAGCGTGACGCGGGTGACGATGCCGGCGGCGCCGAGGGCCACCACGGAACCGATGAATTGCTCGCCATCCTTCTCGCGCGAGAGATGGAGCAGATCTCCATTGGCGGTGACGAGCTCGAGTGCGGCGACGGCGGTGGCGAGATTGCCGTTGTGCAGGCCGGAGCCGTGCGTTGCGGTGGAGATGGCGCCGGCGACGGAGATGTGCGGCAGCGAGGCGAGATTATGGAGCGCGTAGCCGCGGGCGTCGATGACGGGCGCGAGCTGGCCATACTTGGTCCCCGCGCCGACGGCGACGGTGCGCGATTTTTCGTCGATGTCAATGGAGTTGAGATGCTCAAGCGAGACCTGGTTGTAGCGGCTGTCGGCGATGGCGCTGAAGGAGTGGCGGGAGCCAAGCGCGCGAAGATGGTCGCAGCGCTTTACCACGGCGCGGACTTCGTCCACGGTGGCTGGCGTGAAGAGATGGTTGGTGGAGTAAGTGAGATTGCCGGCCCAGTTCTGGCGCGGAGCGGGCTTCGGCTGAGCAGGGGCGAGGCGTGTGAACACGCCGGCTGCGGCGACTGCGGCGGTGGACTTGAGGAATTCGCGCTTGTCCATGGTTGGATGACCTCACTCAGATCGGCATGAGCGCAATGCGGCCGCCGCCGGTACACAGGATAACGAGGTTCATGACTACGAAGATCAGATCGTAATGCCATCCGTACGTCTTGTCACCCCAGAAGCCGGTCTTCCACACGACGATCTTCTTGTAAATCGCGCCCATCGAAAGCAGGATGATCCCCAGGGCGGCCCACTGTGTCAGAACGCCGAAGGCAAGCCCGAGCGCCCCGGCCACCTCGGCCATGCCGAGGAAGACGGTGAATCCCACGCTCATGCCGATGCTTTCTGCTCTCTGGCGCGGAGATTTCAGATGGCCATAGCCGCTGGTTCCGAAGACAAGCGCGACCATCAGGCGCAGGAGAAACAGGCTCAGGCCGGCAAAGTGGGATGCGCCAGGAATGGGGAACATGGCCGGGCCTCCTCGACCGACCTTAGGCTATCGCAAGCGGCGCGCAATGAGGAAAAAGATTCTTGCATTACGCCGAGGTGTACGCGATGCGGCCTTCGCTGATGGTCCAGCGGACTTTGCCCTGCATGGGCCAGCCGTCGAATGGAGTGTTTTTCGATTTCGATTTGCCTTCGGTGACGTGGTATGTCCACTGGGTTTTGGGATCGAAAATGACGACGTCCGCGGCGCTGCCCACGGTGAGCGTACCGCGGCCCTTGAGGCCGAGGACTGCAGCTGGCTGGGCGCTGAGCAGGCTGAGGACGCGGCCAAGCGGCAACTTCCACTCCGTGTGCAGCCAGCGCAGGCAGAGGCCGAGAGCAGTTTCAAGGCCGATGATGCCGTTGGGCGCGCGCTCGAACTCGACTTCTTTCTCGTGCGTGGCGTGGGGCGCGTGATCGGTGGCGATGGCGTCGACCACGCCGTCGAGGATGGCCTCGACCATGGCGTCGCGATCGGCGGCGGAGCGCAGCGGGGGGTTCATCTTGGCGTGGGTGTCGTAGAGGCCCACGTGCTCGTCGGTGAGCAGGAAGTGGTGCGGCGCCACCTCACAGGTTACGCGGAGGCCGTTGCGGCGCGCCTGGCGCACAGCGGCAATGGCGGCGGCAGTTGAGGTGTGCGCCACGTGCAAATGCGGCCGCACGTCGCGCAATTCGGCTACCATGCGGATGTCGCGCTCCACCATGCCGGATTCGGCTTCGGCGGGCATGCCGCGCAGGCCCAGGCGAAACGCGACCGGTCCGGCGTTCATCGCCGCGCCTAGCGTGAGGCGCGTGTCTTCGGCATGCTGGATCACGCTCAATCCTGCCCGCCCGGCGGCGGCAAGGGTCTCGCGCATGATGGAGTCTTTAAGGATGGGATGACCATCGTCAGTGACGGCGACGGCGCCGGCGGATTTGAGGGCAGCGAAGTCGTTCAGCGCTTCGCCTTTGGACCCACGCGTGGCGGCGGCGATGGGGAAAACGCGGACATGGGCGCCGCGTTCGGGCGCCTGCATCCACCGGGTGATCTCGACGGTGTCGTTCACCGGAATGGTGTTGGGCATGGCGGCCACGGCGGTGAATCCGCCGGCGGCGGCGGCAGCGGTTCCGGTGGCGATGGTCTCCTTGTACCCCTGGCCCGGCTCGCGCAGGTGTACGTGAATGTCGATGAGGCCGGGCGCGACCACGAGGCCGGCGGCATCAAGCGACTGGACACCCTCGGCCTGCCTGAGTTTGCCGGGCGAGGCCACTTCGGCGACTTTGCCGTCCTTGAGCAGGATGTCTTTGCCGGCGTCGACACCGGCTGCGGGATCAATGAGGTGGCCGTTGAGGATGGCGATTGTAGTCATGCGCGGCCTCCTGCGGTTGCGGTGAGCGCGCGTTCCACCACGGCCATCCGAATCGCAACTCCGTTCGTGATCTGCTCGAGGATCCGCGATTGTGCGCCGTCGGCCACGCCGCCGGTGATTTCAAGGCCGCGGATGATAGGTCCGGGATGAAGCACGATTGCCTCCGGAGCGAGTGTGCGCAGGCGGTCTCCGGTGAGCTGGTAGCTGGCCTTGTATTCGTCCAGGTCAAGCTGCAGTCCGGCGAGACGCTCGGCCTGGATGCGCAGCATCATGACCACCTGAGACCGGTGCAGTGCAGCTTCAAAGTCGCGTTCGATTTCGATTCCCGGGCCCGAGCCGATGGCCAGTTCAGGCAGAAGTTCCTTCGGCCCGCAGAGAAGCACGCGCGCACCCAGCCGAGGCAGCAGCAGCATGTTGGAGCGGGCCACCCGGCTGTGCAGGATGTCGCCGGTGATGAGGACGGTGACGCCGGCAAGGGTTTCGGGGCCGACTTCGGTGACGCCGTGACGGAGGTTGGCCAGAATGGTGCGCAGATCGAGCAGCGCCTGGGTGGGATGCTCGTGCATGCCGTCGCCCGCGTTGATCACCGGCAGGCGCGTGGCCTCTTCCAGCAGCCAGGGCGCGCCGGAGGAGTTGTGCCGGAGGATGATGGCCTCGACCCCAAGCGCGCGGAGAGTGAGCCCGGTATCCTTCAGTGACTCGCCCTTCTCGATGCTCGACGACAGGCTCGACACCAGCGTGGTGTCTGCGCCGAGGGCCTTGGCGGCAAGCTCAAAGCTGGTGCGCGTGCGCGTGGACGACTCGTAGAAGAGCAGCGCAACTTTGCGCTTGGCCAGTATGCGATCGCGAATCACCGGATCGTCGAGGTCGAGCTCGGTAGCGCGGCGGAGAACGCGGTTGAGGGCGACGCGATCAAGGTCGTTGACCGAGAGCAGGGAGCCCGGATGGCGAGGCAAAAACGGTGCGCAGGCAGGCGGATAGGTAAGAGTGCGGCGAGCGGTGGCAGGGCTCATAAGACCAGCTTCTAGCTACTAGCTTCTAGCCTCTAGCTCTCGGCTGGAGGGTAGTCACCGGAAGATCGGCGATTCGGGTCGACCTGTGTCAGACTATCGTCCCCAGACCTTGGCATCGATTCCAGCATTCGGTTCGGATCAAACAACTAGAAGCTAGGAGCTAGTAGCCAGAAGCTGTTCGTTCAGTCCCCGCGTTCAACGAGCAGAACCTGCTCGTCGTTGTCCACTTCCTGAAACTTCACTTCAATGATCTCGCGGCTGCTGGTGGGCACGTGTTTGCCGACGTAGGTGGCCTCGATGGGCAGCTCGCGATGGCCGCGGTCGATGAGCACGGCAAGCTGCACGCGGCGGGGACGGCCATGATCGAAAAGTGCGTCCAGCGCGGCGCGGATGGTGCGCCCGGTGTAGAGCACGTCGTCGCAGAGCACCACGTCTTTGCCGACGATGTCGCAACCGATGGCGCCCGGCGTGACGATGGGGCGGACATCGGCGGTGGTCAGGTCGTCGCGGTAGAACTGGATGTCGAGAACGCCGGTTTCGACCGGGCACTTCTCGATACTGGAGATTAGACGGCCCAGGCGTTGAGCCAGGGGAACGCCCCGGCGCTTGATGCCGATCAGCACCATGTCTTTGCAGCCGTTACTCTTCTCCACCACCTCGTGGGCCAGGCGCACCAGCGTGCGCTCGATCTCGGAGGCGGACATCAGCCTGCCCTTGGTGCGCAGGGGGTGTTTCACTTCAGCTTCGCTCATCGAATGTAGTCCCGCTGTGTCTCTCGACGGATGATACGAGGCGGAGCAGGGGCGCTGCAAGTGAACAACAAACGGCGGTAGGGAAAAGGCACGCCTGTTCCTGCTCTCTTACACTTCCGGATTGCGAGAGCGGTCGACCAGGCGGGCGCCCAGCGCGCCCCCGGCAGCCGCAAACCCCAGCAGCGTGATCTCCAGGGCTACGATAATCGTCAACATGAATCCCGCGCGCCCTTCCGGAGACAGCATCAGGCTTCGGATTGCATTCAGCGCCTGCAAATCGGCGCTCATGGCCTGCGTCTGCTGCTGAACGCTCTGGTTCACGACCCCCTGCCACATCTGGTCAAAAGCTTCTCCCTGGTGAAGCCAGAAGCGGGCGCAGAAAAAGGCCACGGCCGTGGCGGCGAAAGCCATCCATCCGGAGATGAGGCCGGTCACCAGGCCGATGCGGGCGCCGGCGCCCGCGGTGATCCAGGATGAGGGCTGGCGCCGCACATAGAGGCTGACCGCCCAGGCTGCGGCCGCCGCCGTCCAAAACAACCCCACGGGAGCAAAGCCAAACGAGAGCAGCCCCGCGGGAACCGCCAGAAGCAAGGCCGCGCGTAACGCAGACCGCCACTCCACGGTATTGGCATCGCGGACGGTTGCCATCCCGCGCTCAAGCTGGACCGGCCCGCCGGGATCCTCACTGGAATAGACAAGCTGAGGCAAACCACAAGCGGCACAGAAGCAACTATCCGCCGGAACGGCCTGATGACAACGGCTGCAGTTCATCTCCATCTACACACTGAGCCTATAGCATCCACGCGGAATATGCGCGGCAGCCGCCGAGGCTCGCCGCATTCCGCAGCTTCGGGCACCGTATTCTCGCTGTAAGATGTGCGTTTTACGCCGGGGCAGCGCTGTCCTCGAGCTTCTCCGCCACAATTGCCTCGGCCGCTCTAACCGCTTCGTCCAGGGTCATGTAGGTGGAGTCGAGCAGCACGGAATCCGCCGCCGGCCGCAGCGGAGATTCCACGCGGTTGCGGTCGCGCTGGTCGCGTTCGCGCAGCTCGCGGATCACCTCTTCAGGCTGCTGCTCAGGCGTTGCGCCGAGCTGGTCGAAACGGCGCAGCCCGCGCACTTCCGGAGCGGCGTCAAGGAAGATCTTGGCTTCGGCCTGCGGAAAGACGACGGTGCCAATGTCGCGGCCCTCCATCACGATGCCGCCCTCGGCGCCGAGCTCCTGCTGACGCTGGACCATCCAGGCGCGGATGGCAGGAACGGTGCTCACGCGGCTGGCAGCATCGGTCACGGTAGGATTGCGCAACTGGCCCGTCACATCTTCGCCATCCAGCAGGACCCGGTTTTCATCCGTGCCCGGTTCCAGGCGAATGGCGGTTTCGTGTGTGAGCGCCTGCAATGAAGCAGGATCATCCAGCGCCACGCCGAGCCGCAGCGCTTTGAGGGCGAAGGCACGGTACATGGCGCCGGTTTCCAGATTTAGCAAGCCGAAGTGACGCGCCAGGTGACGCGCAATGGTACTCTTGCCGGCTCCAGCCGGCCCGTCGATGGCTACGATGATCCTGCGCCTTGGCGCCTGGGGGTGAGTGGAATTCGCCTCCGGGGTCATCCTCGCTTCTTCGACTCCTGTCTTGCGGCCACGCCGTAACGCTTGCTTCTGCCGGCCAGCGCCGGCTTACGAGCACCGTGCGCCGGTTTGGCGGCGGCGCGAACGTCGAGGCGGCCGGAGGCTGCTGGGCGCACGCGGGCCGCGGTGCGCGAACCGGTCTTCTGTCCGGCGGACGCATTCCGCTTCGGCCAACCGCTGGCGCTGCGGTCAGTAGATTTTGCCGTTCCCGATCCGTTGGTGGCGTGACCATTGCCGTTGCGGGCTGCCGTGGCATGGCTTCCGTTGCCATTGCGCGCGCCGTTCAGGCTCTTCGCGGCGCCATTCTGCCAGCGCGCGCCCGTGGTGGCGCTGCGTCCGGCAGGGCGGGCCGGCTTGCGGTCGTGGGCATGGCTGGCGGGCCGGCTGTGATGCGGGCGCGCCGGCTTCGGCGTCGGCCGATGCGCTCCGTTGCCATTGGAAACGTGGGCAACGGGCGCCTCATTCGCCGGAGGCGCGGTCATCGGCTCCGGCTGGATGTCCTCATGGGCGTGCAGGATGTCCTCGTGGCCATAAAGATGCGACAGATAAGTGGAACCCGCCGAACTGGAGTAAAGAGTGGGCGGAGGAGTGAACTCCGGCAGCGTCCCAGCCACGTAATATTGCGTGGCATGGCTCATGCTCAGGGTGTGAACCTGGCGTGTCGCCACCAGCCCGCGCAGAACTTCGCGGATCTTGCTCCGCGCCGTAAGCGGCGAGAGGAATATCTCCACCTCTTCCATGCCGGCGGCGATGACCGCCTGAAGGAAGATGGAGGCAAGCACCGAAATGGCAGTCACCTGCGAGGTGGATGCGCCCTCGGCAATGGCCTTCTGGAAGCGGGTCTTGAGCAATTGCCAGCGGGCGGGCTTGCCGGGCGCGGAAACCGCCGGGATAATGCGCAACTGCTGCCACAACTCGGTAATCGCGCGCAGGACGGCGATCTCAGAGACACCGTGGCCCAGCGACTGCATGAGTTCGGGAATGGTGGCTTCGCCAATCTCCAGCCGCTTGTATGCCTGGATGGCCAGCGGCGAAACCTGGCGCGAGCCGGTCAACTGGGGACTGCGCCGCCAGTCGCGGTCGCCGCGAAGTGCATACACATAAGGCAGAACCCAGGCTGCAACCACGTAGTCGGGCTGCTCGCCGGGCTGCCCCAGAAGATTCAGCCGGACGGCGATACCGTCGTTCTCCAGGCGCACCAAATGCTCTTCCGCCTGCGCGATCTGCTTGGAATCCGGCGTTACATTTCGTTGTCCGGCAATGGCTTCAACAAAGCTGGGGGCCAACGCAGAGGAGAATTGCCGCTTGGGGAGGAAAAGGCACAGACCAGTCTCTTCCAACCAAGTGCGTGCGTCCTCCAGGGTGAGGGCTCCGTGTCCGTTCTGGCGCATCCGTTCGGCGCGCGCTGCTTCCAATTGCTCCGATGTCAAAGAAGAACCTCATTTCCAGGCTGGCTCAAGTGGCAAACCAGAAAGATGATGCGTCCATCGGCCTGACCTAAGGCCGCCTCATCCCGAACCGCCCGGCAAATCTCCCGCTGGGGCCAAGTTTTAGATGCTGCGGCTGAATGTTTCGGCTCCGGGGGACTGTTTTGGAACCGTTTCCTTCCCCCTGGGGCTTGTGTTTGTCGGGCTCCGGTTTTCCCCCTGGGGGGTGGAGCGCCTTCCCATCTACGACTCAAATTCGGTGGAAGGCCCGCTGGATCTCTTTCCAAGAATACAGCAAAGCGATAGGACGTCCATGCGGGCAGCTTGTCGGATGCTCGGTTTTTGCAAGCTCCAACAATAGCCATTCCATACGCTTCGGGTCAAGTGGGGTGTTTATCTTGATGGCAGAGTGACAAGCAATGGACGCCGCAATGCGCCGCCGCATCGAGTTAAGATCATGATTCGATTGACTTTCGTTGAATGGCTGTGAAGATTGGTCAATAACCTCGGTTAGCATGCGCTCTAACTCCGTGCCCTCCAGTCCCACCGGCGCGGCCTTCACAGCGAGGGTCTGGGGCCCGAAGGGCTCCGCGTCAAAGCCATTGCGCTCCAATTCCTCCGCGATCTGGGCAAAAACCACCATCTGCCATGGCTTTAGCTCCACCAGCAGCGGCATCAGCAGTCGCTGGCGCTGCACATTTTCTACGGTCCGCTCGCGCAGAATTTTTTCAAACAAGACTCGCTCATGAGCCACATGCTGGTCAATGATCCAGAGACCGTCTTCACCGACTGCCAAAATGAAGGACTCGCGGAGCTGTCCGAGCGGCTTGAGGGAGCCGAGCTGATTGAGGTTCTCAGCGGCCTGCTCGGCTTCCACTCGCGCGGTTTCAAGAATGGCGTTCGCGGCGGAAGTGCCTGAAAGGCCGTGGTTTGGCGAGCATTCTCCCGCCGGCTGCAGCAGTTCTCCCTGCAGCAGTGCGGCGGCCGCAGCGGTGAGTGGGTGGCTGCCGGCAAATGAACCAGGGCGGAAGGCAACCGGCTCGAACGGCAGGCGTATGGGCAGGGGCGTCAGCTCCCGTGCGGCCAGGTGAAACTGTTCAGCATCTGGGACGACACCGTTTGGCAGCGGGTCGGAATCGGTTGGAAAGACCGCGACCGGGGCGTCAGTGCCCGGCGCGCCGGGGATGGGCGAGGTCCCCGGCGGCATCAGGGAAGGACTGGCCAGCGGCGCGGAATCGAGAGCCGCCAGGAATCCGGCCGCCGGACGCGCCTTCACCAATGCATTGCGCAGGCTGTCGCGCACAAAATCGTGGATCAGGCTCTGCTGCCGGAAGCGGACCTCCGTCTTGGCCGGATGAACGTTGACATCCACCTCCTCCGGCGGCAGTTCCAGAAACAGCAGCACCACCGGGAAGCTGGTGGGCGGGATCACGTTGCGGTAGGCCTCGGTAATGGCGTGCAGTAGCAGCCGGTCGCGAATCAGCCGCTTGTTGATGAAGATGTAGATGGAGTTGCGGTTCAGCTTTTGCAACTCCGGCTTGGAGTAGAACCCCGAGAGACGGATCTGGCCTGGGGGATGTGGCGCTTCATCGGGATCCCGTTTCCATGGCGGCGGCTCGGGCAGGCCTCGGTGGTCGAGCGGTGACTCCGCAGCGACGGGCAGCAACTGGGCCAGCGTCTCCTTGCCGAAGATTTGATAGATGCGCTCGGCAGTGCGCGTCACGGGCGGAGCGGAGAGCAGCGTGTGGCTGGCCGAGACCAGCTCGAAGTGCTTCTCCGGATGGGCCAGGGCGTAATGAGTCACCAGCGCCGTAACATGCGCCAACTCAGTGGATTCGGCGCGGAGAAATTTGCGCCGCGCGGGCGTGTTAAAGAACAGATCTGCCACCTGGATAGTGGTTCCTGTCGCCAGCGCTGCGTCGTCCACGTGAAGGATCCTGCCGCCGGCAATCTCCATCCGTGTTCCGGCGGCTTCCGGGCCCGGCTCCGGAGCGGGAGCCGTCTCCAGCGTCACGCGGGCCACGGAGGCGATTGAGGGCAGCGCCTCACCACGAAAGCCCAGCGTGGAGATGGCGAGCAGGTCGTTGGCCGTGCGCAGCTTGGAGGTGGCGTGGCGCTCGAAGGCAAGCAGAGCGTCGTCCCGAGTCATGCCGCAGCCGTTGTCGGCAATGCGGATCAGGCGCCTGCCGCCGGCCTCCACTTCCACCCGGATGCGCGTGGCGCCGGCGTCGAGAGCGTTTTCCAGCAGCTCCTTCACCACCGACGCAGGCCGGTCCACCACCTCGCCGGCAGCGATCTGGTTGGCCACCTGGTCGGAAAGGATGCGGATGCGCCCCATGACTGTCTAGGGTAATGCAGGTTTCAGGTGTCAGGGGCCAGGTGACGGATCGCGATCAGGAAAACGCGGTACGAATTAAGACCTGCCAAAAGCAAAACGCCCGCTCGATGGCGGGCGCTTTAGTTCTGATCACTGACCACTGTCGTCTTCAGATTCCCACGCCGTACTCGTTGATGGGCTGGGCCTCTGAACGGGAATAGAAGTCATAGGGGGTGCGCTTGTGCCACTTGTACATGCAGCGCAGCTCGTAGCCCAGGTAAATTCCGACGGTGGCAACGGCCATTCCCATGGAGAACCAGCCGATAACACGCAGGGCCTTGTGGTCGCCGGATGGCTCCTCTGCTTGCGCGACGTTTTCCGGTTCAGTCGACATGGGCCAACAGCCTCCGTGTTTGATGATAGCGCAGATGATCGCACGCCAGATTACAACTTTAGACCAGTGACGTTTACAATTCGTTACTCCGCAGTGCCAATTTGGTCCAGAAACTTCCGCTGCTCCAATTCCGGCAGAAAGCTGGCCCGAATGGAGTTAGATGCAAGCTGCCGCAACTCGTCGCGCGTAAACCCCTGCTCCGTGTGGGCCAGCAGGTATTCGTTGGCGACATCCGAGCCGAAAAATGCCGGGTCGTCGGAGTTGAGCGTGACCAGCAAGCCGCGATCGAAGTAGCGGCGTAGCGGATGCGCCGCGAACGAAGCGCACACACCGGTTCGTACGTTCGAGGTGCGGTTGAGCTCCAGCGGAACCGAACGCTCGCGCAGGTCGTTCATGAGCGCTTCGTCGGCGATGGCGGAAAGCGCATGACCGATCCGCTCCGAGCCGATGGACAGGGCTTCGCGGATGGCCTCGGGACCGGTGGTTTCGCCGGCGTGATTGGTCAGCCGCAGGCCGGCGTCGCGGGCTTCGGCATAGAGCGCGCGGAAAGGCTCCGATCCGGCCAGGCGCTCGTCCCCTCCCAGTCCGATGCCGACGATGGAGGGGAACTGCGGCCGCATCTCGGCGGCCTTGCGGAAGACGCGCTCCGCCTCCGGCACGCTGAAGTGGCGCACGGCGTCGAAGATCCAGTAGATCGAAAGGCCCAGCTCACTGGCCGCGCGCCGGCGGGCCCGTTCCAGCCCCTCGAAGATCGGCTCGAAGCAATGCGGATCGTGATTGCGCCACATGTAAATGACGCCGACGGAAATGAAGACCTCGGCATGGACCACTCCCTGCCCGGCAAGATGCTGCATCATGCGCCAGGCGGCCAGCTCGTAGTCCTCCGGGCCGGTCAACAGGCGGGTCACGGCGCGGAACGCTTCGATAAAGCCGGTGAAGTCGGTGAAGCGATAGAGAGCCTCGGCCTCCGCCAGCGCGATCGGGCGCGCGTCGTGCCGCTGGCTCAGCTCTACCAGCGTGGACGGAGTGATGGTGCCTTCAAGATGCAGATGAAGCTCGGCCTTGGGCAGGCGGCGGATGAACTCCGCGATCGACGACATGGGAGGAGTGTAGCACGGATAACGCATCAACATATCACGATATGTTGATGCGTTATTTCGAAGTAGGCGTCATTCCCGGGGAAGACGGGTAAAGGGCCTGGAGAATCCCGCTATGTCAATGACCGCTGCCTTGAAGGCTGAGACTCGCGCCTTTTGACAATCTATGAATTGTCGATCCTCATTAAAATGACAATACAGAACTTGTCATTCTGGCCGCATTCCCGCGGAAAAACAACCTTGACAGCGGTCACATCCAGCTTCCGTATGCGATAATTAGCTTGTTGTTGGAAATGCGCCCGCCCATAAGGCGGGCGTTCGCATTTGGGATACAAGGAATCACCGTCATGGTCGCCGCCACATTCCGGTATCAAAAACCCCGGGGAATCTCAGCTTTCCTGGGTTACCAATTAGTAATTCTTTCCGAAAGAAATGTTGACCGGAAAAATAATATACCCCCTCCCCTCCAAGGTTTTCAGGTTGGGCCGAATGCGTGCGCAATTCACTGCAGTTTTATGGCGTAAGTTAATCATTCCATAGGGCATCGCCGTTTTATTTTTCGCACTTTTCCGATCATTTGGGTCGCACCTCCTTCGCTCCGGGCGCTATTCTTTTCCGTTGAGGTAATCACGAATGTCATCCACCGCGACCCGTCCGCAGCTTGCTCATCTCACTGCCGTTCTCGACGACCTCAAGGCCAAGGGCACTCACTTCCGCCTGCGCGTTCTTGACGATCAGCAGGCGCCCGTCTGCCACTACGACGGCAAGCAGGTGATCAACCTGGCCAGCAACAACTACCTGGGGCTGGCCAACCACCCCAAGCTGATCGAGGCCTCACTGAAGGCGACGCGGGAGCTGGGTGTGGGGTCGGGCGCGGTGCGCACCATCGCCGGCACCATGAAGATCCACATGGAGCTGGAAGAGAAGATTGCGCGCTTCAAGAACGCGGAGGCTTGCGTGGTCTTCCAGAGCGGGTTTGCAGCCAATGCCGGCACGGTGAGCGCAATCCTGGGGAAGGAAGACTTCATCCTCTCGGACGAGCTGAACCACGCCAGCATCATCGACGGCGCGCGGCTCTCGCGGGCGAAGATCAAGGTATTCCGGCACAAGGACGTGGCCCACTGCGAGGAACTGCTGAAGGAAGTGGCGAACGAGCCGGGGCACAAGCTGCTGATCACCGACGGCGTGTTCTCGATGGACGGCGATATCGGGCCGGTGGACAAGCTGGCGCCGCTGGCCGAGAAGTACGGCGCCATCATGATGGTGGACGATGCGCACGCCTCGGGCGTGCTGGGGCGCAACGGGCGCGGCAGCATCGATCACTTCGGGATGCATGGGCGCGTGGACGTGCAGGTGGGGACGCTGTCAAAGGCCATCGGATCGCTGGGCGGGTACGTGTGCGGCTCGCGCGATTTGATTGACTATCTTTACCACCGCGCGCGGCCGTTCCTGTTTTCCACGTCGCATCCGCCGGCGGTGGCGGCTTCATGCATTGCGGCGTTCGACATCCTGGAGCAGGAGCCGGAGCGCATCGAGCGGCTGTGGGACAACACGCGCTACTTCCAGGGCGAGCTACGCCGCGCCGGGTTCAACGTGGGCGGAGTGACGACGCCGGCAACGGAGACGCCGATTACGCCGGTGATTCTGGGGGATGGGCGCTTAACCATGGAGTACTCGCGGGCACTGTTTGAAGAGGGCGTGATGGGAACCGGGATTGCGTTCCCTACGGTGCCCGAAGGCAAGGCACGGATCCGGCTGATCCTGACCAGCGAGCACACCAGGGCACAGCTCGACCAGGCGCTGGAGACGCTGGAGCGCGTGGCTAAGCGAATGGGAGTGCTTCAGTAGCCGCTGGTTCCACCGCGATGCTGACTTTCTCCGCTGCCGGCGGGCCGCGCAAATTGCGCCGGGGTGCGTCAAGGATGGAGAATCGGAACAATGATCGCTCATCTTCGCGGAAAGCTGATCCACAAGGAGCCGGGGCAGGCCATTCTGGAGTGCGCCGGCGTGGGGTATGACGTCACCATCTCCGTGCCCACGTTTACGGAGCTGCCCTCGGCGGGCGCCGAGGCGTCGCTCTACATCCACACGCAGGTGAGCGACGACGCTATCGCGCTGTTCGGGTTCATGGCACGCGAGGAGAAGCGGCTGTTTGAGCGACTGATTACGGTAAGCGGGGTGGGGCCGAAGCTGGCGATCAAGATCCTGAGCGGCCTGTCGCCGGAGCGGACGGTGCAGGCGATACGCGGGCAGGATCACGCGCAACTGACGCGGATTCCGGGCGTGGGCAAAAAGCTGGCCGAGCGCCTGGTGGTGGAGCTCAAGGACAAGCTGGACGACTTTGCGGTGGCTCCGGCGCCGGCGGCAGTGCAGGGCGCGGCGGTGGACGACGTGCTTAGCGCGCTGGTGAACCTGGGGTATCAGCGCGTGGCGGCGGAGAAGGCTATTGAGCAGGCAGTGGCGAAGGACAAGGCGCTGGCTGGGGATTTCGACGGGCTGTTCCGCGGGGCGCTGAAGGTGATTCGGTAGTTGTTTGTTCTCAGTTGTCAGTTGTCAGTAGACCGGGGGCGATCGCGATACACTTTTGTCTGCAATGGCTACGAAAACGACTGCCGCTCCTGCTGCCCCCGATCCGTGGCTACGCCCTGAAGCGCTGACGTTTCTTCGCAACCTGGCTCGTCACAATGACCGCGAGTGGTTTCAGCCGCGCAAGGCGCAATTTGAGGAGTTGCTGCGCGAGCCGATGCTGGCGATTGTGCGGCGCGTGACGGATGCGATGTTGGACTTCGCGCCGAATCATGTGCGGCCCGCGGAAAAATCCCTCTTCCGCATCTATCGCGACACGCGCTTCTCAAACGATAAGCGGCCCTACAAGACGCACGTGGCGGCGTGGTGGACACACATGGGATTCGACAAGACCTCGGGCGCGGGCTTCTACTTTCACGTGAGCCCGAAGGAAGTGATCGTCGCCGCGGGATCGTACATGCCGGAGAAGGAACAACTGGCGGCGATCCGGCACTGGCTGCTGGAACATCACGAGGAGTTTCGCAAGCTGCTGGCGCGGCCGGTGGTCAAACGCGCGTTCACTGAGTTCGAAGGGAACGCGCTGACGCGGCCGCCAAAGGGATTTCCGTGCGAGCATCCGGGGATGGATTTGATCCGGTGCCGGCAGTGGGGGCTGGCCGCCACGCTGCCGCCGGAAACAGCCCTGGACCCGAAGTTCGCTGCTACCGTGATCCGGTATTTCAAGCTGGCCGCGCCGATGGTGGACGCGCTGAACACGCCCATTGCCGCAGCGCTGAAGCCGAAAAAGAAGGTGTTGTTCGGGTTTTGAGAAGCAGGGAACAAGGGAATGAGGGAACAAGGGAACGAAGGAAAAGACGGCGTGCGGGACCAGCAATGGGGGCTGCGCGGGCGGCGGTTACGAAGGTATTGCGGGTGAATTCTCTGGAGAATTGGCTGGTTTCCGGGCCAAAATGGGCGTTTCAGGCACAAATTCCTGAAAAAACCGGCAAAACCTGTGGAAATTGGCTGTTTTTCGGTTGACTTTCCTGTGGGGAAGTCGCATGGTGGACAACGACAGGGTTCTCTGGAACCCGCATGAATACAGGGTTTTCGGACAGTCGTTGCCTGAAATCGAGAACCCCATGCGACACCGCCCATCGACCATAACCCAGGGACGGCGGAGACCCAGGCAACACATCGGCTGCCCCGATGGGGAGCGCGAGAAGGAGAACAAAAGCATGGCAACTGGAATGACCAAGACAGCCCTGGCGCGGCACATGGCCGAGAAGCTCGAACTGACCAACAAGCAATCCGCCGCGTTCCTGGACCTGCTGGCGGAGACCGCCATCAAGGAAACCAAGAAGAACGGCCTGTTCGTGATCCCCGGGATCGGCCGCCTGGTGAAGGCAGAGCGCAAGGCGCGCATCGGCCGCAATCCCCAAACCGGCGAGGCCATCAAGATCAAGGCCAAGACCGTGGTGAAGTTCCGCGTGGCCAAGGCGGCCAAGGACGTCATCGCTCCACCGAAGAAGTAGGGGATTCCTCGCAATACGGATTACAGGATCGGCGGGAGAGGCATCATGCTTCTCCCGTTGTTCGTTTTGCGGCGGAGAGCGTCCTGAAGCAGATCCAGAGTTGGCATACCCACACAGGGGCTAAAGCCCAGGTGCTTTATTTGAGCGTTTTCGGCGGGACTGAAGTCCCACCCCTACGCGTTTTTTCTTGTGTAGCGAGTTCTTCACCACGCTGTGAAGTCGTGCCCTGACACAAAGCTCTTAGCGCTGGGCACAACGACTCTGAATACGGATTCATCAAGCGCGAGAGCCGTCCTCTTTTACCAACGACGGCATCAGCGCCCGCACCACGAGCGAAAGGCCGAAGCTGACGAGAATCACCTGCGCCATCAGGCCCACGTTATAGGTCCACGACACGAAGGCGATGGCGACGAAGATGCCGATGGGCGTAAGCTCTGCCAGCACGGCGCGGAGCCAGTGCGGCCTGGCCCCGCTGGAGGGGAGACTGCTGCGCAGCCTTGGAACGAAGCGTGGGACCGCATGGAGATAAGCCTGGTAAGGCTCGTCCAGGCGCTCGGCCAGGAAGGATTCTTCACCCAGGGTGAGCCGGACGATGAATAACGTAAGCAGCACGATGGCGCAGAGGGCGCCTGTGGGCGGCATGAGAAATGCCAGCGCGGCCACCATGCACCACAGGCCCAGGTAGAGCGGATTGCGGACCGCGCGGTAGGGACCGTCGGCGACCACTGCGCCCGCTTTCATGGAGAGGCTGTGCACGGTGGCGGGGCCGAGATAGGCCGTGCCCCATACGCGCAGGAGAGCGCCGAGCGCCGCAAAGATGGAGGCAAGCACGATCACTGCGGGGACAGCCGCGGAGAAGCGTATCAGGCCCATGCGGCTGAGCTCGAGCGGGAGCCACTCCAGCAGAGGGCGGCGGCTGCCCGCATCCTGCCACGGCGCCCAGAATCCGAGAAGGATGATGGCCGTGTTGATGATCATGCGCAGACGGAATTCCAGCGCGCTTGCCCGCATGGTTCGTGACTCCTGTTTCAAGTCGGCCTACTGAGACAAGAGTACGCAATCCGGCTGGGGCACGGCGCGCGAAGACGCGACGCGCGCCGTGCTGGATCCCGTTATTCGCCGCGCAGGGCGATCACGGGATCGACTGACGCGGCGCGGCGCGCGGGGAACCATGCGGCGGCCAGCGCTACCGACGACATGAGCAGCGTGACCGCGCCCAGCGTAATGGGATCGAGCGGGCTGACTTCAAACAGGAAGCTGTGCAACACCTTGCTCAACGCCAGTGCGCCGCCGATGCCTGCAATGCATCCGGAGATGGCGAGGAAGAGGCTCTGGCGAACGACGGACATGATGATCTGCCAGCGTTGCGCGCCCAGGGCCAGGCGCAGGCCGATTTCCCGCACCCGCCAGCTCACGATGTACGCGATAAGGCTGTAGATGCCGATGGCGCCGATGAAGACGGCAAGGCCGCCAAAGGCAAGCAGGAGGACGGCGAGGGCTCGCGGCGCGGCAACAGAGCCGGCCACGACTTCGTCAAGGGACCGGACGTGGGTGACAGGAACCAGCGAATCGATCTGCGAGACCGCCTGGCGAAGGCTTTCGGCTGCCTGCGTCGGAGTGCTGCGCGTGCGTAGCAGCGTATACATTGCCGGCCTCTCGCGGTCGGGAGTCAACGGCAGATAGACTTCGTCGGTATAACCGCTGTCGAGGCTGGTATCGTGTGCGTTGGCCACCACGCCGACGATCATGGATGCTTTGTCGGCGACCCAGACCGTGGGCTGCGGCTCGTCAACCACGTCAATGAGATGTTTGCCGATGGGATTCTGGTTCGGCCACATCCGCTCGGCCATGCGCTGGTTGATGACCGCGGCGTGCGAGGCGCCGGACGCGTCCTCGGGGGTGAGTAGCCGGCCGCGGGCCAGGTGCAGGCCCAGCACATCGAAGTAATCCGGAGTGACGATGCGCGAAGTGGCCATCGGCGCTCCCTGCCGAGCATCGCGCGGGTGATCTTCGGCGTCGTAGTCGTAATTATTGTCTTGCCCGCTGAGTGGCAGCGCGTCCGCCAGCGCCGACTTCTGACCGCCGGAAATCTCACTGGATTGCGCAAGCAGCGTGTCCCAGAAAGCCTGGCAGCGGCCTTTGTTCTGGTTGCTCTGGCAAGTGCCGGAGTCAAGTGAAATCTCGGCGGTCACGATGTGGTCGGTGCGAAAGCCGGGATCCACTTTGGAGAGCCTGTAGAGACTGTGCAGCACCAGGCCGGCCGCGGTGATGACCAGGACGGAGAGGCCGATTTGCGCGACCACAAGAATAGTGGACGCGCCGAAGCGCGAGCCGCCGACCATGGATCGGTTGCCGAGGCGAAGGGTATCGAGCAGATTGATGGTGGCCAGCTTGAACGACGGAATAGCGCCGAATAAGAGCCCTGCCACGATCGATGCGCCGAGGGTGAACAGCAACGCGGTCCAATGAAGGGAGACGTCCTGGATGCGCGGGGTGTCGGCGGGCAGCAGGTGCACAAACAGACGCAGGCTTGCCAGGGCTGCGCCAAGGCCCACCACGCCGGCGGCGAGCCCTAGCACTACGCTCTCAATGAGAAGCTGCTGCATGAGCCGCAAGCCCGATGCGCCCAGGGCGCCGCGGATGGCGATCTCGCGCTCGCGTGCGTTTGATCGCGCGAGCATCAGATTGGCCACATTGGCGCAGGCGATGAGGAGAATCAAGCCGACGGCGCCAAACAGCAGCAACAACCGCGGCCGCATGGAGCCGGTCTCCGCTTCGAGCAGCGGAACCACGGCCATGTCGGATGCCCAGATGTCAGGCATGCGCCAGGGAAACAGCGAACCCAGCAGCGGGCGAAGCTGCCGGATCTCAGCTTGTGCGCGTTGCGGAAGCACGCCCTCTGCGAGCCGCCCGAACATCTTAACGTTGAAAATCTGCCAAGGGTCGTTGACGTCGTCCTGGCGGAACGAAACCGGAATTACAAATTGCGTGTCAGCGTAGGGGAAGCGCACGCCTGCCGGCATGACGCCGACGACGCGCCGCGACACGCCGTCAATGCGAATCTCGCGTCCGATCACGCCTGGCTCGCCGCCGAAATGCTGACGCCAGTAACCGTAATTCAGCACCACTTCGTGGTCCTGCCCCATGATGGCGTCTTCCGGCCGGAAGAACGATCCGGCAGCCGGGCGAATTCCCAACGCATCCAGCGCGTTCACGGTTACCGCTGCGCCGAAGACGCGATCAGGCTGATCCGACTCCGCCAGGTTCGACTCCGCGTCCGGACCGTAACCGGCAACTGCACTGAGAGCGTGGGTCCGCTCGCCGAGCGCGCGAATCCATCCCTTGGGATACACCGGCGAGTTGGCGCCAGTGATGCGCACCAGTTGCTCCTGGTGGGAGTAAGGCAACGGACGCAGCAGGATTGAGTCCACCAGCGCGTAGATGACGGCGTTGGCACCGATGCCGAGGGCCAGCGTGAGCACCGCAGTCAACGTGAATCCAGGCGCCTTGCGCATTTGCCGTAGCGCAAAGCGCAGATCCCAAAGCATACCCTCAACCGATGGCACAGCCGACTGCTCCCGGCACGCCTGGCGCACCTGCTCGGCGCCGCCCAGGCGTACCAGTGCCTGGCGGCGCGCTTCGGTGCGCCTCAGGCCGGCGCGCATGCCAGCTTCGGTGTCCATCTCCACGTGGGCCTCGATCTCGGCATGTAATTCTTCATCGCGCCGGCGCGAAACCAACCCGAAGATTCTTAGAAAGATTGCCCGAAGCTTACGCATGATTTCCCCCTACTTGTCCCGCCTGCGCCGGCTTGAGAAAACGCGCCAGGATCTCCGTGGCCTGTTCCCACTCCGCGGCGGCCTTGCGTGCCTGCTTGTGCCCAGCCTTGGTCAGCTCGTAAAACTTGGCCTTGCGATTGTTCTCGCTGGCGCCCCACTTGGAGCGGATGTACCCCTCCTGCTCCAGCTTGAGGAGCGCGGGATATACCGTGCCGTAATTCAATTGCAGGGCCTCGCCGCTGGTCTGCTCAATGCGCCTCGCCAGCCCGTAGCCGTGTTGCGGTCCTATCGTTTCCAGGGTGCGCAGGATCATCAGCGCCAGCGTTCCCTGCCAGACATCCGTCTTTCCGCCCATCGGAATCTCCTATGGCAAGCCAATATGAACCACCTTACGCCCCGTCCTATGGTCCGGCAATAGGAGAATTCTTAAGAAATGGGAAAGCGCTCCGCCATCGTACGCCGCAAGAGCCTGTGTTACGCTTGGCGGATATCTCCATCCCCGCTGAAATCAGGAGACTTAACTTATGCTCTGCCGTCTCATCGCCTGTGTTCTGGCTGCCGCGCCCCTGGTGGCGCAAAGCTCTACTGATCTGAAAAGCTCCGTCCGGGGGCAACTGCCTTCGCTCGAGGAGACTTATTTGCATTTGCATCGCAACCCGGAGCTCTCGCACCACGAAGAGAAAACGTCAGCTTACCTGGCCGAGGAGTTGCGCAAGGCTGGGTATACGGTCACCGAGCACGTGGGCAAGTACCAGGACGGCACGCAAGCCTGGGGCATCGTCGCGATTCTGGAAAACGGCGCGGGGCCAAGGCTTTTGATCCGCACCGATATGGATGCGCTGCCGGTGGAAGAGAAGACCGGCCTGGATTACGCTTCCACGGTGCGCACCAAGAACGACCAGGGCCAGGACGTGGGCGTGATGCACGCGTGCGGGCACGACATCCATATGACCGTGCTGCTGGGTTTGGCGCGAGAGATGGTGGAGCGCAAGTCGCAATGGCACGGCACGCTCATGCTGATTGGCCAGCCCTCCGAAGAAACCATTGACGGCGCGCGCGCCATGCTTGCCGACGGCTTGTATGAGCGCTTCGGCCGTCCCGATTTGGTTCTATCGGAGCACGACGATTCCGTAACTCCGGCGGGCTCCATCTCCATCAAAGGCGGGCCGCTGTTGGCCAGTTCCACCAGCATCGATGTGACCATGCGCGGCGTGGGCGCGCACGGATCGGCGCCGCAGTTGAGCAAGGACCCCGTGCTCATGGCCGCGGAGTTCGTGGTGCTTGCGCAAAGCATCGTCGCGCGCCAGGTCGATCCCCAGCAGCCCGCGGTGCTGACCGTGGGAACCATTCATGGCGGAACCAAGCGCAACATCATTCCCGAGGAAGTGACCATGGGGCTGACGTTACGTACTTATTCCGACAAGGTGCGCGACGAGATCATCGCCGATGTCCGGCGCACGGCGGATGGCATCGCTGTGGGCTATGGCGTGCCCCAGGACCACATGCCCATTGTGACTGTAAGCCAGTCGGAAATTACGCCGGCGACCTATAACGATCCCGCGTTTGCCGAGCGCCTGCGCGCCATCGCCGTAGCAGCTCTGGGCCCGGATCGCGTGGAAACTTCTGACTCCGTGATGGGCTCTGAAGATGTGGGACTGTTCACGCTGGGTGGCAAGATTCCCGGTGTGATGTTCCGCCTTGGAGCCGCCGATCCGGCCAAACTGGCGCACGCAAAGGAGACTGGCGTGCCGCTGCCTGGACCGCATTCGCCGCTGTTCGCCCCGGTCTACGCGCCCACCATCACAACCGGGGTAACGGCGATGACAGCAATGGCGCTGGATCTGCTGAAGTGACTTTTGGTTCAAAGCGGATAGGGTAATCTTGCAGACAATGAATCTCCAGGCAGCCAGCGTTCTCGTTCGGGGAAATGGCGATGGCCGGGTCCTTGTCCCGATTTTTTTAGTCATTTCTGCCGTATCCATTGCCGCCGCTTACTGGAAGTCGTTCGTCCAGTGGATACGCGGGATCCGGGGCCGCGACTGGGCCACGGTCACTGCAAACATTGACGTTGTCAGCGTCACGCCGGAAGTTGTTCAATCTCGCGGCGGAGAACGAATTGCAGGCTACCTCGCAACGCTCACTTACTTCTACCGCAATCCTGAATTGCAGATGGGCGAGTACAGCCGTAGTTTCAGCAACGAGGCTGATGCCAATTCGTGGGCGGAGTCCTACAAGGGACGGAGCGTCATGGTTCACATAGACCCAAGCGACACCACACGTTCAGTCTTACGAAGACAAGAGTTATGAAATCGGGTGGTCGCCAATCTTGCGCCTACTTCGCAGGATCCACCAGCGCCGCGTACACGATCGACCGGCTCAGATACTGCAGGTTTGGCGTGCCGCCGTTCATCCGCTGGATCATCCCCACGAAGACGATGTCGTTTGTGGGATCGACCCAAAACCACGTGCCCGCCGCGCCATCCCACAAGAAAGTCCCTTTGCCATCCGGCAGATTCGCCTCCTGCGGGTTGTACTCCACCGCGCAGTTATATCCATACCCGAACCCCGGCCGCATGTGCTGCGCGCCGATGCCGAACCTTCCGCTCACCAGGTCTGGCCCCAGATGGTTACTGGTCATCAGCTTCACCGCGGCCGGGGACAGGATGCGCTTCCCATCGAGCTCACCGCCGTTGGCCAGCATCTGCGCAAAGCGGTAGTAGTCCTCGATCGTCGAAACCATTCCGCCGCCGCCTGAAGGCAGCTCCGGCGGCGCCTCGTATGCATGCGGGCTCACGAATCCGCGTGGCTGCGCCGTCACCGCGTTCGCATCCGGATCCCACCAGTAGTTCGTCGCGAATCGGCTACGCTTATCTGCCGGAACATAGAAGCCTGCGTCCTTCATTTCCAGCGGCTTGTAGATGTGGTCGCGCATGAAGTCCGGCAGCGATTGGCCGGAGAGCTTCTCCACGATGTAGCCTTCGATGTCCATGGAGAGCGAGTAATTCCACTCGGTCCCTGGCTGGTAAAGCAGCGGAATCTTCGCCAGCCGGTCGATCATCTCCTGCAGATTCTTGCCTTCGAACACGTGCGCGTCGCTCACCATTTTGTCCACGGGCGTATTGCCGAAGAACCCGTAGGTGAATCCGGCGGTGTGCGACAGCAGTTCCGCCATCGTAGGGGGATGCACCGGATCCACCAGGATCATGTTCCCGCTCGCATCGGTGCCGTTGTACACCTTCAGGTGCGCAAACTCCGGAATGAACTTCGCGATGGGATCGCTCGGCATCCACTTGCCTTCTTCGTACAGGATCATCATGGCCACGCCTGTTACCGGCTTGGTCATCGAGTAATCGCGGAAGATCGTATCCTTCGTCATCGGCGCGCCGGTTGCCATGTCGCGCGTGCCGTAGGTGCGGTAGTCCACAATCTTGCCGTGCCGCGCCAGCAGCGTCACCACTCCCGCTACTTCTTTCTTGTCCACCGTCCCCTGCATCAGCGCATGCAGGCGCTCCAGGCGCTCGGCGCTGAAGCCGACGCTTTCCGGCGCAGCGACCATCATGTTGAGCGTGTGCTGTGCGGCAGGTTGCGCATGCTGCGGTTGCTGTGCGGCGACGGTTGCGGGCGCAAAGCTGACGGCCGCCAGCGCAACACCGATGACGATCTGCTTTGCCGAAGGGTGCATCTTCATAGTCGAAATCCTGTCTGCGATATTCAGTTTTGCCGGGCTACTTCGACGGATCCACCAGCGCGCCATACACCACGTCGTGGCTGCGATATACCAGCGGATGATTGTCGCCGCCGCCCATGCGCTGGATCATCGAAACAAAAACAATGTCGTTGGTCGGATCCACCCAGAACCACGTGCCGGCGGCGCCGTCCCAGAAGAAGGTGCCCTTGCCGTCCGGCAGATTTGCCTCCGGCGGATCGAACACCACTGCGCAGTTGTAGCCGTAGCCGAAGCCCGGCCGCATGATGTGCTGCCCGATGCCAAACTTGCCGGTCAGGATCTCTTGCGGCAGATGGTTCGAGGTCATCAGCTTCACCGTCGCCGGCGAAAGGATGCGCTTGCCGTCCAGCTCACCGCCATTCTTCAGCATCGTGGCGAATCGATAGTAATCTTCGGCCGTCGACACCAGCCCGCCGCCGCCTGAAGGCATCGTGGGCTGCTCGGTGTAATCGGTGGGCGGGCTCCCTGCCTTTACCACAAGCTGGCTGTGGTCGTCGCGGTAATTGGTCGCGAACCGGCTGCGCTTGTCCGCCGGAACATAGAAGCCCGCATCCTTCATCCCCAGCGGCGCAAAGATGTGATCGTGCATGAAGTCCGGCAGCGACTGCCCCGATAGCTTCTCCACGATGTACCCTTCCACGTCCATCGAGAGCGAATACGTCCATCCCTTGCCCGGCTGGTAGTTCAGTGGAATGGTCGCGAGCTTGTCGATCATCTCCTGGAGGTTCTTCGACTGCATTAGCTTCTTCTCGCGATAGAGCGCATCCACCGGTGGATTGCCAGAACCGTACGAGAACCCCGCCGAGTGCGACATCAGCTCGCGCATGGTGGGCGCGTGCTCCGGATCAACAAGCACCGGCTTGCGGTCCGCATCCTCTCCCTGCGCCACTTTCAGGTGCGCAAACTCGGGAATATATTGCGCGACGTTCGGCAGCCACTTGCCCTCTTCGAACAGGATCATCATGGCCACGCCGGTCACCGGCTTGGTCATCGAATAATCGCGGAAGATCGTGCCTTTGGTCATCGGCGCGCCCGTAGCTACGTCGCGCACGCCGTATGTGCGATACTCCACCACTTTCCCATGGCGCGCAAGAATCGTAACCGCGCCTGCGAGATGCTTCTCATCGATCTCGCCCTGGATCAGCGCATGGAGCCGCTCCAGCCGCTCGCTTGAAAAGCCCTCACTTTCCGGCTTTACCGGCGTCATGTTCAGAATCGGATGAGCGGCAGGACCCGGCGCAGCGGCCGGCTTCTGCGCACGCGCGCCGAACGGCAGAAGCATGCAAATGGCAATCCAGCAAAACGATCGCGCAGAACGAAAATCAAGTCTCATCGCGGGCTCTTCCCGCCGGCCTTCTTATTCGAGTACGCTCTCACTCAAAACGCTGAGCCGCGCCGCCGGCAGCTGTCTGATGTGTGCAGACCGTTATACCAGAGCCCGCGCGGCACCGCTCTTTTCAACCACTAACTAGTAGATCAGCTTCAGCGAAAGCTGGATCTGCCGAGAATTCCCCGCGGTTCGGCTGATCTCGCCGAACCCCGAGCCGTTCAGGATGTTCGACGGCGCTCCCATGTTCACTATGTTGAACAGGTTGAAGAATTCCGCGCGGAACTGCATGTCGATCCGCTCCGCGCCGCTCGGCCGCTGCCCGAACGGCGTGTCCTTGATCAGTGCGAAATCGTAATCGTAGAACGCCGGTCCGCGGAACGTGTTTCGTCCCAGCGTGCCAAACCGTCCCTGGTTCGGTCCTGTCCCGCCTGCAATGTGGATCGGAATCGAGAAGAAGTCTGCGGCGTTGTTCGCGCCCTCGCCGAAATAGTCCTCGCGCGCCTTGCGGGCCGTGGAAAGATGCGGCTTGGCAATCTGGTCCGGCCGGTCCACGCCGTTTGACCCGTACCCCGTCTGCTGTATTCCGGAGAACACCGTGAACGGCGATCCCGAGCTCATACTTGCGATGCTCAACAGCTCCCAGCCGTAAGTGACCTTGCGGCTCAACGGGCGCAGCCATGCCGCACTCTCGCCATGCAGATCCTGCGCCACACTCAGGCTGAAGTTGTTCGCGGCGTCGAAATTCGACGGTCCCTTCTCCGGATGCGTGTCGTACGGATCCTGCGAGAAGCCGGAAGCCACCGCCCCGGTCGAGCCTGTTCCGCCAATCACAATGCTGGTGTCGTCGATCGACTTGCTCCACGTGTAGCTGGCCTGGATGCCCGGGCCGCCATGTCCCACCGTGCCTGAGAGCGACGTCTGCAGCGCATGATAGGAGGAATGGGAATCGGACGTGATCACGTTCTCTACGCCAAAACCGCCGGTCACATTTCCCGCGCTGTCAAACTGCGTGTGCGGCGCGAATCCCGGCGACGCTCCCGGATACGCGTTGGGAAAGCTGTAGCGCGGCAACTTTTCCCCTACAGTACCCACGTAAGCGGCGTCCCCCACAAGGTTCCCGAACTTCCGCTCCAGTCCCAGAGTCCACGTGTACAGCGTGGCGTTGTCAAAACTCCGATCGATCCCACTCAGGTTCAGCGCGCTAACCACGTGCCCCGGTGTCAGGGCCGCCACGTCCTTTTCATACCGGTCCACATCCATCACCGTATTCGCCGGAACGTTCGTGTTTCCCGATGCAAAGATGTTCTGTCCTTGCGGCGTGTACGTCTGCGGCAACTGTCCCGGCGTGATCTGGAACCCGTACGGAATCGGCGCGCCCGCATTGGCCACTGCACGCGGATACACTACGAACGGCGTCGACCCGGTTAGAAAATTGTCCTGCCAGATATTGGGCGGAATCGCCATGATGCTTGCGCCCGCGTGTACCTGCAGGTTCCTCATCGCCTGCCATTCCACCTGCATCCGCGGCTCAAACGCCAGGTAGTTGGTGTCGTATCCCGGCTGCGGGTTCACTATGAACTGCTGCACGCCGTCTATCGTCCGAAAACTCGAAGTCCGGTGCGCCCGCTCTGTGATCGGTTTGTACAAATCCCATCGGACGCCGTAATCCAGCGTTAAACGGTCATTCACTTTCCACGTGTCCTGCGCATATGCCGCAAAGTTGCTGCGGCTGATGGCCGCCGGCCCGATGTGTTCTCCGCTGGAGAAATACGGCGGCGCAATCGCAACCGTATAAACAAACGCGCTGCCCGAAAGAAATCCCGACAGCGTGTCCGGCAGCGGATCCCCCGGATGCAGATCGTGAGTGCCGCTTCGAGAGGGAATAGCCTCCGTCGCATACGCTGTCCCGCCGCCAAAATCGTATTCCCCGTTCGGGCTGATGCCGAAGTACGTCGTATCGCGGTTCATGCGCACATCCACGCCGATCTTCAACGCGTGCCGCCCCGTCGTGTAGCTCACGTTCTCCTGGCCTTCGAACAAGTTCCCGTACGCCTGCATCACCGATCCAGCCGCCGAGTTGAACGCCTCGTACGTTCCGTCGTTGAACTTCACTCCCGGATCTGTCGAGTCCGGCGTGGGAAATCCCGGCGTGGACCGCGTAATGCTGATCGCTGATTCAAAACTCAGCCGCGGCGTCGCCATCCGCGTCCACCGCCCCACCACGTTGCGCTGCCGGTCCAGGTACTGGACGCCGAACGCCGGATCGATCGCAGTCTGATCTGGATTCGTCGTCGGTCCGGTCAGGTTATCCATGATGAATCGCGCAAAGAACTGGTCCTTGCTTGAAATCTTGTGGTCGAAGCGCAGCTCGAACTGGTCCGCGTCTGTCGCCACCTTCGACGGCGTCGCATATGTGCGCCCCGCATACGGTCCCGTGGGGTCGTTCGGCATCGGATACCGCGCCAGGATCGGCGCGATCTGCCCGTTCACCGGCACCGTCAGCGTGTCCGTTGAACCGTCCGCATATGTCACTACGTCGGTGCCCGCGCGCTCTGCCGCCGTCGGCACCGGCAGCACCTGCGTCGTCCCCAGCACCTGCCGGAAACCCTGGTACTCCACAAAGTAGAACGTCCGCTTGCGCCCGTCGTACAGGTGCGGCAGGAACACCGGGCCGCCATTGGTAAATCCGAATTCATTGCGCCGGAACGGCGGAATCCGCCCCGGGTATGCCGGTGTTGGATGGTCAAAATAGTTCCGCGCATCGAAGGACGAGTTGCGCACAAACTCAAAAATCGATCCGTGAAATCCGCTCGCCCCCGACCGCGTCACGATATTCGTGAACCCCGAAGCACCGCGCCCGATCTCCGCCGGCATCCATCCCGAGCTCGACTGGATCGCCTCCACCGCGTCCACGTTGAAGTTCGAAAACGTAGACCCGCCCATTTCCGGATCGCTGATGTCGGCGCCGTCCATCGCAAACGTCGCTTCCACGCCGCGCTGCCCATTGATGGCAAACTGCTGCGTGAAGTTGGTCGCCCCGTTCGTGTCCGTCATGGTGCCCGCGGCCAGCAGGAGCAGTTGGCTGAAGTCGCGCTTGTTCAGCGGCAGCTCGCTCACTTCCTGGCTCGACAATGCTTCGCCACCGGTCGCGCTCGCCTGGTTGTTCAGAGCCGTCACCGTGATCTCGCCGCGATCCGAAATCTCGATGTCAACCGGCTTCGCTCCCGGGTCCAGGGCGATCGTCTGCGCGTACTCCGCCGTGCGCCCGCCCGTCTCAATGGTTAGCCGGTAATGTCCCGAAGCCAACGAGGCGATGTGAAACGCCCCATCTTCGCCGGCGATCCCCTGCGCGCTCTTTTCGTCGCCGCTCAGCCGGATCTTCGCCCCTGACATCGGCGCGCCGCCTGAGTTGTGGATCCGTCCTCGCCAGGCAACCGTTGCAGCGGGTTCCTGCGCGCACATCCACGCCGCGCACACCAGCAACATCGACATGGGCAGCGTACGCCGCCATACTGCAACAAATTTCAGGAATTCTGCCGTCTTCAAATCAAAATAGCAATGCATAAATGGCTCTGGCTTCCGTAAAAAATGGGCTTCTGTTCAGCGTTCTTCCGTGTGAGAACTTGAACGCGATTATACTAGTCGCCTCTACTAAAAGGTTTCAGCTCGTTCTCGGACGGTTCGACCGCGCTACAAGTCGGCACGGCGCCCGCACCAATCTGCCGGCCGTTCCCTTCGCGCGCTTTTCCCTACAATGGATTCACACCATGTCCGAGCCGCTCGCCACTGACGCCATCGACACTATCGCCGCTATTTCCACACCTCCGGGCCGCGGCGGCATCGGGATCGTGCGCCTCAGCGGTCCGCTTGCGCGTTCCATCGCGGAGCAGCTTGTCCACCTTCGCCAGCCCCTCGAGCACGCCCGTGCCCGCCTCGCCGATGTCTTCGATGTGTCCGCTTCCGAACCGGCCCGCATCGATGAAGCCGTCATCACTTTCTTCGCTGCACCCAACTCTTACACCTCAGAAGACCTGGTCGAGATCGCGGCGCACGGCTCGCCCGTCGTCCTCGATCATCTCCTCCGCCGCGCCATCGCCCTCGGCGCCCGCCGCGCCGAGTCCGGCGAGTTCACCCAGCGCGCCTTCCTCGCCGGCCGCATCGACCTCACCCAGGCAGAAGCGGTCCGCGACCTCATCGAGGCCCAGACCCTGACCCAGGCGCGCCAAGCCGCCAGCCAGATGGGTGGCGCGCTCAGCCGCCGCGTCGCGCCCATCAAGCAATCTCTCGTCGAGCTCATCGCCCTGCTTGAAGCCGGCATCGACTTCGCCGAAGATGACATCGACGTTGCCCCGCAGGTCGAGATCGCCCGCCGCCTTGCAGCAGTCACGGCGCCGCTCGCTGCGCTTGAGGCTTCCTTCTCCCTCGGCCGCATTGTGCACGACGGCCTCTCTCTTGCCATCGTCGGCCGTCCCAACGCCGGAAAAAGCTCGCTTTTCAATCGACTCGTCGAGCGCGAGCGCGCCATCGTCACCCCCTCGCCCGGCACCACGCGCGATACTGTTACCGAGCGCATCTCCCTCGAAGGCATCCCGCTCGAACTTGTTGACACCGCAGGGCTCCGCGAAGCCCACGACGTGGCCGAGCAGCTCGGCATCGCCCGAAGTCGCGAAGCCCTCGCCGACGCCGCTCTTGTTCTAGTTGTGCTGGATGCCACGCAGCCGCTCAATGAAGAAGAGCGCGAGCTGCTCGCCGCCGTAGAGGGCCGCTCCGCGCTCGTCGCCGTCAACAAATCCGACATCGGCAACCACGATCATGCCGCGTCAGAGCTTGCTGCGCCCGGGCTCGCCGCGCTTCCCGTTCTCGCCACTTCAGCGCTCACCGGCCAAGGCGTCCCTGAGCTCCGCGCCCGCATCCTCGCGCTTGCCTCCGGCGGCGCCGCCAGCGAGCCCGGCATGCTCACCAGCCTCCGCCATCATCAGGCCGTCACTGGCGCGTTGGCCGCGCTCAATGACGCGGCGCAGTCCAACGCCGCAGCCATTCCCCACGAGATGATCCTGCTCGACCTTTACTCCGCCCTCGCCGCGCTTGATTCCCTCACCGGCCAGACCACCACCGACGACATCCTCAACCTCATCTTCTCCACCTTCTGCATCGGAAAATAGAACGGTTGCTAACTTCCCAAAGTGAACGGCGAACGCCAATTCTCCGGTGGACCAAGCGGCGGCGAGACCCGCCGTCCAGGATTAAGAATCATGACAACAGTGCTTTGAAGCGCGCCGTTTACGCTGATCGCGCGCGCCGGTCGGGGATGCTGTCAAACAGGAATCACGGAAGAGATGTCGCTCGAGAACGTGACGTAGCTCACAAAAGGCCGCCTTCAATTAGAAAAAGTTCACAATTGCTTGACAGAAGTCGTACTTTTGTCTTGCTGCCTACCTACCCGCGTGTTATGGTGCTTGTATCTTCCCCGATGAAAGTTAGAGGTCAGGTGAGGAACATCTCACCAGAAATTACGTCTTCGCCTTGTGCGGAGGTAGCCGAGTTAGTGCCTCGCAATACCGATCTCGCGCTTGGGACCGAGAGGGGCGAAGCCCGCCCAAGATGCACCTTCAATAAGTTACCTTGACAGATGCCCTCGCAAGGCTACGCCAATACCTCCAAGTATCCGGCAACCTTCGTTCAACACCTCTAATTCTTTCATGTCGGTTCTGATACCGCGAATCCGCACAATCAACGTCCGCCTTTCCGAGGAGGAATACCTGGCGCTGGAGCGTTTCTGCGTCGCCAGCGGCGCGCGGAGCATTTCGGACCTCGTGCGCAGCGCCATGCACAGTCTCGTAACCGGCGCGAATCAAGAGAGCGCTTTAGCCTCAAGCGTGAACCAATACTCGACGCACGTGAGGAGTTTGGAACACAAGGTAGAGGATCTAGCCGCGCAACTCGCATCGTTCAAGGCTGGTATGCAACCCGGCAATGTAAGCGGGACTGACGAGGGCACCGAGATAGCGGAGGAAAAGCCCTTGGTCGACATCGCCCCATCCTCCACTCCGGACTAGTAACTCTTGGGTGAGACGGATTCATAACGCGAAATCAAGGCTCGTGAGGTGCGTCATCACCAGCACACAACCGTGTAAGACGGCAAGGAAGACCGGATGACACTCTGTGTCCCTTGCTACGTCTTGACGTTTGCTTTTGAAACTCCCAGGTTCTTATGATTCATAAGCTCTCAATGTTGCTTCTCTTGTCCAGCTCGTTTTGCGCTGGACAGCTTGCTCCAAATGCTCCGGCAACTGGACCAGCTTGCGTGCCCTCTGAAGGAGCTCCCTGTCCCGCGTCTGAGTCGAATCAAACGCCATTAACCAGGATGCCCTCTTTAACTGTTCCGACTCTCGCAAACGGAGCCGGCACAATCCCCTTCGAATCCATCCCTGGCCGACCTGAAGCTGTCCCTCCATCAACCAGATTGGCAGGTCCTCTCACTACTCGATCGGAATTTGAGCTTTTCGCTGAGGACGCCGCGGGGCGTCCGCTTCCGGTGTACGGCCGGCTGCTGTTCGACCAGGTTCCAACCACATTTGCTCCCACTGATCGCGTTCCGGTTCCCGCGGATTACGTGATTGGGCCCGGAGATGAGCTGCTCATACGAGTATGGGGAAAGATCGATCTCGACACGAGAGTGACTGTGGACAGAAACAGTCAGATCTTTATACCAAAGGTGGGGACTCTGAGCGTCACCGGCTTGCACTTCGAGCAGCTCGAGAGTTATCTCCAGGCAGCCATAAGCAAGATTTACAAAGGATTCGAGCTGAACGTTACAATGGGCCAGCTTCGATCCATTCAGATCTTCGTGTTGGGAAGCGCGCGTCAACCTGGAGCATACACGGTAAGCTCCCTAAGCACGCTTGTGAACGCGCTCTTTGCTTCCGGCGGTCCGTCCGCCACAGGCTCGATGCGGGACATTCAATTGCTCCGCGCGAACCGCATCGTGACGGAATTTGACATTTACGATCTCTTGCGGCGAGGGGACAAATCTCGCGATGTTCAGCTGCTTCCTGGAGATGTGATCTATATTCCGTCTGTTGGCCCGCAGATCGCGCTTGTGGGAAGTATCAACGAACCAGGGATCTATGAATTAAGGGGAGAATCAACGATTGCCTCCGCGTTGAAAGACGCGGGAGGACTGACCAATTTGGCGGAAGCAGATCGCGCTTTATTGGAAAGCATTGAGAATCACAGGAGGCGGACGGTTGATGACTTCCCCCTGGACGGATCCGCAATGCAGCGCGCGCTCAAAGATGGGGATATGCTGAGAATCTTCCCCATCTCGCCGAAGTTTGAAAATGCAGTCATGCTGCGTGGTAATGTCTTTCAGCCCGGCCGTTTTTCCTGGCACGAAGGAATGCGCGTGTCGGACTTGATCCCGTCACGAGATTTCCTGATAACCAGGAGCTACTGGTATCAGCAAAATCATTTGGCCGAGCGCGCGCAGCCGGCTAACAGTTGGAGCGAGCAGAGTGGCGCTGCGGGAGCCTCGCGGAAGGAAAGCGGGTCCAACCCGCAATTTGGTTCATCCGGGTGGTTGCAATCAGAGTCGCTTGAGCCCGCACAACTGCAATTGTCTGAGCTCACACCACTGCAGTCGCCTGATCGCACACAATCGCAATCGCCTGATCGGACACAATCGCAAGCGCCTGAGCGAATGCAATCGCAAGCGCCCGAGCGGATGCACATAGATATCATGGCTGATTTGGCCCAGAACAGTGCAGAGATCAACTGGGATTATGCGGCCATTCAACGACTCGATCCGCAGGATTTAAGCACTCGTCTGATTCCGTTCAACCTGGGCAAGGCAATCGACGATCCCGCATCCCCTGATAGTCAGTTTTTGAAGCCGGGCGATGTAATCACCATCTTTTCCAGGAAGGACCTGCCTTTGCCGACGGACAAACACGCGATGTTTGTCCGGGTCGACGGAGAGGTCAATGCACCAGGCGTGTACCGCATCAATCCGGGAGACACTCTGCGAAACCTTGTTGAACGCGCTGGAGGACTTACTCAACATTCCTACCTTTATGCTTCTCAATTGACGCGCGTTTCAACTCGCGAGGCCGAAGAAGAGCAACTCCGGATCTCCGTCTCTCAAATGCAGAGGGAACTCACGTCGCGATATGCGACAGCCCCTACGGCGAATTCGGCCAATACTGCCGAGCAACAGGCGCAGTTCAACGCGCAACAGAGCGCCCTGGCGCAGCTCGCAGCAGTTCACCCAACGGGCAGAATCGTTCTCGACCTGCAAGCGAGCGCCGACACCCTGGCAGACATACCAAACTTCGCTCTCGAAGACGGGGACAGCTTCCATATTCCACCACGGCTGAGCACTATTCAGGTTGCCGGGGCGGTCTACAACGAGAACGCCTTTCGGTATCGGCCCCGGAAGCGCCTCTCCGCGTATCTGAATGATGCCGGCGGACCTACTCGGGAAGCGGATGCCAAGCGAATCTTCCTGATCCGCGCAGATGGGACCGTGATCAGCAGGCAGACCCACGGGGAGTTCTGGCGCTCGAACTTTGAGAATACGATTCTCCTGCCCGGAGACGCGATTATTGTCCCCACCAAGCTGAAGGCGCCGGGAGGCTTCATGCAACAGCTTCCGTTTATAACTCAAATTCTCTCCCAAACTGCCATGACCGGCGCCATCATCGGCGGGTCCTACTAAGCAAAGGATGACGACGATGGAACAGGAATGCATTGCAAGCCCCTTGCTTCCTACGCCGGAAGAGGTGGCCGCATCTCAGATTGAAGTCTCTCGGAGTCGGAGAGAGATCACAGTCCTTGAATTTCTGATCGAACTTGCCCGGCGCAAGCTACTGATCGCCGAGATCACAGGCGCCGCAACGGTCATCGGAATCGTACTCAGCCTGGCGCTGCCTGTCCGCTATACGGCCACTACCCGCATCCTTCCTCCCCAGCAGACACAGTCCACGACTTCCTTGTTTATGAGCCAAATTGTAGCGAGTGGCGCCAACCCTCTGGCTGCAGTGGCAGGCGCTGGACTCGGTCTGAAGAATCCGAGCGATCTTTATGTTGGGATGCTGCAGTCACAAACTGTTGCGGATGCGCTGATCCACCAATTCGATCTGACCCGCGTCTATCGGTCGCGAGACCTTACGCAAGCGCGTGAGAAGCTTGCGCACAACACGATGGTGACGTCGGAAAAGAGCGGGTTGCTCTCAATTGCGGTGACCGACCGGGACAAGAAGCGCGCGGCCGCACTAGCCAATTCCTATACCGGCGAACTCCGCACCCTCACCCAAAGCCTCGCGGTTTCAGAGGCCTCACAGCGCCGCCTATTTTACGACGATCAGCTCAAGCAGGCCAAAGAGGCGCTGGTCGCGGCCGAGCTCGGGTTCGAGAAGGTTCAGCAGCAAAAGGGATTGGTTGCTTTGGACGCGCAGGCCAAGGTGATGATTGAGACCCTGGGCGAGTTGCACGCGCAGGCGGCAGCCAAGCAGGTCGAGGTGCAGGCGCTTCGATCCTATTCGACAGAACAGAACCCCGAGGTTCAATTAGCGGAGCAGGAGCTCTCAACGTTACAGGCGGAGGCCGCGCATACAGAGCAGCGCAGCCACTCCCAGGGGAGCGGCAACCTGGGCCTGGGGGATGTTCCCAGCGCAGGCCTCGAATATTTGCGCGCGCAGCACGAGTTAGTTTATCGGCAGACCCTCTACGACCTGCTGATCAAGCAGTACGATGCGGCGCGGCTCGACGAGTCAAAGGAAGCAGCAATCATCCAGATCGTCGATCCGGCCACGGTGCCGGATCGGAAATCGGCGCCGCGGCGGCCCCTGATCGTACTGATGTCTGCGCTGCTCGGATTCTTTGCCGGAGGGTGTTACGTGCTGGCAGCCATGGCGCTCGAGCGAGCGAGGCGGAGCCCCGAAATTGATCTTCAGTTTTCGGCTCTGAAAGCTGCGCTGGCTGTTGACAAGCACAGCACCTGCTAACTCGAACACATCTCTTCTGTGCCTAAGCTCCGCGCAAGCCGCGGAACAAAATTTGTGAAAGAGAAACTCTTCACTGCCGGCCCCGTTGCCATGTTCCCCGATACCCTGCGTATCGGGGGGCAGCAGTCACCGTACTTCAGGACGGAGGAATTCTCCGGGATTGCGCTCGAGACAGAAAGGTGGATGTGCGCGCTGGCAGGCGCACCGGCAGAATCCAGATTGATCCTGCTCACTTGCTCCGGCTCGGGCGCCATGGAGGCGGCGGTACTGAATGCCGTCGGGCCCGGTGATCGCGTCTTGATCATCGTCGGCGGCGATTTCGGACAGCGGTTCTGTGATATCTGCGCGGCGCACGGTGTCGATTTCGACGTGGTTCGCCTCCTGCCGGGCCATACCCTGACGGTAGAGCAGATCGAATCGCTCCCCCTCGACAGTTACCATGCACTTCTAGTCAATGCACACGAAACCAGTACCGGAGTTCTTTACGATCTCATGCGGCTCGGCCAGGCATGTGCGCGGACCGGCACCCTCTTCATCGTCGACGCCGTTAGCTCATTCCTCTGCGATCCCATCGACATGGAGAAAATGTCGATCGACTCTTTGATTACCAGCTCACAAAAGGCGCTTGCCCTCGCACCCGGGCTATCGCTTCTCCTGCTCGGGCCGCGCTCCGTCGCGCTTGCCCGTGCCGGCAAAGTGCCCTCCCTTTACTTCGCCCTGGACCGCTATCTCGCCGATGGCGAGCGTGGCCAGACGCCCTTTACTCCGGCGGTCAATGTGGTCCTGCAGCTTCATCAGCGTGCGCGCAACCTCGTAACTGCAGGCGCGCAATCCGAAACGACGCGCTGCGCGCAACTGG
Organism: Occallatibacter sp.; assembly: GCA_035552475.1. GTDB lineage: Bacteria > Acidobacteriota > Terriglobia > Terriglobales > Acidobacteriaceae > Telmatobacter. Next base: position 81,698 of record DASZLE010000090.1, read on the forward strand.
CCCACCACTTCCGCGCTTCCCTGAGCGGTCTTCCACTGCGCATGTTTCCTGACTTGCCTTCAAACGCATTGACGGCGCTACAACCTACTGACGGCCGCTCGGCTTTTGAGATTTTCCAACAGCTCCGATCCCGTTTCGGCCTTGTAGTCACACCCAGCGGAGGCAACCTGAGACACATACTGTTCCGCGTCGGTCACATGGGGAACCTATGCCAGACCGATCTGGAACTGCTTTCAGGCGCACTCAAGGAGATCATGCAATGAAAGCAATCCTTCTTGCCGCTGGCCGCGGCACCCGGATCAGCCGCAGCATCGACGGCAAACCCAAGTGCATGCTGATGCTCGATGAAGATACGAGACTCATCGAGTACACAACCGACCTCCTCCACGCTAACGGAATTGCCGACGTCATCCTGGTTCTCGGTTACCAGAGCCGCGTGATTCGCGAGACTCTGGCTACCCGGCACGTTCGCTTTATCGAGAACCACTTTTTCGATTGCACTAACAGCATAGCGTCCCTCTGGTTCGCGCGCAGCGAATTGGATGGCTATGATGACTGCCTGGTGATGAACGGAGACGTGTTTCTTTCCGAGCAGGCCATCGATGCTGTTCTTGCCGAAAAGGAGAGTCCTGTTCTCTTCTACGACACTAGCCGATGCGAGGATGCCGATTATCGCTTCCAATGTGAGGGTGACCGGCTCGTCAACTACGGGAAGCACCTTTCCTTGGGGGACACCTCCGGCGAGTACATCGGCTGCGCACGCCTCGATCGGGCCTTCGTTCCCGCATTTCTGTCCCGCCTCGACCAACTCATCGGAAGTCAGCAGCATGGCAAATGGTGGGAAGACGTTTTGTACTCCTTCTCCAGCGAACGGAAGATCATCGCCCGCGATATAGGCGGAGCTTTCTGGGGAGAAGTGGACTATATCGAGGACTACACTCGCATCATGACTTTCTACAAGGCGCTTTCACGAGAGACTGGTCGCGTAGCGATGACTCTCTAGTAAGAGGAAAGCGCTTACGTTGCGTGGAAAAGGCTAGCGGAAAGAACCGAGAATGAGCCCTTTTGAGATGCAACCAGAATTTAGGTTTATGTGGCCGACCGCATCTTGACCACCATGAAAAAAGCGATTTGGCGATTGTTGGCTAAGAACGCCAGGTTAAGTGAGGATCGCATGTCCGCATGCAGGAAATGCGAGAAGCTGGCGGTAATGAATTGCAGTGATTCCTATACTCTTCTGTCTCATCCCTGCCTTTTAGAATCTTTAACCGGTCATTGAGCTCAAGCACTTTCACGACCACAGCCGGAATTGGCCCAGCGAGCTCGCAGATAAGTATTACTCAAAGGCTCTTTCTTTCCTGGCTGCGTCCTTTCCGGCTTTCCGAATTGCAGTCCGGCATAACCTCTTTTAAGATGTCCAAGATCGTCCTCACTTACGGCACCTTCGATCTCTTCCACGTCGGTCATCTCCGTCTTCTGGAGCGGGCGCGGGCCCTGGGCGATTCCCTGATCGTGGGTGTTTCGACCGACGAGTTCAATATTGTCAAAGGCAAGAAGACCTTCATCGAGTTCTGTCATCGAATTGAGATCGTCCGCTCGCTGCGCTGCGTGGTCGCGGTGTTTCCCGAAACCTGCTGGGAGCAGAAGCGGAACGACGTCGCAAGGTACAAAGCGGATATCTTCACCATGGGCAGCGACTGGACGGGAAAGTTCGATTCTCTGAAAGATCAGTGCGAAGTTCTTTACCTGCCCAGGACAGAGAACATCTCCAGCACCGAGCTGAGAGCGAGACTCGCCAACCCGAATGCGATCCAGACGCAACATATACACGGTGATCAAAATCTTTGCAGCTCTCCAGATCGCTGAGCGCAATGGAACCCCGGATAAAGCCGAGCGCGAGCGGAGTTCCGAGGATTATCCCGAAAACAACCTGCTCCGACCGCGCACGACTGAAAGACAAAACTCCTGAGAGGCTTCGGCTTGTTTTTGTCCGATTGACATAGATGTCTACTCCTCAAATACTTCCGCTCGCCCCGAGTCCGGCCGGCCAATTCTCCCGCTGCATCCCGGAGCATCAATCGCAGGCTATTCCTCTCATCGGGCAGGGTCTCACTCTATCAGTGCCTCGGCGTGCTTCTTGGTTTCGGGTTTCAGGCCTTTGTTTCACGGGTCTGCGGGGCAGATGCGCTGGGCGCCATCACGCTCTTTCTTTCCTGGGTAGGCATACTCTCCGTTCTCACAGTGCCGGGACTGGAGGGCTCGCTCGTTTATTTCCTGCCTCGTCTCGAAGGCGATGCGCCTGCCTCGCGGCGGGTAATGCGGCAGTGTCTCGCGGTGGCGGGAACGGCGTCAATGGTGGTTGCGTCTGCAGTGGCCCTTGCTGGCCCGCGTTTATTCTCTTGGACCGGTCTGCCCGATAAGGCCCGCGCAGCATTTTGTATCGCGCTCATTGCCTATTCCGGCGGCAAACTCCTGGATGCGGTATTTCTCGGTTTGAAGGACGCTCCGGCGCAGATATATTTCAACAACATTCGCACCATTGCGCGCTTCCTATTTTGCCTGCCGGTTCTGTTGTATCCGTCGGAGCGTTGGATAATCCTGTTTTGCGCCGTGGCATCGGAATGTGTGCTCACAGTCCTTTGGCGTTACATGCAGCTGCGACGGCGCTATCCGACGCTGACCGGCATGGTGCGCATTCCCCGCGCCGCAGGGGCCGCTTCGCATAAGGTTCTCGCCGCCATGGCTCTGCCCATGCTAGGCATCAGCATCATCGACACGGTTTACCCGCTGCTCGACAAGGCAGTATTAGGCGTAATGGTGCCCCTGGCACTGGTCGGCATCTACCGCATCGGGGATGCCGTGGCGAGCATCAATTCGATGTTCGTTTCCCCATTTATCGCTTTCTGGCCATACATCTCCCAATTGCACGGCCAGCAGCGGCTCGACGACCTTCGCGACTCCTACCGGACCATTACTCTATTCATCATTGCGGGGATGATCCCTTTCAGCCTGCTCCTTGTCGAGTTGTCGCCCATGGTCCTCTCCATCTTTGGTCCAGCATTTGCATCCCAGGGCAGAACTATCTTCCTGGTGCTGGCCTTCGGAACCGCCATCGATGCCATTGCAGGCCCGGCGGGCGCCGTCCTCAAGCTTACCGGCCACGCCCGGCTTTCGCTGACTATCAATATGGTCTGGCTGTTTCTCTATTTCGGCCTTACAGTTCTCCTTGTGCGACGCTACGGCATCCTGGGCGCAGCCATAGCAAAGATGATCTCGACGGTCTTTGGCAACCTCGCCAATTTGACCGCGAACCGTGTCCTGCTGGGAGTCTTTCCCTATACCGCGAAGCACGCCTGGATGCTCATGGCAGCAGCGATTATCCTCTCAACACGATGGTCTCTCTTCCCCGCCCATCCCGGCGTTGTGGGACAGTTCGTTGCCGGCTTTGTCGAAGCTGCCGTTTTCATCGCGTTCTCGGCGCTTCTTCTGAAGGATCAGATCCGGCGCGTTCTCGTGCCGCAAATTCGGCTTTGGATGCAAAAAGGATTCGCGCTCGATGCTGCCAACTAAGCTACTTACATACCGAAGCATCCGGCGCGAGTTTCAGACTCACTCCGTTCCGGAAGAGATACTGGTCGATCACTACACCAAGGCGGTCTCGCCGGTATTCACGCGCTTCCTCGTTCGCTGGAAGGTGATCCCGAATTCAGTTACCGCCTGCATGATCTTGTCCGGCGCCCTGGGCGCGGGCCTGTTTGCTCTTCCATGGCTCGCCTCCAAAATCGCCGGCCTCGTCTTGATTCATTTGTGGTTCATCCTCGATTGCAGCGACGGGGAGGTCGCGCGGATTACACGGAGATTCTCGGCTTTCGGCACAGAAATGGATTACCTGGCCCACGCCATCAATCACCCGCTCTTCAACTTATCCTTCGCGTGGTCGCTAGTGGCGCTGCACCGGTACAGTTCGTCTGCCATTCTGGCCTGTGCACTGGTCAGCATCAGCGCGGAGATGTTGCTTCGCCACCTTACCGCTCTCACCTACTCGTATCGCAAGGGGTGCGGGGAGGCACTCGTGGAAGGCGCCCGGAGAAGCGCCCCGCGGATTTGGGCGATCTCCCTAGCCGGTATCTTTTCTCTTTATCCGAATTTCGCGCTTCTATTTCCGATCCTGTTTCTGATCGACAAATTCGCGGGTACGCCGCTCGCGCCCATCTACTTTGCCGCGCAGACTGCGTTTTCTCTTCTCATTTCAGCACGCCTGGCCCTGCGCTGGATACGCATTCTTCGTCCTGCGTAGCAGCCAGAGAGTTCCATTGCTTCACCATCCCGTCGTTCCAGATATGCGAACCAATCGCAATGGCTGAGTCCACTTTCCTAGAGTCCATCGCATCTCGGGCGGAGTCCATCCTCCCCATCGTGGTTCTATACAATCTCAGGCTCTCCGATTCGCCCACCTATCGAACCTTCTGTGCGGCGGCCCGCCATTGCGGATCGGATCCCAGCCGCATCGCCGTCTATGACAATAGCCCAGTTCGCCAGGCCGATCCAGAAGAAGAGGCTCATCTGAAGGCCTTTTATCACGACCCCAACAACAGCGGTCTAGCGGCGGGCTACAATTGGGCGCTGGCGCGTGCCGAGGAATCCGGTATTGAATGGCTGCTTCTCCTTGATCAGGATTCTGAGTTGCCGGTCGAGTTTCTCAGCATAATGCTCGATGCGGCTATGCTCTATGAGCCGCAGCCGCAAGTGGCGGCTATCGTACCCCACGTTCGCGGCTCCGCCGGGCCGATCTCGCCCAACCGCGTAAGATTCGGGCGCCTCGCCGCTGTCCCTGAAACCCTCTCCGGTGTGATTCCCTACGAGATCACAGCCGTGAACTCCGGCGTGCTGGTGCGCACCGATTTCGTTCGCTCCATTGGAGGCTTTAACCCTGACTTCCCGCTCGATTGCCTCGATCACTGGCTCTTTCACGAGATTTATGCAAGGGGTGAGGTTGCGGCTATCGCCACATCTTGCATGAGGCACGACCTCTCGGTTCGTGACTACAGGAACAAGGTAAGCGTGAACCGCTATCGGAGCATCCTGTTCAGCGAAGGGCTATTCGTGGCCACGACAAAATCGCGCATAGAGCGCATGTTCTATGTCTGGAGGCTTGCGCTGCGGGCCGTAAAACAGGTTGTCATCTATCGACAGCCGAAGATCGCCGCCCTTACCGGCTTGATGATCTGCTCATTCCTTCAGAACCTGGCACGGTTACCCAAAGGCAGGTCGAACTAGGTGTCGCAGGAGTCGGTCACGTATAAGCGCCTTCGACTAGATGCGGCCGCCATTGGCGCGCTGGTCTGTGGAGGCGTTGCGCTCGCCTGTATCGTCGCGGACGCTTCCCCGATCGTTGTGTTGTGCGGCTTTCTCCTGTTTCTCACCGCCGTTAATTACTGGATAAGCCGGGATGTGCTGCACCCAGCATTCTTGTTTTGCGGACTATGGTGCTCAGTGGCGGTTCTGTACCTGTTCTGCCCTGTCACGATCGACTCCCTCAGTTGGAGCGCATGCGCATTGTGTGCCGGCGGAGCGTTTTGTTTCAGCTTGGGTTGCGTGCTCGGAAACCGGGGGGTTGTCCGGAATCGAGCTTTGTGGTTTGTCCATAGAACCACAAATCCGCAACCACGGAGGATATTGCTTGTATATTCGTTGTTCACTTTACCGCTGTTCGTCCGCGACACGGCCAGAATGGCAGGCGGTTTTGCCTTTTCCGCACAATTCATCATCTCTGCCCGGGATGCGTTGATCGCTGCTCCTCCCGGCCAGACCGCTTACAGCAACATGATGGTGAGCACGGCGCCGATGATCTCGATTCTCTGCGCGTGGTTGTTCCTGATGGAAGAGGACAGCCGTGTCCTCAAAAGCGTCGCCGTAGTTCAAGTGCTAATCATGTGCCTTCTAAGCACCGGCCGAAATATGCTTCTGCAATTCCTCGTGGGGTGGGCCGTGATCGCGTTCCTTCGCGTTCCAAACCGCAATATTCTTGCGATAAAGGGCAGAGGAGTGGCGATCGTGTTGGGTGTAGTGACTTTGCTGACAGTCATTACTCTTGTGACAAAGCGCGAGACCCAGGGCGGGGATGCAGTCCAAGTGGCTGGGGATTTGACTGTCGAGTACATTGCAGGGCCGCTCGCCGCATTGAGCTTTGGCATGGATCACGTGGGAAACATGACTCAGGGGACGGATCCGCACGGCCCCGTCGTCAACGTCCCGTTTCCGACCAATGTATATACCTTCTACCAGAACTACTATATCGTTTCGGGCGTGACTGGATGCCTCTTGGTGGCTTTCTTGATTGGGGCTGTCAATGGAGGGATCTTTCATGCAGCGATTTGCGGGAATCGAGTAGCCGCATTCTTCATGGCCTACATTTATTACGCATTGGCACTGAGTATTTTTTCTGATGCGTACGGTCTGGTGCTCAGACACGTGGAAGTAATCGCATACGCTGCTCTCTATTTCGGGGTTTTGCGGTGGCTTCCACCAGTTCTTCTGCGAGAAAGCGGCGCTACGTCGCCGATAGCACAGTCGGGGACACGCTAGTGCGCATGTTCGTCGAACCTGGAGTAAAGTTATGGTTCGCGTGAGTGTCTGCCTGGCCACCTACAACGGGGCCCGGTTTGTGCGCGAACAGTTGGAGTCTATTCTTCCCCAACTCGGAGCGGCCGACGAGTTGATTGTGAGCGACGATAACTCGACAGACGACACGCGCTCAATCATTGACAGCTATAAGGACGGGAGAATTCAACTGATTCGGAACCCGGCGCCGCGCGGACACGTGGGGAACTTCGAGCACGCGATGAAACGTTCACAGGGTGAGTTTATTGTTCTGAGCGACCAAGATGACATTTGGGCGGAGGGCCGTTTGGAGCACATGCTGGCCGCACTGGAGCACGCTCCTGGCCGCTCACTGGTGGTTGGCGACCTGGTCGAGTTCGATGCCTGCGGGGTCCGTCCGGCGCGAAGCGCGCTTGGGAGTTCTCCGCCAAGCGGGATACGACAACTTTGCCGCCTGTTTCTTGGCCAAGCGAAGTATTACGGATCGGCTTACGCGTTCCGCCGCGAATTGCTGCGCTATGTGCTCCCGATTCCGGCTCAAGTTGAGGCGCATGACATTTGGATTGCGATGAACGCGTGCCTGCATGGCGGGGTAGTGCACCTGGAGGAGACAACGTTGTTTCACCGGCTTCACGGAGACAACCTGTCGCCCGAATCACGGCGCGCGCTGCCGGTGGTTCTGCGCTCCCGCATGGGCTACGTGAGGGCACTGTTACAGTCTTCTCTGCGCTAAACAGTTGCTGAATGCAATAGGACAACGATGAATCACAGATGGAGTGAAAACATGGAGCCGCTGCGCACTAGGAAACTGTTTGCGGGTAAAACCCTTCTCATTACGGGAGGTACGGGGACCTTCGGGAATGCCGTTGTGGATATGGCCGCCGGCGTAGGCTTTGGCGAAATCCGCATCTTCAGCCGCGATGAGAAGAAGCAGGACGACATGCGCAACCGGCTCAAGGACCCCGCCGTGAAGTTCTACCTGGGAAACGTGCGGGATTACGAGAGTGTGGTGCAGGCCATGCGAGGCGTGGACTTCGTCTTCCACGCTGCAGCGCTCAAGCAGGTGCCGTCTTGCGAGTTCTTTCCGCTTGAAGCGCTGCAAACCAATACGCTGGGCGCGGAGAATGTAATGAAAGCTGCCCTCGCTTGCAATGTGCGCAAGGTCATCGTTCTCAGTACGGATAAGGCCGTATATCCCGTGAACGCCATGGGAATGTCGAAGGCATTGATGGAGAAGTGCATGGTGGCCAAGGCACGTATGTACGCAAGCTCCACGGTGTTCTGCGGGACGCGCTATGGGAATGTTATGGCGTCTCGCGGATCGGTCATCCCCCTGTTCCTGAAACAGATTCTCGCGGGAGAGGCGCTGACCGTGACTGACCCCAATATGACCCGCTTCATGATGACGATTGAGGGGGCGGTGGACCTGGTGCTCTACGCCTTCACGCACGGTGCGCCGGGAGATATTTTTGTGCAGAAGGCCCCGGCGGCGACGATCGGCATCCTAGCCGAGGCTCTGCTGCGGGTTTTGAACGCCGACAATGAGATTCGTGTCATTGGCACGAGGCACGGCGAAAAACTGTATGAGACCCTCTTAAACCGAGAGGAAATGGCGCACGCGGAAGATCTGGGCGACTACTACCGTGTGCCTGCCGATGCGCGGGATTTGAATTACTCGAAATTCTTCGACAAGGGCACGCCGGAAATCAGCGATGCCCGGGATTACACGTCCCATAATACGGAGCAGCTCGACATCAAGGAAATGATGCACTTGCTGACAACGCTGCAGTGCGTGCAGGATGCCATGGAGAACAGGACGGTCTCGGCATGAGCGGTGCACACGAGTTACATCGCTCCATGCCAACATCCACCGAACCAGGCAGAAAAACTAATCCTACGATCGTGGTTTTGGGTGGAACCGGCATGCTGGGGCACAAGGTCTTCCAGAAATTTGCGACGGCATCCCCGGATACGTTCTGCACCATACGTCAAAGCACCGCGGATGAGTCCATCGCCCGCATCCCTCTGTTTCAGAGCGACCGGACCATCGGCGGGATCGACGCCATCCATTTTGAACAGTTATCATCGCTGCTGCGCAGCATTCAGCCGGATTTCATCATTAATTGTATCGGTGTTATCAAACAACGCCCTGAAGCCTCTTCATGCGCACGTGTCATAGCTTTAAATTCACTCCTTCCGCACCAACTCGCCGCGCTTTGTTCAGAGTGGAACGGGCGCTTGATTCACTTCAGCACGGACTGCGTATTCAGCGGACGGCATGGAATGTATAGGGAGAACGATTCGAGTGACGCTCAGGATCTCTACGGGAGAAGCAAGTTCCTCGGTGAGACGGTGGCGGATAACGCTCTCACGCTGAGAACTTCGATCATCGGACGAGAACTGGCCACGCACCGGTCATTGCTGGATTGGTTCCTTTGGAACAACGGCGGAGAGGTTCAGGGATACCGAAAATCAATCTATTCAGGCGTAACAACGAATCATCTTGCTGAAATCGTGCTCGACATCGTTTTGCACCATCCACACTTGAGCGGCTTATACCAGATAGCTGCCCATCCGATCAGCAAATGCGACCTTCTGCTGCTGCTCAAAGAGGCCTATGCCCTGGACGTCGCCATTTGTCCAGTTGACGGTGAAGAATCTGATCGTAGCATGGATGGATCTAAGCTGAGTGCCGCAATTGGATATGATTGTCCGGCCTGGAAAACACTTGTGGAACAGTTAGCGCACGATCCTACTCCCTACGATGAATGGCTCGGCGTGGCGCAAGGCGCGGTTCGGAGTCGGCAATGAAAGTAGCGACAATCGTGGGCACGCGGCCGGAGATTATCCGTCTCTCGCGGGTGATTGCTCTGCTGGACCGATATACGGAACACACTCTTATTCACACGGGCCAGAACTATGATTACGAACTCAACCGGATTTTTTTTGACGATCTGGAGATTCGCAACCCTGATTTCTACCTTGATGCGGCAGGAGGAACGGCCGCCGACACCATCGGCTTACCTGGCGGCGATTTCGGCAAAGCGGCTGAAGATACCGGTGTTTCATATGGAAGCCGGGAACCGATGTTTTGACGAGCGGGTTCCGGAAGAGATCAATCGCCGCATCGTGGATCATACCAGTGACATTAATCTTCCTTATAGCGACATCGCCCGTCACTACCTTCTGCGCGAAGGGATACTATCGGCCGAAGATCGATGGCTCGGATGTTCTGGCCCGGCTAGGTCTCGCGGAAAACGAATATTTTGTCGCGAGTGCACACCGCGAGGAGAATATTGACGACCCGGTGCAATTCGCGATGCTGGTGGCGGCTCTGGAAGGTGTAGCCGCAACGTACCGACTGCCGGTCGTAGTCTCGGTACATCCTCGCACGCGTAGGCGCGTCGACTCAGATGGCATTCGGTTTTCCGAAAACATCCGGCTGATGAAGCCGTTATGCTTGTCCGACTATGTTCACCTCATGATGAAGTCTCGGGCAACGCTTTCAGACAGCGGCACGATCACGGAAGAATCATCGATCCTCAACTTTCGGGCGCTGAACATCCGCGAGACTCACGAGCGTCCGGAAGGGATGGAGGAGGGCGCCGTCATGATGACCGGGTTGGATCCGCAACGCGTCCTGGAAGCGCTCAAGATTCTTGAGGATCAGCCGGCGGGGGAGCAAAGAAGTCTCAGGATGGTCCGCGATTACAAAGTTCCCAACGTCGCTGCAAAAGTGCTCCGGATCATTCTTAGTTACACCGGCTTTGTGCAACGGGTCGTGTGGCGTAAACCATGACCGACTACGGCTATTGAGACCATGCGTATTCTATTGATCGTTGTTTACTACCCTCCGAGCACAACCTCGGCCGCCCAGTTGGTACATGATCTTGCCAGAGATTACTTCCGACAGGGCCATGAAGTGACGGTCTTGACTCCGAGCACTTCGGCCGCCGGATTGAACAGTATTTCCGTTGAAGAGGGCGTGACTGTGGTGCGAATCGACGCTGGCGAGATAAAAGATGCCAATAGGGTGCTCCGGCTGTGGCGGGAAAGCCGAATATCGGCGACCATCTGGCGTCAGGCACGGGATTGGTTCGAAAGCCATCCGTGCGATTTGATCGTATATTATTCGCCTACGATTTTCTTTGGGAAGCTGGTAAGCAGGTTGAAGGTTCTATGGCATTGCCCCGCGTACCTCATCCTGAGAGACATTTTTCCCCAGTGGGCGGTGGATGCCGGCCAATTGCGCGAAGGCGGTTTGCTGCACCGTTATCTCCGAAGGCAGGAGCGAAGCCAATACGATGCGGCGGATGTGATCGGCGTTGAGGCTCGCGGCGACCTGCGCTACTTTGACAACAGGCGCTGGAAGAAGAAATACTGCGCAGAGTTTTTGCCGAACTGGGGGATGAGCGATGTCATTCTGCCTGGTGCCTCCGCTTGGCGTAGCCGACTGGCACTCGAGGGGAAAGTGGTCTTTCTCTTTGGAGGCAATATCGGCGTTGCGCAAGACATGGACAATGTCATTCGACTGGCCTCGAGCCTCCGAGCCCGGGATGATATTTTCTTCCTGCTGGTGGGCGCTGGCAGCGAGGTGGCGCGGTTGAACCAGGAGATTGCACGGCTGGACCTGAACAACATTAGGATTCTTCCGGCGATGCCGGAGCCCGAGTATATGCAGTGCCTTAGCGAATTCGATGTGGGGCTGGTGAGCCTCGACCGGCGGCTCCAGGCGAACAACTTTCCCGGCAAGATACTCGGCTATATGGCATGCAGCAAACCAGTGCTTGCAAGCATCAACATGGGGAACGACTTGGCTGAGATCTTCAATACGGCAGACGCGGGGATTGTTTGCACCAACGGCGAAGACGGCCGATTGCGCGATGCTGCCGTGCTTCTTGCTTCCGATCCCATGCTGCGCGAGCGGATGGGGAAGAATGCCAAGGCTCTTGGCGATGCCTTGTTTTCCGTTCGCGGCGTTTCGGCGCAGATTCTCTCGCACTTTGCGCCTGCCGGGAGCGAGCCTCGCGTTCGACTTGAAGCAGAGCTGTGCGAGGCCGAGTACTGAACCTCCCGCTCCTTTGGCCGTTAGATGAGATGACTGACCGGTGTGGTCTGCATGACCATTTCGGTCGATCGCCAATCCGCAATCTGGAATCGTGACTGGTGTTCAACTCATCTCCGCTCAAACAGCTAACGACAACGAGGGCAAAACTGCGGCAATAACAGAGATGGATTCAGTCGAACAACCCGATGGCGTTGTGGCGAGAGAGGCTCTCCCGGTCGGCGCAGAGCGGTCCTTAGAGACCTTCGTGCAGTCCAAGGGGAAGCGATTGTTCGATATCCTTGCCGCACTGGCTCTTTGTGTGCTCACAGCCCCGTTGCTCGCGATGTTGATGATCCTTGTGCGGATGACATCGAAGGGACCGGCGCTCTATTGGTCTGAACGAGTGGGGAGAAATAACCGGCTGTTTCTGATGCCGAAGTTCCGTAGCATGCGGACAGACACGCCCCAGATAGCCACGCACTTACTCGTAAACGCCGAAGAGTATCTGACGCCGATCGGCGGCTTTCTCCGTCGCGCAAGCCTTGATGAAGTTCCGCAGCTGTTCAGCATCCTCCGCGGCGATCTCAGCTTTGTCGGGCCCCGCCCGGCGCTATTCAATCAGACCGACCTGGTGGCCCTTCGTACGGGACTAGGGATTCACAGGCTCGTACCGGGACTAACGGGTTGGGCCCAGGTGAACGGGCGCGATGAACTTCCCATCCCGGAGAAAGTCCGGTTCGATTGCGAATATATGCAACGACAATCGTTCAAATTCGACCTTCAGATCATGATGTTGACGGTTGTCAAAGTGATACGCAGAGAGGGCATCCGCCATTGAGATCGCCCAGCGCGATACAGCGCGCCGATCATTCCCTAGGTACCAACCGACGATTGCCACAACGCAAATGCGTAACGCGTGGGCTCAATGCTGTAAGGGCTCATCTGCGAAGAATGCGGCCACAAGGTGTGACCGAGATGGAACACCGTGATGTCAGACCTGCTTGGTGACAGACAATGCGTAAAAGACTGAAAGTACTGTTGAGAAGCAATGGAATACGTTGGGCGATGGTATCGGCCGCGCAAGCGTGGATTTTTGTATTCTCGGGGCTCGCAGCGTTTCTTCTGCGCCTCGATTTCAAAATGCCCGCGGTCTACCTTCACCAGATGAGCTATGCCCTTCCAATCTGGATCGTGGTCAAGAGCATTGTCTTTCACATTGCGAAGTCGGACCGGCGCGGGCTGCGGTACGTCTCCATTGCGGATGCTTATCGGCTGCTGATGGCCAACTTCGTGGGATCTGCGCTAAGTTGTACAGTCATTCTTCTCGTCAGTCCCCAGGTTCCGCGATCGGTTTACCTTGGCGATCTGATCCTGTCCATAATGGGCACCGCGGGTCTGCGCGTGGCCGTTCGCATGGCGGTGGAATCAATGCACGGCGGACAGGGCGCTCACTCTGAGAAGGCAACGTTCATCTATGGAGCGGGCGATTCCGGGATCACGCTGCTGCGCGAGATTCGCATAAACCCGCGATTGAAGTACCATGTCTGCGGCTTTCTGGATGACTGTCTGGATAAGAAGGGTCTCCGTATCAACGGCGTGCCGGTGTTGGGCGGAAGCGACGAGGTGGAGGCGCTGATAGCAGAGTACAGCGTAGAAATCGTGTTGATTGCTGTTCCCTCCGCCACGGGCGCGGAAATGACGCGCATCCTGGAGTCATGCCATGAGGCAGGGGTGGAGTACAAGACCGTGCCGGGACTCGGAGAGGTGGTTGAAGAATGTGGTCTCGTAGGGCAGATTCGGGATGTTGCGGTTGAAGACTTGCTTGGCCGCAATCTAATACGGCTTGAATTGAGCCAGATTCGCAACACGCTTGCGGGTAAGGTCGTTCTCGTTTCCGGTGCGGCAGGATCCATTGGTTCCGAGCTATGCCGGCAAATTGCCCGATTCTCCCCCGCCGGCATCGTCGGACTGGAAATTGCAGAATCCCCGCTTTTCGAAATCGACCGTGAGATGCGCCAAACGTTTCCCTCGATCAAATTCTACCCGGAAATTGGGAACATCCAAAACCGCGCTCGGCTGGACGAAATCTTCGGTCAATACAAGCCCAAAGCGGTCTATCATGCCGCGGCGTATAAGCACGTGCCCCTTATGGAGACGCATGTTTTCGAGGCCATCGAGAACAACGTCTTCGGAACTTACAACCTTGCGGAGGCTGCCGCCGCGCATGGGGTCGAGGACTTTGTGCTGATCTCATCCGATAAGGCGGTTCGTCCCACCAACGTGATGGGAGCAACCAAGCGCCTTGCAGAACTGATCCTTCTGGCGCTGCAAAACGGCCGCACGCGTTATGTGGCGGTAAGGTTTGGCAACGTTCTCGGATCGAATGGCAGCGTGATTCCGATCTTCAAGAAGCAGATCGCTGCGGGTGGTCCAATCACAGTCACTCATCCGGAGATGCGGCGATTCTTCATGACGATCCCTGAGGCCTGCCAGCTCGTGCTGCAGGCATCCGTCATCGGGAAGGGAGGTCAGATCTGCGTGCTCGATATGGGACAGCCAGTCAAGATCGTTGATTTGGCCAGGAATCTGATTCTGTTGTCCGGACTCAAACCGGAAAAGGACATCAAGATCCAATTCACCGGGATGCGCCCCGGCGAGAAGCTCTATGAAGAGTTGAGCACGCTTCTCGAAGACACGGTTCCAACCGAGCACGAGAAAGTCCGGATTTTCATGGGCGACAGCACACAGGACCAGGATCTGCAAACTTGGCTCGACTCGCTCCGCGAAATCTGCCAGCACCGCGACGTCGGTCGTCTGGCCGTTGCCCTCAAAGAGCTGGTTCTCGACTATAGCCCCAGCGCGCACCTGCTGAAGAGGATTGTTGGGGATCTCGATCGACACGCGCCTGAAGGGTCTTCAACCTCAACCCCCGATCATCACCTGAATCTAACTTCTACAAGATAGACGCGGTGCCCGCGCCCGTTCACAAATTGCATGGAATGTTAAGAAAGGCAAGATAATGCACGCATGGGGAGTGGCACTGATCGTCGCCTGTGCAATATGGTTTACGGCAGTGATCAGTATTGTCTACCTGATGTTAAAGGCGCCGCCCCTTCCGTGTGAGATATGCGGGTTGCCGGCCTCCAGGGAAACGGCCCACCGGCGCGACCTGTGCGAGACCTGTTTTCGAAAGTTTCTCCGGACTCCGGTCGCTGAAGACGATGCTCGGCAGACAAATCTAACTGCCGATGTTGAAATGCCGTTTGTTGACACCGAAGAGGCACTCCACTCATCCAAAAACAGTTTGTGCGGCACCCATGCTGCCAACGGGCGGACCCATTAATCCAATGCAAGAAACTCTTGAAAATTCGAACATAAACCGACTACCGTGACCTCGATCACATGCATTCGTACCTCCTTGGTCTTTACTCCAATAGACGGCAATCATCCACGCATCGCGTTAACTCGATGCGCCAGATCCGCATTATCTGGGACTGGGAGCCGCGCTCTTGGAACCCTAGGCACTTGGGAGTAGTGAATGACGCAAGAAGGGCCCTGGCATGTACTGCACGTGGTAGCCAACCATGAAAAACGAGTCGCCCAGCATTTATCTGTGCGATCCCTGGAATACTATCTACCCCTCTACACTGAGCGCTCACGGTGGACAGACCGATCCGTCAATGTAGAACGGCCCCTTTTCGTAGGGTATGTGTTCGTTCGGTACCTGCCCCAGGCCCGGATTTCCGTCATCTCCACGCCGGGCGTAATCCGCCTCCTTGACGTTCATGACTGCGACGCGGTCTGCACCCGGGAAATCGACAGAATTCGCGAAAGCATGGCAGGCGGCTATGTCCTGCGACCCCATCCCTATGTATCAGTAGGGACGCGAGTGCGGGTTCGCAATGGAGTATTCGACGGAGTTGAGGGCATGGTGACAGAATTTCGCCATCAATGTAAGGTCGTCATTGCCCTTTCCGCGGTCCAGCAATGCTTTTCTCTGGAGGTAGACCTGGGCGACTTAGAGGTTTTGCAAAAGCCGGTGTCAAGATTCGTCGCAGATGGTATGGGTAATTCACTCAGAGCGTGCCGAGCGTGACAGCTTTAAAGTTATGCACACGATGATCCCGCACCCGCCAGGCCAAGCTAATTGAGCCCGAGTTAACTCGCCCCAGCAGGTCAAAGCCCTCTGCCTTCAGGCGGAGGGCTTTCAGTTTCCCGCCCACACCCGCGCACCCTGGCAAGCTCATCCATCCCTCCCCGCAGCTCACTTCCAAGTCGCTCCGCCGTCCTCTGAAACCCACGCGGTCCCGTCCTCAGCTTCCACCGTAATCCCTCCAGCCGCGCCTATCCGGATATGCGCAATCGTGTGCGTGCCCGCGCCCTTCTCCGGCAACAAAACCGGCGTCCACGTCGCGCCATTATTTTTTGACCGAAACAGCGCCGCATTCTCACCGCCGGTCCACACCAGCGCCCCCTCCACCGCGATCGCGTGCATCCGCCCGTTCTGCATCAGTGGAACCCGTTCCCAGCGCCCCGCGCCAAATGCCCTCTCAGGTTGCCCCTTTGCATTGATCCGCCAGCGCGGCAGCCTAAGATCAAGCTCCGGCACCTTCTCGAGCGCCCGCATGGCGTCGGCGCTCACAAGCGCTGTTGTCGGCGTGGGCGCCGCCGCGGACACTGAGACAGTCGTTTGCTCCGAGGCCTTCGCAGCTGCCCTGAGCGCCCCGGCGGACACCGCGGGCGCCGGTCGAGGCGCCATCCTCGCCGCACCCACTCTGCCGCCCGTCCCTCCGAAATCAGGCGCAACCTGCACCTGTGGCGCGATCTCCGAAAGCTGCACGGCATTCGCCGCCGTCTGCGGTGCATTCGCGGAGGTGCGCGGCGCATTCCCCTCAGGCGGCGGAACACTAGCCGGGGCCGCAAGCGCCATCACCCGCTGTCTCGGGGACATGGCTTGTCCCGGGCTCGCCGGCGCTTTCTTCTTCTCTTTCTCGGCAGGAGCTGATTTCTGGCTCGCCGGCGCAGTCTGAACCTCCGGCGCGGGCGGAGCCTCCTTCACAGCAACCGTGGGAGCCGGCGTTACCTTGCGCATTTCCTGCCGCACCACGATCCCGCTCACCGCCAGCAACACCGCCGCAGCCGCCAGCCACGGCGCCAGCGTGCGTGCCCCTGCCCGCCGCGTCGGCATCTCCACCACCTGCGCTCCGTGCTCCGCCGCCTCGGCCGCCAGGCCCAAAACCTGCCGGCATTCCGCGCACGCCGCCAGATGCCCCAGCACGCCCTCCCGCTCACGCGGCATCAGCGAGCCCTCGCGGAACGCCGTCAGCATGTCCGCATCGGGATGCGGTCCGCTCGCACCTGTCCCCGTCAGCGCCTGCCGCAACGGATTGTGTCCCCGCTCGCTCACTCTCTCCCCGATCACTCCTTTAGAACGTCTCCATCTTCTTTTCTTGCCCCAGATCTCGCCGTACGTTCACATCCAGGTCCCGAACGTCCAGTTCCGCCAGCAGTTCGTCGCATTGTCGCCGTTCTATTCCCTCTGCCATCAGCCGCTTCCGCACCCGCTTCCGCAGCGCGGCCGTCACCTTTTCCAGTTTCCGGCTCACGGTGGATTCGTGCACCCCCAGCTGCCGGCCAATCGACGCAAGCTTCTGCCCGTCCAGGAAGTAGGCCGCCACCAAGAACCGCTCTTCGCTATCAAGCTCGTGTAAAGCCGCGCTCACCGCCGCATTCAGGCGCGGATCGGGCGCCGCGGCCACTGCCTCCGCGGGAGCCGCAAACGCCACCCCCGCCTCCATCTGCTCTTCCAGGCTCGCATCGTTCCTCTGCGCGCGGCAGCGGTCCACGTGCCGCTGCGCCAGCACCGTCCGCAGCCATCCCCCCAGCGAGCCGCGTCCCATATACGACTCCAGCCGCGATACCCTCCTGCCCTCGCGGTTCTCCCGCCCGTAAAGCTCCGCCCACAAGCTGTCGGCCAGCTCGCGCCCTGCGGCATCGTCCCGGGTCATCTGCGCGACCGTGCGATGCATTTGCCCGCCAAACCGCGCCATCAGCTCCCGCCACGCATCTTCGTTTCCCTCCGCGCAGGCCCGCGCCAGCACCAGCTCTTCCACGTGCAGCCCGGCCGCCAGTTCCTTCTGCTCGCGCTCGCTCCATCCCGCTCCGTACCGCGCCACCGCGCCGGCCGCCCAGCCTTCGAACACCTCCGCCGAGATGCCGAACCGGGCCGCTCCTGACTCCTCGTAGCGCGCCGCAATCGCCTCACGTACTGCCCCAGGCACAGGTTCAGCCGCCGCTGGCGCTTCGGGAATCATCGGCTGCGATGGTAGCAAAATTCCCTGCAAGCTTTCCGCCCACGCCCGTTCTCCAGGTGTGCCGATTCCTCGGCCGCCTCAGGAGGGCGCCATGCCAACCAGTTTTACCAGGGCCATCGCTTCGCTTCGCGTCACTCGCGCATGCCTGCTGTTCTCACTTGCCGCCCTGCTCCTCTCCGCCTGCGCCCACGCCGGCGGTCCCGTTGAATCCACCGGCTATAAAGTCCTCCCGCCCATCGTCCGCGGCAACCTGGCGTTCTTCCCGGTGGTCGCCGGCCACGCCAACGACACTTCCCAGTTGCTCACCCTCGATGAGGGCATCCGCGGCGGCCAGGTCACCGTCACTGAGGCCGGCGATGAGCGCGGCCTGGTCCGCCCGGGCCAGTACGTAGCTCCGCGCCGCGGCGCCCAGGTCAACAACCTGGTG
The DNA here is from genome assembly GCA_035552475.1 of Occallatibacter sp. Classification (GTDB taxonomy): domain Bacteria; phylum Acidobacteriota; class Terriglobia; order Terriglobales; family Acidobacteriaceae; genus Telmatobacter. The sequence goes on from DASZLE010000090.1 coordinate 100,086, forward strand.
CTCACCAACAACTCCTCCCGCCCGCTCCTCCTGCTGGCCGGCGAGATCGTTACCGGCGGCAAGCAGGACCGCGTCATCGGCGCCGACCGCATCGTTCCGCCCGACTCCGGCCCCATCGACCTCGGCGTCTTCTGCGTCGAGCCCGGCCGCTGGGTCGCCTCCAGCATGAACTTCGGTTCCATGGGCGCGCAGATGGCCCAGCCCAGCGTGCGCACACCCGCCATGGCCGAACGCAACCAGGTCCAGGTCTGGGACAGCGTCCGCGCCGCCAACTCCAAAATCGCCACCAACCTGCCTCAGGCCGGGCCACCCGATCTTGGTGGCTCGCTGGTCGCCCATCCCGCGGCTATTCCGTCCACCACGTCGTATGCCAAGGTGTTTCAGAGCGCGCCAGTGGAGAAGGCCGTCTCGCAGTACGGCGGCATGGCCGGCGAACACGAAATCCTGCGCGAGCTCAGGGAGAGGGGCGCGGTCGGCGTGGTGGTCGCCATCAACGGGCAGGTGGTGTGGGCCGATGCCTTTGCCAGCACGGACCTGCTCGCCCGCTACTGGCCCAAGCTAATGCACAGCTACGTTGCCGAAGCCATCACCAGCGGCAACCAGGGCGGCAGCGCCGATCTTCGCGCAGCCGAGGAATTTATCTCGAACCTCGAGGGTGGGCGCGAAGTGGTAGAGACCGAGCCCGGCATCTTCCGCCGCGCCGACGTTACGGGCGACGGCTACCGCGTCTTCGAGCTAACCAGCCTGGTATCGAAGCCCCCGTTCCTGGTCCACCTGGCGAAGATGCCGCAGTGAAGGCCAGAAAGCAGGGGCCGGGGAACGAGAACGCCGGTTCTGCGCGAAAAAAAACGACGATGTCCTGTGGATTGATGAGGTTAAGTGCTCAAACTGCAGTGAAATTGCAGGTCGGGCACGTACGAGATACGAATGGGACCGAGAAGAGAACGAAGATCCGATTTCATGTTTCATGAAAAAAAACGACGATGTCCTGTGGATTGATGAGGATAAGAGCTGAAACTGCAGTGATTCTGTGGGCGTGGCGGCCGGTGTGGGGAGAGGGGACAGGCGAATCCCCAGGAAGCGCTGGACGGCGGACTGATGGCGAGCTGCATGCGTTGCTCCTTCTGGGAAATCCTGAAATACAAATGCCCACCGGCGCTGAGGCGGCGGTGGGCACCCTTTTCTGACCCTTAAGAACATGCTACCAGATTAGGGTATTGGTAACTGCATAATGGTTACTATTGTTTTTCCTACAAAGCAAACGACTTAGGGGAAAAGTTTTCCACAGGTACTTGACAGACCGCAGAAGATCCCCGCGGAGCGAGTCTTCGGGGGCCTTCTTGTTCTCTCGCTCCTACTCTTAGTCGTTGACCTTCACCTCGGGCTCGCTCGGCTTCGCGGATGGCTTGTGCGCCTTGCTGTCCTCGAACATCTTTGCGGCCTTGATCACATGATCGCGGGCGACGGCGGCATCGTGCCAGCCCTTGATCTCAACCCGCTTGCCTTCCAGGTCCTTGTAGATGGAGAAGAAGTGGGTGATCTCCTTCAGCATGTGGGGGTAGATGTCGGTGTAGTTCCACACGTTGGTGTAGCGGGGGTTGTTCTTGCCCACGGCAAGCACCTTTTCATCGAGGATGCCCTGGTCGAGCATCTCGAGCAAACCGATGGGACGAACCTCCTGCACGCAGCCGGGGAAGGACGGGCTGGGGACGAGCACCAGCACGTCGAGGGGGTCGCCATCATCGCTGAGGGTGGACGGAATGAAGCCGTAGTCGCCGGGATAATGGACGGGCGAATGAAGATTGCGATCGAGTTTGAAGACGTGCAGCTGCTTGTCGTACTCGTACTTCTGCGTGCCTTCCTTGGGAATCTCGACCACGGCGCGAAAAACCTCGGGGGCGCGATCGCCAATGGGCAGTTCAAGATAATTGACCATTTTTTTGCTTGCTCTCCTATGAGTTTTGAGGGCGGCTTGCCTTGAAGTTGGATGCGGTCGCGCGGCGGGAAGAATTTGTTCGCCGGCCGAGGCCCAGGGGATGGATGAGTGCGGCTGACCTCTCGTTTCAGGGGCGGAGCGCCGGATGGGGATACGATGCGGACCCGCCTGTCCTTCTATAATCACGGATCATGAAGGCGCATGTCTATGTCACGTTGAAGGCATCGGTGCTGGACCCCCAGGGACAGACCATTCATAACGCTTTACGGAAGATCGGCTTCGGGCAGGTGGAGGCGGTGCGACAGGGGAAGTATTTTGTGCTGAACCTTGCCGATGAGCTGGGCGCCGCCGAGGCCCGGGAGCAGGTGGAGCGGATTGCACGGGAAGTGCTGACCAACCCGGTGATTGAGGAGTACACCTACACGGTGGACGGTGATCAGTGAGATCAGTGGTCAGTGAGGTTGGACGGGCGGCCTTTCCTTTTTCCATGTTTCTTGATCGCCGCGTCGAATTCCGGGTAGGGTGGGTTTCTGAGCATGGATCACTTTCCACTGATCACTGTTCCGCTCGCTTAGAATGACCCTATGTGCGGAATTGTGGGGTACGTGGGCAGGAAGGACGTGGTCCCTGTCATCATCGAGGGTCTGCGCCGGCTGGAATACCGCGGGTATGATTCGGCGGGGATTGCCGTGGGCGGACCGCGGACGGCGCTTCTGGAGGTTTGCCGGGCGCCGGGCAAGCTGAAGAACCTGGAAGACGCTCTGCGCGAGCGACCGCTTGGCGGCACCTTCGGCATCGGGCATACACGCTGGGCGACGCACGGGCGGCCGACGGAAGAGAACGCACATCCGCACCGCGACTGCACGGGGCGGATTGTGGTGGTGCATAACGGGATTGTGGAGAACTACCTGGGCTTGAAGCGTGAGCTGACGGCGCAGGGACACAAGTTCGTTACCGAGACCGATACAGAGATCATTGCGCACCTGATCGAGCAGGTTCAGAAGGACGCGGAAACCGCGGGACATCCGCTGAAGCTGGAAGAAGCTGTCCGTGAGGCAGTGAAGCGGCTGACAGGCGCATTTGCGCTGGGAATCCTGTCTTCGGCTGAGCCGGACAAGATTGTGGCAGCGCGGTCGGGGCCCCCGGTGGTGATCGGGGTGGGCGAAGGCGAGTATTTTGTCGCGTCGGATGTGCCCGGGATCCTGCACCACACGCGCAATATTTATTTCCTGGCTGATGGGGACATGGCGGTTCTGACGCCCGATGGCGTGACCCTGACCAACTTCGAAGGCAAGCCGATCCAGCGTGAGCTGACGCGCATCCAGTGGGATCCGATCCAGGCGGAAAAGGGCGGCTACAAGCACTTCATGCTGAAAGAAATCTGGGAGCAGCCGCGCGCCATCCGCGACACGACGCTGGGGCGGGTGAGCCTGGACTCGGGCAAGGTTTTCCTCGGCGAGATGGACATTGCCGACGAGGAGCTGGCGCTGGCCTCAAGCATCAATATTGCCGCATGCGGAACCAGCTGGCATGCGGGAATGGCGGGCAAGTACATGATTGAGCGGTTGGCGCGGCTGCCGGTGGACGTGGACTACGCCAGCGAATACCGCTACCGCAATCCGATTCCCGACCGCAACGCGCTTGGACTGCTGATTACGCAGAGCGGCGAGACGGCGGACACGCTGGCGGCACAGCGCGAGATGAAGGCGCTGGGATCGAAGACGGTGGCCATCTGCAACGTAGTGGGCGCAATGGTGGCGCGCGAGGCGCACGGGGCCCTTTATACGCATGCGGGGCCGGAGATCGGAGTGGCCTCAACCAAGGCGTTCACGGCGCAACTGACGGCGCTGTTTCTGCTGGCGATGAAGCTGGGGCAACTGCGCGGACGGCTGGACAAAGAACACTCAGTGGCGCTGATGGAGGAGCTGGGGCGCGTGCCGGCCAAGATTGAGGAAGTGCTGAAGACTTGCTCCGGGCAGTGCGAGACGCTGGCCAAGGAATTCTCAAACGCGCGGGATTTCCTTTACCTGGGGCGCGGGATTCACTTCCCCATTGCTCTCGAGGGCGCGCTGAAGCTGAAGGAGATCTCGTACATTCACGCGGAGGGCTATCCGGCGGGCGAGATGAAGCACGGGCCCAACGCGCTGATCGACGAGACGCTGCCGGTGGTGGTGCTGGCGACGCGAGATGAGAGCGATCCGGCGTCGAAGCTGCGCTACGAGAAGACGCTCTCGAATATTCAGGAAGTAACGGCGCGGTCAGGGCGCGTGATTGCGGTGGCCACGGAGGGCGATGAGACGATCGGGGGCTTGGTGGAGCACGTGATCGCGATTCCGCCGGTGCCGGAGCTGTTGAGCCCGCTGATTGAAATTGTGCCGCTGCAGTTGCTGGCGTATTACATCGCGGTGCGGCGCGGGTGCGACGTGGACCAGCCGCGGAACCTGGCGAAAAGCGTGACGGTGGAGTAGGCAGGCGGCAGGCCCATGACCAAGTTGACGCAGGCAGGACGAATGGTTGCGATGGCAGGGCTAGCGGCAGCTCTGCCATTGCTGTTTGCGCAGGCAGATCCGGTAGCAGCTTCCGCATCGAATCGCCTGTACGAGATGCACGACCGGGAAGTTGGCGCGGCAGTGGCCGTAGAGGACGGCGCATTTCGCGGCCTGACCGTGACCGACCGATTGCATGGGACGAGACTGGCGCTGGCCGAACCGTTCGAGGTTTTGCTTCAGGACGGACGGATTTATCGCGCAGGCGATTTTGCGATCGATTCCGCGGGCGTGAGTTCGACGCAGCTATCGGGAAAGGAAGACGCATCGCGGCTGGCGGAGCGGCTGGGGGGGAACAGGATCGAAGCGCCGCTGACGACGCGCGATGGCGGGATCCACGCGGCATGGTCGGTAGAGTTGCGCGAGGGATCCCATTATGTGCGGGAGACTTTGACCCTGACGGCCGGCGCACAGGACGTGGCGATTGCACGCGTGCAATTGATTGACGCGGCGCCGGCCGATGCGCGCGTGGTTGGATCGGTGAATGGGTCACCGATTGTCGCAGGCAATTGGTTTCTCGGGTTCGAGCATCCAATGTCGCGCAGCAAGGTGACGGCGGGGCGGGCGACGGCGTGGATCGATCGCGAGCTGCCGCTCAAGGCCGGACAATCGGTGACGTACTCGGCGGTGATTGGGGTGGCACGCGCGGGGCAGATGCGGCGGGATTTTCTGGCGTATCTCGAACGCGAGCGGGCGCATCCGTATCGCACGTTTCTGCATTACAACTCGTGGTACGACCTGGGATTCGGCAACGACTACGATGCCGCGGGCGCGCTGGATCGCATCGAAGCATTCGGGCGCGAGCTGACCGAAAGGCGCGGCGTCAAGCTGGATTCGTTTTTGTTTGACGATGGGTGGGACGATCACAATTCGCTGTGGAAGTTCAACGGCGGATTTCCGGAGGGTTTCGCGCCGGTGAAGGCAGAGGCGGAAAAGTTTGGCGCGGAGCCGGGGGTATGGATGTCGCCGTGGGGCGGGTACGGGCGCGCGAAGAAGGAGCGGATTGCGCATGGCCGCACGGCGGGATACGAGATTGTGCGCGGGGGGTATGCGCTCTCGGGGCAGAAGTACTACGCGGCGTTCCGCGACGTGGCGATGAACATGATTCGCGAGTACGGGGTGAACCAGTTTAAGTTTGACGGCACGGGGAACGTGGATTCGGTGGTGGCGGGGAGCCAGTTCGATTCGGATTTCGCGGCGGCAATCGAGCTGATTGGCGAACTGCGCGCGGCCAAGCCGGACATCTTCATCAACCTGACCACGGGAACGTGGCCGTCGCCGTTCTGGACCATGTACGCGGATTCGATCTGGCGCGGCGGCGACGATGACTCGACTGCAGGTGTTGGGCCGTACCGCGAGCGGTGGATCACGTATCGCGATGCGGCGACTTACGAGAACATTGTGCAGGGCGGGCCGTTGTATCCGTTGAACTCGCTGATGCTGCACGGAATGATTTTTGCGCAGCAGCATAAGGAGCTGAGCCAGGATCCGCAGAACGATTTCCGCAACGAGGCGCGGTCGTACTTCGGAACGGGGACGCAGTTGCAGGAGATGTACATTACGCCGTCATTGTTGAGCCAGCAAAACTGGGACGACCTGGCGGAGGCGGCGACGTGGTCGCGTGCGAACGCGGATGTACTGAAGGACACGCATTGGGTGGGTGGCGACCCCGCGTGGCTGGAGGTGTACGGATGGGCCGGGTGGACGCCGGCGAAGGGTATCCTGACGCTGCGGAACCCCAGCGACAAAGCGCTGACGATGCGAGTGAGGCTGGCGGCTGCGTTTGAATTGCCGGAGGGCGCGGCCGAGCGGTGGCGCGCGAAGAGTCCGTGGAAGAGCGATGCGGCAAAGCCGGCGGTGCAGCTGGATGCACGCGAAGAGCATGAGTTTCATCTGGCGCCATTTGAAGTATTGACGCTGGAGATGACGCCGATGGGCATGGCGAAGAAATCAATACATTGAAAGGGACGGAAGTGCGATGCAACCAACATTGCTGGTGATGGCGGCGGGGATGGGAAGCCGCTACGGAGGCCTGAAGCAAATCGATCCGGTGGGACCGAACGGCGAGACGATTATCGATTACTCGATTTACGACGCCATGCGCGCGGGGTTCGGGAAGCTGGTGTTCGTGATCCGCAAGGATATCGAGCAACCGTTCAAGGAGACGGTGGGCGCGCGGTTCGAGCGGCGCATTGCGGTGGAGTATGTATTCCAGGAGCTGGACAAGATTCCGGCGCCGTTTCGGGTGCCTGCGGGACGCACCAAGCCCTGGGGAACTACGCAGGCGGTGCTGATGGCGGCAGATGCGATCCAGGAGCCGTTCGCGGTGATCAATGCGGACGATTTTTACGGTGCGGAAAGCTATCGCGTGCTGGCGGAGCATCTGCAGTCGGACAGCGAGGATTATGCAATGGTGGGGTTCACGCTGCGCAACACGCTATCGGATTTCGGGTCAGTGGCGCGGGGCGTGTGCCGCGTGAGCGCAGATGGATACTTGGAGAAGATCGAGGAACTGACGAGCATTGAGCGCGACGGAGACGGAGGGAAGAACACTGCGCCGGATGGTACGGTGCGGGAGCTCAGCGGCGACGAGCCTGTGTCAATGAATTATTGGGGATTCACGCCGCGGATCTTCGGGCAGTTAGGCGACGTGCTCAAAGGTTTCCTTCAGCGGAGCGGCGCGGATATGAAGGCGGAAAGCTATGTGCCGATGGCGGTGGGCGAGCTGGTAGCGAAGGGCGAGGCGCGGGTGAAGGTGCTGCGCTCGCGCGATCCATGGTTCGGCGTGACCTATCGCGAGGATCGGGCGCGCGTAGTGGAGAGCATTCGCCGGCTGATCGATGCGGGGGCGTATCCGGAAACTCTATGGGAATAATGCAAGACGACGCCATTTGCGCGGCGGCGGAGCATTTCGATGTGGGTGGCGCATTTGCCGGCGCCATGCCGTGGGGCAACGGGCACATCCACGATTCCTACCGCGTGGAATTCACCGCGGGCGGTGTGCAGACGCGCTACCTGATGCAGCGGATGAACACCAGCGTGTTTCCGCGCGTCCCAGAGCTGATGGAGAATGTGGAGCGCGTGACGGCGCACATGGAGCAGTGCGCCGGAGAAGACCCGGAGGTTGAGCGGCGAGTGCTGCGGCTGGTTCCTTCGCGGGATGGGCGCACATGGCACCGGGACGCCGAGGGCGCCTGCTGGCGCATGTTTCCCATGATCGAGGGCTCGCGCTCGGTAGACCGCGTGGAGTCGCCGGAGCAGTGCTTCCGGGTGGCGCAGGCGTTCGGCGAATTTCAGCGGCAACTGATTTCGCTCGGCGGCCCACGGCTGCACGATACGATCGCGGATTTTCATCACACGCCGAAGCGCTTTGCGGCATTGGAGCGGGCGATTGCCGCGGATGGGGCGGGACGCGCGGCCACTGCGAAGGCGGAGATCGCGTTTGCGCTGGAGCGCAAGGCCATGACGCGGCTTCTGCTGGATGCGGGCCTGCCGGAGCGCGTGACGCACAACGACACCAAGGTCAACAACGTGCTGCTGGACGAACGGACGGACGTAGCGCTGTGCGTAATCGATCTGGACACCGTGATGCCGGGGCTGGCGCTGTATGACTTTGGCGACCTGGTGCGGACGGCTGCGAGCCCCGCGGCGGAGGATGAGCGGGATCTGGAAAAAGTTTTCGTGCGCATGGATTACTACGGAGAGCTGGTGCGCGGATACCTGAGTTCGGCAGGTGCGTTCCTGACCACGCGCGAGCGAGAGCTGCTGGCGTTTTCCGGCAAGCTGATCACGCTCGAAATCGGGATTCGCTTCCTGGCCGATCACCTGAACGGCGACACCTACTTTAAGGTGCATCGCGTGGCACATAATCTGGACCGGTGCCGCGCGCAGTTTCGGCTGGTTGCATCGATGGAAGAGCTGGAACATCCAATGAACAGGGTGGTTGCGCAGCTCGCATAAGGGAATCGAGCGGGCGCGCGACTAGAATGGAAGCAGCGGGCCCGAGCGATAGGATCCGCAGTGCCCTGGAATCTGGAGACGCACACCATGCCTTTAATAAAGACTTCAAATCCTGCTCTCGGCGAGAATACATTCCGCAATACCGGCGGCGGCTACGGCGCCATTGACGCCACGACGCGCATGACGCTGAACGGCACGGTGAACAAGACCGGCATCCTGTTGATCTGCGCATTCGCATCGGCGGCGTGGACGTGGTACCGCTTTATGGACACCGGCGATCCGGCCGCGGTGGGTGGACTGATGACGCTGGGCCTGATCGGCGGGTTCATCTGCGCCATGGTCACGGTGTTCAAGAAAGACTGGGCGCCGGTGACCGCGCCGCTGTATGCGCTGCTGGAAGGACTGGCGCTGGGCGGAATTTCCGCATTCATCAACCTCCGCTATCCCGGCATCGCCATTGAGGCCGTGGGGATTACCTTCGGCGTGCTGTTTGCGCTGCTGCTGGCGTACAGCGCGCGCATCATCAAGGTGACACAGAAGTTCGCGATGGGAATCTTCGCGGCCACGGCCGGCATCATGCTGTTCTATTTTGCGCAGATGCTGCTGGGCTTCTTCCACATCCCGCTGCTGCAGTCAGTGAACGGCTCCGGCGCCATCGGCATTGGCTTCAGCCTGTTCGTGGCGGCCATTGCCGCGCTGAACCTGGTGCTGGACTTCGACTTCATCGAGCGCGGCGTGAACTATGGCGCGCCCAAGTACATGGAGTGGTACGGCGCGTTCGGCATCATGGTCACGCTGGTGTGGCTCTACCTGGAAATCCTGCGGCTCCTGGCCAAGACTCGCAGTAGCCGTAGCTGACGGTTCCCGCAGACTCGATCAGATCGTGTACAGGTCCACGTAGTCGTTTACCGGCATATCATCCAGCCGTGCCGGATCGAGCGACGCTTCCAGGATGCGCTGCTGCCGGTCTTCAGTGAAGCGGCGGCGCAGGTTGGTCCGGAATTTTTCAATCAGCAGCGGCATGCCTTCCTGACGCCGCCGGCGATGGCCGATAGGGTACTCCACCGTCTCTTCCAGCACTGTGCCGTCGTTCAGCTCCACGCGTAACGAGTTAGCGATGGACCGCTTGTCCGGGTCGTGATAATCGCGGGTGAACTGTGGCTCTTCCACGCATTGGATGCGGGCGCGCAACTCATCGACACGTGGATCGGCGGCGATGGCATCTTCGTAATCCGCAGCGGTGAGCCGGCCAAAGAGCAGCGGAATGGCGATCATGTACTGCACGCAATGGTCGCGGTCGGCGGGGTTGGTCAGCGGCCCCTTCTTGTCGATAATGCGGATGCAGGCTTCGTGCGTGCGAACGGTGATGGAGCGGATATCGGCGGCAGATTTGCCGCTGGCATCCAGGCGGCCACGCAGCGTCATCGCAGCCTCAACTGCGGTCTGCGCGTGAAACTCGGCAGGGTAGCTGATCTTGAACAGCACGTTCTCCATGACGTAGGAGCCGTAGGGCCGCTGGAATTGGAATTCCTGGCCGCGGAAGCTCACGTCGTAAAAGCCCCAGGTCTTTGCGGTGAGCACGGAGGGATAGCCCATCTCGCCGGCGCGAGCCATCAGCGCCAGGCGCACGGCGCGGCTGGTGGCGTCACCTGCAGCCCAGCTTTTGCGCGAGCCCGTGTTGGGCGCGTGGCGATAGGTGCGCAGGCTCTGGCCGTCGACCCAGGCGAGTGAAAGCGCGTTGATGGTCTGCTCGCGCGTGAGGCCGAGCAGCCATGAAACTACCGCTGTGGATGCGACCTTCACCAGCACCACGTGATCCAGACCGACTTTGTTGAACGAATTCTCAAGAGCAATGCAGCCCTGAATTTCGTGCGCCTTGATCATGGCCGCGAGCACCTGGCGCATCGTCAGCGGTGGCTTGCCTTCCGCGGCGGCGGTGCGGGAGAGCCAGTCAGCGGTGGCCAGGATACCTCCGAGATTGTCAGAAGGATGGCCCCATTCGGCGGCGAGCCAGGTGTCGTTGAAGTCGAGCCACCGGATCATGGCGCCGATGTTGAATGCGGCCTGCACCGGGTCAAGCCGGTAACTTGTGCCGGGAACGCGGGCGCCGTGAGGCACCACTGTGCCGGGCACGATGGGACCGAGCAACCTGGTGCATGCCGGGTATTCAAGTGCCTCAAGCCCGCAGCCCAGCGTGTCAATGAGGCATGCGCGCGCCGTGGACCACGCAAGATCGCTGGTGATTTCGTAGTTGAGCGCGTAGTCGGCGATGTCGGTGAGGACCTTGTCGGGCGCGGGACGGTCGCTGCTGATGTGCGTGGACACAAAGACTCCTTTGAAGCGGCAAGCCCGCAGCCGGTAGCCAGTAGCTGCGATACGTCAGGCACACGCTACAGGCTACTGGCTATGCGCTTTTTACTCCCGCTCCTCGATGGGCACAAACGCGCGCGGCTCTGGGCCAGTGTAATTTGCGCTGGGGCGGATGATCTTGCCGTCGCGGCGCTGCTCCAGCACGTGGGCGGACCAGCCGGCCGTGCGCGCTATGACGAACAGTGGGGTGAACAAGTCAGTGGGCACGCCCATCGCGTGATAAGCGACGGCACTGAACCAATCGAGGTTCGGGAACATGCGCTTGGTCTCTTGCATTACGGCTTCAATGCGGTCGGCGACGGCGAAGAGATTCGTTGTGCCTGAGGACTCAGCCAGTCCGCGCGCGATCTCTTTGATGATCTCGTTGCGCGGGTCGGCAATGGTGTAGACGGGATGTCCGAAGCCGATGATCACCTCGCGCTCGGCCACGCGGCGGCGGATGTCGTGCTCGGCTTCATCCACCGAAGCGTAGCGCATCTGGATTTCCAGCGCGGCCTCATTGGCGCCGCCGTGCTTGGGCCCTTTGAGTGCGCCGATTGCGCCGCAGATTGCCGAGTGCATGTCGGAGCCGGTTCCGGCGACGACGCGCGCCGCAAAAGTGGATGCGTTGAATTCGTGCTCCGCGTAAAGGATGAGGGAAGCCTGCATGGCCGCAATCCACTCGGGTGGCGGCTCCGTGCCGTGCAACAGGTGCAGAAAGTGCGCGGCAATAGAGTCGCCGCCCTCTTCTACCACAATGCGGCGGCCGTTGCGCGCGTAATGGTGCCAGTAGAGCAGCATGGAACCGAGGCACGCCAGCAGCGAGTCGGCGATGTGGCATGCGGCCTCCTCATTGTGGTCCGCCGGCTCGGGGCAAACGCAGCCGAGGACCGACACGCCGGTACGCAGCACGTCCATGGGATGCGTGGAGGGCGGCAGCAGCTCCAGCGCCTGCTTGACGCCGGCGGGCAGGCTGCGCAGGTGCACCAGTTGCGTCTTGTACTCGGTCAGCTCCACGGTGTTGGGCAGCTTTCCGTGGATGAGCAGGTACGCAACCTCTTCGTACTCGCAATGCGCGGCCAGGTCGTGGATGTCGTAGCCGCGGTAGTGCAGGTCGTTGCCGGTGTGGCCCACGGTGCACAGCTCGGTGTTGCCGGCCACGGTTCCGGAAAGCGCGACGGACTTTTTGGGCTTGAACGCAGGGGAAGCTTCAGCTTGGCTCATAAACGGGCTCCAGCGAGCTTCAACCTAAACGATGCGGCGCGGGAGTGGCAAGTGGATGAAGGTGCACTTGAAAGGGGGTATAACATTGTGCATGCGGCATCCAATCCTCTGTGTTCTTGTGATTTTCTTCTGCCTTCCTGCGTTTTCTCAGTTAGCGAACCCAAACGACGCAGCTTTGTCTAAGGCGCGCGGCCTCTATGACGCGCCATTTACGCGTCAGCTCGTCTCCTTCGACTGCGCAGTGCAATTCGATTGGAAAAAGCATTTTCTGGAAACCCTCGGGACAATCCCTCCCGCTCCGATCACTACCATCGATCAGCTTCAAACAATAGAGCATCGGGTCTTTGTGGACCGCACCGGTGCTGTGGTTTCACAGGTCCCTAAGGCCACTGATCTTTCTCGAGTGCCGCACGCAACAGACCTCGAGAACGCGTTCCAGGCGGTGGCCGCTTCCGGAATCAACGCATGGATACCCTTTGCCACGAATGTCATTCTCCCCCTCAAGCCGACGAATTTCACATTCCAGTCTGTAGACTCGGGATTCGAAATTGTGATGAGCGGGACGAACGTCTCGGCGACGCTTATGCTCCTTCCCGACATGAGGATTTCAAAGGTGGTCAGCGAGCTTCCACAGCCATTGCATTTCACAACGGACTTCGTTAGCGGTCCCTACGGTTTTCTCCTCAAATCGGTGAGGACAGGGTCTGGAACAAGCAATCAAGACGCCTGGGACGCTTATTTCGCCTATACCTATCAGGGCGTTCAAGGGATACAGCTTCCGGGGACTGTGGCCGTGACTCAATCTGCAACCGGTGAGAAATGGGGGTATTCTCTTACCGACTGTAAGGCGGCAACTGGGATCACGCTAAAGGTGGAGGCGCCGAAGCGACAGCGATAGCGGTCTTCCCAAGTTGCTCGGAATTGGAGGCGCTGCCTAGTTGCGCGTCGGCGCCAACTTAAATCGTTGACATCTAGCCCTTCTTCTTCGCAAACAGCTCATCCAGCTTTCGCTCGTACGCGTGATAGTCCAGATACTTATACAAATCCGCGCGGGATTGCATCGCCGCTACGACGCCCTTCTGCGTGCCTTCGGCGCGGATGGTCTCGTAGACTTTCAGCGCCGCGGCGTTCATCGCCCGATAGGCCGCGCAGCAGTAAAGAATCATGTCCACGCCCGCCGCGGCCAGCTCCTCGCGCGTCCATAACGGCGTCTGGCCGAACTCGGTGATGTTGGCCAGGATGGGCACGCCCACGGCTTCGCGGAAGCGCGTGTACTGGCTCAGCTCCGTCACCGCTTCGGCAAAAATCATGTCGGCGCCCGCGGCCGCGTAGGCTCGTGCGCGCTCAATGGCGCGGTCCAGGCCCTCGCTGGCCAGCGCGTCAGTGCGTGCCATGAGAACAAAACTTGGATCGGTGCGCGCGTCCACCGCGGCTTTCACGCGGTCCACCATCTCTTCGGTTGAAACCACTTCCTTGCCCGGCCGGTGGCCGCAGCGCTTGGCGCCCACCTGGTCTTCCATGTGCACCGCGGCCGCGCCAGCCTTGATCATGGAGCGGATGGTGCGTGCGATGTTGAAAGCCGAACCCCAGCCCGTATCGATATCGACGAGGAGCGGAAGGGAACTGGCATCCGTGATGCGGCGGACGTCGGTGAGCACGTCATCCATGGTGCTGATGCCGAGGTCGGGCATGCCCAGCGAGTTGGCCGCCACGCCGCCGCCGGAAAGATAAATCGCGCGGAATCCGATCGCCTCCGCCATGCGCGCGGTGTAGGCGTTGATAGCGCCGGCCACCTGCAGCGGTTTTTCCTGGGCCAACGCGGCGCGGAAGCGCGCGCCTGGCGATTGCGATTGTAGCGCCTCGAAGCTCATGATCTCTGCTGCTCAAGCATATCAACCCGCGTCTGGCGCTGGCGCCGTATTTCCCCCGGTGCGGGGCAAAGTGCGACAATCAATCGCGTCGAAGTGCAAGCACCTTTCCCGCTTTGAAGGAGGAACTGGCATGAAGCGTCTTTTCGTTTCCACCGCTCTGCTGGCTGCAACGGCTTTTGTTTTTGCGCAGAAAGCGCCGCCGGCCAGCCCGCCCGAGCAGGCCACCGTGACCCTCGCCGGCCACGCCGTCACCATCGATTACAACTCGCCCGCCGTGAAGGGCCGCGAGGGCCAGATCTTCAACAAGGGCGGGCTTATTCAGCGCACCCACAAGGAGTACCCGATCTGGCGCGCCGGCGCCAACGGGGCCACCACGCTGACCACCGAGGCCGATCTCAAGATCGGCAATCTCGACGTTCCAGCGGGCAAGTACACGCTCTTCGTCGACATCTCCGATCCCGATAACTGGGTGCTCGTCGTCAACAAGAAGACGGGCGAGTGGGGCCTGGCCTACGACGCATCGCAGGACCTGGGCAAGACTCCCATGCGGATGTCGAAGCCCGCTGAAATGATGGAGCACCTGAAATACACGCTCACCAGCACCAGCAACACAAAAGGCACGCTGTCCCTGGCATGGGAAAGCCACGAGGCATCGGTGCCCATCGAAGCGAAGTGAACAACGGCTGCGCTTGAGGCGGGCGGCCGGCAAGCACCCGGCCGCTTCGCCATAGAATGGAAGTAGCGATTCCCCGAGGAGTGAACGTTGCCGCTGTACGCGTACCGCTGCACAAGCTGCAGTCATAGCTTCGACAAAATCCAGAAGTTTAACGAAACTGAGGAAACCGTTTGCCCCCGGTGCGGCGGCGCGCTCGAGCGTCCGTTAACCGCGCCTGCGCTGCAGTTCAAGGGCGCCGGCTGGTACGTGAACGACTATGCTGCAAAGCCGGCAGCCAGCGGCAAGGCAGACAAGATTTCCGCCGAAGCGGCTCCTGCCGGCGATACGAAACCGGCTGAATCGAAGCCTGCCGAGTCAAAGCCCGCAACCACGGAAACCAAATCAGCCTCGACAAGCGACTCCGCCTCGAAGCCGTCGTCTGGTTCAAGCTCGTCGTAGTTGCCGAGGCCGCCGCGTGTTGCCGACAACTGATCACTGAAAACTGACAACTGCCCTCACACCTGTGCGCCGATCACGTCTGTGTACTTGTTTCCCGACCCCGTGTTAAACAGCACCACGCGATCGCTCGCACTCAGGAAGCCCGTTCCGATCAGGTAGTCGTAGGCAGCGGTTGCCGCCGCGCCTTCCGGCGAGAGCAGGAGCCCTTCTTGCGTGGCCCAGTTGCGCAATGAAGCGAAGATCGCCTCATCGCTGACGGCCACCGCAGTTCCGCCGGAGGCCCGCACGATCTCCAGAATGATGTAATCGCCATACGGCTTGGGCACGCGCAGCCCCGAGGCCAGCGTGTGCGCATCCTGCCACATCTGGCTCGCCGCGTCGCCCTGCTCAAATGCCCGCACCACCGGCGCGCAGCCGGCGGCCTGGATGGCGATCATCTTCGGCCGCTTGCCCGTCACCCAGCCGAGCTGCTCCATTTCCTCGAACGCCTTCCACATACCGATCATGCCCACGCCGCCGCCCGTGGGATAGAACACCGCGTCGGGATAGGTCCAGCCGAGCTGCTCCACCAGCTCGTAGCCCATGGTCTTCTTGCCTTCCACGCGGAACGGCTCCTTCAGAGTGGAGATGTCGAACCATCCCTCGGCGGTCTTGCGCTCCGCCACCATGCGGCCGCAGTCGGAGATGAGCCCGTCCACCAGCGTCACGTGCGCGCCGTAGGCACGGCATTCCACCTGGTTGGCCTTCGGCGTGTCGCGCGGCATAAAGATATGCGCCTCGATCCCCGCTGCCGCCGCGTATGCCGCCAACGCGCCGCCGGCATTGCCTGCAGTGGGCGCGGCCAGCTTCTTCAGTCCATAATGGCGCGCCATGGTGACCGCCAGCGCCAGCCCACGCGCCTTGAATGTGCCCGTCGGGTTCGCGCCTTCCTCCTTCAGCCAGACGTTCCCGTACTGGCGACTGGCGAGCATCGGAGTCCAGCCTTCGCCCAGCGTCACGGGCGCAACATCGGGCAACACCTGCCGGTAGCGCCACATTCCACTCCAGCGCTTGTCTTCGGCTGCGCACCCAACCGCATCCCTCTGCGCCATACCGTTGGCCGCGCTCAGGTCATAGCGTACGTAGAGCGACCCCGCGCATGCGGCACACACCGTCTGCGGGGTGGCGGGGTCGTGATGGGCGTGGCAGCGGGAACACTCCAGGAAGGCGATATGCGGCATAGGCATAGGATAATGGAAACCTTGAGTCCCGAGTCTCAAAGCCAGCCGCTCATCCTCCGCGCCGTCATACGCGCCTGTTTCGCCGCGTCCGTGCTCTTCTTCGTCACGGGCGCCATCCTCGGCATCCTGGCGGCTGCCCCAACCGCGGCCCTGGCGCTGCGATGGATCGGTCTCGCTCTCTTCATTCCGATCGCGTGGCAGCGCCGCTCGCTGCTTGTCTGGACCTTCTACGCCATGATCGCCGGCGTCGTCCTCGGCCTCGACGCGCCCCATTTCGCCGGACAACTACGCGTCATCGGCGACCTCTTTCTGCGCCTCGTGCGCATGATCGTGGCGCCGCTCATCTTCGGCGGCATCGTCACCGGCATTGCCGGCCATAACGAGCTCAAAGGAGTGGGCCGCGTCGCCGTCAAATCCATCGTGTTTTTCGAAATCGTCACCACTCTCGGCCTGGTCCTCGGCCTCATCGCCATCGACCTGACCCATGCCGGCGTTGGCGTAGTGCTGCCCGCAGCCGGGGCCGCTGCCCCTGCCACCCGCCCCGAAACCTGGCAGCAGATCCTGCTCAATATCTTTCCTGAGAACATCGCGCTGGCCGTAGCACAGAACCAGATCCTGCAGGTGGCCGTGTTTGCGCTTCTCTTCGGCGCGGCCCTGGCCATGCTGCCTGAGGCCAAACGCGAGCCCATGGTAAAAGTGCTTCAGTCGCTCACTGACGCGATGTTCAAGATGACCAAAATCATCATGTTCATTGCGCCTCTGGCGGCCGGCGCGGCCCTGGCCTACACCATCGGCAGCACCGGCTTGACCATGATCATGCCGCTCCTCAAGCTCGTAGGCACCTACTACGGCACCGTCGTCATCTTTGTTTTGCTGGTCCTTGCGCCCATTCTGGCGTTGGCGCGCATCTCGCCCATGCGCTTTGCCGCTGCCATCGCCGAACCCGCCGCCATCGCCTTCGCCACCACCAGCTCAGAGGCCGCGCTGCCCCTCGCCATGGAACGCATGGAGGAGTTCGGCGTACCGCGCTGGATCGTCTCCTTTGTCGTCCCGCTCGGCTACAGCTTCAACATGACCGGCTCCAGCCTCTACCTCACCATGGCCGCCATCTTCGCGGCCCAGGCCGCCGGCATCCACTTGAGCATCGGCGAGCAACTCGTCATGCTGGCCACGCTCATGCTCACCAGCAAAGGCGTGGCCGGCGTTCCCCGCGCCACGCTCGTGGTCCTCATGGGATCGGCTGCGCAGTTGCACATCCCCGCCGCCGCCATCCTCGTCCTGCTCGGCGTGGATACCCTCATGGATATGGGCCGAAGCGCCATGAACGTCATCGGCAACGGCATGGCTGCAGCTGTAGTCGCGCGCTGGGAGGGCGTGCTGCCGCCGGCGGCCGCCGTGTCTGCTCCGTGATTCTTGAAGGAAGACCTAGTGTCCTGAGTCATTAATTCGTTTACAAAACCTGGCTAGGGAATCGAGGATCTGGTCGGCGGTTTTGTGCCAGATGAAGGGTTTCGGGTCGCTGTTGTGGTGTTCGATGAAGTCGTTGATGGCCGCTTTCAGTTCT
>DASZLE010000091.1:0-81879 GCA_035552475.1 Occallatibacter sp.
CAGAAAGAGCGGGGCGAGTATGTCGGTGCATGGAGCCGCGCGGGCGCGATGGCGGGGCTGGGCGACGTGGCTGGATTGCGCAAGGCGCTCCAGGATGCATGGGAGGAGTCTGTTCCGGCATTCGGTATCCGGCTGCTGACGTCGCATTCGCTGGACGATTTCCGCAGCGATGCGGAGATCGACCGGCTGCTGAAGCAGTTCTTCGGCTATTGAGAGAATCCGTAGCGGATTTCCCATTCTTCGCACGGTGAGACCGTGCGAAGGATGGGGCATCCATGTTGTGGTTAGAAGTTCAGCGTGACCTTGGCGGTGATGGCGCGCGGGGTCAGGTAGTGAGTGCCGCTGAACGTGGAGAGGAAGTTGTACAGCGCGTACTTGTCGGTGACGTTGATGGCGGTGAGGTCGAGGTCGACCTTGTAGCGGTCGGCGTGGAAGAGATTGTCTTTGCCCATGGTGACATCGAAGACGTTGCGCGGGGCGATGCGCGGCGGACGCTTGTCGTCGTCCTCGGTCCCCGGAGGCGGGATGTTGACCAGGTTTGAGGAATAACCGGCGGCGTCGCAGGAGGTGAATCCACCGTTGGCGAGGGTGGCTTTGACGCTGTCGCAGGTAATGCCGGCCTGGAATTGCTGATCCGCGGTGAGGCCGCTGAGGTCGATGCCGGGCTGGCCGTTGGGAAGCGTGATGGAAGTGCCGCCGCAGCCGCTGTTGGGATCGGTGACGTTGTAGCACGGAACCGCGCCAGCGACGAGGCCGGAGTCATAGCGCCAGTTGAAGCCGCCCCAGAGGCCGTTGAGGATCTTTCCGCGCGACAGGGTGTACTGGACGTGGGAGTTCTGGTTGAAGTTTTCGTCGTGATCGATGCGGAAGGGGAGGCCGGTCTGGCCCACGGTGGCTCCGGCGCCGGCGGTCTGCGGCGGGAAGAAGCGCGCCTGCACGGACGACATGACGCTGTAGGCGCTGACGCCGTGCCATTCCGGCATCTCGAAGTGCAGCGCGTAACCGGGGATCTTGGAGTTGTGCCAGTCGACGGGGAAGAAGATGGGCGTATTGCCCAGGATGGAAAAGTCGAAGGCGTTGTGGGTGTATTTCCAGATGTACTCGCCGCTGGCGACGAAATGCTTGCCCACGGCCTGCTGGATGGAGGCATGGAACTCGTTGCGGAAGCCGGGCTGGAGCGTTCCGGAGACGCCGGGGGTACAGGCCAGCAGCGGCGACAGGACTGGATCGCCGCAGCCCTGGCTGGAGAGCACCAGGTTCTCGTTGAAAGGGGTCTCCAGGGTACGCGCGTAGGAGATGCTGAGCACGGTGGAGGATGGCTTGACGTTGTAAGAAAGGCCGAGGCGAGGCTCGGGCTGGCGGGTTACGGTGAGGCCGTTGTAGAGATCGCCGCGGATGCCCAGGTTGGCGGTCCAGTTGCCGTATTTGAGCTGGTCCTCAGCGTAGAGGCCCAGGACCTTGATATCGGCGTGGCCAAAGTAGTGGTAGTCGCTGCCGCCGCGGGTCAGGTCATAGGGCGCGAGGGCAGGAACGTAGCTGGGATTGGGCATGTTGGCGCCGGCACACTGCGACGGATCGGAGTAGCCGGGCAGAGGATTGCCGTTCGAGTCCACGCAGGGCGCGCTGAACGAGTAGGCGGGGAAAACGACTCCGAGATCGTCGTGCTCGCGCAGGAAGGTGGAGTCGTACTCGGCGCCGATCTTCACGTTGTGATGGCCGTGGGTCCAGGTGACGTTGGCGGTTGAACCCGCGTTCAAAAGGGTGCGGTACTGCGAGATGGAGGAAGTCTGCAGGTTGGGCGGGCCCTGGTCGGCGAGCGGGTTACCGCTGGGGTAGTAGTGATAGCCGTCGCGGCGGACGTAGCTTGTAAGGTTGAAGACCGTGTCGTTATTGATGACGTGGGTCCAGGTGGGCGCGATGTTGAAGGTCTGGATCTGGGAGCGCTGGTCGGTATTGCCCACGTTGCCGAAGACGGGGCTGGGGCTGGTTCCGCCGGCAACGACGTTCTGCACATTCAGGTTGTCGTAGGAGTTGGGGTTCTGGAACCAGGACCGGCTGTAGTTGAAGTCGGCGTGGACGGAGTCGGACTGAGAAAAGGTGTAGTCGACGCGGTCGAAGGAGTTCTCTTCGTTGCCCTTGTCGTGAAATACCTGGAACTCGGGCGGATCGAGGAAGCGGCCGGTGTTGAGGCCGTCGACTTCGACGAAGTTGCCCCACTTTTTCTTCCCGTAGGCGAGCTCCATGCCCGCGGTGGCGGAGCCGAAGGACCCATAGGAACTGGAGACGCTGCCGGTGGGCTTGGTAACGCCCTGGCCGGAGCGGGTGGTGGCGACGATGACGAGACTGGTTTTGCCGCCGTACTCGGCCGGAGGCGCGCCGTCGATGACTTCAATGGACTGGACGGCGTCGGAGGGTAGCTGGTTGGAGAAGATCTTGCTTTGCTGGTCGGTGATCTCCTGGCCGTCGATGGAGAAGGAGTTGGAGGCGTGATCGCCGAGTCCGTGGAAGAGGCCGTTGGAGTCGGCAGCGACGCCGGGGCTGGTCTCGGTGACCAGCGAGCTCAGAGTGGAAGATTGGCTCTCCATGGGGACCTTGACGAAGAGGTCGCGGTCGACGTCGGTATGGAAGGTGGGGTCGTCTTCGACGAGGTCGGCGGCGGTGGCCTCAACGGTGACCGTGGATGTGGCGGAAAGGATGGGAAGAACGAGCTTCTGTTCGACGGCGACGGCGGAACGGACGTCGACGGATTTGCTGAATGCACCGAATCCCTCAGCGTTGACGGCGAGCCCGTAGGTGTTGAACGGGATGTTCGGAAGGTCGAACTGGCCGGTGCTGTCGGTGGTAACGCTGCGGTCGAGGCCGCTGACGTTGTTGGTCAGGTGGACTTTGGCGCCGGAGATGACAGCTCCGGAGGGATCAGTGACGGTGCCGTGGATGGCGCCGGCCTGGGCCAGCAGGCCGATGGGCGCGAGAACCGCCGAGACGAGGATGATTGCGCGCAGAGCCGCGCTTGAGCAAAAGATCTTCACGGGAAATGCCTCCGAGAGCATGGCTGAAAGTTCGCTAAACCCATCCCGCGCATTGCGGGAGGGAAAGAGTGCGAAACACTGCGCCCGATAGAGTTCCAGATCAGCGTGGGTGGGGATGCGCCGCTCGAGCCGGCCTATTCGAGATAAGCCGCGGATGGGTGCGATGCTGATTTGGTGATCTGGAAGTGAAGGGGCGCGTCAGCGGGAGGGCGGAGGACGCGTGTAGAGCGTGGGATGCCAGGGGCGAATGACGAGCGGGACCTCCTGAAGGAGGACCGGGGTGCCCAACTGGACAAGGACGATAACGATGGCGGCGGCCGCCGCTACGGGTGCCGCGGAGTGCAGCGCAATGCAGAGGGCGCAATGATCGGCGTCAGAGGCGGATGGATGGACGTGCGCAACCTGGCCGACAGCCAGCAAAGCAAGCAGAAGCAGGCACACAACCGTGACCGCGACGGTGAACCCGCGCGACCCGATGAACCTGTTTCGGCCTGGCTGGAGTGCAATCAAACGTCTGTACCCCTCGTCTTTTCAGGATACACAAGCTTTGGATGTCCCGCGTGGGGGGAAGTGAGCAACAAATAATGGACGGAATGAGGCTGCTTGCGGTTTCAGGCCAACCGGCCGCGGGCCGGGCCGTCTAAACTTTGAGCGCAGGAAGGTTGGGGGAGCGATGGGAGCGGTGCTGCGGGCAAGACCGTTGCTGCTGGGGTTGGCTTTGGGCGTGTTTCAAGTGTTCGCGGGCGGGGCGGCGCAGGAGTCAGGGCAGGATCAGGCGCAACACAAGACTCCGATCACCCCCGGCATTCCGGGCGTGCAGTTGAATCACCGGCTGATTCTGAAGGACGGCAGCTACCAGATCGTGCGCAAGTACGAGATTGTGGGAGACCGCGTGCGCTACATCAGCGTGGAGCGGGGCGGCGACTGGGAAGAGCTGCCGGCGAGCCTGGTGGACTGGGACGCGACCAAAAAATGGGAGAAGAACCACACGGATCAGTCGGACGATGCGTCGCCGGCGATGCGGGAAGCGGCGGATATCGACAAGGAGGAGGCGGACGAGCGCCTGGAAGAGAAGAACCGCATGCCGGAGGTAGCCAAGGGCCTCGAACTGCCGGACGAGGACGCGGTGTTTGTGCTGGACACCTTCCAGGGAACGGCGGAGCTGGTGGAACTGCCGCCGAATACGCTGGCGGTGGATGCGCGGACGCACCATGGACTCTCGACGCTGAATCCGATGGCGGCGGAACGGGCTCCGATCGAGCTGCAGGGCTCGCATGCTAAGGTGCATCTGCACGTGAGCGACCCGGCGATCTACCTCTCACTGAACGTGACGGACAACAAGGAGAAGGTGCTGAGCCACGCCATGACGGTGAAGACGGGTGTTGCGGATGTGACCAACGGAAAGCACGGCGCGCACTCGCAGCAGTCGGGGTTCGCCATTGTGCGGGTTGATGAGCGCCAGAAAGTGCGCATCATCGGGTCATTGAAGCTGAGCCGCGACGGCAAGATCACGCAGAACGAAAACATCATCCCCACCAACGTGGAAGTATTGCCGGGCAAGCACTGGCTGAAGGTAACGCCTGCCGTGAAGCTTGAGATCGGCGATTACGCGCTGGTGGAGATCCTGTCGCCGGAGGACATCAGCGAGACGGTATGGGATTTCCGGGTGAACCCGATGACGGGAGATAACGAGGGTTCGATCGGGCCCATCCTGGACCGCAGTCCGCAATAAGAATGGTTGACGAGCGACCGAGGCGGCTATCCCAGGCTGGATGGACGCTAAGTTGCGGATCGCAGCGGACGATCAAGCAAGCCGAGGACTCAGACTGCCTCGTGCTCGCGGGATTTCAACATGCGCAGGCGGCGTTTTTCCCACTCATCGGAAGAAAACACGCGCGGTCCCACCTCAATGAGGCGCGGCATCATGTTGAAGACCGCTATGCGATTCCAGGGCTTGCCGCTGCGCTGGCGGAATCCCTTCTCATTCAGGTCGCTGACGATGGCTGAATAGGAAAAGTCCTGGGCCAGCAGATCCATCATCATGAGGAGCACCTGGTTCTCTGCCGGGTAGACCTCCAGGCGTTGGCAGTCCTCGGAGATGCGCAGGCCGTAGGGAATCTCTTCGGCGAAAGAGCTGTCGGGTGGGGCTTCCGAATCGGGCAGCTCGCGGCGCCATTCGATGGAAACCATCTGCCAGCCGGCGGCGGCGCGCTGCTGGATGATGTCAGGGCTGAAAGGCTGGGCGATGACGTCGCGCATGCGTTCGAAGTAGGCCATTGGAACCTCCTTGCAGAAACCTTTGGCGCAATGCCGCCAGACAGAATTTCTCTGCCCGGAAGCGATGCATTTGGCGTTCCACATCGCGGAACGATTCGCACTCCAGCAAGTCCTTCATTCATAAGAAGATGAAATGCGGCGAGCGGGTGCCTGAAAAGCAGGGACTGTTCGTTTTTGCAGCGTTCTGTCCACTTCCGGACAACGGAAATCGAGCAGGCGGATCGGGGCGGTCGATCGGCGAGTGAGGATGAATGCCGGTCTACCTCCTTTGGGGTCTTTACGCCGGGAACGGGGAGTGGCTACAATTCGGGCAATCCCGTACGAACGAGGTCATGCCGCACAAGAATGGTAGATTACTATGAGTTTCTTCAGATAAGTCCGCACGCCGATACCGAGACGATTCACCGCGTCTACCGGTTTCTGGCGACCCGTTTGCACCCGGACAATCCCGAGTCGGGCAATGCGGAGATGTTCTTCATCCTGAAGACGGCCTATGACGTGCTGTCCAACCCGACGCGGAGGGCTGAATACGACGCGGCCCGCCGCAAGGAGACGCCCGAGACGGTGCCGCTGTCCACAGAGGTGGATTTCATGGATCTCATGGAGGGCGAGCTGAACCGGCGGCTGGCTGTCCTGGCGGTCCTCTATTACAAGCGGCGCACCAACCCGTACAGTCCTGAAGTTTCGCTGGACGAAGTCGAACGGCGGATGGGATTCCCGCGCGACTACCTCGACTTCACGACCTGGTATTTGCTGAGGAAGGGTTTCATTACGCGGGCGGACAACTCAGATTTCACGCTCACGGCTGGGGGCGTGGATTTTGTTGAGACTCAGCGGACGACGATGCCGATTCTGAACAAGTTGCTCACCACGGGCGAGCCCTATCCGGACAAGAAGGAAAACCCTGTGCCCGGGCAGCGCGTCATCGAGGCTGCCTCGAGGGACCGGCGCGTAGGCCCCAAGGATCGAAGGATCGGTTTGCCGGATTTGCGCCAGGTGAAGACAGAACGCCGTGTGGGCCTTCCCGACCGGCGGCTCAACAAGGTAGACCGGCGAGGCCGAAAGCCGGGCGAATAAGAATAAAACAGGGATTCGGGGAGGCGCATCCTGCGCCAGCTACTCCCGCATGCTGATTCCCAGCGCCTTCATCTTGCGGTAAAGGTGGCTGCGCTCCAGGCCCAGCAGCTCCGCGGCGCGGCTCACGTTGTTGCGCGCCTCTTCAATCTTCTTCAGGATGTAATCGCGCTCGTAGGCGTCGCGGGCCTGCTGCAGCGAGGAAAAGCTCTCGCCCGTCCGCGCCGGCGCCTTGTGGGTGAGCGGCGGCAGGTGTTTGCGCTCGATGCGCAGGACGCGCGGGTTGAGGATGAGAACGCGCTCGATGACGTTCTTGAGCTCGCGGACGTTGCCTGGCCAGTGATAGCGCCCAAGCGCGTCGAGCGCATCTTCGCCGATCTCAATGCGCGGGCGGCCGTACTGGCGGCCAAAGTCGGCCAGAAACTCGCGCGCCAGCGGGGGAATGTCCTCCTTGCGCTCGCGCAGCGGGGGCACGAAAAACGGCACCACGTTGAGCCGGTAGAAGAGGTCCTCGCGGAAATTGCCGCGGGCGATTTCTTCTTCCAGGTCCTTGTTGGTGGAGGCGATAAGGCGCACGTCCACGCGCAGCGGCTGCGTGCCGCCGACGGGCGTGAACATCTGGTCGTCGAGCGCGCTCAGGACCTTGGCCTGTGTCTTCAGGCTCATGTCGCCTACTTCGTCCAGGTAGAGCGTGCCGCCGTCGGCTCGTTCCAGGGTTCCGCGCTGGTCTGCCAGGCCACCTTGCGGTCCGGGGCCAACAGCGCTGTGGCGCGTGCCGAAGAGCTCAGCTTCAATGTGCGCCTCGGGGATGGCGGCGCAGTTCAGCTCGACGAAGACGCGATCGCGGCGGAGGCTCTCCGCGTGGATGGAACGCGCGATCAACTCCTTGCCTGTGCCGGATTCGCCATAGATGAGCACGCGGCCGTTGGTGGGCGCCATCAGGCGGATCTGCTGGCGCAGAGCCTTTACCGGGACGCTGCCGCCGGTGAGGACAGAGTTGGCGCTGAACTGGCGCTTGAATTCGATGTTCTCCGCACGCAGCCGGCGCGCTTCGACGGCGTTTTTGAGCACGATCAGCGTGCGGTCCAGAGAGAGCGGCTTTTCCAGGAAGTCGTATGCGCCCAGCTTGGTGGCCTTGACGGCGGTCTCAATGGTGCCATGGCCGCTGATGATCACCACTTCTGGCCGGGATTCTTCCGGCAGCCGGCGGATCTCATCGAGCATGTCGAGGCCGTCGCCATCGGGCAGCCATATATCGAGCAGAACCACGTCGTAGGGTGCGTCGTCGAGGCGCGTCCTGGCTTCAGCAGCGGATTCGGCGCCAGCCACGCCGTAGCCTTCCTCGCGCAGGATCTCCTCGAGGGAGGACCGGATATCCGCTTCGTCGTCGATCACCAGAACATGATTCATGAGCGGATTTCCCGGGCGTGCTCTGGTTGATCCGGTTCGTGGAGGGTGGAGGATTCCATGAGCGGAATGCGCAGGACGAATCGCGCGCCTTTGGGCGTGTTGCTCTCCGCGCGGACGCTGCCGCCGTGTTCCTGAACGATTTTGGCTGCGATGGACAGTCCGAGGCCGGTGCCGCGGTGCTTGGTGGAATAGAACGGCAGAAAAAGCCGCTCGCGGATTTCGTCGGTGAGGCCGTGGCCGGTGTCGGAGACGGTGACCTCGACAGCCGCGCCATCCTCGCTAAGTGCGGTGGAGATGGCGAGGACGCGAAGGAGGCTGCCCTGCATGGCCTCGGCGGCGTTGTCAATCAGGTTGGCCATGGCGCGGCGAATGGCGTCGGGATCGGCGAGGACCGGGGGAAGGTTGTGGGCGAGGTCGAGCTTGACTGAGATGTCCTCAAGGCGGCCGGCAAAGAGCGATAGCGCCTCTTCGGCCACGCGGTTCATATCGCAGGGGCGCGGCTGCGGCGCCGGGAATTGCGCCAGCGCGCTGAACTGGTCCACCAGCATGCGCAGGGTGCCTACACTGGAAAGAATCACCTCGCTGCACTTGCGGATGACGGCGGTCGAGTCCGGCTGGCCGCGGTCGAGATGGCGTCCGATACGCTCGGCCGACAGCGCGATAGGCGTGAGCGGATTCTTGATCTCGTGGGCCACGCGCTGCGCCACTTCCTTCCACGCGAGCTGTCGCTGGGCGCGGAGGAGATCCGTAGTGTCTTCCACCACCAGCACTGTGCCGGAGCGGGCCTCGGCCAGGTCGAGCCGGGCGCTGGTCACAGCCAGGTGCATGGTGCGGCCGCGCGCGTGCACCTCGATCTCAGTCGAGGCTGCGCCCATGCGCCGGCCGCGGCGGATCACGGAGGCAAGTTCGTCGGCGCACTCGGGCGGCAGCAGCGATTCGATGGGGGCGCCGCGCAGGTTCGCATCTTCGCGCTGGCCCATCAGGACACCAAAGGCGCGGTTGGCCTGGACCACGACTCCGGCCGCGTCCAGCGTAACCAGGCCGCTGGGGATGGTTTCCACGATCGTCTCCAGCCAGCGGCGCCGTTCTTCCAGCGCCTGGTTGGCTGCGGTCAACTGCGCCGAAGAGCTTTCCGCGCGGAGCCGGCTGGTTTCAAGATCGGCCGCCATGTGGTTGAACGAGCGCACCAGCTCCGCCATCTCTGCGGTGGCCGCCAGCCCCACGCGCTCCTGGTACTTGCCCGCGGCAATCTCGTCCATGGCATCCGCCAACGCGGCCACGGGCCGGGTGATCTGCTTGGCCAGGAACATGGCCAGCCACACGCTGGAGAAGAACACCACCACGGTGACCAGCAAGAGAAGAATGAAGAAGATGTTTTTCACTCGTTTCCGCTGCCGGAACAGGTCCCAGTAAGCGGCCGAGCCGTGACGGATGCGAGCGATGGATTGGCTCAGGCCCTGGGGCAGCGGCAGCGCCGCAAGAACCACCTTGCCGGATGCGGACACGCCCACGCCCAGCGCGTATTCCTGATCGTTGATCAGCAGGATGGGCTGATCCTTTCGCTGCGCCGCGGCCAGCAGGTTGGCGTAGAGCGGCCCTTGCATCGGCTGAGGCGGCTCCGGCTCGCCACTCTCATTGCTCTCCGGCAGCCACGAGGTGAGACTCACGGGAGTACTCTCCGGCGGCGCGTTGAACGCGGCAATGGTCCTGCGGTTCGTGCCGTAGACCACCACAAACCCGCCGTCGAGCGTGATGCTGTGCGAGCTGAGCACATTTTCGAGCGTCGCCTGATCCTGGTCGGGCGCGCCGGAAGCGGCAATCGAGGTCGCCTCACCGCGTGCGTTGCTGGCCACGTACTGCGCCAACTCCAGCACCACGCGCGTTGAATCCTCGCGGATCGCGGTCATGTTCGGCGAGAACCACCGGTCCAGGGTCCGGTTCATCAGGATGGAACTAAAAAGGAACATGAACACCGCGGGGGTCAGCGCGATGAGGGCTGCCCCCAGCACCATGCGCGTGCGCAGCCGCGCCCCCAGCGCGCTCGAACCCTGGTCCGCGTAAAGCTTCAGCAGATTCCTCAGCAGCAGCAGCAACAGCGCGATCAACAGGAGGAACAGCACCACGGTGAGGCCGGTGAAGGCCAGCGTCTCGCCGGAGGTTTCAGGATTGAGGAAGCCGATGCGCGAAGTATTGAACGCATTGAGGGCGCCAAGGAACGCAAACACAACCAGCACGCCGGCGGCGAGAAGCACGATCCAGCGCAGGCGCGGATTGGCCTTCCAGGGCATGCGGCGATTATAGAAGGACGACTTGTCGGTGGTCAGTTATCAGTTGTAAGCGCGCCCTACGCCAGAACGGTCGCCGGCGCGGTCCACTCGCGCTTCTGGCTCTCCGCAACCCCGCGATGGGTCAGCGTTCCCAGCCACGTGTTGAGCCCCTCGGCAAAACCGGCATCCTGCTTGAGCGCTTCCTTCACGCCCAGATTCGCAATGCGCAGCACGTATGGGAACGTGGCGTTGGTGAGTGCCAGCGTGGAAGTGTTGGGCACCGCGCCCGGCATGTTGGTGACGCAGTAGTGCACCACGCCATCCACGGTGTAGCTGGGGTCGGAGTGCGACGTAGGCCGCGCCGTCTCCACGCATCCGCCCTGGTCGATGGCCACATCCACGATGACCGCGCCCTTCTTCATGCGGCTGACCATCTGGCGGGTCACGATCCGGGGAGCCGTGGCGCCGGGAACCAGCACGCCGCCGATCACCAGGTCAGCCTCGCGCGTGGCATGGCCAACGTTATAACTGTTGGAGGCCAGGGTGTAGACGCGCCCGTTGAAGATGTCGTCGATCTCGCGCAGGCGGTTCAGGTTCAGGTCAATCAGCGTGACCTTGGCGCCCATTCCCAGCGCAATCCGAGCCGCGTTTGTCCCCACCACGCCGCCGCCGATCACGGTGACGTGCGCCGGAGGAACGCCGGGAACGCCCCCCAGCAGGATGCCGCGGCCGCCTTTTTCCTTTTCGAGATAGCTTGCCCCCACCTGCACGCTCATGCGGCCCGCCACCTCGCTCATGGGCGTCAGCAGCGGCAGCGTGCCCTGGCGGTCATGCACCGTCTCATAGGCGATGCCAATAACTTTTGAGCCCAGCAGCTCGTTGGTCAGGCCGCGAATGGGCGCCAGGTGCAGGTAAGTGAACAGGATCAGGCCCTCGCGGAAGTACGGGTATTCCTTTTCGATGGGCTCCTTGACCTTGACCACCATCTCGGACTTGGCCCAGACGTAGCCGGCGTCTCCGACGATCTCCGCGCCGGCTTCCTTATACTCGCCGTCGTCGAAGCCGGATTGGGCCCCGGCATGGGATTCCACCAGCACTTTATGTCCCGCGTCGGTAAGGGCTTTCACGCCGGCAGGTGTAACGCCGACTCGCGCTTCGTGGTCTTTGATTTCTTTGGGAACGCCAACGATCATGGGGTACTGCTCCTGCGTGGCCTGGTAGGGGGGCGGCGCGCAAGCTGGACTTTTCTAGATGCGGTAAGGAGGGTTGCCCAGCTCGCGCGCCTGTTGGGGCTGAGTGCATAATAAGGCGCAAAGAGCTTCCAATGTATGCAAAGTTCGTGATAAAACGGCAATATGGGAACGAAACGTGAGCAAACTAGTGAATTCTCGCACGAAACGCCCATCACGACCCCCGTGGGTGAAATGGACGTGCTGGACCTGGCTATCCTCCACTATCTGGAACAGAAGGGGCGCGCGACCAATTACGAGGTGGGCGAAGCGGTC
This sequence comes from Occallatibacter sp., assembly GCA_035552475.1. Lineage (GTDB taxonomy): Bacteria > Acidobacteriota > Terriglobia > Terriglobales > Acidobacteriaceae > Telmatobacter. The sequence goes on from DASZLE010000091.1 coordinate 11,563, forward strand.
GGGCTGTCGGCTTCCGCGGCGTCGCGGCGCATCCAGGCGCTCGAGGAGATGGGCGCGATTCGCGGCTACCGCGCGCTGATTGACGACCGCCTGCTGGGCAAGCAGATGACGGTGTTCGTCCGCGTGACCCTGGAGAGGCAGTCGGCGCCGGTGCTGGCGGGGTTTGAAGCGGCAGTGCGGCATATGCGCGGCATCGTGAGCTGCCACCTGATGGCCGGCCAATATGACTACATGCTGGTGGCGCGCGTGGCGAATATCGACGACTACGGGCGCCTGCACCAGAACGAGCTCTCGCGGCTTCCCGGCGTCATCCGGCTGGAGACGAGCTTCGCGCTGCGCGATGTGTTGGGGGACGCGAAGGCATAGGCCGGTTTCGATTTACAGGGAGTGTCAACTGGCCTAGCATTGCTCTACGCGGAAAGTTGATATGAGCACAAGGACCTACCATTTTGAGCGCGCGCTCTTCGTTGTCGGCGCGCAGAATTCCGGCAAGAGCGTGCAGCTCCGGAGCATGTTCGGGGACTTACGATTCGGGCAACGCGGGCGGATTCCAACGGGCGGAAGGGTGGCTGATGTGTACAGCCTCTCGAACGAGCGATGGCTGCATCTGCGATTGACCTCGCCGCATGAGAGATGGGAGTGCATCCTTGGAGCAAATGGAACGAATTTCCTGGACAAAACTGAGGAAAGAATAATGGGGCACCTGAGGTGGGGTAGGCGGTGGAATTTTGCCTGTCCACTCCAGCCCGATGCTTCGCGCAATATGCCGGATGTAACCAAGACCATTGAGGCGTTCGCGCAGCGCTTCCAGCCCGAGAGGATTCGGGTTGCGTTCCTTAGCCCTGATCGCCACGGCGGGACCCACCAGGAAGGACAGCTTCAGGCCGCGGCGGATCTTCAGCAAATAGATTGCGAAGTGTGTTGGATCGACGCTCGCAATAGAACTGCCAATGGACTACTCCTAGCAGACTTCTTCGACTTCACCTAGCAAGTCTTCCCGTCAACGCGGATTCCGCGCCCGAGCGACGTTTTCGGCACTGACTCCACGAGCAAATTGCGGGCTAAAGGACGCAAGGCGCTCTTTGCGTGACCGACTGGGTGCGCTACTCTGAAAAACACGCACGCAAGCCTTTGTCAGTCCCGCCAGTTCCCCGCGAGCGTTCCTTCATTCAGTCGGGTACGCGCCGCCAATGTTGAGGAGAGCCAATGATCCTGAAGCGAAACCCGATTGCCTATCTCTGCTGCCTCACCGCCTGCCTCGCGTTCTTCCTGCCCCGCCCAGCCGCCGCGCAGATTCCCACGCCCGTCTCCGTCCTCGGGCACACGCCGGGCGACGACTTCTACCTTGCCGACTACGAGGACACCGTGCGGTATTTTCATGCGCTGGCCGCGGCTGCGCCGGACCGCATGAAGATGTTCACGGTGGGCAAGAGCTCCGAGGGCAAGGACATTGAGGTTGCCGCCATCTCCTCCCCTCAAAACCTGGCCAATCTTGACCAGATCAAGCGCGACGCAGGCCGCATTGCGCACGCCACGGACCTGAACGACGACTCAGCGAAGGCGCTTGCGCGCTCCACCAAAGTCATCGTGCATATCGACGGAGGCCTGCACGCGAGCGAAGTGGCAGGGCCGCAGCACACCATGATCCTGGCCTACAAACTGCTCTCCGCCAAAGACGATCCGGAGATCCAGGCCATTCTGGACAACGTGGTGCTGCTGCTGTGGCCCACGCTCAATCCCGACGGCCAGGACATGGTGGTGCACTGGTACCGGCAGAACCTGGGCACGCAATATGAGGTCAGTCCCCTGCCCAAGCTCTACCAGGAGTACGTTGGCCACGACAACAACCGCGACGGCTACATGCTGAACATGCCGGAAGAGAAGGTCGTCGCGAAGGCCGAGATCGACTGGAGCCCCGATATCTTCTATTGCCAGCACCAGACCGCGCCGTTCCCCGCGCGCATCTGGATTCCGCCGTTCTCCGATCCCATCTCCTCCAACATCAGCCCGTACGTGCGCAGCTGGCTCAACGTCACCGGCACCAACATGGCCGCATACCTGAACGCGCATAACATGCCTGGAGCCATTTCGGAGTCGGAGTTCGACAACTGGTACGCGGGCTTCATGGACTGGGCGCACGTCTTCCGCGGCGAGATTTCCTTCTTTACGGAGACCGCGCTTTACGAGTACGCCACGCCGCACTTCTACACGGTGAACGACTTTCCCAAGGAGTATCGCGACCTGCGCGCGCTTTCCATGTACACCACGCCGTGGCAGGGCGGATGGTGGCATCTGAAGGATGCGGTTGACTACATGGTGGGCGGATCGATGTCGGTGCTGGACCTGGCCGCGAAGAACCACGAGACGCTGGTCTACAACCGTTACCAGTCGGCGCGCGACACCATCGACCACTTCCGCAAGGAGCCGCCGTTCGCTTACGTCATCTCGAGCAAGCAGGCCGACACGCCGGAAGCGGCGCAATTGGCGCAGCTCATGATCGAGAACGGCCTGGATGTCTACACGTCGAAAGAGGGCTTCAAGGCCAATGGCGTCAGCTTCCCGGTTGGTTCTTGGGTGATCCCGATGGACCAGCCCTTTGCCGCCATGGCCAAGGAATTGTTCGAGCGGCAGAAGTATCCGGACGTGGTCGCTCAGGGACCCAATCCGATCAGCCACCTACCCTACGACGTGACTGGCTGGACGCTGCCGCTGCAGATGGGCGTAAGCGTGGACGCGGTCACCGATCCGCTGCAGGCGAGCGATCGCGCACTGCTGACGAAGATCGATAAGGCGGAGCCGCCGGCGCAGGGCGTGGAGGGAACGGGCAGCGTGTTTGCGCTGAGCCATCGCACCAATGCGTCGTTTGAAGCCGTGAATGCAGCCCTGCGCGCCGGCGCCACGGTGCAACTGGCCGAAGATCCGGTGAAGACCGCCAATGGCATGGAGCGAGGCGCGTTCCTGGTGAGCGGCATCGACCGCGCCAAGGTGGACGAACTGGCCAGGAAGTTCGAGGTTGCGGCCACAGCGGTGAATGCGCCTTCGCATATGCTGCCCATCAAGAAGGCGCGCATCGGGCTCTACCGGCCTTGGGCGGCGTCGATCGACGAGGGCTGGACGCGCTGGATCCTGGAGAACTACGGATTTGAGCCGCAGAGCCTGTACAACGCCGATATCCGCTCTGCCGGCTTGCGCGACCGCTACGACGTGATTGTGCTGCCCGACATGAGCTCGCGGCAGATGATGGATGGGTTCGGCATCGGCATGGTGCCGGGGCAATACGCCGGCGGCATCGGCCAGGACGGCCTGGACAACCTGCGCGAGTTTGTGCGCGCGGGCGGAACGCTGGTGGCGCTCAACCGCACGGCCAGCGCGCTCATTCCGCTTCTATCGCTGCCTATCCAGAACATCCTCGATGGCGTGAAGAGCGACAAGTTTTTCTGCTCCGGCGCGCTGGTGCGCGTGGAGACGGAGCATCCGGAGCTGCCCGCGAACTACGGCGAGCCGGATTCGCCCGTGGTGATGTTCCAGAGCGGACCGGGGTTCCAGCCGCTGCCCGGCTTCCACGGCGCGGTACTGGCGCGGTATTCCAAGCAGACCAACCCGCTGGAGAGCGGGCTGCTGCTGCATCCCGAAGCCATTGAGGGCAAGGCCGCCGCAGTGGAGATGGTGTATGGGCGCGGCCGCATCGTGCTCTACGGGTTCAAGCCGCAGTTCCGCGGGCAATCCCACGCCACTTACAAGTACCTCTTCAACGAGCTGTACTCGTTCGACCATCCAGACCTTCCCGAGGAGCACGTAGGCGCGCCGAAGGTAGACGAGGCAAAGGCTACTGCGAAGAAGCCTGCGGCGGAGGATGACGACGATGACTATCCGCAGGAGCGATGACGCCCGAATTCGTATCACATTATGATAAAATTCACATTGTGATACGTTTTTGGATCTTGCTCATTAGCTTAAACTATTTATTTTCTTTGTTTGCGTCTGGAATATACCGCAATGTGATCCATGCCCAGGGGGGTAGGGGGGTACCTGTCTCCCTAAAGTCCGAAGGGCCGAATCCACGATCATGGAATCGGCCCTTTGATCTATTATCGCACCTCCCGCAGCGTTCAGGGGGTGATCGCTGTCACGCTCGAATCCCTCATACGCCTCGCCAACTCAGCAGTTCAGTGGCTGAACCGGCTAGTAGGCCGGGCACTCCTGGTCTGTGGCTCGCGCGAACCACCGGCGCACGGGAAATCCGTGGACACGAAAGTTACGTTTTCGGACGTGCTGGGGTGGGCCTTCAGGCAGCTCGCGGAGCCTCAGGCACCTGGAGCCTACCCTCATCGCCCTCCACGATCGGCGTTAGAAGGGGCCAGCCCCGGCGCAGCACATATTCGAGCCATGCGCCCGCAAGTTGTGAGGTTAAGACTGCCGCAAGAACGAGCGTGGTGTAGAACTTCGAACTAATAATCCCGGCATCGAATGCGACACTTGCGAGAACAATGCCCGGACCGCCACGCGCATTTGTGGTCATGGCGAGATTCAGAAGATCAAGCTTTCGAAATCCAGCCAGTCGCCCGGCGAGACCAACGGACACCATTTTCACCACGCAACTGCCGATCATGAAAGTGACCAACATGGAGAGCCCGAACCCGCGAACCAGATCCAGCTTCAGTCCCACAATGGCGAAGTACACGGGGATGAAAAACGCGAATGCGACTTTCCCGATCGCATCGAGCGCATCGGCAAAGATGCGCCGCTTTTTATGAACCACTGCGAAGCCGGCCAGGAAAGCCGCGAAGACCAGGCTTACGTCCATCGCCCCTGCAATCGCGCAGTATGCAAAGAGGATCCCCAGCGCGTATCCCACGGGAGATTGCTTCACCAGAACATTGTGTTCAGCTTTGTTGATGCGCTTAATGGCGCGAGGGAGAATCGTCAGTCCGGCAACGAAGAAGCCTGCCGTCGCCGCCAGATGCCACGACATCTTCTTCGCGTCCAGCGCGCCTCTGCCTGCCAACGCTGTGGCGACTGCCAATGCCAGCCACAGCACAATGTCTTCGCAGACGGCCACGCCCAGCACGAGCCGCGCAAATCGAGTATGCAGAATCTTCAAATCGGCAAAAATCTTCGATACCACGGGAACCGAGGTAACGGCAACGCCGACCGCCAAAATGATGACCAGCGAAGCGCGGTTGCCGTTTACTCCTGCCAGCGACGGCCTAACGATCCACGGCCCGAACGCCAGTCCCAGGGCAAACGGAACGCCTGAACCCACGATTGCGAGCCAGCTTACTGCCCGGCGCTCATCGCGTGAAAACAACTGCTGGGTCTCAGCGCCTGACAAAAACATCAACAACAGGAGTCCAAGCCAGTAGACAAAATCCAGGACTGTGCCCGGATGCCGGGCCCTATCCAAAAGCGAGGCGATTGCAGGAATGTGCCCAAGAACTGCCGGACCAAGCACGATGCCGGCAAGAATTTCGCCGATCACTCTCGGTTGCCTTAGACGCACAAAAAGAAATCCCAGGATCTGGGCCAGGCCCACCAGAAGCAAGATCACAAGAATGAGAGAAGTCAGTTCAGAATTTGACATGAGAATTGGGAGCCAGGCGGACTACCAGACTCGTTACGTTTGGATGCCTGCTTCTCTCCGTGGGTGTGCCTGGGGCACCCAAAACCCTCCAGGCAGACACCCATCGATGAGGCACGCCGCATTATCTTCAGGCCATCGTCTCCCGTGCGCCGCGCCACAGGTCGATACCGGCATCGACGGCGTGCTTGTCGATCTTGTTCAGCTCGGCCTGGCTGAACTTCAGATTCTTGAGCGCATCGAGCGAGTTGTCGAGCTGTTCCACGTTGCGCGCGCCGACCAGCGCCGAGGTGACAGCCGATGAGCGCAGCACCCAGGCAATCGCCATCTGCGCCAGCGATTGGCCGCGCGCCTTGGCGATTCGGTTGAGCGCCCGCACTCGATCGATGTTTTCCAGCTTGAGGAAGTCCTTTAACAGGGATGAGTTTTCCGACGTGGCGCGCGAGCTTTCCGGCACTCCGTTGAGGTATTTGTTGGTCAGCAGGCCCTGCCCCAGCGGGGAAAACGCGATGCAGCCGGCGCCCAGCTCATCCAGCGTGGCGAGCAGGCCATTTTCGATCCAGCGGTTCAGCATGGAGTAACTGGGCTGGTGGATGAGCAGCGGCACGCCCATCTGCTTCAGGATTTCGGCGGCGGCGCGCGTGCGTTCCGGGCTATAAGACGAGATGCCGACATAGAGCGCCTTGCCCTGGTGGACGGCCGTGGCCAGCGCGCCCATGGTTTCTTCCAGCGGGCAATTGGCCCAGGGCCGGTGAGCATAGAAGATGTCCACGTAGTCGAGGCCCATGCGGCGGAGGCTGTCGTCGAGCGAGGACAGCAGATATTTGCGCGACGCGCCAATGCCGTAGGGGCCGGGCCACATATCCCAGCCGGCCTTGGTGGAGATGAGGAGTTCGTTGCGGAGGCCGCTTGCGTGCTTGCTGACGCCGAAGTCCTTGCGGAGGATCGTGCCGAAGTTTTCTTCGGCGGAGCCATAGGGCGGGCCGTAGTTGTTGGCCAGGTCGAAGTGAGTGACGCCGCGGTCGAAGGCGCGGCGAATCATGGCGCGGCCGGTCTCAAAGACGTCGGCGCCGCCGAAGTTCTGCCACAGGCCGAGGGTGATGGCGGGCAGGACCAGGCCGGAGCGGCCGCAGCGGCGGAAGTTGGCGTGGTCGTAGCGGGAGGGGTTGGGTGTATACGGAGTTTCCATGACTTGGAAATTTTAGAACACCGACACTGCGCTTGAAGAAATCCGGGTTGAGCTTCGCTCCGCTTTTGAGCATTTCACCACTTGATTTGTTCGAACAGTCTTCTTAGCCGAAGAGCCTTGGCTGGATTGACCGATTCGACAAAACCGATTCTTCCGGACAGGTGAGAGCGATAGTCCGGATGAGCATCGCGGTTCTGGCTTTGCCAGCCGTGACGGCGGCAATTGGTGAGTATGGCCTTCAGACGATCGAAGTCCTGGCGGGGGACATTCAGGCGAACGTTTGTGATCAAACCCGCAAGCCGCTGGCAAACATCCGGCCGCATCACCCGGGTCTTGTGGTGATTCACGGCGAAACCCGATTCGAGAAGAATCGCGGCCACCGAGGTGGAGAACCGCTCGACGCGAGCCGCGAATTCCGGGCCGCCGGAGAATGCAAGATCGTCGGCGTACCGGGTATAGACGGCTCCGGCAGACCGGGCCAAACCCGCGAGACGGCAATCGAGGCGATAGGAGCATAGATTCGCCAGCATGGGAGAAGTGGGCGCACCCTGAGGAAGATGGGGCGGGAAGTAAAGACGGCGCACTTCCTGGAACCTGTCGGGGGTCGCGTCTGTTCCAAACATCTTCCAGTGGAACTTGACGGCGTTGGTGCACAAGCCTCCCAAAAGATCGGCTACTGTTTCCGGATAACCGATGGTGCGAAAGAAAGCCTGAATGCGCCGCGCGGGGAAGGATGGAAAGAAGTCCTCAATGTCCATGCGCAGAATGACGGCGCTGCCGACATGCGGCGCGGCGAATGAGCGAATGGAGCGGTTCTTCACAAATCCGTGCACGCCGAGATGGACGGGTATGCGATTGAGGATCTGGGAGAGGATTCTCCGTTGAATTTGCCGCAGATGTTGCTTGGGTGCTTCAATGAGGCGGACCTTTCCGGATTTCTTGGTCAATAATCTGTAGGAGTAGTGATTCAGGCGCGCGTCGCGATGTTTGCGATTGATGCCTTTGAGATCGGCAAACCACTCAATCTCGCTCACGGCCAAGTTGAGCCATGTTGCCAGCTCGGCCTTCGATTCGAGTCTGGGAACGTTCCAGGCTGCGGCTGCGGGGACCGGCTGCATTTGTTGCGGCCCGGCGATCCAGGAGCGGATGGCCAGCTTCTCCCCGTGCCGGCGCCAGGCGCGCTGAAAGCCCGAATCCTGCAGAAGGAAATCGACGACGCTCGTACGTCTTGGCCGAGTTTGTGAGCGAAATTTCTCGGTATAACGGCGAGCGACGGGGCCAAGCCATCGCCAGGAGTGGCCGAGAATCTTTGCCGCGTTCTGTTTGATTTCCTCGGCGTCCTGGCCGCCCGCCAGGAACGACTGGGCTAATAGATCGAGGAAAGCCGGATTGGGCGGCTTGCGAAACAGTGGAATGCTCCAACGAGTCTGACTTTGCGCGAGAAGATCTGCGCGGAACGCAGGGTGGCTCGCGCGATGGAAGCTCAGGTTTTCACGTTCCCCTGGGGTAACCCCAGAGAGGCGGAGCGGGCTTACACCCACTTCTGCCGGCTTGGAGCATTCCACTGTCGCCGAGATGATAGCAGAGAGCGAGGATTACGCCGGGTTGACCGGCGAAAAGCTGTAGATAAAAAGCTCGATCTGTAGGTATCCCACCTTAGGCGCAAAGACAAAGGCGCGCCGAAGGTGGGGCACCAGTTTCAGTTCCTTGTTGACCTTATTCCGCGTTATCAATCTGCGCCCTCTGCAGCTTGTCGGAGTAATCCACGTACACCGCTTTCCAGGTGGTGAAGAAGTCCAGCGCCTCGGATCCTTCGCGGTGGCCGTTGCCGGTTTGCTTCACGCCGCCGAAGGGCAGATGCACCTCGGCGCCGATGGTCGGCGCGTTGATGTAGGTGATGCCGGCTTCAAGGTCGCGGATCGCGGTGAAGGCCTTGTTCAGGTCCTTGGTGTAGAGCGCCGACGACAAACCGTAGTCGATGGAATTCGCGATCTCGATTCCCTGCTCGAAGGTATCGAATTCGATCAGGCTGAGCACCGGCCCGAAGACCTCCTCGCGGGCGATGCGCATTTCCGGACGCACGCCGCCAAAGATGGTCGGCGCGAAGAAGGTGCCGTTGGCAAATTCTGCGCTGGTGAGCGCGTGGCCGCCACAGAGCATCTTTGCGCCCTCGCCCTTGGCAATCTCGACATAACTCTTCGATGTTTCGATCTGGCTCACGTTCACCTGCGGGCCCACCTGCACGGATTCATCGAGGCCGTTGCCGACTTTCAGCGCCTTGGCCCGCGCCACCAGCTTTTCCGTAAACTCCTTCGCAATTCCCTTCTGCAGCAGGATGCGGCTGGTTGCGGTGCAGCGCTGGCCGGTGGTGCCGAACGCGCCCCAAAGCGCGCCGTCGAGCGCCAGGTCGAGATTGGCGTCGTCGAGCACGATCATGGCATTCTTGCCGCCCATCTCCAGCGAGACCTGCTTGAAGGTGGCTGCGGCCTTCTGCGCCACGAGCGAGCCCACTTCGCTCGATCCGGTAAAGCTGATGGCGCGGACGTCAGGGTGCTCGACGAGCGCGTTGCCGACGGATCCGCCGCCGCCGTTGACGATATTCAGCACGCCATCGGGCACTCCGGCATCCACCAGCGTCTGGATCAGGTTGTGGACGGAAAGCGGCGTGTCCGTGGCCGGCTTGATGACGCAGGTATTGCCCGCGACCAGCGCCGGGAACAGCTTCCAGCTGGGGATGGCCATGGGGAAGTTCCACGGCGTGATCATGCCCACCACGCCGATTGGCATGCGGATGCTCATGGCGAACTTGTTCTGGAGCTCGCTGGGGGTGGTTTTGCCGAAGAGGCGGCGGCCTTCGCCGGCCACGTAGAAAGCCTCGTCAATGGCCTCCTGCACGTCGCCGCGGGTTTCGGCCAGCACCTTGCCCATTTCGCGGGTCATGTCATGGGCAAACTGCTCCTTGCGGTCGCGCAGGAGCTGTCCGGCGCGGAAGAGGATCTCTGCGCGTTTGGGCGCAGGCACCAGGCGCCAGGTGGCGAAGGCTTTCTTCGCTGCGGCCACGGCGGCGGCTACGTCTTCCGCGCCGGACGCCGGAAACTCGCCCACCACATCGGAGTGGTCGGCCGGGTTGATATTTTTGAAGGTCTTGCCGGTCGCCGCGGCGAGCCATTGGCCGCCAATCAGGTTCTTGTAGATGGGGTTGGTCACTTGAATTTCCTCGAAAAGATTTGAGAATCACGAGGCAGCGTAAAAGGACGCCGCTGAATCAGGCAAACACCTGAGTTTACCGTATTTCGAGCCCCTCCCGGGTTCTCGAAAAAACCTTGGAGCTCGCTGTGCACTGGCGAGTGTATAATCCGGTTCCAATCCCCTTAGGCTCCATCCCTTCAAAGCCCCACAGGAACAAAACTGAACAAGATCGACACCGAGGATTGGAAGGAAACCCTCAATGACGCTCAATTTCGCTCGTACGGCCGCGGCCTGCCTGCTCCTCTTCGCGGCTTCCCTGTCCGCCCAACTGACGCACACCTGGGTTTCAGCCACGGGCATCGATGCCACCTGCACCGGAGCCGTGGCCAAGCCGTGCGCCAGCTTTAACACGGCTGCAATACTGACCGCGGCGGGAGGCATGATCTCGGTTCTCGGCCCCGGGGATTACGGTGCCATCACCATCACCAAATCCCTCACCATTGACGGTACAGGCGGAGGCAGCATCGGCTTTGCCGGCGACGCCGAAGGCATCTACGTCAATCCCTCCGCATCTGTGAACGTGGTGATCCGCAACCTGACCGTCGATGGCGGCGGTACGGGCTCGAACGCAATCTACATTGCCAGCGCAGGGACCGCCAACATCGTAAATGTGGTGATTGACGGCTGCCATATTGAAGGCTTCACGAATATCGGCGTCGGCCTGGCCAGCCAATCCCCCACGTATGTGGCGGTAAGAAACACGGCGATCCAGGGCGGGGTCCTGGGCGTTCGCACCTTTCAGGGCACAACCGGTCACGACCATGTGACGCTGGATCACGTGACGGTTCAGGGCGCGACGAATGCCGGAGTCTTCACTCGCAACGGCAACATGGACATTACCAACTCCACCATCTCGGGAAACATCGGGACAAACGTAGCTGGTATCCAAGCCGATACCTCCGCCACGCTCAACGTGCAGAGCTCCATGATCACCGGCAATACCAACGGCGTCTGCATCTTCGCCAGCTCCACGGCGGTTCTCGGTTCCAGCACTACCGTCGCTGACAACGCGACCAATATCGAAGCGTGCGGCGGATCGGTCGGAGGATCAGGCAGCGCGGGGCCTTCACCGAAACTGTGAGGGAGTGCGCCGAGGAAACAACTGTGTCGGTCTCAGGGCCATCGCTGAAGCTCTGATGTCATCGCCCGTTTGAGACCGTGTAAAACTCAGGACGATGGTTGGAGAAGACCTGAGTTTTTGCCGTTCCAATGGCTCTTCGCCCCTTTCGACGATTTCGATAGGCAATCAATGTTCCGGCTTGTAGGATCGCGGGCACGCCTGGACAGAGCGAATATCTCAGCCCAACCCTCCGTGCCCTCAGCACCGTATATCGAAAGGAAAGTGCCAGTGAAACTTCTTCATGTCTTCCCCCGCCACCCTGAGCCTTCTAGTGTTTGCGGCTTCCTTGTCTGCCTCCTCCGCCCACACGTGGGTCTCAGTCACCGGTAGCGATTCAACCGGTACCGGCACACCCGCCAAGCCTTACGCAACATTTCAAACTGCCGTCAACAACACGGCAGTTGCAGGCGTCGTCTCGGTAATGGGACCTGGCGATTACGGCTCCGTCGGCATTGTCCAGTCAGTCACCATCGACGGCACCGGTGGCGGAAACATAACCTTTACAGGCGGCGAAGGCATTTTCGTGAACCCTTCGGCGGCTGCAACAATCGTCCTGCGCAATCTCACCATCAAAGGTATCGGCGAGGGAACGAATGCTATCAACGTTTCGTCGAACACGTCTGCTCCGACGGCCTATGTTGTTAACGTCGTCATCGATGGCTGTTTAATGGAAGGGTTCAACCAGGCCGGGGTCATCCTGGGCAGCCAAGGTTTGGAAGACGTCCTCATCCGCAACAGCACCATCGTGGGCGGGACTGTTGGTGTCACGACCAATCAGAGCTCAGGACTATATCCATACGACAAGGTCACAATCGAGCACACTTCCATTCAAGGCTCCACAGCGCAGGGCGTATTGACGCGCAACGGCTCCGTCGATATTCGCGACTCGGTGATTACACAGGGCCTGACTGGTCTTTACGCGGATACCGGCGCTAACTTGAACGTCCAGAGCTCCATCATCACGGGTAACTCCTACGGTGTATGCGTGTATACCGGCTCCACTGGCGTCATTGGCACCACCACCACCGTTGCCGACAACACAACCAATATCAGGGCATGTGGCGGATCGATCCAGGGCGCCGGCGGAGCGGGTCCTTCACTCAAACTGTGAGTCGCTCTCCCCGCCGGGCAATCTTCGGCGTTTTCCGGTTCGAAAACCGGAGGCGCCGAAGCTGAGTACGGAACCTCCCCGGAACACCGCTCACAAGCAGGCGCACGCTGGCTCTCGCTTCATCGCCGGTCGGATATTCACTTGTGCATGCGTCACACACAGCGGTGGCTTCTGGCCGTACAATAAGCCCTGAGGTAACACCAAGCTCCCAATGTCATTGAACGGCTATCCTTCGCGCCCTTCGCGCTCGCACGGCCTGCGTTCGCTCTTCAGCATGTTTTCCAGCGATCTGGCCATCGACCTGGGCACAGCCAACACGCTGGTTTACGCCGCCGGCAAGGGCATCGTGGTCAACGAGCCCTCGATTGTAGCGATTAACAAGAACACCGGCGAGGTGGAAGCGGTTGGCAAGGAAGCCAAGGAGATGCTGGGCCGCACTCCGGGCAACATCGTGGCCATCAAGCCCATGAAGGACGGCGTCATCGCCGACTTCAAGGTCACGGAAAAGATGCTCAATTACTTTATCCAGAAGGCCCACAACCGCAAGATGCTGGTGCATCCGCGGATCGTGATCGGCGTGCCTTCAGAGATTACGCAGGTGGAAAAGCGCGCGGTGGAAGACTCGGCGTACCGGGCCAAGGCCAGCGAGGTTTACCTGGTGGAGCAGGCCATGGTGGCCGCGATCGGCGCCGGGCTGCCGATTACCGAACCGAGCGGCAACATGGTGGTCGACATCGGCGGCGGGACGACGGATATCGCGGTGATTTCGCTCTCCGGCATCGTCTACTCGCGGTCAGTGCGCATGGCCGGCAACCAGATGGACGAGGCCATTACCAACTACCTGAAACGCAAGTACAACCTGCTGATCGGCGAGCGGACAGCGGAGCACATCAAGATCGAGATCGGCTCGGCTTTCCCGCTGGACAAGCCGCTGACCATGGAGATCAAGGGCCGCAACCTGATTGAAGGCGTGCCCAAGACCATCAGCATCGACGACAGCGAGATCCGCGAGGCGCTGGGCGAGTGCATTGCCGTGATCATGAATGCCATCCGCGTGGCGCTGGAACGGACGCCTCCGGAACTGAGCGCCGACATTTCGGATCGCGGTATCGTCCTCACCGGCGGCGGAGCGCTGATCAAGAACCTGGACAAGCGCATCCGCGAAGAGACCGGCTTGCCCGTCTCGGTGGCCGACGACCCACTGGCCTCTGTAGTGCTGGGAACCGGCAAGATGTTGTCGGATTTCCGCCTGCTGCGGAAGATCAAGATCGACTGACGAGAAGTGCTCAGTGATCAGTGGTCAGTGATCACCGACCCATAGCTTTCGCCGCCGCTGGCTCAGTGACGAAAGGCGCCAGATGTCCTTCAGGCCTTTGGTCCATGACCTGGAATCTCACTAGTAGCATCCCGCACGTTAAGATTTGCAGCAAACTGATCACTGACCACTGATCACTGAGCACTGTCTTCCCATGGAATCCTTTTTCACCCGATACCGGAACCTGGTCGTGCTGACGGCCCTGCTGGTGGCGCAGATCATAGGGCTTGCGATGCAGGTGCGCCGGACCGGCTCCGGGCGGAATGTCTACGACCCTGCCGACAGCGCGGGCGTACGCCTGATCCGGCTCTGGGCCAACGCGCTGGTCTCGCCACCGGAGCGCGTGAGCCAGTTCTTCACAACCGGCGTCGGGCAGGTATGGGGCGACTACTTCGAACTCGGCCATATCCGCCAGCAGAACAAGGACCTGCAGCAGACCATTGACCGGCTGCGGCTGGAGCAGGCGGCTCTGCTGGAGGATGCGCGCCAGGGCCAGCGGCTCCAGGCGATGCTCGGATTTGAGGAAAAGTATCCGTACGCTACGCTGCCCGCCCAGGTGCTCGGCACCAGCGGTTCAGACCAGTCGCGGCTCTTCACCATCGACAAGGGCAAAGACGACGGCCTGCGGCGCGATATGGCTGTGGTCTCACCGGAAGGGATCGTGGGCAAGGTGCGCGAGGTGTTTGGACATTCCGCGCAGGTGCTGGAGATTAACGACCAGTCAAGCGGCGCCGGAGTGATCCTGGTGAATGAACGGATCCGAGGCATTCTGCGCGGCAACGCGGCCGGCCAGCCGCAAATCGTGGGCATCCTGGCGGACAACCGGATCCAGCCCGGCGAAAAGGTGCTGACTGCCGGCGGCGACCAGATCTTTCCTCGCGGATTGCCCGTGGGCGTTGTCGAAAAAGTGGAGCGCGATCCGGACCGTGATGGGTTTATTCACGTGATTGTGAAACCGGACCTGGATCTGGACCGGCTGGACGAGGTGCTGGTGATCACCTCCATTGAGCCGCGCTTCAGCGATCAGCAATTGAAGGACATGGCCCTGAGCCAGCAGCTAAAGGGGCCAGACGCATCGGAGCTGGATGAGCAGCAAAAGGCTTCGCAGATCATGGCGGAGCGGCTGCCGGGCATCACAGACCCGAACGCTCCGCAGACGCTGGCCAAACCCGCCGATGGCAGCGCGCCGCCGGCAACGCCGCCGCAAGCGGTGGTTCCTAAACTGCTGCCGCCGGCTCGTCCCGATCGATTCGTGCCCGGGAATGCGCCCTCGCCGGAGCAGTCTGCCGAACCGGAAAGTCCTGAACAGGCAACTCCCAAGGCCAGGAAACCCGCGACGCCCAGGCCGCAGTCGGCCATCCCGAAGCAGGAGCCCGCACCGGGACGGGAGCAGCCGGGGACCAAACCCGCGCCGAAGCCTGCATCCCGGCCCGCGAATCCGCAGCCGCAGGGGGTGCGCTAGATGCCTGTAATGATCTCGGACACGCGCCGCGATCTCGAGATTCACCGCTATCCTGCGCCGCTCTACCTGATCGCTATTGTGACTGCGCTGGTGCTGCAGGCCATGCTGCCGCGCGCCGTGGGACAGAGCCACATCTGGTTCGACTTCCCCCTGGTCATCACCATTTACTTCGCTCTCGGCCGCCGCAGTCCCATCCAGGGCATGCTGATCGGCGGCTTTACGGGAGTCTTTGAAGATGCCCTGACCCATCACGCCATCGGCATCAACGGAATTGCCAAGACTGTCGCCGGGTACCTGGCAGCGTCAGTGGGCATCCGCATCGACGTGCAGAACTATCTTGTGCGTGTCGCCCTGAACTTCGTCCTCACCCTGCTGTGCAGCGCCATCTACCTGTTTGTTTCCAAGGGGATGCTCGGACTTGACCTGGAGTGGAGCTGGGTGACCAGCCTCCTGCAGGCGGTGGGTAACTCACTGATTGCGCTGATTTCCTTCCCCATTCTCGATCGGTTTCAGATCCGGGACTAATGAGAGTCCGGCGTTACCCTGAGAGAAGTTATGGATTCCCGCTACTTCCTCGCGTCCGCGCGTCTCGGCTTTCGCGCCTGGCGTAAAGACGACCTTCCGCTGGCAATGGAACTATGGACGGACGTACGCGTCACCGGCTTTTTCGGCGGGCCTTACTCGCCCGAACGGGTGCAGGCAAGACTGGCGGAAGAGATGGCCCATCAGCGCGAATCCGGGATGCAGTATTGGCCCATTTTTCTGCTCGAAGACGGCCGTCACGTGGGGGTTTGCGGCTTGCGTCCGTGGAAGCCCGCGGAGACCATCCCGGAGCTGGGGTTTCATCTCCGGCCAGAGTTCTGGCGGCGCGGACTGGCCTTTGAAGCGGCGACGGCCGCCATCCAGGTTGGATTCGCCAGGCTGGGCGCTTCGGCCATCTTCGCCGGGCATCATCCGGAGAACGTGGGGTCCCGCAACCTCCTGCTGAAGCTGGGTTTCCAGTACGCCGGCGAGGAAGTTTATCCCGCGAGCGGGATGCTGGAACCCACGTATCTTCTGCGCGCGTCCGACCGCTTCCCAACGCAGGAAAGCTGACGCGCGCGGTCGGGGTCGATCCGGCCAATCCATCGGTAGTGGCGCAATTTGCGCAACCGTCGTTCTGGGGCTGACGCCCGCGCTCATTTTGGGCCGTTTGCGGCACTCGCGTCTTGACTTCGGAGATGATATCTATCATGATAGATATCACGTGAACCCAATGCCCGCGCCGCAAAAAACCCGCGTCTTCCGGAATGGCCGAAGCCAGGCCGTGCGTATCCCGGCCGAATACCGGCTCAGCGCGACCGAAGTCTACGTGCGCCGCGATGAACAGACGGGAGACCTGATTCTGTCGCGGGATCCCCCTACCAATTGGGACAGCATCTTCAAGACCATCGACGAAGCTGGATTTCCCGACGACTTTATGGAAGACCGCTGTCACCATAGATATCAGTAGGAGTAATTCATGCCTGCGCCTCAGAAAACCCGGGTTTTCAGGAACGGCCGGAGCCAAGCCGTGCACATTCCGGTGGAATATCGCTTCAATACGGACGAAGTTTATATCGAACGCAATGCCCAAACCGGCGCCCTGATCCTCTCTGAGAAGCCCCCGCGGCCTTCCCTGAAAGACATCTACAAAGAGCTCGACGAAGCCGGAGCCGCCGACTTTGAGCTTGATCGAGATCTTTCCCCGCCCGAGGAGCGAGACTGGCTGTGAGCAACCCGCGTCCGTTCCTCCTCGATACCAATATCGCCGGGTACATCGTCAACGGCCGGTCTCCCGAGGCGCGAAGAATCCTTGATGAAACAATCCCGCTTACTCCGGTCTTGATTTCCAGCGTCACTGAGGCAGAGATACTTTATGGCCTTGAGTGGAGGCCGGGAGCCATCCGCGTGAGGCGCGCGGTGGAAAAGTTGTTTCAGGTTGTCGAGATTCGGCCATGGGGTTCGGCGGAGGCGCAGGCATATAGCAGACTCCGGGCAAGCCTGCGAGCAGCCGGGAAGAACTTGTCACACCCCGATCTCATGATCGCAGCCCATGCGCTCTCGCTCGACGCGGTTCTAATTTCGCATGACAAGGCCTTTCGGAATGTCGTCCCACATCTCGCCATTCTTGATTGGGCCACCGATATCGTCTAGCTTCGTCCGATTCCATTGGAGCTCGACCCGCCATTACAACCTTTGATTGAGAACTCAAGAACGCAATCCATTTTCGCGCTATCTTAGATAAAGCATCATGTATTCCGACCGATCCCGCGGCGAAAAGCTTTCCGGCCTCAAGTCCACGGCTGTGCAGTATGGCATCCTCCTCATGATGCTGGTGCTGGCTGCCGGCCTGTGGAAGCTGCAGGTGCTGGGCGCGTCCAACTACCGCGATCTGGCACAGCAGAACCGCATTCGCAAAGTGCCCATCATGGCGCCGCGCGGCAAGCTGTTCGACCGCGACAGCCGCCTCCTCGTCGACAACTACCCGTCGGTCTCCTGTTTCCTGGTCCGCGAGCAGAACAAGAACGTGGATGCGGACCTGCCCATGATTGCGCAAGGCCTGCACATTGACCTGGACCAGCTTCGCCAGACGCTGAAGCACTTCCGCATTGCGCCGGGTTACCAGCCCATCCCCATCAAGCAGGATATCTCGGCAGACGAGCAGGCCTTCATCGAGGCTCACCGCAACGAGCTTCCGGAGCTCGAGACCATCGACGAAGAGCGCCGCCTTTATCCGCGCGACGGATTTGCCTCGCACCTGATCGGCTACGTGGGCGAGGTGAGCGAGGATGACCTGAACCAGCCGCGCTACGCCGCCTATGAGCCCGGCGACGTGGTGGGCAAGGCCGGCGTGGAGGAGACGTACGACCAGCTTCTGCGCGGCGTGGACGGCTCCCGCGACGTGATCGTCGACAGCCACGGGCGCGAAGTCGGCATCCTGGGCACGCAGCACGCCACGCCGGGGCAGGATCTGAAGCTCACCATCGATCTCGACCTGCAGCGCGTGGCCGAGCAGGAGCTGGGCGAATCGAACGGCGCCGTCATCGCCATGGATCCGCGCAACGGCGAAATTCTGGCGCTGGTGTCGCATCCCAACTTCGACCCCAACGCGTTCGCCGTGCGCATCCACAAGGACGAGTGGAACAAGCTCATCACCGACCCGCGCCATCCGCTGATGAACAAGGCCATCCAGGACCAGCTCGCGCCCGGATCCACCTTCAAGATCATCATGTCCGCGGCCGGCCTGCAGGAGGGCGTGGCGCAGGACATGCACGTAAACTGCGTGGGCGGCGGCTCTTTCTACGGCCGTTTCTTCCACTGCGACAAGCACCACGGCGTCCTCGACATCCACCAGGCCATCCCGCTCTCCTGCGACACGTTCTTCTACACCCTGGCGCAGAAGCTCGGCATCGACACCATCTCCAAATACGCCACGTCGTTCGGCCTTTCGCATAAAACCGGCATCGACCTGCCCAACGAAATGAGCGGCGTGATGCCCTCCACGCAGTGGGAGTGGAAGAATTATCACCAGAAGTACTACGCGGGCAACACCATCTCGGTGGGCATCGGCCAGGGCGAAACGCAGGTGACGCCCATCCAGCTTTTGCGCGCGCTCTCCGGCATCGCCTCCGACGGCCACTTTGTCCGCCCGCACGTGGTGGACACGGCGCAGCTTCCCGCTGACTTCCGCCAGGCGCTGATCGATTCCTTCCCCGGCTCCGGCGACAAGACCGTCCCGCTCGATCCCGACACCTGGGAGACCGTCACCGACGGCATGGCAGCAGCCACCACCACCGGCACCGCGGCGGCCTCGCACATCCAGGGCGTCGACTTCGCCGGCAAGACCGGCACCGCCCAGGTAGTCGGCGGCGGCGACACGCACGTAAAGGGCGGCGAGCGCACGCCTAACTCCTGGTTCGTGGGCATGGTGCCGCGGCGCAATCCCGAGCTGGCCATCGTTGTCCTGGAGGAGCACGGCGACTGGGGCTCGAACTCCGCCCACATCGCACAGGCCCTGGTCATCACTTACGTAAACAAGAAGCGCCGCCAGGATCACAACGTGCTGCAGCAGGCCAGCCAGCCCAGCAAGCCGGTTGAGGTCGGCGAGCTCTGGACCACCCCGGACCCAGCCCAGCCGAAGCACGGCGCCGAACAGGCAGACGTCCTCCACGCCGGGCACTTCTTTGTCACGCCGCAGGAGCCGGCACGCGTACTGGCCGTCAAGTCCGCGGATTTCAGCTCGCTCGCCTCCGCGCTCCAGCTCCCGCTTCGATGGCGCAAGGACTCCCACTGATGCGCCGTTTCATGAGTTTTCGTGACTTCGACTGGGGACTTCTGCTCATCGTGCTCGTCCTCTGCGCCATCTCGGTCATGGAGATTTACTCCGCCACGCTGCATACCAAGTACGCCGACGGCAGTTTCCACATCAAGCAACTCCTTTACATCGCCGGCGGCCTGGTGGCCATGGTCCTGTTTTCCAAAATCGACTATCACAAGCTGATCGACCTGGCGCCATGGTTCTACGGCATCTTCCTCCTCGCGCTGGCCGCGGTGCTGGTGCCGGGCATCGGCCACAAGGCGCTCGGCGCCCGGCGCTGGATCAAGGTGGGGCCGGTGCTGTTTCAGCCGTCGGAATGGATGAAGCTGGTCATCATCCTGGCGGTGGCCCGTTACTTCGCCAACCTGGGCGGCCGGTCATTGAGCTGGAAGGAGATCTTCAGGGCGTTCGCGCTGGTGGGGGTTCCCATGCTCCTTATCCTCAAGCAGCCGGACATGGGCACCTCCCTGGTCTACATCCCGGTGCTGATGCTTGGCCTCTTCCTGGGCGGTATCAACCTGAAACAGGCATTGATCCTCTCCGCGGCGGGGGCGGTCCTGCTGATGGGCGGCTGGAGCAGCGGAAAGCTCCTTAAGCCCTACCAGAAGGCGCGCCTCACCAGCTTTATCAATCCCGATAACGATCCGCGGGGCTCGGGATACCAGATCCTCCAGGCCAAAATCGCGGTCGGCGCCGGAGGCATCTGGGGCCAGGGAGCGGAAAAAGGCTCGCAGACGCAGGGGGCGTTTATCCCTATTCCCCATGCCGACTTCATCTTCGCCGCCTTCAGCGAGGAACACGGCTTTGTGGGCGCGATTTTTGTCCTGCTGCTATACTTCCTTGTATTGATGCGTTTGATTCAAAACGCACAAACAGCCGCAGACCTTGCCGGCTCTCTGATTATTATGGGAATCGTGGCTGTGTTGACCTTTCAGATTCTGGTCAACGTGGGCATGGTCATAGGTTTTATGCCTGTCACCGGAATTCCTTTGCCACTCATGAGTTACGGCGGGTCTTCGGTGTTGTTTACATTCCTGGCGCTGGGCGTGGCGATGAACGTGCGCATGCGCCGGTTCGTAAACTGAAATGCATCCTAGGGTTTTAACCCCGCGAGCGCGCTGCTGAAGTTGCGCTGCGGAAAAGATTATCAAGTCAATTCGCCGGCCGGGTTCGCAATGGAACCGCAAGGGCGCGGCGGGATTGGGTTCATGAGCACGCAGAAACGGGAAAGCCGGTACTCCCTGGCGACACGAACAAGTCGCCGCGAGGGAGATTGCCGGTGCCGCCGGAAGCCATCGAGTGGCACGGAGCGCGCGGGAGCCTGGGGCCTTGCTGGCCTCGCTCAGTGGGCGCGGAACGTCTGTGCCGGCTCCAGCGGTGAAACGGCCCCGAAACAGTCGATCGTCTGGTCGATCTGGTTCTGGATGGCCACAAACTTTCTGCTGAAGGATCAACCAATCGGAATGCTTGTTCGGCCGTCTTCACTGGCTGAACTTCCTGGTTCGCCACCTATCTGCTTAACGGCTTTCGGCCTACCAGCGTCTCCCGGTCATCCTGCCATTCCCTTCCCTTCCTCGCTCGCTCGTCTCCATCCGTCCTGGCCGCAGGCCCCGGCTAGAATTCGCCGGGCGGAAAGGTACGATGGCCAAGGAAATTTGTATCTCCTCTACGCCGCATGAGACGCGGCTCGCGATCCTGGAAGACGACCAGCTCGCTGAAATCTACTACGAACGCGAAAACGAGTACACGCTCGCCGGCTCCATTTACAAGGGCCGGGTCACGCGGGTTTTGCCGGGCATGCAGTCCGCTTTTGTTGACTTGGGCCTGGAGCGCGACGCGTTCCTTTACGTAACCGACTTCCTGGAGATGGAAGACCAGGAAGACTCAGATGAGCTGGAGCGCGCCGCCACCAGCGGCGCAGTCCAGGCTGCACAGCAAGGCCGCCGGGAGCAGGAACCACGCGAGGGCCAGGGCCGCGAGGGCGCGGGCGAAGAACGCCGCGACCGCTCCCCACGGGAAGGCCGCCCCGAGCGCCGGCCGGCTGCGGCCTTCGCTCCTGAAGCTGCCCCCGAACGGGAACCGGTCCATGCCGCACCGGCAGAAGCGGCTGCTCCGCGGGAAGAAGAAGGCGATGAGTCGGGCGAGCCTCGGCGCTGGCGCGGACGCCGCCGTCGCCGCAGCGGCCGTGGGCAGACCACTTCGGTCTCCGACCCCGTGGAAACGGAAGCTTCCGCGGAAACCTACATGGAAACTGCCGCCGAGCCTCCCGCCCACGCTGCGCCGCACGCGCATCCGCCGGCCCCCGAGCGGGAAGAACAAGGCTATTACACGCGCGAACCCCGCCAGCCTCGCGAAAATCGCGAAGGACGTGAAGGACGCGAACGGCGGGAATCTGGCCGTGGCCGGGAATCACGGCCCGAACGCGAATCTTCGTCCCGCGAATCTTCACAGCGCGAAGCCCCGGCATTTGTTCTGCCTGGCGAATCGCTCTCCAAATACGGTGGCGAACCGGCGGCTCCGGCAGCCAGCAATGCCCAGCCTCCTCCGACGCGGCCCAAGCCCACGTTCAAGCCTTCCTCGTTGATCGAGGCCCCGCTCGCGTGGGACGGTTCCGGACTCCTTCCCGGAGAATCCCTGGCCCGCCATCGCCGCTCCGAACCGGCCACCGTGGCGCCCGAAACTCTCGCCGATGCCGAGGAGACTACCTCCGGCGAGACCATGGAATCCACCTACCTGACCCCGGAAGAAACACCCTTCCACGGCGAGCAGCAGGTTGACGAAGAACTGATCGAAGAGGAACTGGTCGAAGAGGAACTTCCGCAGGAGAATCTGCCCGGCGCGCACGCTGAGCCGGTTCGTGCCGCGGTGGATTCAGACCCGTTCAACGATCCCTTCTTTACCCAGTCTCGCGGCGGCGAGGAATCCAGCCACGATGCCTACCGGCAGGAAGAATACACCGGCCAGCGGCAGGGAAAGCCTGCCGGCAAAGACAACATCGGACACGCGCCCATTCCGGAGCCGTCCACCGAGGTGGTAGCCGACTGGATCACGCCCCAGAAGGGCGATCCCGACCGTCCCGATCAAGAGACCGGAAGCGACTCCGAAGGCGACCGTTCCGCTTCGCACAACGTTGACCCGCTGCCCCCAAGCGAGTTCCGCCTGTTCGGGCTTGGAGGCAAGAAAAAGGAGCCGGAGTATCCCGCGCCGGCAAAGACGCCTGAACCGTCCAGGGCGCAGGGCGCCAGTGGCACAACTGCCGCGGCCTCTTCGTTCTCGCCGGGCGCAGGCGTCGTAGAAGAAGAAGTCATCGAGGGCGAGGAGTACGAGACCCCGCGGCATCATCACGGGCGTCACGACGAGCACGACCTCGACGACTACGAGGAAGAAGAGAAGCTGCAGACGCAGATCCGCTCCGGCGAAATCGGCGAGATGCTGCAGGAGGCCCACCTCGACCACAAGATTCAGCTCAATTTCGACGATAAAAACGGCGACGACGACCTCGAGATCGAAGAAGAAGAAGAGGAAGGCGAAGAGGCTCCGGCCGCTCCCGGAGCGCCCGCCCCGGCGCGCGAGCGCGGCGGACGCGGCGGACGCGGACGGCGCGGCGAGCGTGGTGGTGATCGTGGTGCTGACCGTGGTAGTGACCGCGGAGGCCGCCGCCCCGACGGACGCCGCCCATCGCGGCGCTCTGCCCAGACCTCCGATCTGCCCACCATCAGCGAACTGCTGAAGCCGGGCCAGGAAATCCTGGTGCAGATCGCCAAGGAACCCATCGCCAAAAAGGGCGCGCGCATCACCAGCCACATCGCGCTGCCCGGACGCTTCCTGGTCTTCATGCCCACGGTGACCCATGTTGGCGTCAGCCGCAAGATTGCCTCCGACGAGGAGCGCCAGCGCCTGAAGCGAATCCTGACCAACGAGCGTGGCGAGGCCCCCGGCGGATTCATTGTCCGCACCGCGGCCGAGGGAGCCTCGGAAGACGAGCTGCGCGCCGACCTGCGCTTCCTTATCCATCTCTGGGAAGAGATCCGCGACCGCTCAGAGAAATCGAAGGCGCCGGCGCTCATCTATCACGATCTGTCGCTGATTGAGCGCATCCTTCGCGACCAGGTGAGCGCCGACTTCTCCTCCATCTGGGTCGACTCGCAGGACGACTACGAGCGCATTGTGCGCTTCCTCAACCGCTTTGCGCCCAGCATGATGCGCCGCGTCAAGCTCTACACCAAGGAAACGCCGCTCTTTGAGCACTTCGGCATTCAGGACGAGATCTCGAAGGCGCTCCGCTCCAAGGTGTGGCTCAAGTCCGGCGGATCCATCGTGATCAACCAGACTGAAGCCCTGGTGGCCATCGACATCAATACCGGCAAGTTCGTGGGCAAGACGGCGCGGCTCGAGGACACCATCGTCAAGACCAACCTCGACGCGATTCCCGAGATCGTCCGCCAGATTCGCCTGCGCGACCTCGGCGGCATCATCGTCATCGACTTCATCGACATGGACGAGCGCAAAAATCGCTTCCGGGTCCTCGCCGCGCTCGAAGAAGCACTGAAGGCCGACCGCGCCCCAACCAAGGTGCTGCAGTTCAATGATTTCGGCCTGGTGGCCATCACGCGCAAGCGGGTCAAGCAGTCGCTCGAGCGCACGCTCAGCGTCCCCTGCCCCACCTGCCAGGCCACCGGCATGGTCAAGAGCCCCTCCACCGTTTGCAACGAGATCTACACCGAGCTGCGCAAGATGCGCAAGCACTTCGAGAATCCCGACGTGCTGCTTCGCGTGCACCCCGAAACAGTCAAGATGCTCAAGGCCACGAATGCCCGCTGGCTCACCGACTACGAAGACCTTACGGGCAAGAACATCCTGGTCAAAAGCGACGCTACCCTGCACCCGGAGCAGTTCGACATCCAGGGATAACGACAGTTGTCAGTTGTCAGCAAAAAAGGCAAAGGCCGGAGCACACAGCTCCGGCCTTTCGCGTTCCGCTAAAGAAATGGCCAACTCTACCGCAGCGTCGCCGCGGCCCCCGCCAGGGTCGTGACCACAAGAAACACAATCAGACACGCGGCAAAGACCAGTCCGGCATGCCAGGCGCGGGATTCCAGGGTGCTCATGATTCATTCCCTCCGATGGAACCCCAGGCCGGCCGATGATCCGCGGCTAAGTGTTCCTGCTCACTAAGACTATTCCAGTTTCGCGGACAAACGGCGAGGCTGGCAGTGATCACAATCACACTTCGTGAGGCCCCATCTTCCCCCAACCAACCCAACCCCCTCCCTCTCCTTCGCCCCCGCTCCAACTTAGCCCACGCCCAAGGCAAGCCTTACCATGGAGATGTTCGCCCCGTCCGGCGCAACCCCAGACGGGAAATTGTGTCTAAGGGAAAAGGCAGCTGTGTGGTCACTTCCCGGCCAGCCACGACCAGCCGGCAAAGGACCCCGTGACCACGACACGAGGGTTCCCCCATTTTGTTCCATACCAACTTCGCTTCTCGGAGAGGTCCAAAAATGTTATCTGCACGTTGGTTTTCGCTTGTGGGTCGTTTCGCCTTTGTAGGAGCCGCGGCACTGCTGGCCGTGGGCGGCGCGAACGCCCAGGTTGCCCCTTCCACCAGTTCCACCCACGCGTCAGCGCTTTCCGCCACGGACTCCAGTTCCACCGACTACACCTTTGTCTCCGATAGCGGATCAGACGCGCTGCCCGCGGCGCCCGAGCCCGCCAACGGCGGCGGCCAGTATGACAACAAGAATGGCGGCGGAGGCAATGCCGGATGGAAGGGCAAGCTTGCCTTTGAAGGCGGCGCCGGCTGGAACACCGCTGTGGGCGACACCTCCACCTACGTTAACTCCGGCTGGGATGTCACCCTCGGGGGCGGCATGCACTTCTCCCACGGGCTGGCGTTGTTGGCCGAGTACCAGTTCTTGAGCGACGGGCTGCCCAGCACCATCATTGCCGAGGCTGGCTCCGACGGCGGCAACATCCACCTATGGTCCTTGACCGTCGATCCCGTGATCGACCTCTTCCCGAAGGCCTCTAACGGCGTGTATGTCACTGGTGGCGGAGGGTTTTACCGCAAAGTGACCAGCTTCACCGTGCAGCAGCAGCAGCAGTTCTGCTACTACTTCTACTGCGGCGTCGGCACCACCAACGCGACGGCCGGGCACTTCTCGTCGAACCAGGGCGGCTTCAACATCGGCGGCGGCTTCCGCCACCGTTTCAGCGGCATGTACGGGGACGGCCGCATGGAAGTCTATGCAGAGGCAAGGTTTGTGGACGCTTTTACGCCGGCCATCATCGGCCAGTCGCCGAACGGGCTAGGCAATACGACCATCGGGGCGGGTACGCGGCTGGTTCCGATCAACTTCGGCATCCGCTACTGAAGGAATAAGGGCCGAGTGAGCTGACTCACAAAACCCATGACCCAACTCAGGGTGAGTTGTTACCCCCGTCTTACCCAACTCGCCCCGAGTTGTTACCCCCGTCTTACCCAACTCTCGGGTAGTTTTTCATATGTAGTTTTCTACGTTAGGCGAATACACAGCGAAATCCAGCATGCGCGAATTACCTGACGAATGGCGTCTGAGTCGGGGTGCCGACTTCGCCGCGGTCGATCCGCCTAAGGAACTCCCGCGCCAGGCGCGCCTCGCCGGGGTTCGATTCGCCGTGGATGGAGCAGAGGTCGAGGAACTCATCGACGAGGGGATCTGAGGTTTCGGCCTGGGCCAGGATGGGCTGAAGAGCGCCGGCCAGCTCGCGCAGGCTCGCAGCCTCGGGCCAGGCTGGTTCCTCACCGCCAAGATGCTCATAGCTGGAGAAGAGGCCGCGGCGGCCGTGGGCGCACTCCTCCAGGCAGGCCAGAAGCTGGTCGCGGAAAGCGGTCGTCAGGGTGTCGAGCGGGTTGGGTTCCATTGGGTTGATTGTAGCGATTGACGACAGCCGCAATTGGGTCGTCAGTGCAGCCCTCCCAGGTCCTTTCTGGGAACGGGTTCCGTCGCCCCTACGGGGCTCATTCCCGTTTTTTGCAATCCGCTTCCCCACGTTGAAACGCGGGGCTAACAACCGCTGCGCCTACGGCGCGGTTGTCATCCCTGATCGTCGCTGGGGTCCAGGCGGAATAGGACTTTGACTAGCTCGGATCAGAGGTCATTCGCTCGCTCACTTTCCCTTCATCGCCGCTTCTACGTCGTCAGCGGTATGCGGCAAGTCTGCGATCAGGTCAATCAGCTTGCCATCGGAGCCGACTAAAAAGACGTCTTCGATCCGCACGCCCAGGTGCTCCTCGGGGATGTACACGCCGGGCTCGATGGTGAAGACCATGCCGGGCTTGAGCACCGCGGGATAGTCGGCCGGGTCATGCACGTCGATGCCGACCATGTGACCGAGACCGTGCAGCCAGTACTTCCCGAGCGGCTGGCCGTCCAGGCTCTTGCCGTGGGTGTTGATGTAGTTGTACGCCACGGTATCCAGCGAGTCGGGGTCTTCGCGGTTGCGATCGTTGATCTTCGACTTGCCGGCGATGAACGCCTCGGCGGCCGCGCGCTGCGCCCCGAGCACCACGTCGTAGATCTCACGCTGGCGGGCGGTGAAGTGGCCATTGGCGGGCACGGTGCGCGTGATGTCGGAGGCGTACATGGAGTACTCGCAGGCCGCATCGACGACAAGATTGCCGTCCTGAATCGTCCGGGCGCCGGCGGAGTAATGCAGCGTGGTGGAGTTAGGCCCGGAGCCGACGATGGGCGGATAGCTGGCGCGCTCGCAGCCTTGCTCCATCCACGATGCGAACATCTTGCCCGCAATGGAAAGCTCGGTAACGCCGGGATGCACGGAGCGCATCATAACGCGCTGCGCGGCAATGGAGACGTCGGAGGCCTTGCGCAGCAGCGCAATTTCGCCCGCATCTTTTACCTGGCGCAGCGGCGTGGTGAGCGCGGCCACGTCGTGCGCGGCGGGCGGCGCGGCTTCGCCCAGCGTGGCTGCCGCGATCTGGAGCAGTGCCGCAGCCGATGCGTTGTCTGCCTGCGTAAAGATGCGGCGCGTGAGGCGGCGGTCCGCGGCGATCAGGTCGCTGAGGACTTTGGGCAGGTCGATCATCGGCGTCACTTGATCGACGCCCGCGGTTTGCGCTGCGCCGGGCGTGGCCGCATCCAGCTTCACGCCGGTGTACTTTTCCATGCGCAGGTTGCGCGTGGGCAGGAAGAGGATCTCCTCGTAGGGGTGCTGGCCCTGGGGATCGAGCGGGCCGGCCGTGGCGGAGGGCGGCTCGGATTGGGCGGCGATCAGCAGCGCCGCGCCGGGCTCGTTCCAGCCGGTCAGGTAGTAGAAGTCCTCATCCTGGCGGTAGTCGAGATACTCAAGCTGAGGCTCTTCGGCGGCGAAGAGGATGGTTACTCCGCCGTGGAGTTTGGCTGCGAGCGCCACGCGGCGGGCGTGGTAGACGCTGGCTGGCTGTTTCTCGGCGGCGTAGAGGCAAGGCAGGGAAAGCAGGGCTGTGAAGAGAAGCAGTAGAGCGGAGCGCGGGGATTTCATGGGGATATTGTCTGCGGTGGCAGGGGGTTGGAGCAAAGGGGAAATTGGTGGATTTGAGCAATTCTCGAGGCGGTGCGCTCGATTGCGGCTACGCAGTGTTTGGTGAATCGATGCTGCGGTGATCGCGCGATGAAAAACGTCCCTCGGGGCCTAAAGGCCGGGCCAAATTGAGCCTCCTGACGGCACGGCTAAAGCCGTGCCCCTTCAAAACGAGCACTCCCATCGATTCACCAAATACTCTAGTCCTCGCCGAAGGGCATGCGGGGTTGGCCGATCCAGAAGCGGTTGCTGGCGCGGGTTAGCGGGCCGGGAGGGCGGTCGGCGAGGCGGGATTGGGCTTCGTGATACGGGCCTACGAAGCGGACGGCGGCGGGGAGCGCGCGGTAGAGGCGCGGGAGACGGCGATGGGCGCGGGCGATGGCCTGCTCCTCGCGTGGGGCGAAGGGCAGGGCGAATTCTTCGCGGAAGCGCGGGGCCAGGCCCTGCGTGGTTAGGGCGCGATACCAGTGGGGCGGCTTGAGCAGCCTGGCCACACCGGAGCCTGCGCCGGCCATCAGGCTCTGAGCCATGGCACGCGCGGAGGTGGTGACGCCGAGTTGGTCAGACTGTTCCATTTCGCGACAGTAGATGAGAAAACTCTTCCAATCGGGCGGGAGTGATGCGGCGGGCAGGCCGAAAAGCGCAGCCAGGGTGCAGTTTTCCGTGTAGTAGGCGTCGAGTTCGGCATCGGAGAGCGGCGGCAGGACAAATTCGTAGGCGAGGACGGCGGATTCGACGAGGGTGGCGAAGACCCAGCGCAGGGCGGCGATCTCGTTGGCTTCGTAGTGTGCGCCGTTCGGGTAGCGGCCGGCGGGTTCGGTGAGCTCGCCCTGGATGTGGGTGTGGGTCCCGTAGAGCTGGCGCGCGGCGGCGGTGGCCTGGGCGAGCGAGCCGAAGACCATGGTGAAGACGATGCGGAAGGTGGAGTGAAAGCGCGCGATGGGGCGCTGCATGAGTGTTGAATGCTGCTCAAGCGCGGTGGCGACCCAGGGGTGGGCGAGCTGGAGCAGGGCGGCGCGGCCGGCTCCGAGGAAGATTGCGGATTCGCGGTTGATGCGCCAGGTGATGGAGGCGGGGCCGAAGAGGCCGGCGGCTGGGTTGGTGGAGGTGAGGGCGGCGGAGGCGATGAGGGATTCGCTGGCCTCGCGGGAGACGGGTTGGGGGCGAGCGGGGTCCATTGCTGAAAGGACATGGTAGCGCGTGGGGCTCTCTTTTCAGTTGATGTACAGTCAACTGCTGTTGCCATCAACACCGATCAGATTGATAATGGCGGCGCAGGATCGTTAGCTCATGAAGATTACTGGTAAGGCTGCTCTTTTCGCGGCTGGGCTGTTTGTGCTCGCCGCCGTTGGCTGTATCGGTCTGTATTGGATCCACAAGAACCATGAGCCCGGAGAATACGGCAAAAACTTAGAATTCCGCGTATCGGCGTTTAATCTCGACCATTTCGATCGGTCATCACCGACGCCGGACGGCGCTGATGTCTTTTCCGATTCACAGGCTGAAGAGATCTCCCAGACCGGCGAGCCTCCTGCGGGCTTCCTGTGGCTGCCGCTCTCGAACTTTCTTCTCGATCAAGGCGGCGGCGTTCAGCCCAGAGGCATAACGCGCATGATGGACGGGCGGGAGTATCTGCTAGTGGCCAATGAGCCGTCGATGGTCCTCACCCACGCGGCTAACGCCCCTCGCTGGGGTGTGAAGTCAGTCAAGATGACTATCACCTACGTGTATGGCCCGGCAGTAAACGCAATCCAGATCGAACTTGATTATGCCGGCAAGCGTATTTTGCGGCAGTTCACCCAAAAATATAACAGGCACTCAGTAGCCGTAATTGTTGACGGGCAAGTCGTCGCAAATTTCGGGCTCTTGAGCCCGATGCGGAGGGGTATTTTGGGACTCAGGTTCCCGGCGGGCGAGCAGACAGAAACGGAACGACTGCGCAAATCTCTGATGAAGTAATCCAGCCTAAAGGCAACCACAGATTCTTCGCTGCGCTCAGAATGACAACTCTTTCCTGGTCACTCGCTTTTGCGGCGGTTGGCATCCCTCAGGGGCTAAAGCCCCCAGGTTTTTGGGGCCTTCATTTGTCAGGGCTAAAGCCCTGACCTACCCTTCTTTGCGGCGGCGATCATGGCGGCGAGGCTGCGGTCTACGTCTTCTTCTGTGGTGACCCAGCTTGAGACGCTGATGCGCATGGCGGTGTGGCCTTGCCAGACGGTTGAGCCGCACCAGCAGGTGCCTTCCTGCTGAATGGCGGCTACGGTGCGGAGGGTCTGCTCGGGCGAGCCGAACTCGACCATGACCTGGTTGATGACAACGTCATTGAGGATGCGGAAGCCGGCGGCGCGGAGTCCGGCGGCGAAGCGCCGCGCGTGCGACGAGGTGCGCTCGACGATCTCGGCCATGCCGGCGCGGCCCAGGGATTTGAGGCCGGCCCATAGCTCGACTCCGCGGGCGCGGCGGGAGAGCTCCGGATTGTACTGGCGGGGCTCGCGGCCTTCGCACTTGAGGAGGTAGGCGGCCTGGATCTCCATGGTGTCGCGCAGGACGGCGGGGTCGCGGACGAGGGCGATGCCGCAGTCGTAGCCGATGTTGGGCCACTTGTGGGCGTCGGTGGCCCAGGAATCGGCGAGCGAAAAGCCGTGGGTGAGATGGCGGTAGGCGGGCGAGGCGGCGGCCCAGAGGCCGAAGGCACCATCGACGTGAATCCATGCGCCGGCGGCGCGGGCCTCGGGGCAGATTGCGCCGGCGGGATCGAAGGCGCCGGTGTTCACGTTGCCAGCCTGGAGGCAGAGGATGGTGCGGTCGTTGAGGTGAGGCAGGGCGTCGGCGCGCATGCGGCCGTGGGCGTCGACAGGGACGCGGACCACGCGCTTGCGGCCGAGTCCGAGCATGCCGAGGGCCTTGATCAGCGAGGAGTGCGCCTCTTCGCCGATGACGACGGTGAGCTCGGGCGCGCCGAAGAGGCCGTCGTTTTCGACGTCCCAGCCGGCGCGTTCGAGGAGCTGGTGGCGGGCGGCGGCCAGGCAGGAGAAGTTGGCCATGGTGGCGCCGGTGACTACGGCTCCGGCGGTTCCCTGGGGCAGGCCTAGGAGGTCGCGGGTCCACTCAAGCGCGGTTTCTTCAAGGATGGCGGCGGTGGGCGACTGGACGTTCATGGCTGCGTTCTGGTCCCACGCGCTGACCAGCCAGCCTGCGGCCATGGCGGCGGGAAGGCAGCCGCCGTTGACGAAGCCGAAGTAGCGGCCTCCGCCATTGGCTACGGTGGCGGGGGAACCGTATTGGGCGAGGAGGCGGGCGACTTCGGCGGGATCGGTGGGGGATTCCGGGGTGGGGCCGGTGAGGGCGGTGAGCGCGGCTACGGATTCAGGGTGCGGGGCTACGGGGCGGGCGTTGACGGAGTGCACGTAATCAACTGCCGCGCGCGCGGCAATTCGGAGAGGCTTTGTACGGCTGGTCGTAATCGGAATCTCTATCGTCGAAGTCGCAGGAACTTCGTGAGGCAGCATGGCTGAGTTATACCACCGGGGCAGGCTACGCACAGACGGGCGGTGGTTGTAATTCTGAGGGAAACGCCGTATCCTAAGAGTGCAGGCGCGTTTGTCCGCTGGGTGTTCCGTGAATCGTCCGGCTGGCGGAGAGATGAGTGGGCTTACGGCCCACTTTTTATTTGGCTCGATTTTCCCCCCGAAAACTCGCGGCGAAGCAGGGGCGGTTTTGGGGGCCCAAAGGCAGGTTCCGGGTTGGTTGGCGGCTGAATCACGCGAAGGCGCCGCCGGCATAACCCGAATGGTTGAAGGCAGATGGCATCTGGGTTGGAGGAAATTCGGAACGCGGCGGAACGGGTGGCGCACTCGCACGGGCTGGAGGTAGTGGACGTGGAGCTGGCCGGCCCAGCCAAGGACCGCATCCTCCGCGTGTTCCTTGAAAAGGATGCCGCGGGCCGGGCGAAGTTGAAGGAGCAGGTGGCCGCGGGCGGCGACGAATTGCCGGAAGCGCTGAGAGAAGGGACATTAAGCCCTGAACAGCTTTCCGGCATCACACATGGGGATTGCGCAGAGTTCAGCCGGGATTTTGGAGTGCTGCTCGACGTGGAAGACCTGGTTCCCGGCGGCGAGTACACGCTTGAGGCCAGCTCTCCGGGGCTGGATCGGAAGCTGACGAAGACTGAGGATTTTGAGCGGTTTACGGGCAGCCTGGTGAAGATTCAGACGTTCGAGCCGATCCGGAATAACCGGCATTGGCAAGGACGGTTGGTTGCAGCTCAATCCCAGGTCCCCAAGTGCGAGGGACCCGGGGCACCCACGATAACGGTGGACCTGGGTGCGGTGAAGCAGAATTCGAAGAGCCGGAAGACCGGCGTGAGCGCGGTGGAGATTGCGTTGAGCAACGTGGAGAAGGCGCAGTTGGTACCGGAGATTTAGGGACTAAGGGACTAGGGACTTAGGGACTAGTCGCTAGTGCACGATGGTTGAAGAAGAAGCAGGCGCCGACGGTTGCGAGACCCGATGATGCGCCAAAAAACTGAGCAGAAGAGAGTACGCGAAACATGTCCAGCGTCTTGTATCAGAGCATCGAGCTGTTAAGTCGAGAAAAGGGCATCGAGCCCCAGATCGTCGTGGGAGCGGTGGAAGAAGCCATCGCCCTGGCCACGCGCAAGTTTTACAAGACGCAGGAAAACATGCGCGGCGAGCTGAACAAGGAGACGGGCGAGATCACGGCGTACGTGTACAAGACCGTGGTGGCGGACGAGGACCAGATTGAGGATCCGGTGAACGAGATCACGCTGGAAGAGGCGGGCGCGCTGGCGCCGGGCGTGGAAGTGGGCAGCGAGATCCGCATGTATAAGGACACGAGCCCGCTGGGACGCATCGCGGCGCAGCTTGCCAAGCAGGTAATTTTCCAGAAGGTGCGCGAGGCGGAGCGCGACACGGTGTTCCAGGAGTACGCGCACCGCGAGAAGGAAGTGCTGAACGCGACGGTAAAGCGGATCGAAGGCCAGGACGTCATTTTCGACCTGGGCAAAGCCGAAGCGCGCTGCCCCAAGCGGGAGCAGTCGCGGCTGGAGTCGTTCAGCGTGGGTGAGCGCGTGCGCGTAGTGCTGTTGAAGGTGGACCGCGCAGCCAAGGGGCCGCAGGTGATTGTGTCGCGAGCGGCGCCGGAGCTGGTGCAGAACCTGTTCCAGAGCGAGGTGCCGGAGATCTACGACAGCACGGTGGTGATTCGGGCGATTGCGCGCGAAGCCGGCGAGCGCACCAAGATTGCGGTGATGAGCCGCGACAAGGATGTGGATCCCGTGGGCGCCTGCGTGGGCATGAAGGGCATGCGGGTGCAGTCCATCATTCGCGAGCTTCGGGGCGAAAAGATCGACATCATCGAGTTCAGCGAAGAAATCACGACGTTCGCGGAGAAGGCGCTGCAGCCGGCGAAGGTGAGCCGCGTTTCCATCACGGACCTGACCGACAAGCAATTGGAAGTGATTGTGGACGACACGCAGCTTTCGCTGGCTATCGGCAAGAAGGGCCAGAACGTGCGGCTGGCTGCGAAACTGCTGGGCTGGAAGATCGACATCAAGAGCGAAGAGGAGAAGCGCCAGGAAGTCGAGCAGCAGATGCAGGCTATGGCGGGCGGCCCGACGACTCCGATCGAGCAAGTGACGGAGCTGGGCGATGGGATCATCCAGAAGCTGGTGGTGGCGGGCATTACCACGGTGGAAGCGCTGGCGGACATGACGCCGGAGCAGCTGGAGGAGATTCCGGGGATCGGCGAGAAGACGCTGGAGCGGATCTCGGTGGCGGTGCGGCACTACTTTGGACACTTTGAAGAGGGCGAAGAGGGAGCTCCGAGCGAAGAGGCGCCGTTGGAGGGCGCCGCGGCAGAAACGGCGGCAGCGGATACGGAGACCCCGGCGACGGGCAGCAATGAAGTGCCGACTCCGGGCGCGGCAGCAGATACGGCGGACGCCGAGCTCGAGAACGCGCAGGAAGCGCTGGAAGAGGCGGAGCAGGAGCGCTCCGCGCAGGCCGAGAACGATGACCTGGAGCGGGCAAGCCTGGACAGCGAGGGCATTGCCGACACGGACGCCGTGCGCATTGAGTCCACAGAGAATGACGACCTGCTGGCCGGCGAGGCGGGCGCGGAGGCAGCGGCCGAGGCCGATGCCGAAGTGCAGAGCATGACCGCTGCAGAGCTGGCGGTGGAGAATGTGCCCGTCCCGGACGAAGCGGAGCTCGATGAGCTGGACCGGGATGAGGGCGAGACGACTAGTGAAGATGAAACGGCGGAGTAGCACAGCCGCTTTCGGCGTTTCAAGGGATAATGGAATTTCCAGCAGTGGAAATTCAAACAGCAGCCAACGCCATGAGGTAGCTATGAGCGCTTAAGGCTTTGGGTAGCAGGGTTCTGAAAAGAGGCGGATGAGCAAGGTTCGAATCAACGATCTGGCGCGCGAAATGGAAGTGAAGAGCCGCGAGGTTCTGGAGGTCCTGACTGTACTTGGACTGGGCGAGGGTAAGACTCACTCCAGCTCGATTGAGGACTATGAGGCAGAAAAGGTCCGCGCGCATTTTGGGAAGAACGCGCGATCGGCGGGGCACGGGGGACCGGGTTCCGCGCGCGCTCCGCAGGGGCTTCAGCCGAAGATCGATCTGTCGCACGTGCACAAGCCCGGCGACGTGACCAAGGCGATTCTGGCCCAAAAGCAGGCGGACGAGGAAGCAGCGCGCCGAAGCCATATAACGAGGGCTCAGGTCCCGCCGAAGCCGGTAGCAGGCGCACCGGCCGTGAAACTCGCGGAGCCGCAAGCCACCGCCGCGACGCCGGCACCGGCAGCAAAGCCGGAGCCGCGCAAGATTGTGCCGCAGGCGCGTCAGGCCCCTCAGATCATTTCCGCTCCGCCGAAGCAGGGCGCCATTGCATCGCGTCCGCCGACGACCCCCGTGGTGGCCAAGCCGCCCGCCGGGGCTGCGCCCGCGGTTCGTCCGGCCGTGGCCTCCCCGCCTCCGGTTGCCGTGGTTGTCAAGCCTCCGGTTGCGCCTCCGGCTCGTGCCCCTGAAGCGGCGCCCGCCCAGGCCAAACCGGCAGCAGCGACAGCGCCACCGGCTCCAGTTGCCGCACCGACGCCAGCACCCGCCCCCGTGGCGGAAGCAGCACCGGCTGTGCCGGCGCCCGCAGCGCCAGAACCTCAAAGGGCTGCTGCTCCGCTTGCCGAAGTTCCCGCTCCCGCGCCCGTCGCGGAGAAACCAGCCGTCGAGGAGCCTGTCGCACTGCCGCCCGCGCCTGCCGAGCCTGAAGCTCCGGCTGCGCCTGCGCTTCCGGTGCGCCGCGTGGTAATGCCCCAGACCGGGCCGCGGCCCGTGTACAAGGCACCCGTGGTAAGCCCCGCGGCCGCCGCAGCAGCTGCTGCCGGGCCCGGCTCTATCCAGCGCGGCAAACCGATCTTCGACCGCCGTCCCTCCGGAGGTCCCGGCCAGGGCGGCGGTTACGTACAGCGGCCTCAGGGTGGCCCTCCCGGACCATACGCCGGCGGCCCACG
Source organism: Occallatibacter sp. (assembly GCA_035552475.1). GTDB lineage: Bacteria > Acidobacteriota > Terriglobia > Terriglobales > Acidobacteriaceae > Telmatobacter. The sequence goes on from DASZLE010000091.1 coordinate 47,019, forward strand.
CCCCAAGCATCCTACGCGCACTACGCCAGGCGGATTCCAACCCGGAGGCCCGGGTGGACCCGGCGGTCCAGGCGGACGCCCCGGCTTTGGCGCGCGCCCCGGCTTTGGCGGTCCGCGTCCTGGCGGATTTGGCCAGCGACCCGGCGGCTTTGGAGGGCCTGGCGGTGCAGCTCCGCCCCCGGGCGAAGCTCCGCGCCCGGCGCGTGGCCCCGCGGCCAGGGGCCGGGGACGCGGCGGCCAGCAGTATCCCAAGACCAAGGAAGGCCCGATGAAGGGTTTTGTTCCGCCGCCACGTTTTGGCGGAGCAGCCCAGTTCAGCATGGAGCCTATTCCCATCAGCCGCGAGATCACCGTAACCGAGGGGATCAGCGTTAAGGACCTGGCGGAGAAGCTTGAGATCCGCGCCAAGGACCTGATTGCCGCCCTGCTGATGCGCGGCATCTTCGTCACCGTGAACCAATCGCTGGACGCCGAAATGGTGAAGGACGTGGCCGGCAAGTTTGGCGCGGCGGCGACCGTGATCAGCTACGAAGAGGAGCTGGAGAACGAAGCGATCGAAGAGGTGCTGGACACCAGCAAGACGGAGTTCGTGGAGGTTGCGCGCGCGCCGGTTGTGACGGTGATGGGCCACGTGGACCACGGCAAGACCAGCCTGCTGGATGCTATCCGCGAGACCGATGTGGCGGCCGGCGAGGCGGGCGGGATTACGCAGCACATTGGCGCCTACAAAGTGAAGTTCAGCAAGGAAGGCTCGCCGGCTTCCGGCCGCGAGATTGTCTTCCTGGACACGCCGGGCCACGAAGCCTTTACCCGGATGAGGGCCCGCGGCGCCAAGGTCACGGATATCGTGGTGATCGTGGTGGCCGCCGACGACGGCGTGATGCCGCAGACGCTTGAGGCCATTGACCACGCCAGGGCGGCCGAGGTGCCGATCATCGTGGCGGTAAACAAGATCGACAAGCCTGAGGCCAACCCCGAACGCGTGAAGAAGCAGCTTGCGGATCGCGGCGTGGTTCCGGAAGAGTGGGCGGCCGGCGGCGAAGGCACGGTGTTCGTGGAAGTCTCCGCGAAGAAGCGCGTGAACCTGGACCTGCTGCTGGAAATGATCTGCCTGGTGAGCGACATCAAGGCGCCCAAGGCCACGCCGGGACGCAAGGCCGTGGGTTCGGTGCTGGAAGCCAAGCTCGATCGCGGGCGCGGCGCCGTGGCCACTGTGCTGGTGCAGGACGGAACGCTGAAGCTGAACGAGAGTTATATTGTCGGCAACACATTCGGCAAGGTCCGCGCCATGTTCGACGATCGCGGACGTGCTCTGGAAGAAGCCGGGCCTTCGACGCCTGTGGAAGTGCTGGGCCTGGAGGCAATGCCGGATTCAGGCGACACGTTCCTGGTGGTGGCCGATCGCGACAAGGCCAAGGGCATTGCGCAATACCGCAAGATGAAGGAGCGCGAGGCGCAGCTGGCCAAGAGCTCACGCGTGTCACTGGAAGGGCTTGCCGAGCAGATTCGGACAGCCGGCGTGAAGGACCTGCCGCTGATCATCAAGGGTGATGTGACGGGCTCTGTGGAAGTGATGGCTGATTCGCTGGTCCGCATGTCGACGGAGAAGGTTCGCGTGAAGGTGATTCACTCCGGCGTCGGATCCATCACCGAGTCCGACGTGCTGCTGGCTACCGCGTCGAACGCAATCATCATCGGCTTCAACGTGCGCCCAGAGCGCAAGGCCGCAGAGCTGGCGCAGCAGGAAGGCGTGGACATCCGCCTGCACTCGATCATTTACGAGTTGCAGGACGAGATGCGGCTGGCCATGATGGGACTCCTGGAGCCCGCGTTCAAGGAGAACTACCAGGGCAAGGCCGAGGTGATCAATGTCTTCCGGATTCCGAAGGTGGGCACCATCGCCGGCTGCCGCGTGCAGGATGGCGTGATCCGCCGCGACTCGGAGATCAAGGTCATGCGCGGCGGCGAGCAGATCTTCAAAGGCAAGGTTGGCTCGCTCAAACGCTTCAAGGACGACGTCCGCGAAGTGACCAATGGCATGGAGTGCGGCATCGGCATTGCCAACTTCACCGATTTGAAGGAAGGCGACTCGCTGGAGTCGTTCTCCACGGAGAAGATGGCGGCGGACCTGGGGGCGCTGACTTCAGCCAAGGCATAACCGCTCACTGAGGTAGAACTCGACGGCCCGCTTTTCGCAAGAGGAGCGGGCCGTTGCTATTTCGCCCGGTGAGCGGGGACCTGGAGCAATTGAACGCCGGATTGCATTCTGCTGCGATCTTTATTACATCCTCATGCGTTTCCCGCAATGAGATACAGAATCTCTCCTAAGTTGTTGATAAGTTATAACTGTCGATTTCTCCGTTGACAGTCATTCTATCTCCGGGCAAAACTGGTGATGGTAACTATCAACGCAAAGGAGGTCCACAATGCGCCGTATCATCCTCGCAACATTGCTTTCATCCATGACCCTTACCGCAGCAGCAGCCACCGGCAAGCCGGCCAACGACGCTTCTGCCCCAACCTCCCGCACAATCTCGAGTGGAGTTACCAATCCGCGACTCGTGTATGCTCCGCACATCAGTATTCCCGCCGGCGAGCTTCCGCTTGCCATGGTCAACCCCACAATGGTGGTGCTGCAGGTAAGGCTCGACGAAACCGGCAGCCCGTCCCGAATCCAGGTCCTTCATGCAATCAACCAGACGGTGGATTCGCGCGTGGTCGAGGGCGTCCGGCGGTTCCGCTGGGCTCCCGCCGTGCTCAACAACCAGGCAGTTCCCTCAGTGCTGACCCTGAATGTCGAAGTCCAGCGCTAACTGACGGAGAAGACCAATCTAACTTCAAGATACACTCCGCTCCCCGGATTGTGTGTGTGAACTGGCGTCCAGTTACCCGTTAAGTTCTGGCCATACGCCGGATGTGTGTATCTATATTAGAAAGCCCCATGCCGCCTCTGTGACCGGGCCGGCATGGGGCTATTTTTTTATTCGCGAGTTACTCGCCTTTTCCAATCACCAGGATCTGGAACGACTGCGGAATCATCGGAGGCCGCGGCGTGCGCTGCCATGCCGGCGCGTTTGCCGGCAGGTTTGCCGGGGGCGTCTTAGGCACCGGACCGAACTCCGCCGTAATTGTGTAGAGGTTGCCCGTCTTGGTGTCCAGCGTGTGCGTCCTGGCGCGCATCGGCGTGGCCACGTTCTGCTCCACGCTGAAGCTGGTGGGCGAATCTTCCTTGATTACGGTGATGGTTCCGTCGCCCTGCGAACTGGCCGCTTCCATGGTTGCGGGGTTGAAAGTGACGCCGTCGCAGCCTTCGCCCGTGGGCAGGTCGGTGATGATGTGGCCGTCGGCCGCGGACAGAATGACCATGTTGTTTTTCTCGCGGCATGCAGCAAAGAGGATGCCGTTCTTGGCGTCGAGCGCCAGGCCGGCGCATCCGGAGCCGCGCGACGACAGGTCATATTTGCCCACCATCTTCATGGTGTTGGCGTCGATCACCGCGATGGCAGCCTTGTCCTCGATGTCCACGAAGATCTTGCCCGCGCCGTCGGCCGCGGCCTGCTCCGGCGCGCCACCGATGTCGATGGTTCCCAGGATACTCCCGTCCTTGTCGTCCAGGATGGTGACGTTCGGCGCCACATGGCTGAGGATGTAGAAGTGGTGATTGTAGGTGTCGTTCAGGTAGCCGTCGGGATGGCCGCCGGTGTCGATCTTCTTGATCACGGCAAAGGTCTTGGCGTCGAACATCGTCACCGGGCTCGAGGTGGCGAAGCCGTGGCCCGTCTCCGTATCCACCGCCCCTCCATGCGCGCTGACGTTGGGAATGTCTCCGACCGGCTCCAGCGTGTCCAGGTTGTAGACGCCGATATGGCCCGCGGGGCCGGAGCGCGCGACGAACAGATGGCGGCCGTCCGGGTCCGCGGTAACGTAATCCCAGCCGCCCTCGCCGCCGGTCAGTTGAATCTTGGTGACCTTGTAGGGACCGCTCTCCTGCGCGTGCGCGGCGCCCATCCCCAATGTAGCGGCGACACATGCGGCCGCAATCATCCATCCAAATCTCATCGCTTTTCTCCTCGCAGGAACCAGCTCCACTTCGGCTGCTCGTATTTCAGGGCCATAGAAATGCCGATTCCGGGACGCATTGAGGATACAGGAGGCGGTGGACGGCTTTGGAGGCAAGACTTGACCTGATCGCGGCGGCAACCCATGCTGCAGGGTCAGCGTCCTAGTGCTCGGATCATGGAGGAATCAATGGCTTCTGAACTGAAGGGAAAGAAGATTGCAATCCTGGCTACGGATGGATTCGAGCAAGCAGAATTGATGGAACCCCGCAAAACTCTGGATGCCGCCGGGGCGCAGACGTTCGTTGTCTCGCCCAAGTCGGGCCAGATCAAGGGCTGGAAGATGAAGGATTGGGGCGACACCGTAAAGGTGGATACGACGCTCGAGAATGCCAACCCGAACGATTACGATGCGCTGGTGCTGCCCGGAGGCGTGATCAATCCGGACCATCTGCGCATGAATCCTGCCGCGGTGAATTTTGTGAAGAAATTTGTGGAGACGGGCCGAACCACCGCGGCCATCTGTCACGGGCCGTGGACACTGGTGGAGGCGGGCGTGGTGCGCGGCAAAACCGTCACCTCCTGGCCTTCAGTCAAAACCGATTTGAAGAACGCCGGCGCCAACTGGGTGGACCAGGAAGTGGTGACCGACGGGCAGTTCATCTTCAGCCGCAAGCCCGATGATATCCCCGCGTTCAGCCGCGCCATTATCGAGTCAGTGAGCAAGGGCGCGCAACGGCGGGCTGCATAAGCGGTGGCGCGGATTCGCGACTTACGCCGCGAGTCCGCGCCCAACCTATTCGTCAAGCTTGAAAATCTTGATCTGCACCAGTTTTGCGATGGTCAGATCGTGGAAGCCGCGCGCCTGCATACGGCGAATGAAGTCCGGAGTGACGTGGAAGATGCGGATCTGGACCAGGTCGTCGAGGGAGGGCTTATATCCGAGATCGCGGATTTCGCGCACTTCCTGCGCGTTCACTCCCTGCACCTTGAGGGAGATGAGCTGGTCGGCGTGCGGCACCTCGTAACCCAGCGCGGTAAGCGCGGAGATGTAGGCGGAATCGACACGAAAGATCCGGAGCGCGATGATGTTGTCGATATCCATGCCTTCGACGCGTGCGTTCTTAAGCGACTCAACCCAGGCGCTCTGCACATCGAGTAGCGCATAGGCGAGAAGTTTCTCGCTATCGAGGCCGCTGAAGCCCATACGGTCCATGCGTTCCACAAAACCCTGGTTCGGGGTAAACGTGGAGGAGCCGGCGAGTTCGCCATTACGGACGGTTCCCGCGCAACTGAAGACGCCAGCTTCCGCATTCAGCGTTGCAGTAAGCTGCGCGCCATCGCGGGAAAGGTCGGCCGCGCTGAAGCCGGTGAATCGGCTCATGGAATCATTGCTGAAGTCGCTGCCGCAGTGCCGATCGCCTTGGCACTCATCGTTGCCGATGCGCAGCCGGAGCTTGCCTGGCTGCTCGCCCGCGCCGATGAAACAGGAGGAATGCAAAGCGTCGAGCGCGGCGGAAGGAAGAGGCCCGCAAAACAGCAGCGTAGCTACGAGAGCGAGCATTGCGATGTGAGATTTCATAACTCCTCCTTTTGGGCAGACGTGGAGTGTGCGGGCCGGCGGCCCGTGGCGACGCACGAGAAATGGATCGTGAGCCGGACTACTTGGATTCGTCGTCGAGTATGCCGGAGATACGAAGCTGAATGAGTTTCTTCAGCGTGAGATCTTTGAACCCGTGCTGCTTGGCGGAGGCGATAAAGTCCGCATCGATCTTGAAGATGCGGGTCGATATTATGTCGTCCACCGTGGCTCCCGGGAATTGCTGGACAATGGATCGGGCGTACTCGGGAGTCACGTCCTGAACCCGGAGCGCGAGTAACTGCTTCGACTTAAGATTGCCGAATCCCGCATCCTTCATTCCCTTCACAAACTCGGGGGTGATGTTGAAGATGCGATACGAGATCGCGTCCTGGAAGGAAGATACTTCAAGGCCCTGCTGCTTGAGCTGAGCAATGACTTCGGGGCTAACTCCCTGGATCTTGCAGGCGATGAGATCATCCGCGGACGGCTTGCCCAAGCCGACTTGCGCCATGGCGCGCGCGTACTCCGGGGTGACGTCCTGGATTTTCATTGCGATCATCTTGTCCAGATCGACGTCGTAGCCTGCGGCCTTCATGCGATCGATGTAGGTCGTGTGCGGCCCCGAATCGGCAGCCCCCGGCGCCTGCGGGGCGTCGCTGGTGCTCGCCTGCGGCGCGGATGCCGGCGGCGCAGTTTGGGCGGCATGGATGGCCGCGGCCACTCTTACAGGCGCCACGGCTGCGAATGCCGATATCTGCGGTGTGGACGCAACATTGTGTATGACTGCCGCAACCTGCGGCGCCAGGTGCGCGGGCCGGAAGCTGGCGATGACTTGAGGCGCGGAGAGCAACAGCACCGCCACGCCTGCCAGAACTGCAGCCAGCGAGAAAGGACGAGCGGCCCGGCCGGACGATGCCGCTGGCTCGCCGAGAATGCGCGCGATCCGCATGCGCAGGGTCTGGCGCGATTGGTGGCCGTCGAGCGCCATGGCCAGGTGCAACTGGCGGGAGCGCTGCTCTTCCAGCCGGTACAGCGCGCTGGCGTAAACCACGGGATTGGGGCAGACTTCCAGGGCGAGATCGTCGCAGCAGAGTTCGCGCTCGTGACGCACGCCGTTGCTGATCCACCACACCGCGGGGTGGAAAAAGAAGAGCGTCTCGACCAGTGTCTGCAGCAGGTTGCAGAGGAAGTCGGCACGGCGAACGTGGGCCAGCTCATGCGCCAGGACCATTTCGAGCTCGTCGGTGCCGAGACCGCTCAGAGCCGACAGCGGCAGCAGGACAACGGTGCGAAACGCTCCTACGGTAATGGGCCCGGCAATCGCGTCGGAGATGCGCAGCAGTACATCTTTGCGCAGGCCCAGCGCGGCGGCGATGCGCACGAAACGGGACTGGAGTTCGGCGGGCGGAGCGCAGGCGGCCGCATGGAGGCGAAGCCGGCGAATGACCCACCAGCCGCCCAGATTGCGCACGGACAAGGCGCAGACGCCGAGAAGCCACAGCACATCGACCCAGAACGTCAATGACGGCAAGCGATTGGCAATCGCCGGGGCGTCCGCGCCAAGGGCCTGGATCACGCGGGCTTGAATCACGCGGGCCTGGACCGCGTGCGGCAACGGGCCTGAAACAGAGGCACCCGCAATCCCCGCAGCGTGCGGTTGCGCGGCGGGAAGCATCTCCCACGCGAACGTGAGCGCGGCAGCGGCGACCAGTGCGGCCATTGCGGACAACGCAACTGCGTACCGCACATGGCTGGAGCGGCGCATGGTGACGCGCGCGGCGACGGCGTAAAGCGCCGCGATGACAGCGGCCTGCCAGCAGAAATGAATGAGCGTCCAGGCGACGGCTTGAAGACTGTGATTCATGACCGTTCCTTTCGAGGGGAAATGGCTCCTGAGCTGTGCTTGCGTTCAATGAGGGTACGAATTTCGTCGAGTTCAATTTCGCTGGCGGGCTCCATGGCCAGGGCATGCATGGCCAGTTGCGCCGCCGAGCCGGAAAACAATCGAAGGCTGATGTCCCTGAGAATCTTGCTTTGCATCGCGTCCTGGCTGATGGCAGCGCGATAGACATGCGCGCGATTGGCCTCGTCGCGAATCACCAGGCGCTTCGCCGTCATGATCTGGAGCAGCTTGAGCGTGGTGGTGTAGCCGGATGCGCGCCTGGTGTTGAGTGCGTCGTGAATTTCGCGCACAGTCGCCGATTCCAGTGTCCAAAGAATGCGCAGAAGCTCCAGCTCGGACTCGGTAGGTTTCGGCAGCGCGTCGGCAATTCTGCTCATGAACGGCACTCTATACGAAGCTCTTCGTATATGTCAACGAAAATCTTCGTAGATGGCGTTCTGCACCATCGACGAGCGAAAAAAGCGCAGCAACAACAGCCTGATTTAGAGCGGGTACTTTTCCGCCTGGATGCAGGCGCGGGCCACCGCTCGGCCCAGCGCCACCGTGTCTGCCGGCGTGGATTTGGCCAATCTGCGCAGGATGGCCAACTGCGTGCGCAGCATGTCGCCTTCTCCGCATGCAGCCAGTACGCGCTTCGCAGCTTGCTCGGCCAACGCCAGCGTCTCCTCGGCCAACAATCCTGTCATCTGCTCCGCTACACCGGCCTGCACGCGCCGCGCCGCTGCCAGCTTTCGTGTCCGCAGCAGTGCCGACTCCAGCGCGAACACCTGGGCCACGATGTCAGCCAGGTCGGCCATGATTTCCTGCTGTTCCTCGAGCGCCGTCATGTAGCGCTGGCTGGCCACGCCGGATGCGAACAGCGCAATCTTTTTTGCCGCGGCCAGCAGCTCGGCCTCGTGCGCCAACGGTTCGCCGCTCGCCCCCGCTCCATCAAACGATGGCGGCTGCATCACCTCGTCCATCACGCGCTTGATGGCCGGCAGCAGCGCCAGTTTCCCGGCCATGGCGCGCTTCATCAGCCAGCCGGTGATGATCATGCGATTGATTTCGTTTGTGCCCTCGAAGATTCGGTTGATGCGCGCATCGCGATAAAAACGCTCGGCCGGGTACTCTTCCACGTAGCCGTAGCCGCCCATGGTGGCCACCAGCTCGTCGGCCACGCCGGAGATCATCTCCGATCCATAGACTTTCAGAATGGAGCACTCCACGGCGTACTCTTCAATGCGACGCTGAACCTCGCGTGCATCGGCCGGGGCGCCATGTCCCAGCTCAGCCAGGGCGGCGTCGATCATGCCCACCGTGCGATAGGCCATGCTCTCGGCGGCATACAGCTGGGCGGCGGCCGTGGAAATCTTGCGCTGGATCAGGCCAAACTCTGCGATCGGCTTGCCGAAGGCCTTGCGCTCTTTCGCATAACGCACCATGTGCCCCAGGGCCATCCGCCCACCGCCAATGCAGGCCACGCCCAGCTTAAAGCGGCCCACGTTCAGCACGTTGAATGCGATGTGGTGCCCCTTGCCGGGTTCGCCCAGCAGGTTCTCCACCGGCACGCGGCACTCCTCAAGCACCAGCGGGCAGGTGGACGAGCCCCGGATGCCCAGCTTGTGCTCCTCGGCGCCCACGGTGAGCCCGGGAAATGTGCGCTCCACCAGGAAAGCGGAGAACTTCTCTCCGTCGATCTTGGCAAACACGGTGTACAGATCGGCGAACCCGCAATTGGTAATCCACATCTTCTCGCCGTTCAGCAGGTAGTGCGTGCCGTCGGCTGAGAGCGTAGCGCGCGTGCGGATGTTCATCGCATCCGATCCGGAGGTTGATTCCGAGAGGCAATAGGCTGCGATCCACTCCGCCGTGGCAAGTTTGGGCAGGTAGCGCCGTTTCTGGTCTTCGGTCCCATACCAGACCAGCGGCAGCGTGCCGATGCCGATCTGCGCACCGAACGCCGTGGAGAAGCTGGCCAGCGAAGAGATGCGATCGGTGATGACGGTGGAAGTGGTTTTGTCCATGCCCACGCCGCCGTACTCCTCGGGGATATCGACGGAGGTAAAGCCCAGGCCCGCGGCCTTCTGTATCAGCTCGCGCATCCGGCCAGGCTCCTTGGCCTCAATGGCGGCAGCCGCCGGCAGGATCTCGTCGCGCGCAAAATCTGCAGCGGTGGCAGCGATCTGGCGCTGTTCGTCGTTCAGGTCTTCCGGAGTAAAGACTTCATCGGGCGAGCGGGATTCCAGCAGGAAACTACCGCCCGAAGCGGCCAGGGGCAAGCCAATCACAGAGGACATTGGGGAATATCTCCAACCGTATGAGAAGGATACGCCAGCCGGATGCCGGCGTACAACCGAAGCTTAATGAATTTAGATGCTGTGCGCGTGGGGATGACTATGAGGAATGCTGCCGCGCATGCGCCCCAGGATAAACAGGATCAGCAACGCCAGGAAGAGAGCCAGGATAGCGGCTTGCAGCCACTTGCTTCCCCAACCGCCCTTCTCCACTCTTCGCCTTCGCTTGTTTCGCGCCAAGTGCCCCTCGCCTGAATGTTCTCTCGCTGGTCCTGTTGCCATTCTCACCCTGTCACGAGCTGTTGGCATAGCTTGGCTCGCGTACAATTTGGGTTGTCCGGGTACGGAGGAATTGCCCTGTTCGTTCCAGGCATTGCCAGCTCAAAATTCTTGCTCACCTGCGCCTTACCGCAGCGGCTGGGCGCATTTTTCCTCTTTGCTTCGCAGAAGACCTTCAGCCGCCAGTTCAAGGCGCTGTTTAACGATCCCTTCGCCAACGTCCATCACTACTGGAATTGGACCGATGCGCTGATCCTCACGCCTTATTTCATCGTGATGATTGTGCTGGCGCTCTATGGCGTTCATCGCTACACGCTGTGCTACCAGTACTTCAAACACCGCCGCAATTACAATCCCGAGCCACCGAGCCGCTTCGCAGAACTGCCGCGAGTCACGGTGCAGCTGCCCATCTTCAATGAGCAATTCGTGATTGACCGGCTCATTGAAGCCATTTGCGCGATGGAGTATCCCAGCGACCGGCTGGAGATCCAGGTACTGGACGACTCCACGGACGAAACGCAGCAGGTGGCTGCGGCAATTGTTGAGCGCTATGCCGCGATGGGTCATCCCATCGAGTACATTCACCGGAGTAACCGGCACGGATACAAAGCGGGCGCGCTGGATGCCGGGCTGAAAGTGGCCAAGGGCGAGTTCGTGGCTATCTTCGACGCGGACTTTGTGCCGCCTCCGGACTGGCTGATGCGCGTGATCCACCACTTTGCCGAGCCGGAGATTGGCATGGTGCAGACGCGGTGGACGCACCTGAACCGCGACTACAGCATGTTGACGCAGATTGAGGCGATCCTGCTGGATGGGCACTTTGTGCTGGAGCACGGCGCGCGGGCGCGATCCGGCGAGTATTTCAACTTCAACGGCACGGCCGGCATGTGGCGGCGGCAGGCTATCACGGACGCCGGCGGATGGCAGCACGATACGCTGACGGAAGATACCGACCTGAGCTATCGCTCGCAGATGGCGGGCTGGAAGTTCAAGTATCTTCCGGACATTGAGTGCCCGGCGGAGCTTCCCATTGAGATGACGGCCTTCAAAACCCAGCAGGCGCGCTGGGCCAAGGGTCTGATCCAGACCAGCATCAAAATTCTGCCCACACTCTTCCGGACCAAAACTTCGCTAAGGATCAAGGTAGAGGGCGTCTATCATCTGACGGCGAACATGAGTTATCCCTTGATGGTGATCATGACGGCGCTTCTCATCCCCAGCATGATCGTGCGTTTTTATCAGGGCTGGTTTCAGATGCTGCTCATCGACTTTCCGCTGTTTACGGCGTCATCGATGTCGATCGCTGTCTTTTACGTGTCCAGCCAGAAGGTGCTGTACCCGAAGTCGTGGATGAAGACATTTCTCTACCTGCCGGTCCTGATGGCGCTGGGAATTGGGCTTACGGTCACCAACTCGAAAGCGGTGGTGGAGGCCTTGCTGGGCATCAAGAGTCCCTTTGCCCGCACGCCCAAGTACCGGGTGGCAAAGAAGGGCGAGAGATCGAGCGCGGGCAAGAAGTACCGCAAGCGGCTGGTGCTGGCGCCGTGGATCGAGTTGCTGATCGGCGCGTATTTCGCGCTGGCCATCGTGTATTGCTTCTCCAACCACAACTACTTCACCGCGCCGTTCCTGATTTTGTTCGTGATCGGATACTGGTACACGGGGCTCATGAGCCTGCTGCAGGGGCGGTTCGAGCGCTGGCGCGGCGGAGCGAACGCGGAGGAGGCTAGCCCCAAGCCGTTTCCGGTGGGTGTGTAGACCAGAATATCTTGCATCTGGAGGACAGCGTGCAAAGTACGACGAACTTCCCATTTGGATCGCCGTGGGGTTTTGGCCTGTTCTTTGCCTTCCTTTGGTGTTCAGTTTCGTTCGTGATCAGTTTCATCAGTGGATGGTTCTCGCTATCCCGGCGTTTTCGCAAGCAATCAGATCCATACGGCGAAGCTCGTTCTGCAGGACCGTGGTTTTACACGGTGTATATGCGCCTGTGGGGACACTACAGCAGCGTAATTCACCTGGTTGCTGCGGGGGACGCCCTATACTTTTCCGTCCTGTTCCCATTCCGCGTTGGTCACCCGCCTCTTCGCATTCCGTGGGAAGAGATCGAAGTCTCTCAGACGAAATTTTTCTGGCGTCGATACGTCCAACTAACGCTTGGCCGCGAGGAACAGATCCCCATGCGAATTTCGGAGCGCATGGCGCGAAAGCTCGGCATTGACCAACGATTTTCTCTCGCGACGACGATCGCGCGTTGAGAGAAAGCACACGCCAACTGCGCCAAATCGAGCTAGACTGATCTGGAACGAGCCATGATGAACGCCGAACAAGTCCGTGCGGTGCTTTCGACTCTTTCTCCAACACAGGAGAAGGTCGATCTTGCGGTCAAGACCGCCATCGAAACGGTCCGCCCTACCAGCGTGATTGTCTTCGGCTCGTGGGCGCGAGGCGAAGCACGCTGGGATAGCGATGTTGACCTGGCAGTTGTGCTGCCAGATTCTGCCGAACCGGCCTTGCCTGAGATCAGGCGGATGCTACGCAGAAAGCTATCCGAGGTCCCGATGTCCATCGATCTCGTGCTCGCGACCGAAGGCCACATGGAGCAGTTTCGCGATTCCGTGAACTCGATTTACTACAACATTCTCAAAGACGGCAAGGTGGCCTATGAACAGCACGCCTCTGACGCAAGCGCAGATTCTGGTCATCAAAGCCGCTGAAGACGAGAAGGTTCTGCACAATGGTGACATCCCGGATTCGATTCTCGGATTTCACGCGCAGCAAGCGGTTGAGAAGTTGATTAAAGCTCTCCTGTCGCAACTGGCAGTTGCGTTCGAGTTGACGCACAATTTGGAACGGTTAGAGTTGTTGCTCAGGGCAAACCATGAGACATTGCCGCCCACGCCGATCGCCCTCACGGATTTGACCGACTTTGCTGTCGTCTACCGCTATGATTTGCTCTTCCAGATTCGTCCACATGACACGGCCGACCTGATCGAGACCGTGCGCCTCATCCGCGAGCACGTCGTGGCGCGGATCGCCGCGCTGTCCACAACGCCGTAGACCCATCCGCTACAATAGTTGAAAGCGCCTGCCGGAGTGGAGAGTTGAATCGCCGCCCTTCCAGGCGCGTCCAAGTATTTATGCTCACGAACAATTTGCCCGAAGCGCTGACCTTCGACGACGTGCTGCTGGTGCCTGCCTACAGCGAGGTGGTGCCGGTGCAGGTGAGCACGCAGACGCAACTGACCCGCGACATTATCCTGAACACTCCCCTGCTCTCTTCGGCCATGGACACGGTGACGGAGTCGCGCATGGCTATCGCCATGGCGCAACAGGGCGGGATCGGCATTGTGCACCGCAATCTCTCGATCACGGACCAGGCAGGCGAGATCGACAAGGTGAAACGCTCGGAAAGCGGCATGATCGTGGACCCGGTCACCATTGGGCCGGACCAGCTGATCAGCGATGCGCTCGAAGTGATGCGGCGCTACAAGATCAGCGGCGTTCCCGTGACCCAGGGCAAAAAGCTGGTGGGCATCCTCACCAACCGCGACCTGCGCTTTGAGACGCGCACCGACATTCCGGTCGGGGCGGTGATGACCAGGAAGAACCTGATCACGGTGCCGGTGGGAACCACGCTCGACGAGGCGGAGGCGATTCTGCACGAGCACCGCGTGGAAAAGCTGCTGGTGGTGAATGGTGATTATGAGCTCAAGGGCCTGATCACGGTCAAGGACATCCAGAAGAAGCTGAAATACCCCAATGCGAGCAAGGATGAGAAGGGCCGGCTGCGGGTGGGCGGGGCCATCGGCGCCACAGGCGACTACATGGAGCGCGCCGCGGAGCTGGTGAAGGCGCGCGCCGATGTTCTGGCCATCGACTCCGCGCACGGACACTCGTCGCGCGTGCTGGAGGCGGTGCGGGATGTGAAGAAGCGGTTCCCAGGCGTGGGGCTGCTGGCCGGTAATGTGGCCACGTACGAAGGCGCCAAGGCGCTGATCGATGCCGGGGCGGACGGGGTAAAGGTGGGCTTCGGGCCGGGATCCATCTGCACCACCCGCATGGTGACGGGCGCGGGGATGCCCCAGATTACAGCCATTGCCGAAGCGTATCGGGCCGGGCGCGAGCACAACATTCCCATCATTGCCGACGGCGGAATCAAGTACTCCGGCGAGGTGGCCAAGGCCATCGCGGCGGGGGCGAGCAGCGTGATGATCGGCTCGCTGTTTGCGGGAGTGGACGAGAGCCCGGGCGAAACGATTCTGTACCAGGGGCGCAGCTTCAAGACCTATCGCGGCATGGGATCGCTCACGGCGATGAGCCAGGGATCGGGCGAGCGCTATTTCCAGGGCAGCGCGGACATGGTGGACGCCGGCGAGGGCTCTGAAGGCGTGGTGCAGCGCGAGCGGAGCAACCAGAACCGGCTGGCGAAGTACGTGCCCGAGGGCATCGAGGGGCGCGTGCCGTACCGCGGGCCGCTGGAGGCCATGGTCTACCAGCTCGTGGGCGGGCTCAAGTCCGGAATGGGCTACGTAGGCTGTGGGACCATCAGAGAACTGCAGGAGAAGTCGCGCTTTGTGCGGATCTCCGGCGCGGGCCTGCGTGAGAGCCACGTGCACGACGTGATCATTACCCGCGAGGCGCCCAACTATCATGTCGAATAACACGCGCGGCGCGCGTTACTTCATCGGTGTCTGGTGGCCCGTGGCGCTGAGCGTTGCGGTGATCGCGATGGAGTCGCAGGAGTTTATGGGCGCCGATCACACCAGCCGGTTGCTGCGCCCGATCTGGCAGGCGATCTTCGGGCAGGTGAGCGACGCGCGCTGGGAGATTCTTCACCATTTCATCCGTAAGACTGGGCATTTCGTCGGCTACGGGCTGATTGGGTTGGCGTGGCTGCGCGCTTGGTGGATGACGCTGCCGCACTCGAAGTTCCTGACGGATGCGGCGCTGGCGATGCTGGGGACCGCGACGATGGCAAGCCTGGACGAATGGCACCAGGCATTCCTGCCCGACCGGACATCGTCGCCCTGGGATGTGCTGCTGGACTGCGCGGGGGCGCTGGCGCTGCAGATGCTGGTTTATGTCTTTGTGCGGATTACGCGGCCGAAACAGCTGGCGCGGGCGGCCTAAGCAGGGGAAGACTGGCTGCCGGCTGTGGAAAAGCGCGAAAATAAAAACGAGGATGTACCTTGGAATGTGGTGGATACGTGCTGAAAGTGCAGTAAACGTGTTCGCCTTTTGATCGCCCCAGAGATGCTGCCACCACTTTTTTGAGGGGGGGAGGGGGGGTATTTATTTTCTGGTTAAGGCACCCTGAGGAAAGAGTTACTGACTTGCGAGCCGGCTGGGCGGAGGTCTCCCCGGGCTTTTGAGGCCGTGTTGAGGTGACGAGCATCGGGGTGGACTCCATCCTGAAATACGAACGCCCGCCGGTGGGCGGGCATAATTCAACTCACGGTTCTAGTATACGTCGGCGGCCCGAGATTCTGCAAGCGGCAGTCTCTTCCAACACAAGATGAGCCTGAAGGAGCGGATGGATTCCAACACAAGATGAGCCTGAAGGGGTAAGGCATGCTGGGGATTGAACATCCGCGGCGCAGTTGGATTTCAATGGGAAGCACGGTGGAAGAAGCAAGACGGGCATCCGCTGACGCGAATGCCCGTCTTGTTTTTGAACCCAGGGTGATGGCCTCAGATCCACGGGTTGAAGCCCGTGCCCTTCAAGGACATCAGGAGCAGGATGGCGAGCTGAAACCCATTCATTTCAGGGACTCTAGGCAGCTTCTTCGCCGCCCTCGGTTGCTTCTTCCTTCTTGGATTCTTCGAGCTGTTTTTCGAGTTCCTTGCGCTTCTTGGCTTTCACCTCGTCGCGCTTCTGGCGCTTGGCTTCGAGTTCCTTTTCGGCGCCGAGCAGTTCAATGAAGGCCTTTTCCGCGCCGTCGCCGCGCTGGAAGCCGGTGCGGACGATGCGGAGGTAGCCGCCGTTGCGGTCGCCGTAGCGGGGCGCGACGGTTTCAAAGAGGCGCACTACGGCGGCGTCGGTCATGAGGAAGGCGAGGGCCTGACGGCGTGCGTGGAGGTCGCCTTTCTTGCCCAGGGTAATCATTTTTTCGACGTGCGGGCGGACGGCCTTGGCCTTGGCCACAGTCGTCTCCACGCGGTCCCGCTCGATGACGGACGTGACCAGGTTGCGCAGAAGAGCACGGCGATGGCTGGTGTTGCGGCCGAGTTTGAATCCTGCATTGCGATGGCGCATGTGTAGCTCCTAGCTTCTAGCTCCTAGCTTCTAGCTTGATCGCCGCGAAACCGGCGAGATGGTATTCGCACCAGAAAGCTAGAATCGAGCGGATCTGTGAATTCTTGACTTACTTCCAGCTTTTAGCTACCAGCTTCCGGCCTGTAGCCGGTAGCCAGTAGCTAGAAGCCGTTTTCCTAGAAGTTCTCTGTTTCCGTGGGCAGCTGGAGGTCGACGGAATCCAGCGGCTCGTCTTCGTCGTCGTAGCGTGCGTTGTAACTTGCGGCAAGCGCGGCGGCCGGAGGAATGCTGGTGGGTCCGGGGACGGCGTTGCCCTGCTCGTCGATCTTCATGCCGAGGCTGAGGCCCATCTGGGCGAGGATTTCCTTGATTTCGTTCAGGCTTTTGCGGCCGAAGTTCTTGGTCTTGAGCATTTCGGCTTCGGTCTTCTGGACGAGCTCGCCGATGGTCTGGATGTTGGCGTTCTTGAGGCAGTTGTAGCTGCGGACGCTGAGCTCGAGCTCTTCGACGGAGCGGTTGAGATTGTCGTTGCGGATGACGGGGCCGGCTTCGCCACGGGCTTCCGCCTCAATCTCCTCTTCGAAGTTGATGAAGATGTTCATGTGGTCCTTGAGGAGCTTTGCGGCCAGGCCGATGGCGTCGGCGGGCAGGACGGCTCCGTTGGTCCACACCTCGAGGGTGAGCTTGTCGTAGTCAGTGATCTGGCCCAGGCGGGCGGCGTCGACGGTGTAGTTGACGCGGCGCACGGGCGAGTGCACGGAATCGACGGGGATGAAGCCGAGGCCGAGGTCGCCGTCGAAGTTCTTGTCGGCGGAGACGTAGCCGCGGCCGCGCTTGAGGCGCATCTCCATCTCAAGCTTGCCGCCTTCAGAGACAGTGGCGACATAGATGCCCTTGTCGAGGATCTCGACGTCGCCATCGGCTTCAATCATGCCAGAGGTGACGATGCCGGGCTGATCGGCGCGCAGGTAGAGGGCCTTGGGGCCGTCGCCAGCGAGCTTAAAGGGAATCTGCTTGAGGTTGAGAATGATGTCGGTGGCGTCTTCGACCACTCCGGCGATGGACTGGAACTCGTGCAGTACGCCTTCAATGCGGACGGCGGTAACGGCGGCGCCTTCGATGCTGGACAGCAGGGTGCGGCGCAGTGCGTTGCCGATGGTGGTGCCGAAGCCGCGCTCAAAGGGCTGGGCGCTGAACTTGCCGAAGTTATCAGTGAGTGTCTCGGCATCGACTGCCAGACGCTTGGGTTTCTGGAATCCTCTCCAAAGCATATTGTCTCTTTTCCCGCGCGGCAGGTACGTCGCGATGCATTTTGCGGCGGCCGCGCAAGTTCTCCTTCAGGTTGAAATGCAGCCAGTGGCCCGTAGCTTGTAGCTGGTAGCTCCGATTGCACGAGCTACAGGCTACTGGCTACAGGCTTAAGGCTGTTACTTCGAGTACAGTTCGACGATCAGCTGCTCGTTGATCGGCAGGTTGACGTCCTGACGCTTGGGCAGATGGAGCACGCGTCCGGACATGTTTTCAAAGTTGACCTCGAGCCAGGTGGGTACGGGGTTCTGGGCCGCGTACTGGACGCCCTGCTCGACGACGATGAGCTTTTTGGCGCCTTCGCGGACGGCGATTTCATCGCCGACGCTGACCTGGAAGGAGGGAATGTTGACCTTACGGCCGTTGACCTGGACGTGGCCGTGGCGCACGACCTGGCGGGCCTGGCGGCGAGAGATGGCAAAGCCGAGGCGGTAGGCGACGTTGTCAAGGCGGCGCTCAAGCTGCTGGATGAGCAGTTCGCCGGTGACGCCGGTGGCGCGGTTGGCCTTCTCGTAGTACTCGCGGAACTGGCCCTCGAGGGTGAAGTACATGCGCTTGGCCTTCTGCTTTTCGTGCAGCTGGAGGCCGTAGCCGACGATCTTGGCTTTGCGGTCCTTGCCATGCTGGCCGGGCGGGAAGTTGCGCTTCTCAATGGGGCAACGGTCGGAATGACACTTGGTGCCCTTCAAGAAGAGCTTGGTGCCTTCGCGGCGGCAAAGGCGGCAGACTGCTCCGGTATAACGAGCCATTTCTTCTCCTGACTTCGGATGTCGGCCGGTTTACGTGCGACGTTGCGCAGGTCATCCCGGCCCGGTGTTCAAGTTGTCAGTTGTCAGTTTTCAGTTGTCAGTATTTATTCGCCCGGAGGCCGGTGCTGAAAACTGACGACTAAGAACTGAAAACTGTAATTACACTCTGCGGCGCTTTGGCGGACGGCAGCCGTTATGCGGCACCGGCGTTACGTCGCGGATGGACTTGACCTCAATGCCGGCGGCAGCGAGAGCGCGGATGGCTGACTCGCGGCCGGAGCCGGGGCCGGCGACGCGGACATCGACGGTGCGGAGGCCGTGATCGCGGGCCATGCCGGCTGCGTTGGACGCTGCCTGCTGGGCCGCGAAGGGCGTGCCTTTGCGCGAACCGCGGAATCCGAGCGAGCCCGAGCTTTTCCAGCTGAGGGTATTGCCCATCTGGTCGGTGATGGTGACGATGGTGTTGTTGAACGAGGCCTGAATGTAGCAGATACCGTACGGCACATTCTTGCGCTCGCGCTTCTTGAACTTCTTGCCCTTGCCGGTCTTGCCGGTTGAACCCTTCGGTTTCTGTTCTGCCATTAGGTCTTCGCCGTCGCTTTCTTCTTGTTGGCCACGGTACCCTTACGGGGCCCCTTGCGGGTGCGGGCGTTGGTGTGGGTGCGCTGCCCGCGAACCGGCAGCCCGCGGCGATGCCTGCTGCCACGATAGCTCTGGATGTCAATGAGGCGCTTGATGTGCATCTGGACGTCCTTGCGGAGATCGCCCTCGACTTCGCCCTCGTCCTCGATAACCTGGCGGATGCGGTTCACCTCGTCTTCACCGAGATCCTGGACTTTCTTGAAGCCGTCGACGTTGGCTTTGGCCAGGATGGTGAGGGCACGAGGATCGCCGATGCCGTAGATGTAAGTGAGCGCGATCCGAGCCTGCTTGTTGCGGGGCAGATCGACGCCAGCAATACGTGCCATGCGGATTCCTTTGGGGTGATCAGCGATCAGGGGTCAGTGATCAGTTTGGCCATGGGCCTTAGCTAATCCCTGTTTTCTGGTCCCTGCTCGCTCTGTTAAGTGCCTCCGGCAAAGCGCCGGCTCGCACGGGTTAATTCGGAAAGCCTCCGGGGTTCATCGCAAGCCTTGACTGCGGCTAACTAGCCCCTTGAGAGTTGTCGGTTTCAGTTGCCGGTTTTCAGCTTGCCACGCGTTCGTCTTTGCTGACGACTGAAAACTGATGACTGACAACTTCGGTGGAGGTTCCGATCCCTGCCAGGCTGCTGTTAGCCCTGGCGCTGCTTGTGCTTTGCGTTTTCGCAGATCACGCGAACCACCCCACGGCGGTTGATGACCTTGCACTTAACGCAAATCTTTTTGACCGATGCACGGACCTTCATTTCTTTTGTTACCCTTCTCCGCGGACCACGTTGACGGCGCGGGAAACTTGCTGAGTTTTCAGTTGTCGGTTTTCGGTTGTCAGCAAGGCTCTGCTGAAAACTGAGGACTGACAACTTACTTGTAGCGGTAGACGATGCGTCCGCGATTCAGGTCGTACGGGCTGAGCTCGACGGCCACGCGGTCGCCGGGGAGGATGCGGATGAAGTTCTTGCGCATCCGGCCGGAGACGTGGGTCAGGACCTCGTGATTGTTCTCGAGCTTGACCTTGAACATGGCGTTAGGCAGGGTCTCAATGACCGTTGCCATTACCTCAATCGCATCTTCCTTGGACAAATCGTATCCCGCTTCTGGGGTGGCGCTTGCGCGCTCCCGTGTTTTGGACTGAGTATTGCTACTCGGTCAAAATCCTGGCTCCGGTGTCGGTAACCGCCACCGTGTGCTCAAAGTGAGCACTCATGCTTCCATCGTCGGTGACCGCAGTCCAGCCGTCCTTGAGGACGCGGACTTCGGGCTTGCCGGCGTTAACCATGGGCTCGATCGCGATGACCATGCCGGCTTTGAGTTTCATGCCGCGGCCGGCCTCGCCAAAGTTGGGCACCTGAGGATCCTCGTGCATATTGGATCCGATGCCATGGCCCACAAAATCCCGCACCACTGAAAAACCTTCCGCTTCTACCACCGACTGCACAGCAGCGCCGATGTCGCCCAGGGTGGCACCGGGCTTGACGGCGGCGATGCCGGACTTCAGCGACTCCTCGGTGACGCGCAGCAGGCGCGCCGTGTCGGGGTCGATCTTGTGCCCCACTGGCACCGTGATGGCCGCATCGCCGTAAAAGCCGTCGATGATTGCGCCGCAATCCACCGAGACGATGTCGCCTTCCTTGAGAACGCGCCTGGCGGATGGGATGCCGTGAACGACTTCGCTGTTGACCGACGTGCAGAGCACGCACGGATAACCGTGGTAGCCCTTGAACGCCGGCCTGGCTCCCAGCTCGGAAATGCGCTTCTCGGCCGCCCTTTCCAGGTCGAGGGTGGTGGCGCCTGGTTTCACGTGGCTGCGCACCAGTTCGAGCACTTCGCGGACCACCTTGCCCGCGCGCTGCATCTTCTCGATCTCCCGGGACGACTTGAGTACGACAGCCACCAGTTAGAGTCCTCAGTTTTCAGTTTTCAGTTTTCCAGTTTGCGGTTGTTCATGTTGACAACTGACAACTGAGAACTGTCTTTCAAACGCACAAACTTGCCGTTGAGCCTGCGCTACATTGAGCGCAGCCGCTCGACGGCAGCAATAATTCCGGCAGCTACCATATCAACGGACCGGTTGCCATCCACTTCGGCAAATCGGCCAAGATCCCGGTAGTGCTCTACCACGGGGGCGGTCTGCGCGGAATAGGCGCGCATGCGCTCCGCAAAGACCTCCTCGGTATCGTCAGGCCGCTGGACCAGAGCCGCACCTTCTACATCGCAAAGACCTTCCACGCGGGGCGGCTTTCCGTAAATGTTGAAGATGGTCTGGCAGACAGGACACATCCTGCGCCCCGTGATCCGGCGCAATAACTGATTATAGTCTACCTGGATACTGACGGCAACCAGCGGCAGGCATTGAGGTTGGGTGGCGAGACGGCCATCGAGCCAACCGGCCTGATTCAGGGTGCGTGGATAGCCGTCCAGAATGTAGCCCCGCTTGGTGTCGGGCTGCTGGAGGCGGACGGCGACCATCTCGTTGACCAGGGAGTCGGGGACCAGTTCGCCGCGATCCATGATGGCCCTGGCGGTCTTGCCGAGCTGGGTGCCCTGGGCAACATTGGCGCGAAGCAGGTCGCCGGTGGAGATCTGGGGAATGCCCCAGCGCTTGACCAGTTCCTTGGCCTGGGTACCCTTGCCTACGCCGGGCGCGCCCAGCAAAAGGATGGGGCCGGGGAGGATCGATCGTCCCGTATCCCGGCCATCCACGACTTCAGAAATCAGTGAAGACATTACCAGGTTTTCCTTCCGCGAATACGACCGGACCGCGGGGAAAAGCCCTCATAGTGGCGCATGATGAGCTGCGACTCGACCTGATTGATGGTGTCCATAGCCACACCCACAACGATCAGCAAAGAGGTGCCGCCAAAGTAAAAGTTGACGTTGAGGCCATGGGTCATCCAGTTGGGCAAGTTCTCAAAGACCCGCCCGATGAGCCAGAGCTTGTCAAAGCGGAGGCCCGACATCATGAACGTGGGCACCAGCGTGATGACGCACAGATAGAGCGCTCCGACCAGCGTAATGCGCGTCAGGATGTCGTTGATGAAGTCAGAGGTGCGCTTGCCGGGCCGGATGCCGGGGATGAAGGACCCCGACTTTCGGAAGTTGTCGGCAATGTCGTCCGGTTTCATCACGATGGAGACATAGAAATAGGCGAAGAAGACGATGGCAATCATGTTCAGGAAGACGTACCAGGGGTAGCCTGGCGCGAGGGCCTGAATCATGGTCTGGATGCCGCGGGCAAACGCGGTGGTTGGGTTCTGAATCCAGTCGGCCTGGGCGAACAGGAGGGGGGCCGAAAGGATGGAGCTGGCGAAGATGATGGGCATGACGCCGCCGGAGTTGACTTTAAGCGGCAGATGGCTGGACTGTCCGCCCATCATGCGCCGGCCGACGATACGGCGAGCGCTCTGGATGGGGATGCGCCGTTCAGAGCGCTCCACGAAGACGATGAACGCCACCACCGCGATCATGGCGACGAGCATGAAGATCACAAAGAGAAAGGTGAATGAGCCCCAGGCTCCGGACTGGATCTTGTTGACGAGTTCGCCAACGCCGCGGGGCAGGCCGGCGACGATGCCGGCGAAGATGAGCAGGCTCATGCCGTTGCCGATGCCGCGATCGGTGATCTGCTCGCCCAGCCACATGATGAAGGTGGTTCCGGCGGTGAGCGTCAGTACTGTCATCAGGTCAAAGGCAATGCCCGGATTGAGGACCATGCCCTGGCGGGTGAGAATGAGCGCGATACCGACGGACTGAAGAACACCCAGAACGACGGTCATGTAGCGCGTCCACTGGGTGATCTTGCGGCGGCCCAGCTCGCCTTCCTTCTGGATGCGGGCCAGCGGCTCATAGACCACGGTGAGGAGCTGGAAGATGATGGACGCCGTGATGTAGGGCATGATGCCCAGCGCGAAGATGGTCATGCGGCGCAGGGTGCCGCCGCCGAACAGGTTCATGAGGCCGAGCGCGGAGCCGCCCTGCTGGTCGAACATGCGCGCGATGAGCTCGGTGTTCGTGCCGGGGGTGGGGATCCAGGCGCCGAGGCGGTAAACGGCCAGAATGCCCAGGGTGAACAGAACCCGTTTGCGCAGGTCAGGGATGCGAAATATGTTTAGAAACTTCTCAAGCATGTTCGGGTGATCCTTCAGGCGCCCGGGCGCCCCATGTACGCGTGTGCATCCATCTTACGCGGGAGCCGACGAGATTGTCGCGTCAGGCAGCGCGGTTTGCCCGGGTTGCGATGCAACTTCCCGGGCTCGCCGGCGCTCTAGGCCTTTGCCGCAGAAGGATTTTCCACCGGAAGGATGGCTTTTCCGCCAGCCTTCTCAATCTTCTCCTGCGCCGACTTGGAGAACTTATGGGCGTGGATGGTGATGGCCGTGGTCAACTCACCCGATCCCAGAATCTTGATGAGCGCTTTCTTGCTGGAAGCGAAGCCGAGCCTGACGTAGTCGTCAAAGCCGATCTCCTTCACGCCTTCGAGTTCGGCGATCCGCTCCAGGTTCACCACCGTGTACTCAGTGCGGAAGATGTTGGTAAAGCCGCGCTTGGGCAGGCGGCGGTGGAGCGGCATCTGGCCGCCCTCAAAGCCGCGCATCATGTGCGATCCGGAGCGGGAACGCTGGCCTTTGTGGCCGCGGGTGGAGGTTTTGCCCATGCCTGAGCCCATACCGCGGCCCACACGTTTGCGCTCAGTGTTCGCCTTCTTCGGCGCGCGCAGATTGGATAGATTCTTTGCCATTGGTTTCCTCGCTATAGCGCCGGCCGAAGCAGTGTTCGGCGCGACTCGCGTTGTGTGAGAGTAGTCAGTTTTCGGTTGTCAGCAGCGCGGACGCAGGCTTTTGAAAACCGACGACTGGAAACTGAAAGCCGTTATTCGACGATCCTTACCAGGTGCGGAATGGTCTTGACCATTCCCCGCACCGAGGGGGTGTCTTCGCGCTCGACAACCTGGTTGAGGCGGGTAAAACCGAGCCCCTTGACCACCGCTTTATGCTTGAGCGGCGTATTGTTCTTCGAACGGTAATACTGAATGCGAATCTTCTTGTCTGCGGCCATGGTTTAGAGGTCCTCCACCTGCTTGCCGCGCATGGTGGCCACGGCGGCCCTGTCGCGGAGCTGGATCAGGGCATCGAAAGTCGCCTTGATGACGTTGTGGGGATTAGCGGTGCCCAGGCTCTTGGTGAGCACGTTCTGCACACCGGCCGAGGTCATGACCGCGCGCACGGCGCCGCCGGCGATGACGCCGGTGCCTTCCGGGGCGGGCTTGAGCAGGACCTGGCCGGAGCCGAACCGCCCGAGGACCTGGTGCGGAATGGTTGTGTCCGTCAGGTTGACCTTGACCAGGTTCTTCTTTGCGCTCTCGATCCCCTTGCGAATAGCCTGCGGGACCTCTTTGGCTTTGCCCGAACCATAGCCCACCACGCCCGAACCGGCGTCGCCGACCACAACCAGAGCGGCGAAGGACATGTTCTTGCCGCCCTTGACCACCTTGGTGACGCGGTTGATGGCCACCACCTGATCCTTCAGGTTGTACTGGTTGGCATCGAGTTTCTTTTTTACTGTCGTCATTGCTCTCGTCCTTTGAGCTGTTAGCTCTTAGCTTTTCGCTATTAGCGCTCAGCATTCCCGCTCGCAGCCGTCTCAGTTCCCATAATCGAGCTAAGAGCTAACGGCTAAAAGCTGATGGCTAGCTCTTAGAATTCCAGTCCTGCTTCGCGAGCCGCATCGGCAAGCGCCTTCACACGCCCATGATAGAGATAGCCACCGCGATCGAAGACTACCCTCTTGACGCCCTTCTCCTTCGCGCTCTCGGCGATGGCCTTGCCAATTTCCCTGGCCGCGGCAACATTGCCGCCCGACTTCATCTTGATGGTCGAAGCGGACACGATGGTCACACCGGACTGGTCGTCGACGACCTGCGCATAGATGTGGTTCAGCGAGCGGTATACATTCAGGCGCGGGCGCTCGGCGGTTCCCGCGAGCTTGCGGCGGATGCGCTCGTGAATGCGCGTGCGAATTTCGTTCCGTTTGGTCTGCGTAATCATCTCTTGTCTCTTCCTATCAGCGGAGCCGCCTTGCGGCGCCGTTCGGGGTTTTCAGCGGCTAGTGCTCAGTGTTCAGTGATCGGCTTGCACTTCAGAGTCCTGACCACTGATCACTGATCACTGCTTTACTTCGCTCCGGTCTTTCCGGCCTTCTTCTTGAGTTTCTCGTCCGAATAGCGGACGCCCTTGTTCTTGTACGGATCCGGCTTGCGCAACGAGCGCATGTCGGCCGCCACCTGGCCAACCTTTTGCCGGTCGATGCCGGTGATGGTGAGGTGGGTCTGTTTGGGATCGACGGTCACTTCAATACCGGAGGGCAGCGGAACTTCAATGGGGTGCGAGTAGCCCAGGGTGAACACCACAGTGCCCTTGCCCTTCATCTCAGCGCGGTAGCCGATGCCGACGATATCGAGTTCCTTCTTCCAGCCCTGGGTAACGCCTTGGACTGCGTTAAAAACCAGCGCACGCGTCAGGCCATGGAAGGCGGCATACTTGTCGTCAGAACGGTTCACATGCAGGTGACCATCCTTGGTTTCGAGCGAGATGCCCTGGGCCACCAGCGCCGATACTTTGCCCTTGGGACCCTCGACCACGACGGTGTTGCCCTCCACTTTGTACTTGACGCCCGCGGGCAGCGGGATCGGCTTCTTTCCAATACGCGACATTCGATCAATCCTTTGCTGGCTTGCGAGTCCCGAAAGGCAGTTGTCAGTGATCAGTCTTCAGTGATCACCTTCAATTACCCACCGTTCCACTGCAGCCGGTAGAGCAGCTTCTAGCTGCTGGCTCCTAGCCTCTGGCTCGGCCTTTCGCACGCTGCTTCGGATCGGATCCGAAAGCTAGGAGCTAGAGGCTAACAGCTGCCTTTGTTACCACACTTCGCAGAGCACTTCGCCGCCCACGCCTTCGCGACGCGCCTGGCGACCGGTCATCACACCCTTGGGTGTGGTCATGATGGAGATGCCCAGTCCTCCCTGCACGCGCTTGATCTCGTCGCGGCCGATATACACACGGCAGCCGGGACGCGAGATGCGCGCCAGGTCGCGGATGGCCGCTTCCTGCCCGCCGTACTTGAGGTACACGCGCAGGACCAGCTTTCCATCCTCTTCCTGGGTCTTGTAGTTCGAGATGTAGCCCTCTTCCTTGAGGATGCGGGCGATCTCGGTCTTCAGCTTGGAAGCCGGCACGTCCAGCTTCTGATGGCGGGCGCGGATAGAATTCCGAATGCGCGCCAGAAAATCTGCAACAGGATCGGTCAGACTCATTCCTTCTCCTTCATTCCCCGTTCGCTCCCGGTCTCACTTGATCAGGGAGAACCAGCGGAAATGCTTACTACAGTTTTCAGTCCTCAGTTATCAGTTTTCAGCCTTCAGAGTTCACCGTCGCCAGTCTCGTAACCATCAAACTGACAACTGAGAACTGATTACTGACAACTGTCTTGCTACCAGCTCGACTTGACGACGCCGGGGATCTCGCCCTTCAGCGCCAGGGAGCGGAAGCACAGACGGCATACGCCGAACTTCCGCAGGTAACCGCGCGGGCGCCCGCAGAGCTTGCACCGGTTGTGCTTGCGGGAGCTGAACTTCGGCTTCCGCGCGTCCTTCACTCGTTTCGCAGTTGTTGCCATAAATCCTCAAAGTCCTCAGTTGTCCGTCCTCAGTTTTCAATTCGTTCAACCCTTGGATTAGGTCATCAGCTCGAACCTGAACCCAGATACCGACAACTGAAAACCGACGACTGAAAACTGTGTTTACGCCCCCTGCCGGAACGGCATGCCAAAATGCCGAAGCAGCGCACGAGCCGAGTTGTCGTCCCCGGCGGTGGTCACAATGGTGATGTTCATTCCCTTCAGCTTTTCCACCTTCGAGTAATCGATCTCCGGGAAGATAAGCTGATCGCGCAGGCCCAGCGTGTAATTGCCGCGGCCGTCGAAACTCTTGGTGGACACACCGCGGAAGTCGCGCACGCGCGGCAGCGCAATCGAGATCAGGCGGTCCAGGAACTCGTACGCCTTGTCGTTGCGCAGCGTCACCATGGCGCCGATGGACATTCCCTCACGCACTTTGAATGCCGCGATCGACTTCTTGGCCTTGGTGGTCACCGGTTTCTGGCCGGCGATCGACGTGAGGTCAGCGACCAGGGGGTCAAGCAGCTTGTTATTCTGCGTAGCTTCGCCCAGGCCCATATTCAGCACGATCTTTTCCAGCCTCGGCACCGCCATCGGGTTCTCAAGTCCCAGTTCCTTCTGCAGAGCCTGCTTGATTTCCTTGTTGTACTTCTCTCTCAGCCTTGCCGCCATTGCTCTTTGCTCTCTTTCTACCGGTCTCGGGGTGGCTCGTGGCCGTTTACCGTTACGGTAGGTGCTCAATTCAGCTGGCAGCGAACCGCTGGCAGCTATCAGGTTCCAAATCCATCCGGCTTGGCGCGCTGTCAGCCGTTTGCTGCCAGCTTGCCGGATCACTTACTTCTTGGTCGGCAGCTCCGACCCGCACTTCTTGCACACTCGCGACCGCATGCCGCCATCCACCTTGAAACCCACGCGGGATGGCCCGCAGTTGGGGCAGAGCAGAACCACGTTGGAAACATTGATGGGCGACTCGTGCTCGGCGATGCCGCCCTTGGTGCGCTGTCCGCGCTTGGACGAAACCGTCTTCTTGACCACGCGTACGTGCTCCACCAGGACGGTGCCATCGTCGGGAAACACGCGCAGCACGCGTCCCTGTTTCCCGCGATCCGACCCGGTAAGCACCTGCACGGTGTCATTGCGATGAATACTTAAACTCTGCATATCTTCTCCACAGTTTTCAGTTCTCCGTTGTCAGTTTTGAGCCCGCTTACGCTGCATCTCTGACAACTGACGACTGAAGACTGACAACTCTTAAACCACTTCCGGCGCCAGGGACACAATCTTCAAAAACTTCTTCTCGCGCAGCTCGCGGGCCACCGGTCCGAACACGCGCGTGCCCACCGGCTCGTGCGCATCGTCGATTACCACCGCGGCGTTCTCGTCGAAGCGGATGTAGGTGCCGTCGCGCCTGCGATATTCCTTGCGCGTTCGCACAATGACCGCCTTGACGACCTTGCCCTTCTTGATGGTTCCGTCGGGCGAAGCTTCCTTCACAGCCGCGGTGATGACGTCGCCGAGCGAAGCCTTCTTACCCAGCCCGCCGCCCAGAGGAAGAATCATCTGCAGCTTGCGCGCGCCCGAGTTATCGGCCACCGCGAGCATGGATCTCATTTGCACTGCCATGGTCTGTTCTCCTCAGTTCTCCGCGTCAGCCTGCAATTTGCGGTGCTGCCACTTCTTCAATCTGTCCCAGCGAGGAACGGCGGACGATTTCTTCCAGGTTCCACCGCTTCAGCTTGCTCAGCGGCCGCGTCTCACGAATGCGGACCACGTCGCCGACGCGCGCCGAGTTCTGCTCGTCATGGGCATAGAACTTCTTCGAGCTCTTGATGATGCGCTTGTACTTGGGATGGGCCTTGCGCATCTCCACTTCGACCACGATGGTCTTCTGCATCTTGGTGGAGACCACGTTGCCAACCTTCTCATTGCGCCGCGAAGCTGCCGCCGGCGCCTCTGCTGCCTTTACCGTCGCCATTTAGCGTGCTCCCTTCTTTGCGGGCTTTGCCGCGACTACCGCGCCGTCCTTGCCTGTGCCATGAATGCCCAGCGAGCGCTCACGCGCCACCGTCTTCATCCGGGCAATCTCCTTGCGCAACAGCCTGAGTTTCTTCACGCCGTCATTCTGTCCCATCGACACTTGAAAGCGCAGGCGGAAGAGCTGCTCGGCCGAGTTTTTCTCCTGGGCAACCAACTCGTCGTCGCTCAGGGCGCGTATCTTATTGAGTTCCATTTCTACTAACTCCTAGCTGTTCGCTGTTAGCTCTTAGCTTCTTCAGAACTGCTCCCTGGTTCGATTCAACCGAGAGCTAGAAGCGAATGGCTAATGGCTGCATCTTATGCGGCCGGCGATTTCTCCGCCGCCGCGGACTTCTCCGCGCCCGGGCGCTGCACGAACTTGGTTCTCAGCGGCAGCTTGTTCGAAGCCAGCCGCATTGCCTCTGCTGCGATATCCGGCGTCACGCCTTCCATCTCGAAGAGGATCTTTCCTGGCCGCACCACGGCGACCCAATGGTCCAGCGCGCCCTTGCCCGAACCCATGCGGACTTCGGCCGGCTTCTTGGTGATCGGCTTGTCCGGGAACAGGCGCAGCCAAATTTTTCCGCCGCGCTTGATGAAGCGCGTCATCGCGATACGGCTGGCCTCGATCTGGCGGTCGGTAATGTAGCCGCACTCCAGCACCTTCAGCCCGTACTCGCCGAACGCAAGCGAGCTGCCGCGCCAGGCTTTGCCCCGGCGCTTGCCCTTCTGCTGCTTGCGAAACTTCACCTTCTTTGGCAT
This sequence comes from Occallatibacter sp., assembly GCA_035552475.1. Taxonomy (GTDB): domain Bacteria; phylum Acidobacteriota; class Terriglobia; order Terriglobales; family Acidobacteriaceae; genus Telmatobacter. The sequence goes on from DASZLE010000091.1 coordinate 76,517, forward strand.
CAACATAGCGAAAACCCTCAAAGCGAGTTGTCAGTTGTCAGCCTTCAGTTGTCAGTTACTGCCGAATTGCTCCGTGCCTCGGCGACTTACAACCTGCCTGACTACTAACTTCTCCGAACTTGCGATCCAATACTGACAACTGAGCACTGACAACTGTCTTTAGAACACTCCCGAGCTCACCGCCGCGGGCTGCTGCCGCCGCTTTTGCTCGTAGATGTCGCCGCGATAGATCCACACCTTCACGCCGATCACGCCGTAGGTGGTGTGCGCTTCGCTAAAACCGTAATCGATATCGGCGCGCAGCGTGTGCAGCGGCAAACGTCCCTGCAGATACCACTCGGAGCGCGCGATTTCGTTGCCGTTCAAGCGGCCCGATACGCGCACCTTGATGCCCTTGCAGCCGAAGCGCAATGCCGAATCCACGCTCTTGCGCATCGCCCTTCGGAAGCTCACGCGCTTTTCCAGCTGCAGCGCGATATTCTCGCTGACCAGCTGCGCATCCAGCTCCGGCTTGTTCACCTCGATAATGTCGATGAACACATCGCGGTTGGTGCGCTTGCCCAGCTCGGTCTTCAGCTTCTCGATCTCCGCGCCCTTGCGGCCGATCACGATGCCGGGACGCGCCGTGCGGATGAGGAAGCGCAGCTTGTTGCCCGGACGCTCGATCTCCACCGAGCTCACGCCCGCGGCCTTCAGCTTTTCGCGCAGCTCGGCCTTCAGCTTCACGTCCTCGACCAGGAGCTTGTCATAGTCGCGCTCAGAGAACCAGCGCGAGCGCCACGGCTTGTTCACTCCCAGCCGGAATCCGTAAGGATGGACTTTCTGTCCCATAATTCTTCCCTTCCCGGCCTACTTGCCGGACTTCTTGGCTGCGGTCTTCTTTGCCGGCGCAGCAGATTTCCTGGCCGCGGTCTTCTTTGCGGCAGTCTTTTTGGCGGACGCCTTCTTCGCCGGCGCGGCGGTCCCCGTCTCGTCCACACGGGTCACCAGGCTCTGCGCGCCCTCGCGCTCGGCCACCGACAACACAATGTGAGTGAGCCGGCGCTGGTAGCGATAGGCCCGGCCCATCGGCGCGGGACGGATGCGCTTCATGCGCGGCCCGTCGTTGGCCAGAGCCTGCTTCACGTAAAGGCTATCCACGTCGAGGTCTGTGCCCTGCTCGCCCGCCACGTATCGCGCATTGTCCACCGCCGAGCGCAGCAGCTTGTGGATCACCGGAGCGATCCGCTTCTTGGTGAAGGCGGCCGTCTCCAGCGCCTCCTGCACACCCCGGCCCTTGATGAGGTCCAGCACCAGCCGCGCCTTCTGCGGCGAGACGCGCTGGAACTTCGCTTCGGCCCGGTATTCCTTTGTCTCCACTGCCATCGGTTTCTTCCTCAACTACGAGCTTCTGGCTGCTAGCTTCTAGCCGCTAGCTTGTCCCTGGTTCAACAAGCTTCGTCCACCTCACTTACTCAGAGCCGAAAGCTAGGAGCTAGAGGCTAGAAGCTGCTTTTCCTACCGTCCCGCCGGCTTGGCGCTCGTTTCCGCCTTGCCGCCGGCGCTATGTCCCTTGAAGGTCCGCGTGGGTGCAAATTCGCCCAGCTTGTGGCCCACCATGTTCTCGGTCACATACACGGGAACGAACTTCTTCCCGTTGTGCACGGCGATGGTATGCCCCACGAACTCGGGGAAGATGGTCGAACGCCGCGACCACGTCTTCACAACCTTCTTGTCATTGGCCGTGTTCAATGTCTCGATCTTGACGCTCAGATGCGCATCTACGAACGGCCCTTTTTTCGTCGAACGTGCCATAAAAACAAGCTCCTAGCTCTTAGCCTTTAGCTTTTAGCCCGACCTTCGCGGGGCTAGCTGCCAGATGTTGCCTCAACCTCTGGTCCCGACTGCGATGTAACTAATAGCTAAGAGCTAATAGCTACGGGCTGCCTTTCTTACTTCTGCCGGCGGCTGACGATGAACCCGTCGGTCCGCTTGTTGTTGCGCGTTTTGTATCCGCGCGTCGGCTGGCCCCAGGGCGTCACCGGATGGCGGCCTCCCGAGGTCTTGCCTTCGCCGCCGCCGTGCGGGTGATCTACCGGGTTCATGGCAACGCCGCGGTTGGTGGGCCGGATGCCCAGCCAGCGCGTGCGTCCCGCCTTGCCGATGGAAACGTTCTCGTGATCGGTATTGCCTACCTGGCCGATGGTTGCCATGCACTCCACCAACACCTTGCGCGTCTCGCCGGAGGGCAACTTCAGCAGGGCGTAATCGCCTTCCTTGGCCACAAGCTGCGCCTGCGCCCCGGCCGACCGCGCCATCTGCGCGCCTTTGCCCGGCCGCAGCTCGATGGCATGCACCGTGGTGCCGGCCGGAATATTCTTGAGCGGCAGCGCGTTGCCAACCAGGATGTCGGCGTCAGGGCCGGAAGTCACGGTGGCGCCCACCTGCAATCCCACCGGCTGCAGGATGTAGCGCTTCTCCCCGTCCGCGTAGTGCACCAGCGCGATGCGGGCCGAGCGGTTCGGATCGTACTCGATCGTCGCCACTTTCCCCGGCACTCCTGCCTTGTCGCGCTTGAAATCAATGAGGCGGATCTTCTGCTTGTGCCCGCCGCCATGGTGCCGGATCGTCATGTCGCCCGAGTTGCGCCGGCCGCCCGTCCGCTTGCGCGTCGTCAGCAGCGGCTTATGCGGCGCCGACGTCGTGATGTCGTCGTTCACCTGCGTGGTCTTGAACCGCAAGGTCGGCGTTATCGGTCTGTATGTCTTGATCGCCATCGTCTTTGTCCTTCACGAGCCGTCAGCCGTCAGCTATCAGCCTTCAGCCCGTCCTGCTCAAACTCGTCCTTTGCCTTCGGCCTCACCGTCTCTTCGCATGAAAAGCTGAAGGCTGACGGCTGAGGGCTAACAGCTGCTTTACAGGTTGCTCACATATTCCGGCATCTTCTCGCCCGCCTTGAGCCGGACGTATGCCTTCTTCCAGTCGGGGCGGAAGCCCGTGAACTTGCCGCGGCGCCGTTCCTTGCCTTGCACATTTGAAGTCCGGACCGCGGCTACTTTCACCTTGAACAGCGCCTCCACGGCCTGCTTCACTTCGGTCTTGGTCGCCTCGGGCGCCACATCGAACACCAGCGTCCCCTCGGTCTCCTTCACGCCCAGTCCCTTTTCGGTGATCAGCGGGCGGCGAATGGTGGTATAGAGAGTCGGCATTACGCAGCCTCCGTATGTGCCAGCTTGCGCTTCGACACCGTTTTCGCGAGGGCCTCGGTGAGCTGCTCGATTGCGGCCTTGGAGAAGATGGCCCGCTCGTAGCGCAGCAGGTCGTAGGGGTGCACCTCATTGTTCAGCACCAGCTCCACGCCTTTGAGGTTGCGCGTTCCCAGCACCACGTGCCGCAAATTCTCGGCAGCCGCCTTGCTGAACTCCACCAGCAGCGCGGTGCGGGTCACGCCCAGCTTGCTCAACGCGTTGCGATAGAGCTTGGTCTTGGCGTCCGTGATCTCCAGCGAATCCACCACCGTCAGCTTGCCGTCAGCCAGCTTGGCTGCCAGCGCCGAGCGCAGCGCGCCCAGAAGCTTCTTGCGCGGGAACGGGTAATCGTAGCTGCGGGGCTGCGGCCCGTGCACCGTGCCGCCATGTCTCCACAGAGGCGACCGCACCGAACCGACACGCGCACGACCCGTGCCCTTTTGCTTCCACAGCTTTTTGCCGGAGCCTGCCACCAGCTTGCGGTTCTTGGTGGCGTGCGTGCCCTGGCGCAGTGAGGCGCGATAGTGCTTGACCGCCTCCCACAGCAGGGCCTCGTTCACCTGGTCGGCGGCAAAAACCGCATCGGCCAGCTCCACCGAGCCCACCTTGTCTCCGTTCAGATTTACTACGTCAACGTTTGCCATCGTCTTCTTCCTGCGAGCCTTCAGCCATCAGCCTTCAGCCCATTCATCTCGTCGAGCATTCATCCCGTTTCCCACAACCATCGAGCTGATGGCTGATGGATGAGGGCTGACGGCTGTTTACTTCCTCTTCGCCGTCGCCTTCTTCGAAGCCTTCAGCGGATCCACCGTGCCGGAACCCGCAAATCCACGGCGCTCACGCGGCGGCGCCTTCGCCTTGGAAATCATCACGTACCCATCCCTGGGCCCAGGCACCGCGCCTTCCACCATCAGCAGGTTCTCGTCCAGGTCGATGCCGCGAATCCGCAGATTGCGCACCGTCACCTGGTCGGTGCCCATGTGGCCTGGCATCCGCTGCCCCGGAAACACGCGGGATGGAAAACTGGACGCGCCGATCGAACCCTGCACCTGGAACATGTGCCCGTGCGACTTGGGTCCGCCACCGAAACCATGCCGCCGAACCACGCCTGCAAATCCGCGCCCTTTTGACGTGCCGATCACGTCCACAAACTTGGCATCGGCAAAGATGTCCACGAGCACGCGGTCGCCGGCCTTGGTTCCGTCCGTTCCTTCCGCGCCAACTTCAAAATTCACTTCGCGCAGTAGCTTCACAGGAGGCGCCTCGGTCTTGGCCAGGTGCCCCGCCTGCGGCTTGGTGATGCGCGACGCCTTCACGAACTCCACCAGGCCGATCTGCGCAGCCTCGTAGCCATCCTTTGCCATCGTCTTCAATTGCGTCACCACGCACGGGCCAGCCTGCAGCACCGTAATGGGGTGCACGTCGCCCTTGTCGTCGAAGACCTGCGTCATGCCGATCTTCTTGCCCAGAATTCCCGTAATTGCCATGTCGTCCTCACCTCATCATGCGGAGCTAAGTTGCACCGCACTGCCGGAATCAATCAGTTTTCAGTTTTCAGTTGTCCGTTTCCAGTAGTTGCTGACAACTGCGGACTGACAACTGACAACTATTTCTCAAACGCCTTGATCTCCACGTCCACGCCGGCGGGCAGATCGAGCTTCATCAGCGCGTCTACCGTCTGCTGGGTGGGCTCCAGAATGTCGATCAGCCGCTTGTGGGTGCGAATTTCAAAAGCTTCCCGCGACTTCTTGTCCACGTGCGGCGAACGCAGCACGCAATACTTGTTCTTGATCGTCGGCAGTGGAATCGGGCCCGCCACGGTCGCCCCGGTGCGCTTGGCCGTATCCACAATCTCGCCGGTCGATGTGTCGAGCACACGATAGTCGTATGCCTTAAGCCGGATGCGAATTCTCTGTCCTACCATTTGTTCTTCTTTCCGAGTGCTCAGTGCTCAGTGTTCGTTCTAACCCATTTCTGATCACTGAACACTGATCCCCGACCACTGTTACTTGATAATCTCCGAGATCGTTCCCGCGCCCACTGTGCGTCCGCCTTCGCGGATCGCGAACCGCAGGCCCTTTTCCATCGCCACCGGCGTAATCAGTTCAATCGCCAGTTCCACGTTGTCGCCCGGCA
>DASZLE010000092.1:0-12775 GCA_035552475.1 Occallatibacter sp.
CAACGCCGGACATCTGCCGCCATTTCTCAATGGAAGTGAGATGGACGTGGAGGGCTCGCTGCCCCTGGGCGCAGCGCCCGGCATTCCCTTCCCGGTCGCGCGGTTCCAGCTTGCCGAGAGTGACACCCTGGTGCTGATGACCGACGGCGTAGTCGAAGCGCAGAACGCCGCGGGCGAATTGTTCGGCTTCGAGCGCATCGGCGAGCTGTTGCGCAAGGGAACAGATGGCGCCGCCCTGGCCGCCGCCGCCCTGGCCTTCGGCCAGGAAGACGACATCACCGTCCTCACCCTCACCCGCGTGCCGGAGCTGAAAGCGGTGACCGCATGAAAGCAATTCTGGCTTCGGCGCTTCTCGTCCTCGCATTTCCCCCCCTCATCGCGCATGGGGCGCCGGTTTCCATCGAAAGCACCCAGGACGCCGATACGGCCGTGCCCGTCACGCTCGGCCAGTCCGTCGTTGCCCTCACCGGCCCGTGGAAATTCCACATTGGCGACAACCCTCAGTGGGCCGACCCCAGCTACGACGATTCGCAATGGGAGACCGTCGACCTCACGCCAACGCCGCAAACCACTCTTCCCGGCGTGCCCATCCCCGGCTTCGTCTCCGGATGGGAGGCGAGAGGACATCCGCGCTATGCGGGCTATGCGTGGTATCGCATGCGCGTGCGCATCCGCGGAGCCGGCGGTCCCCTGACGCTCCTTGCTCCGGAGTGGTTCGACGGCGCCTTTCAGGCTTTCGCCAACGGGCATCTGGTCGGTTCGTTTGGAGAATTCAACACGTCCGTCCCGACGCTCTATGAAGGGAATCCCGCCAGGTTCAGTCTGCCTCTTTCAGCGTACCAACCACGGCCTGACGGAACCACGCTGCTCGCCTTCCGCTTCTACATGGCGGCGGAGTCGCTGGGGATGGGGGTTAGAGGCGGTATGCACGCGCCTCCCAGGATTGGCCTCCCTTCCGCCGCCGCCGCCATTTTTCACGTGGAGTGGGAATCGGAATACCGCCGCCTGGCCTCCTCCGTTGCCGCAGCGATGCTCTACTTTCTCTTCGCCCTGCTGATCGCGGTGCTTCTGGCGTTCAATCGCACTGAGAAAATGCTGCTCTGGCCGCTGTGCGCGAGCGCCTTGGAGGTTCTCCAATACAGCTTGATCTTTTCTACCAACATCCGGTGGATGAGCGAAGTCCGCCTGGAGGCGCTCATCGCTTTCGCGAGCATCGTCGCCGGGTACCTTTGGCTTTTGACATGGTGGGCTTACTTCCGCCTCCAGCAAACCCGATGGCTCTTCAACGCGATCCTCGGCTGGGGCTTGTGGAACTTTGCCGCGGCGGAATTCTTCACCATCATATTGGGTAGCGGAACGCCTTCTCACCAGCTGATCGCTGCCAGCAAAATTAGCGGGCTATGCGATGGTTCCGGTGTATTTCTGCTTATCGTCGCAATCGCCTGGCTTGGCTGGAAGCGCGAAGAACGAAAGCCGTGGCCCCTCTTTATCGCGCTGTTCTTCTTTTCCTTCCAGGTCTTCGAGCCGGTAATGGCACTGCTTCATTTAAGGACCGCGTGGCAGCCATTTGGCGTGCTCCTCCCCTTTAATCTGATATCGCTCGGCGCTTCGATCTTCTTCTTCTCCATCGTTCTGTTCGGCCAGTTCCGCGCTTCGCTCAAACGGCAGCAAGCCACGGAAGAAGACCTGAAGCAGGCACAAGAGGTGCAGACTCTCCTGATTCCGCGCCACGCTCCCCAGGTGCCCGGCTGGCGAATCGAAAGCGAGTATCGCCCCGCCCGCCAGGTCGGCGGCGATTTCTTCCAGGTGCTGCCCGCGGACGACCGCTCGCTGCTGATCGTAGTCGGCGACGTGAGCGGAAAGGGCCTCCAGGCTGCCATGACCGTCAGCGCCATCGTAGGCGCGCTGCGCGACAGCCACGAACGCCTGCCCGCCCAAGTGCTCGCCCATCTCAACCGCGTCCTCTGCGGCCAGATCGGCGGCTTCGTCACCTGCTGCGCAACTCTGCTCGCAGAGAACGGCGCCATGTCCATCGCCAACGCCGGCCACCTCTCCCCCTATCGCAACGGAGAAGAAGTCCCGCTAGAATCCGGCCTTCCCCTCGGCATCGCGCCCGACGCCACCTACGCGGAATCGCACATCCAACTCGCCCCCGGCGACCTCCTCACCTTCCTCTCCGACGGCGTAGTAGAAGCCCAATCCCCCACCGGCGAACTCTTCGGCTTCGAGCGTACCGCCGCCATCAGCACCCAATCCGCCCAAGCCATCGCCACCGCCGCCCAGGCCCACGGCCAGCAAGACGACATCACCGTCCTCACCGTAGCCCGCACGCCGGAGCTGAAAGCGGTGACCGCATGAAAGCAGCCTTGATTGCGGTCTTTGCTCTCGCGGCGTCCTGCGGATTGATGGGACAAACCTCCACCTCCGCGTCTCGCTCCGGGCCCGCCGTTCCCGTCACCATGGGTCAATCTGTTTCCGCTCTCACCGGCCCGTGGAGATTCCACATTGGAGACGATCCCAACTGGGCAGATCCCAGCTTTGACGATTCCGCATGGCAACCGTACATGCTGGCGCCGGGGGATTCGCCGCTCACTCTTGACCAGGCAACGCAATCCGAAGAACTGCCCGGCTGGCAGCAACACGGCCATCCCGGATACACCGGCTATGCCTGGTACCGCATCCGGATGCAGCCTCTCGAAAAAGTCCATTCGCTCGTACTGCTCATGCCGCGCTACGTCGATGATGCGTACGAGGTCTACGTCAACGGCGCCAGGATCGGCGCGTTTGGTCGGCTGAACGGATGGCATCTCGCCTATGCCGGACAACCGGAGCTCTATTACATCCCCGCTGCAACGCTCCACAGCGGCCAGCCCGTCACCATCGCGCTCCGCTTCTGGAACCCCAGAAATGAAGCATTGCCGAGCGAACACAATCTGGATGGCGGCCTTCGCGGTATACCGGTGATCGGCCCAGCGGCGGTGATCCGGGTTCTTGACCAAAGCCTGCAGGAGCAAACATGGCAGATAGAACTGACGGCGCGGCCCGTGATGTTGGTCGCTGTCCTGTACGGCGCAGTCGGGTTCATTTCACTTTTTCTGTTTCTCTTCAGCCGGGGTCAGCAGGAGTACCTCTGGGCCGGAATCAGCCTGACCGGCTTTGCCACCATGCTGGCCTCCATCGTTTGGGTGCAGCAATCGGCAATTTCCAGTCAGGCGAGTACCATCGTTCAAATTGTGGGGGATGCGGCTGCTATCTTTGCCATGCCGTTGGCCGCCATGTATCTGCTGGCTGTGCCCAGAAGTTTTTGGCGCCAGGCCAACTACCTTGTATCGGCGCTCAATCTCACATGGCAGGCTCTGCAGTTGGCAGCGTTTCCTTTCGGTCTGTTGCCGCCAACCGACGCGGCCACGCGCTTGAGGCACGCGGCACTGTGGGTGGAGGTGCTCTCCCTCTTTTGTCTCCTGCTGGCGATTGGCATCCACGGATTGCGTACGATCGGGAAGAAGGCGTGGCTGCCGATGACGCCGGGATTGCTCTTCGCCTTCTATTGCATCCTCTACACCCTGTATTCGTCAGGAGTCCTCAAGGGCAGCTATCTGTTCGCTGATTTCGTTTGCGCCACCGTTCCTCTCGCGGTGCTGTTCATCTTCCTCATACGTTTCACTGAACAGCAGCGCGAAAATGTTCGCATGGACGACGACATGCGGCAGGCACAGGAAGTGCAGCATCTGCTGGTGCCCCAGCACCTGCCGCATTGTCCCGGCTGGCGAATCGAAAGCGAGTATCGCCCCGCCCGCCAGGTCGGCGGCGATTTCTTCCAGGTACTACCCGCAGACGACCGCTCGCTCCTGATCGTTATCGGCGACGTAAGCGGCAAAGGCCTGCAAGCCGCCATGACCGTCAGCGCCATCGTAGGCGCGCTGCGTGACAGCCACGAACGCCGGCCCGCGCAGGTGCTCGCCCATCTCAACCGCGTCCTCTGCGGCCAGATCGGCGGCTTCGTCACCTGCTGCACCACCCTGATCGCAGACGGGGGCGCCATGACCATCGCCAACGCCGGCCACCTCTCCCCCTATCGCAATGGCGAAGAAGTCCCGCTCCAATCCGGCCTGCCCCTCGGCATCGCGCCCCATGCCGCCTACGCCGAATCCACTCTCCAGCTTGTTCCAAACGACCGCCTCACCTTCCTCTCCGACGGCGTAGTAGAGGCCCAATCCCCATCCGGCGAGCTCTTCGGCTTCGACCGCACCGCCGCCATCAGCAACCAATCCGCCGAAGCCATCGCCACCGCCGCACAGGCCCACGGCCAGGAAGACGACATCACCGTCCTTACCCTCACCTTCGCCCCCGCCGAGGTCCTCCATGCGTAGAGCTGCGCTGATCGCGATCGTTATCGTTGCGCTCGCTCCACCGGCCTTCTGCGCCCAATCGGGACCCGCCGCCCCACCCACCATTCGTTACCACCACAGTGATAATCCGGCTTGGGCCAATCCCGGCTTTGACGACTCTGCGTGGCCTCAGGCCCAGAACGGCGGCCTGCCCTCCCCCGCCTATCAGTCCGACGGCTTCTTCTGGGTGCGCGCCCGGCTTCAGGTTCCGGCCGGCGCCGCCGCCCCGCTCGCCATCGAATCGATAACTCACGACGCCGCCCCCAATGTGCAGGAAGTCTGGGTCAATGGCCGGCTCGTCGGCCGCTTCGGCGACTTCCCGCCCCATGCCAACCCCCTCACCCACCCGCAGATGCTGGTCTTCGATATTCCCGCGGGTGTGGCACTCCCCGGCTCCATTGCCGTCATCGCTCTCCGCACCTGGAACGGGCCGGATGATCGAAACGAGAGTTTGGTGCGGCGTCATCCCGACCGGGTCAACGTGGAATTCTCCATCGCCAGCGCGCCCCTGCTGCACTCGCTCGCCAATCAAGCCCAGGATCGCGCCTGGCTGTCGCGCTTCTGGCCGCAATTCTCCATCACCCTCGCATTTATCCTGCTCGGACTCGCCGTGCTTGCGCTGGGCTTCTGGGCGCGCGACCGCACTCTCCTGTTCTGCGCTCTCTGGTTGGTGGTGCTGCCCACGTTTCTCCTCGTCGGTCCGCTGCTCTCGCTGCTCGCCGGGGTGGCCGCGCCCACACTCTATACGGCGTTCCTCATCGTCAACGCCATCGGCATGTGGGTCGTGGTCGAGTTCACCTGGACCGTGCAGGCTTTCCGCGACCGCTTCTTCCGCGCCGCCCTCCATCTCTGCTGGATCGGACTCACCATTGCCGGAATTCTCGCAACCAATTGGATGCATCCAGGCGTGCTCGTTTCCACTGGGGCGCTCGCCGAAAACTGGCTCTTGTTCGCATTCAACGGAATTACCAGCGGGGCAAACCTCGTCGCCCTCGCCGGCCGGGGACGCAACCGCCCCGTGGCCGCGGCCATGTTCCTCATCAGCGTCGGCTATTTCCTCGGTATCGTGGGCATACCAGTCAACTTCAGCTGGCTGGGCCTCAACCTCTTCAAAGCAGCCTTTTACCTTTGCACGCTCTTCATCGCCGTGCTGCTGATGCGGCAGACCTGGACCGCCTGGCGCAAAGCCGAAGACCTGCGCGTCGAGTTTGCCGCGGCCCGCGAGTTGCAGCAGCAGTTGGTTCCCACCACACCGCCCGCCATCGACGGCTGGCGCATGCAGGCGGCATACCTGCCCGCCGCCGACGTGGGCGGCGACTTCTATCACATCGTTCAGCAATCCGGCGCCACCGTGCTTTTCGTCGGCGATGTCAGCGGCAAGGGCCTCAAGGCAGCCATGACTGGCCTGCTCACAATTGGCGCCGCCAGCGCCCTCGCCGGCGAATCCTCCGCACCAGCGTCGATTCTGACCCGGCTCAACCGCGAAATGGTCCGCCTCCAGTGCGGCGGATTCATCACCTGCTTGTGCGTGCGCATGGCGCAAGACGGCAGCCTCACCCTCGCCAACGCCGGCCACCTCTCCCCCTATCAGAATGGCGAAGAAGTCCCGCTCCAATCCGGCCTTCCCCTCGGCATCGCCCCCGACGCTATCTACGCCGAATCCACTCTCCAGCTTGTTCCAAACGACCGCCTCACCTTCCTCTCCGACGGCGTAGTCGAAGCCCAATCCCAATCCGGCGAGCTATACGGCTTCGACCGCACCGCCGCCATCAGCAACCAATCCGCCCAAGCCATCGCCACCGCCGCACAGGCCCACGGCCAGGAAGACGACATTACTGTCCTTACCGTCGAATTCCTCGGAAATCCGCTGGTCGAAACATCCTCAATCGCACTGAAACTCGAAGGTCTGACGGCTGAGGGCTGACGGCTGAAACCGTGTATCCTGTTCCGAGCGCTGTCCGCATCAAAAATGACCACACCTAAATCTCTTCCAACCGCCCCCGTCTTGCACATCGACCGCCGCCAGTTCATCCGCACCGGCTCCCTTGCCGCGGGCGCGCTGGCCTTCGGCGTCCCCGCGCTCTTGCGCGCACAGAACCTAAACAGCAAATTGAATATCGCTTGCGTCGGAATCGGCGGCAAAGGCCGCAGCGACACCGATGCCTGCGCCGGCGAAAACATCGTTGCGCTATGCGATGTGGATTCCGCTTCCGAGGCTTTCGGTATTCAAACCAAGAAATATCCGGACGCCAAGTTTTACAAAGATTTTCGCCAGATGCTGGACCAGATGGGCGATCGCATCGACGCCGTGACCGTCTCCACCCCCGATCACATGCACGCCATCGTGGCCTCGGCGGCCATGAAACGGAACAAGGCGGTCTTCTGCCAGAAACCCCTCACCCAGACCATCTACGAGGCGCGCTACCTGCGCAAGATGGCGCATCACAAAAAGCTGGTCACCCAGATGGGCAATCAGGGCAGCGCCGCCGACGGTTTGCGCCGCGCCGTCGAGACCATTGAGGACAGGCTCATCGGACAGGTGCATGAAGTGCACGTGTGGACCAACCGCCCCATCTGGCCGCAGGCAATGGAGCGCCCGGCAGGAGAAGATCCGATTCCCGCGACCCTGGACTGGGACACCTGGATTGGACCCGCCCCCATGCGGCCTTATGTGGGCAGCCACAATCCCGACGATTCCTACGGGATTTACCAGCCCTTCAACTGGCGCGGATGGCAGGATTTCGGCACCGGCGCCCTCGGCGACATGGCGTGCCACACCGTCAATATGCCCTTCCGCGCATTGAATCTCGATTACCCCACCGAGATTGAAGCCGTGCCATTCGGCACAATGAACAAGGAATCGTATCCGGTCGGCTCCAAAATCCGCTTCAACTTCCCCGCCCGCAAAACCGGGATTCCCCTTGAGCATCCGAGTTTCTTCCACCATTCCCGCAAAATCGAGCAGGATGCGGTCACCCTGTGGTGGTACGACGGCGGCCAGCCTGATGCGAAAGAACGCGGCGGTCACGATCATAGCAACAAACCGCCCGCCGAACTCACCGCTGACATCGTCGACCTGCTCGGTGACGTCCCCGATAGCGGCTGCTTGTTGATCGGTGACGGAGGTACGGTCTTCTCGCCCGACGACTACGGTGCCAGTTTCTTCATCAAGCTCAAGGGCGATCCCAAATATCGCCACTACCTCAAACACCCTGCGTTGGATCAGTTTCCGGTGCGCATTCCCCGCAACCCCTATGTCAAAAAGGGAGGCGGAGGCACCGGCCCCGCCCATGCGCAGGAGTGGTTGATCGCCATCAAGCAAAACAAGCCTGAGCTGTGCTATTCGCGATTCGACATTGCCGCGCGCCTCGCGGAAATCATGTTGCTCGGCTGCGTCTCCCTGCGCGCCGGACAGAAGATCGAGTGGGATGGACCCAAAATGGTTGCGAAGAATTGTCCTCAAGCCGCCCAGTTCATACGCCGCCAGGACCGCTCCGGCTGGGCTCTTTCCTGATCGGGACTATGGCCGGTCTGATGCCGTAAACGGCCCGCGGAAAAACTTCCCCGTGCTGCGGGAAAAGTGTCGGGCACAACTTCACAGCTCGGTGAAAAAGTACTGGCCGGATTGAACAGAACGCGTAAGGGCGGTACTTCAGTCCCGCCGATCGCCGCAAACAAAGGACTTGGGCTTTAGCCCCTGCCGCTCCCTCCACAATCGAGGTCATCCAGGCCTCTTGACACCGCAATCGGAACCGTCGCGGCCGTCTTCGCGTAACAATGATTCAAGCAACGCCTCCTCAGCCTATGAACCGTCGTTTTACTAACGGAATCGCCGCTTCCCTCCTTGTCATCGCGTCCACCTGCTCGGCCGCCCAGGCGCCCACCGTCAGGCCTCTGGATCAGGCGGTCCTTCGCGAATATGCCGGAACGTATGCGTGGGGACCGGACTCGTTCCTCTACCTGCAAATATGGAGCGAGCTCAGCGGCAGCCCGCAGCTTGTCGCGTTCGATGAGTCCGGCGAAGTCCGCACCCTCTATCCAACGGGCGATAACCGTTTCTTCACGGGCCCCGGCGCCGCCGTCTCAACCTCCCTCGAATCCGAGGTCGAATTCAGCCGTAACGCACAAGGCGAGACGATCTCGCTCACGTGGAAGCGCTCTGGATTGGCTTCTCGCATCGCACGGCGGGTACACATCGAGACCCGCGAAGATGTCGGCTTTTCAAACGGCGGCGTTCACCTCGCGGGCGCCCTCGTCCGTCCCGCCGCCAACGGCCGCCATCCAGCCATCATCCTCGTGCCTGCATCGGGGGCCGAAGACCGCGAGTATCTTCTGCCACTGGTCCACTTCCTGGTGCGCCACGGCGTAGCCGTGCTGGGGTACGACAAACGAGGCGTGGGAGGCTCAACCGGAGATTGGACAACCGCCTCGTTCGACGATCTGGCCGGCGACGCCGCTGCCGCATTCGAATACCTGAAGACTCGCTCCGACATCGATCACCGGCAAATTGGATTCTTCGGCCTGAGCCAGGCGGGCTGGATCATGCCCCTCGCCGCCACCCGGACCAGCGGACTGGCATTCCTCATCAGCGTCTCTGGCGCGGCAATCCCGCCCGCCGAAACCACCATCGACGAGGCGCGCGGCGAAATGACTGCGGCGCAAATGCCTCCTCAGGCGATTCAGAATATCGTCGGGCTTATGAACCTCGAGTACCAGTTCGCCCGCACCGGGCACGGCTGGGACGAGTATGCCGCCGCAAGACAAAAGCTCGTGGCGCGAATGGGAAAAGCCCCGAGCTCGTTCCCCGGTTCGCCCACCGATCCGTATTGGGATAACGTCCGCCGCTACTATTTCTACGATCCAACCCCGGCTCTTCAGCGGCTCCACGTTCCCACCCTCGCCCTGTTTGGTCGCTTGGACGATAACATTCTTGCCGACAAGAACCGCGCTGCTTGGGATGCCGCACTCAAGGCCGGTGGCAACCCCGACACCACGCTGCTGATTCTCCCCTCAGCAGATCACCTGATGCTTGACGCCAAGGCCGGCAACAACGCGGAGATGCCATCGCTCGATCGATTTGTGCCGGCCTACTCTGCCACCGTGAAGAGCTGGCTGGCGAAACGAGTCCGCGGTTTCCGCTAGGTCGCCTTGAGCAACATCAGCGCCCGAAGCGGGAATTTCTCTTCGTTTGCATTTAATTCGAAGGAGCTGACGGCTGAGGGCTGACGGCTGAAAGCTGAGGGCTGACGGCTAACGGCTGAAGGCTGAAGGCTGAGGGCTAGTCTTGAGGGACCAGCACCGGTATCCCATCCACGATCGGATACCCGCGCCCGCATTGCGCGCACATAAGCCGTTCGAGTTCGGCCCTCAGTTCACCATGGCAAACCGGGCACGCCAGCATGTGTATCACTCTCGGATCGACCTCGCTGCGGGTTTCAGCCAATTCCTGGGTCATCGCTCAAGTCCGGCTCTGATCACTGACCACTGATCACTGACCACTAATCACTGAATCCTCGCTTCGGGATCCGCGTCCGCCGCTGCCTGGCTCGCGCGCTGCGGCCGGCTGGCGAACTCGCGCTCGATCTTTTCGTTCGTGCCCGCCTTGGCAAACTCGTACGCCACGCGGATGCCGTTGTAGATGGCGTTGTCGTTCGACGAACCGTGGCCGATGATACACACGCCCCTCACGCCTAAGAGCGGCGCGCCGCCGTACTCGGTGTAGTCCAGCCGCCGGCGGAAGTCGTTGAATGCCTGCCGCGAAAGCAGTGCTCCCACCTTGGCCGTCACCGTTCGGTTCAGCGACTCGCGCAGCGCATCGCGCACGAACCGCCCGATTCCCTCGCTGGTCTTCAGAGCCACGTTGCCCACGAACCCGTCGCAGACAATCACGTCGGCATGGCCGTTGAAGATGTCGCGGCCTTCCACGTTGCCCACAAAGTTGAAGGGCAACGCCTTCAGGAGCGGCAGCGCCTCCCGGGTCAGCTCGTTGCCTTTGGTCTCTTCCTCGCCAATCGAAAGCAGCCCGACTCGCGGCTTGTGGATCTTGAGCACGCTGCGCGCGTACATCTCACCCATCACCGCAAACTGCTCCAGGTTGTGCGCCTTGCAATCCACGTTGGCGCCCACGTCCAGCAGCACGCAAGGGTTGCGGGTGGAAGTCGGCATGGGCGTGGCCAGCGCCGGCCGGTCCACCCCGGGCAGCGTTCCCAGCACCATCTTCGCCGTGGCCATGGCCGCGCCAGTGTTGCCCGCGGTCACAAACCCAGCGCACTTGTGCTCCCGCACCAGCTTCAGGCCGACCCGCATGGAGCTGTCTTTCTTCACCCGCACCGCGTGCGCCGCCTTCTCCTCCATGCCGATCCGTTCGGAGGCCTGGACGACGGTGATAGGCAGATCTTCGTTTTCCAGATGCTCGTCAAGCAGGTCGCGGAGCTCTGCCTGCGGTCCCACCAGGTGCACCCGCACCGGCAGGGCGCGACAGGCCAGGATAGCGCCCCGAATCTCAGGCTCGGGGGCCTTGTCGCTGCCGAACGCGTCCAGCGCGATGTCGATCAGCATGTGTCCGCTCACGGGAGGTTTACTTGGCTTCCTTCACATCCAGGACGGCGCGTCCCTTGTAAGCGCCGCACTTGGCGCAGGCGCGGTGGGGCAGCTTCTTCTCGTGGCAGTTAGGGCACTCGGAGAGGCCCACCGCGGTCAGGAAGTCGTGGGCGCGGCGGAGGGAGGTGCGGCGCTGTGAGTGGCGCCGTTTCGGATTGGGCATGGTGCAATTCCTTTCGTGTCTTCACTCCCCGGCCTCAGGCGCCGGCGGGTGGCACACTGCGATCTTGGGGTTCTTCAGGACTTGATCCGGCTGCGCAGACCGGACAGAGCCTCCCAGCGGGCATCGCTCTGAACGTTGTCGCAGGTGCACGGCTGGCTGTTGCGGTTCTGTCCGCAGCGCGGGCAAAGTCCCTTGCAGTCGGGCTTGCACAGGGTGCGGACCGGCAGGGACAAAAGCACCTGCTCGCGCAGCACATCTTCAAGCAACAGACTGTCTTTTTGATAATACCCGATTTCGGTTTCGCCCGCCGAGATGGCGCGATCGGGGGCGCCGGCGTCGGCGCCCATGGGGCGGAATATGAGGTCGAAGTCGGCCTCCAGGGTCACCCTGACCGGCTCCACGCAGCGTGCGCAAGGCGTCTCAAAGCTGCCAATGAAGTGGCCTTTGAGGCGGATGTCGGCGACGATCTCCTTGGGGCCGCGGTGCTCGTGGATAACCTCTGCGTGTCCCTCGGTGGCCAGTGGGCCGGTCTGGCCGGCTTCCTCGCCGTAATCGATAGCTCCAGGTTTGAATTGGAGGTCGAAGTCAACGGGCTCTTTTTCCAGCTCTGCGATCTTGAATTCCATACACTTATGAGCGTACGGCGGGGTGCGTCCGGCGTCAATTGACGCCGGAGGGACATAGGGACGAGGGACCAGGAACTCAGTTGATTGCAACCTCGCCGAATGGGGCGAAAAATAAAACGGCGATGTCTTATGGATTGATGGAGATACGGGGTGAAACTGCAGTAAACCGGGGAACAAGGGAACAGGGGTCCTGGGAACGAGAAAGCAAGCGCCGGACGGGATTTTGCTCTGAAAATAAAAACGAGGATGTCTTATAGAATGATGAGGTTACGCCCTCAAACTGCAGTAAATTGCGCAGGGTTCTCCGGGGGCTGCCGGGGAGGCGGCCGCTGGGGCGGGTTGGGGCGGCTACGAATTGCATTGGGCTTCGATCCTTTGCTGCTGTGGCTTCTGCGGCCACAGACGGGAACGCCCGCCTTGTAGGGCGGGCGCAGTTCCTGCAACAAATCTATTATAGCACGGGTCTTGAAAGCGAATGTCCCGAAGGCCGATAATCTCTCTTTTTCTTCATCTATCATTCATCTAGATAGATGATAAGCTATGGATCCTACGTGGGGCGTGCGCGGGTGAATGGGGCCACGTTGCACGCGAGGTGGGTGCGGCCTGCGAGCATATCCCGGTTTTGAGTGAGCGATTGTGAGCGATTGAGTCTGCGGTGACCCATCCCACCCAGCGAAGTTTGGATGGGCACTCCCGGCAGGAAGGGCGCCTTCCCCGCTGTCCGCGTTATGCGAATTGGGTAGCCCCAGGCGGCGGGGGCCATGCGCGAGAGAGAGCCGTGGTGAATGCGGGCGTAGCGGCCCACGCGGGGACGTTCTTGCGGCCGGCTTCCCTCCCGGGTCCCCAAGTGCGAGGGCGGGGGAATAGGTATTGGAGTGAACCCCTGAAGTGAGACACGATAATTGGGGGACAGGCCGGTTAGGGTTGTAGGTTGGCGCCGGCAGCTTTGGTGTCAGCTATCAGCAAGGCAAGTTCGAACTCCACTGGCGACCGATAGT
>DASZLE010000093.1:0-9372 GCA_035552475.1 Occallatibacter sp.
CTTCGTCCCGGAGGGACGACGCGAGAATAGTCATCCATGATCCTTCGGCTCACAACCACGCATGAAAATCGGCGACCGTTCGGATCCGGACACTTTTGGGCGCTTTTGCTTATTTTCGAAGGAGCCCAGGATGAAATCCTGGGAAACCGCAGCCCGATTGCCCCCGCGTCCTGTAGGGACGCGATGATAGGCGGACGGTCCAAATCTCGGCTGTCGCTTGCCGGGTGCCCCGGGTCCCTAGCACTTGGGGACCCGGGATGCTGCGCAGGGCTCGTTCGAAGCGAGGCAGGCCTTCGTCCCGGAGGGACGACGCGAGAATAGCCCAGGATGAAATCCTGCGTAACCGCAGCCCGATTGGCCCCGCGTCCTGTAGGGACGCGATGATAGGCGGGCGGTCCACATCTCGGCTGTTGCCGGGTGTCCCGGGTCCCTCGCACTTGGGGACCCGGGATGCTGCGCAGGACTCGTTCGAAGCGAGGCATGCCTTCGTCCCGGAGGGACGGCGCGAGAATAGCCCAGGATGCAGCCCGCCGCCGGGTGCCCCAGGAGCCCCTGCTCTTGGAGGACCAAAGGGAGAAGAAGCCGGCCGGAAAAGCCTCCGAACCTTCATCGGATGTCGCACAGCGCCCCCTCTTATCATCTATCTAGATGAATGATAAGGAAGAATTGCTTCCGTCCCAATCGCTTATCATCTATCTAGATGAATGATATAAGGCTGGACGAAGAGAAAATCACTCCGGGCTGCGCTGATTGGCGGTGGACCGCGTGCCCATTTCGTTAGCCCAAACACTAAATCGGGGTGCCCCGGGTCTCTCGCACTTGGGAGGAAGCCCGTGCACCATTAAGCTACGGCTTCATCGCCGTCACCCCACAAAAGCCAATAGAGCTGGGTACCGGGACGAACGTAGCTACCGCCTTGTCACACACACTTGTATCGGCCATCACATTCGAACCCGGTAAAGCTGTTATACTCAAAACACCGGCAGTACTACGCCCGCCACTTGGCGGGCGTCGCTGTTTATACCTCAATTCGGGGGAAAGGAAGTGGCCATGACCGCCAGCCAGCACGAATCCGGGTTCCCAGGCCGCTCCGCGGCCCTCGCAACCCCCCCTCCGCCACAATGTCTGATAACGCGCGCAATCCACTGCACTTTTAGCCCTTAACCCCATCATTCCACAAGACATCGTCGTTTTTATTTTTCGCCCGCTCCCCGGCTCCAGGCTTTTGCTCCCTCGCTCCCTGGAATAAAGCTCACAATTCAATGTTCAAAGGTCACAGACGGGACAGAAATGACCTTGATATAGCTCCTTTGTGGCCGGAGGTAAACGGGTCCGGCGGAAGGGGGCTTGTGACCGAATTGGAGATGATCCGCGCGGATGCGGAGATGGTGGTGGAGAAGCTGCGTCCGCTAAGCGGGCTGGGTGGGGGATTCGGGTATAACCGCGCGTCAGTGGAGTGGGTGGAGGGATTCATTGAGCGGCAGAGGTGCGGCGAGAATCTGAGCGCGGAGGCCACGCAGAATCTGACGGGGATCCTGGGGTCGTTTCTGGGCGAGTGCGTTGTGCGCGCGTACGGCGGCGTGTGGCGGGAGGCCGGCGGCGGATGGGGTGTGTTCTTCGACACGAAAAACGGGGTATTTCCGTTCAGCAAGGTAGGTACGCAGTTTGCGCAGGGAGTGGAAGGCGGAGACGGAATCCTGGGATTCTTCGAGACGATCGACACGGGTTTCGTCGGTGAGCGCTACCCGCCGAGTGTAGCGGTGCTGAAGGGTTTTGGAATGAGGCTTGCCGAGTTCTTCCGAAGCCCCTAGAATCTGCGGCAATGAAACTCTACATCCGGCACGAGTACAGGACGAACAGGAAAGAACCGTTCGGCGCGGTTCTGCGGCGGACTTACGAGGGACTGGGACAGGGCGGGCAGGAGGTGCTGTACCGCTTCACGTTTGCCGATGCGACGGTGTCGTTGGGAAAGGTTTCAGCCGTGGCCCGGGCCGTGAAGAAGTATCCGCACCTGGCGCCGCTGGTGACAACGGCGCCGGTTCCGCCGATCCTCAGGGCCAAGGACCCCGAGAAGACCGGTCCGCCAGCCATCATCGGCGACGCTACGAAGCTGGAGTTTGCGCTGCTGGCGGAGGTAGCCGATGGGCTTCCGCGATCGCTGCCGTTTCGCGTGGCCGATGTGCGGTTCTATACCAACGAGTTTGGCAAGGCGCCCGCTACGGTGGCGACGGAGCGAGCGGAACTGGATGGGCTGCTGAGGGGGCACTTCAACACCGGACTGCGGGCGAGCGATACGTGGTGGGTGAACGGGCGCAACCGTCACCTGGGCGCGGCGTTTGTGGTGGAGGTGGCCGAAAGGACCCGCAAGGTTCCGTTGCCGGGGGGTACATTGGGGGCGTTTCTGGCGACGCTGGGGAAGGCGCGAACGGTGGCGCAATTTCCCATCCAGGAGACGGATGAGGGCGAGAAGGTCATTCTCAAGGGCAAGAGCCAGGCGCCGCCGGAGCTGGCTGCGCTGGCAGAACGCCTCAAGGCACGGGCGCCGGAACTGATTGCCGGCGCGGGGATGCCGCACGCGATCGATTCGGCGAGGGCGGAGCATGGGATGAGCCCGCTGAAGCCGGCGCTGGAGAAACACTTCAAGCCGATGGGGTACGTGTGCAAGGGCGGGTCGGGAATTTTTACGCTGCGGCGGCGCACGGCGGAGAACCATATTGTGGAGGTATCGCTGGACGTGGGCACATGGAGCCGCAGTTTGACGGGGCACTTCCAGGTGTACGTGCCGGATTTCGCGATCCGGCTGCCAATGCCGGCGTCGGCGGAGCTGAAGGCGA
This sequence comes from Occallatibacter sp., assembly GCA_035552475.1. GTDB lineage: Bacteria > Acidobacteriota > Terriglobia > Terriglobales > Acidobacteriaceae > Telmatobacter. The sequence goes on from DASZLE010000093.1 coordinate 2,835, forward strand.
TGCAGTGCGACATTGGCGACGCGGAGCGGTGGGAGAAGCTGGTGGAGAACATGGCGGCGTTTACGGCGTACCTGGATCGCGAAGTGGTGCCCGAGGTGGAGAAGGTGGCGGGGCCGGCGCCGGCATGGTTTGAAGCGCCGGAGATTAGGTGAGGGGGTTTGACGCGGAGATCAAGCGGCTCGAGGGAACTTCTCGATCTTTGGGATCTGCCATATTTGGCTGCGCGTTGAAAAACAAAATGGCAGCGCGGTTTCGGGTGTAATGTATATACAGAAACGCCTGTACGGAAGGCGAATGGCGCGATTCAGTTGGGACGAGCGGAAGAACCGGGCCAATCGGCGCAAGCATGAGGTGAGTTTCGAGACGGCGGCGGGTGTGTTCGACGACCCGTCCGTCGTCTTTGAGCAGGACCGTGCAGTGGACGGCGAAGCGCGTTGGCAGGCAATCGGCAGGGTGGAGGGACAAGTCCTCCTTTTGGTGGCGCATACCTATGAAGAAGAAGACGGTGAAGAGACAATCCGGATCATCTCGGCGCGAAGGGCGGGGCAGGAAGAACGGGGGGCTTACTTCCGGCAGTTCGATCCGCGTGGTTACGAGCGATGAGTTGCGCAGCGACCCCAAGGTGCGGGCGAAGGTAAGCCGCGAGCTGGCCCAACTGGCCAAGGCCGGGCCGATCGACGATTCCGATGCGCCGCAGCTTGCGCCGCCGGCGTGGGAGAAGCCGATCCGTGGGATGGATGCGTGGCTAAAGACTGTGCGCGCCGGAGGAATGTATAAACCTGTGAAGCAGGCGGTCTCGATGCGGCTGGATGCGGACGTGGTGGAGTGGCTGAAGGGCGCGGGGCCGGGATACCAGACGCGCGCGAACCGGATACTGCGCGAGAAGATGATGAAGGAGTTGGCTTCTTAGAATCCCAGGTCCCCAAGCGCGAGGGACCTGGGGCACCCGGCACCCATATCCCGGGTCGCTTCGGATCTATTGGACGCGAGCCTCCCGCCTAATTGGCCTTCAGAATTGAGTCGGCCCACTGCTCACTGGTTTTGCGAACCCATTGGATCGAGTCATCGTCCTTGTAGTTGGCATAAATGTACGCATAAATCAGGCGATCCTGGACGCGAAGGATGGTCATTCCCACGATCATTTTTACCGTGGTCCCGGCGGCCGATAGCGGCATGATCGCTCCGAATCCGACGGAATCGGGCTTGGAGAAAAACACGCCGAGTTGCAGAGGCTTATCGAGTGTGATTGTGGTGCTGCTGCCCCGCATGGCCCTCAGCTTGTGGTTTAGTTCTTCCTGCTGATCCGTCATGGAGGCCCCGAGATTGGCTCCGTACTGTTGGGCGACTGAATTGGCAACCTGCTTGAGCGTATCAGAATCGACATCGACGAATTCCGCGCGACGCAGCGTCTCGATCATCGCATAACGCGCGACGGCTTTCGATATTCCCGCGCGGACGTTTGCGGCGTCTTCGGCGGGAAGGAAAGCTGCAATCAATCGATTTGTGTCGGGAACCGCGCTTTCCATGAGCACGCGATAGTCGGAGCCGAGTTCGTTCAGGTCTGATGTGGGCGGTGGAACGACAATGGATTTCAGCCCACAGCGGTAAGTTCGCGGTTCGGGGGAATTGGCAGGGGCGGAGCTGGTTTGTGCGTTCGCGGTGGCCCATCCAATCAGCAAGACACATGCAATGGATGATGAGGCATGAAGGGCTGAACCGACAGTAAGCTGTTTCATAATTTCTCCAAAACCCTTCGCTGTTAATTGATTTGCAGTAAAGCAATGCTAACGCAAGAACGCGGACCTTGCGGCCCGCGCTCATTGTTTTCTCTTCTCTTTTTGGCGTTGTTGGATGTCCGGGTTAAAACCCGGACCTACCTTTGCCGTTGCGTTACGCCTTTGCCGCCACCAGCGCGCCCAGCTTCTCCGCCAGCATCTCATGCGCGTTCGCGAAGAACTCGTCCCTGCCGATCTTTCCGGCGTCGACGTCGGCGAGGATCTGCTTCTGCGCTTCGTACTCGCGGTTCTTGATGCCTGCCTTGGATTGCAGCATGCGCCACGCCTTTCTCCGCTCTACGCAGAACATGACTAACTGGCGGCTTAGCGCGCGATGCTCGGTTTTGCCGTTCTCCTCAAACGCGATGTAAACGCCGAAGTCGGGAATGAACGCGCGGTGCGTGGGATCGAGATAGCGGCGGTAGACCACGTCCTGCTGGGTGATGCGCACCAGCATGTTATCGAGCGAGATGAGTTTCTCGGCCTGCTCGGGCTTGACCTTCTTGAGGTGGTTGCGGAAGCGCGCTTCAGTGGTGCACCAGTGGGCCACGGTGTAGCGGCGCGTCTGGCCGGTGAGCTTGTCCTTGGTCTCGTACCAATCCAGATCTTTGGATGGGTTGCCGTTGATGTCGAGAGCTTCCTGATAGCTCTCGCCCTTGCGGGGATCGAAGACGAACTCGGGTGCGCCGCGCGAGTCGCGCACGCGCTGCGCCTGGTGGAGGGCCATGTCGTCGGCGACGCCGTGCTCAGGCTGGCAGGTGGTGAAGCACTGCATGAAGAACGTGCCGCGATACTCCAGGCCGTCAAGGATGGCGCGGTAGAGTTTGGGCGCGTTGGCCATGGAAACTTGCGCGATGAAGGGCGAGCCGTGGCCGGCGAGGAAAGTTTCCGCCACCGTCTTCTTCTCAGTGTTCTTGCCCTGGCTGGCGGAGCCGTAGGTGTTCATGTCGCCGCCGCCGAGCATGGGCGTGGAGTCAGAGTTCTGGCCGCCGGTATTCGAATACACCTGCGTATCGAGCATGAGCGCCTTGACGTTGGGGCGGTTCTGCAGGATGACCTTGGACATGTTCTGGTAGCCGATGTCGCCCATGCCGCCGTCGCCGCCGACCACCCAGACCTTGGGTAGCTCGACGATTTCCTGATCGGTCATCAGCGCATCGGTGAAGTGGGTGAATTCGTAGTACTCGCGGTCGCTGACGCCGCGGCCGGCGAGGACGATGTCTGTGAGGCGCTCAGGGATGACGGAGCGGCGGGCGTGATCGACGATGAAGCTCTCACCCATGAGCCAGCCCACGGTGATGCCGTCCTGGAAGAGCGAGTTCATCCACGGATACGGGTGCGGGTTGTTGGGCGAGGTTGATCCGTAGACCGTATTGCAGCCGGTGTGCGCGGCCATGGCCATCACGGACATGCCGTCGGCGATGCGGCCGTCGACGGACTGGAGATTCTTGTGGTTGAAGGCCTCAGTGAGCAGGACCGCGGCGATGGCCTCGATCATCTGCGCATCGGTGACAGTGCCGTTCTGCGATTCGTACGCCTCGATGCGGGCGCGCGTGTCCTTGTCGTCCTCGCCGCCGAGGCCCATGATCATGTGCAGGATGGATTGGCGCAAAGCGGCGTGGCCCTTGGGGTCGGATTCCTTGAGTGCCGCGAGTTTTGCCGCGCCGGTTTTTTCCAGCTCGCCGGCCTTGGCCACAAATCGATCCGACTTGGCGTAGTAGGCGGGGCGCATGTAGGCCTCAGTAACGGCGGCGATGGAGCGGAGAACCGACTTTTCGCCGCATCCGGCGCAGGCGCCGTCGCCGGCTACGAGGGCGTCGTAATTGCGGCGAACCATGAGCATGTTGCGCAGGGTCGCGGTCTTGGAGTCGGCCGGGTTGGCGTTGTTGTAAAGGCCGAGATACTTCTGCGCCGTGTCAGGCAGGAGGTTGAGGAAGGCGGTGCCAGACTCGTGCTCGGCGTTCACGTCCTCAGTCTCCTGAACCATGCGCAGGGCCTGGTGATCGCCGCACGCGGTGACGCAGGCAGCGCAGCCCTTGCAGAGATCCGAAACAAAGATACTGAAGATGCCGCCGGAGCCGGGGGTCTTGCGCTCGGGCGAGGAGAAGATGGCGTTGACCTTCTGATAGGCCATGGGCACCTTCTCAATAATGTTGAAGAACTGGGTTTTTGCTTCGGCGCTGAAGCCATCGACGGAGTTAGTAACTTCCCTGATGATGGTGGGCAGGGGCGTGCCCTGCTTGATGTCGGCGAGCATGCGGGCGCGGGTTTGCTTCTCGATCTCCGGCAGCGCGGCAATCATCGCGCGGCGATCGTCGACGTTGGCGACGTAGCGCGTGATGGCTGTGGTGAGCAGCGTCGAGAGGTCCTGCGAAGTGTTGGGCAGGGCCGTATCGGGGCAGACGGAGATGCACTCCATGCACTGGGTGCAGTTCTCAGGAATGTAGAGCGGCGTTTCGCGGCGGGCCACGTACTTGCTGGCCGTGTCGCCGGTAGCCGCGGCGATGACGCCCATGGCGCTAAGCGGGGTGGCGGGCTGATCGTAGCCCAGGTTGGAGCGGAACTCGGCGTCAAAGGCGGCGATGGTGGCGATGGGCGGGCGCGCGGCCTGGCCCGCGGGTGGCGGCGTGGTGCGGCAGCCGCCGGTGGTGCAGGTTGCGCCTGCGCCGCCTTCTGCAGCGTAGGCGGGAACGGCTTCAAGGATGGGCAGCAGCGCTTCGCCGCGGAGCGAGGAGTGGTCGTAGGCAGCGATGTCGCCGACGGCGATCTCCTGGACGCGCGAATAACCCTGGAGCATGACCTCCATGTTGGACTGGACCACGGCTTCGCCGAGCTTGCCAAATTTTTTCACGTACTGCTTGTGGACGACTTCCTTGAACTGCTCCTGGGTGATGCCGAACTCGTCAAGCAGGCCGGAGACGGCGAAGAACGCTCCGAGGAAGGCGTTGCCCTGCATGCGGAGCTGGAGGTCGGCGCGATTGGTGGCGTGGCGGGCGATCTCAAAGCCCGGCAGGGTGTAGACGCGGATTTTGGAATCGATGATTTGCTTGCGGGCCCACTTGGGGAGATTTTCCCAGGCGCGTTCGCCTTCGGCGTCCGACTCCCAGATGAGCGCGCCGCCGGGCTGGATGCCGTCGAGCGGGTTGATGTGGGTGAAGGCCTTGGGGTCGCAGCAGAGGACCGTGGTCACGTGGCGCAGGTCGCAGTTGACGCGGATGCGCTCCTTGGCGGCGACCATGAAGTAACTGGTGGGCGCGCCCTTTTTCTCAGAGCCGTACTTGGGGTTGGCGGAGACGTGGATGATCTCTTTGGGATTGCCGTACTCGTCTTCGATCTTGTCGCGTTCGTAGAGCAGGTCGTTCAGGTCGCCGATGATGGCGCCGAGGTTCTTGCCGGTGGTGACGGCGCCCCATCCGCCGATGGAGTGGAAGCGGACAGCGACTGCGCCTTCAGGAAGCAGCGAGGGACGTTCTTCGGCAACGACTGCGTAAGGGTGGTCAATACCGAGGACGATGAAGTTGGTACCGTTGGCGGCGGTGTGGCCGTCCTGGCGGGCGCGGCCGGCGGCGGCAAACTCGTACGCGCCGATGATGTGCTCGGGGCGGAAGTCGCGAGAGCCGAGGCCGTAAGTGCCGCCGATAATGCGTGGGACTTCGGCGAGCTCGATCTTCGGGATGCCTGCGGTTCCCTGGACTGCTTTTGACAATGCGGTGCGGATGTCGCGGCCGAGCGGGTTGTCAGGGCTCATGGCTTCGTCAGTGCGCTCAAGGATGATGACGTTCTTTTTGCCGCGCAGGGCTTCAACGATGGCGGCCTCAGGGAACGGGCGGATGACGTTGACATGGATGGAGCCGACAGAGGAGCCGCGGGTTTCGCGAAGGTAGTCGACGGCGGCCTCGATGTTTTCGGCAGCCGAGCCGAGAGAGACGAAGACGGTTTCGGCATCGTCGGTTTTGTACTTCGAAACCAGGCCGTAGTAGCGGCCCGTGAGGTCGCCGAAGTCCTTCCAGGCGGCTTCAAGGAACTCGAGTATCGGCTCGGCGAAATTGTTGCGGCGGGCGACGATGCCCTGCATGTAGTGTTCCTGGTTCTGGACCGGACCGAGGAGGATGGGGCTGGTGAGGTCCATCATCTTGGGAACGCGGCGGCGGGTGGGGCCGAAGAGTACGCGCTGGGCCTCGGTGGGGCAGTCGATGACGTCATCCGGCGCGCCGAGGTACTCGCGGATCAGCTCGGACTCGTGCTTGTAGAAGGTGCGCTCGAGGTGCGAGGTGAGGAAGCCGTCCATGATGTTCATGCCCGGCGTGAGCGAGAGCTCAGTGACGCGGCGAAGGACGAGGGACTGGTCGGCAGCCTGCTGGGCGTCCTTGCCCATCACCATGATCCAGCCGGTGTCGAGTGCGCCATAGATGTCGTCGTGTCCGCAGTGGACGTTGAGCGCGTGCTTGGTGAGGGCGCGGGCGCCGACCTCAAGGACCATCGTCGAGCCCTTGCCGGGCGCGTGATAATACTGCTCGACGCCGTAGACAATGCCCTGGCCGGAGGTGAAGTTGACCACGCGCTTGCCGCAGACGGAGTGGGCAATGGCGCCACCCTGGGCTGCGTGCTCGCCTTCGGTCTCAATGGCTATGGTGTTGTGGCCGAAGACGTTCAGGTTGCCCTCAGCGTAGGCCTGCTGGAAGAGCTCGCCGCCCTCGGTGGAGGGCGTAATGGGATAGAAAACGCCGGCATCGGCGATGCGGGTCTCGGTGTGATACGAGACG
>DASZLE010000094.1:0-201889 GCA_035552475.1 Occallatibacter sp.
ATCGGCTCGCGTCTTTGCTCCACGCTGCTTTCAGACATCGCCTCGCGACGATGCCCTGGCGCTTCGCTATCACTTCTCCTCCATCAGGATGTGAAGGGGACTTGCACCCCAAAGCTGTTAAACATGCTCGGCACACGAAAAAGGGCGTCTCCGCGGAGACGCCCTTTTTCAGATGGTGCGCGGAAAGATGGCTAGGTGCCGGTCTCGCTTTCCCGCAGATTGCGGGTGAGGACCTTGTCGACCACCTTCTCCACATCGGTGAGGAAGAAGCTGTTGGCTGGGGCGGGGACGGCGATGTTGGTGCCCTTGTGGCCGAGGGCCGTGGCGATCTCGTTCCAGCGGTAGATGGCGGAGTTGGCGGAGACAACGACGGGTTTGCGGGCCGGTTCGGGCTGAGCAACATAGGCGACCCAGAGGCCCAGAGCAAAGAGCGCGATGGACTCGTAGACGAACTGGAGCGGCGCGTTGAGCGAGACCCAGCGCGGCACGAGCGATGCAAGGATGAAGTCGTCGGATGACATCACGCCGAAGCCGAGGGCAAAGCCAAAGGCCAAGTCGCGCATGGTCAACCGCAGCGAATTCATAGCGAAGCAGAGGAAAGCCAGCAGGCAAAGCTCGAGAACACTGACGGAGCGCATCATCCCGTATGCAATATCGGGAATGACAAGGATTCCGCGATGTCCGAACGGAATGTTGGAGAGGCTAACGATGAGCGAGGCGACGGCGGCCCAGCGAAAAATGACTGTGCTGAAGCGGATGAGCCCCGAGAACCCGGACAGGACGACGCGAAAGATCTCCATGCAAATGAAAAACAACATCACTGCACTGGCGATGTACACCGACCAATAGCTGAAAAAGTAGACAGGAAAGTAATTGTGTCCCCAGGTTTGGCCCTGAACCCAGAGCACAGCCAGCAGGACGGGCATGGAGATGACGCGGAGGGCAAGGTACGCGCTCATTGCGGGAAATCGCCGCTGGAGGTTTTTGGACCAAAAGACGTAGCCCAAGGTGCCCCAGAGGAGAAACTCCACTGCGCTCATCATGGACATTGCGAAATTCAGAGGCATGAGGGAACCGTCCGCTATCCAGAAGTCTTCTCAGGATAGCGCCGTTTCCAGGCCGCTGAAAGGGAAAAGTGCTTTAAATGCCTAGCACTTTAGTGTGATTACCCCGTCTCGTTATCGGACGCTCAGCGGCGTCGCGCACGTGGGCATCTTGGGGCCGCAGCCGGGAACCGGGAGCGCAGCCGTCGCAGACTGGTGGCTCGCAATGGCGCGCGGTGCAGAGGACGAGAGGGAGGCGGCGGCGGCACCGGCAACAACCACGGCAAAGGCAAAAACGCGGAGGGCGAGTTTCATAATCAGTTACCTTCTTTCAGATTTCTGTTGACCGAGGTCATGCCTCAGGTCACACAAAAATGTTAGCCCAGAAACTGGAGTTAAAGCCATCTTTTTCATAAAGATTGATAGGAACTGGCCGCTCCCCATTACTTTGGTCACATCCCCTGTCAGTAATCGCCTGAAAGTTACCAGTAAGGAGGGGTCGCGGCCAGCCCGAAAAAAACGCTCCGCGTGGTAAAATAGTTCCAGGCACATTCGCGCCGAAGCCCTCGTTTTTTCAAGCGGTTAGTCCGAAATGACCCAATCCCGGGCGGGCCCTTCCGTAGGCCGGGAGCGCGGAGCGAATGCCCATTGGACCTCTATGGCGACTGAAAGCATTCCTATGCCCGACGAGAACCCGAACGGCAACTACACAGGCGAAAACATCAAGATTCTGGAAGGGCTGGAGGCAGTGCGCCTCCGTCCGGCCATGTACATCGGATCGACCGGCGAGATGGGCCTGCACCACCTGGTATACGAAGTGGTGGACAATTCCGTGGACGAGGCACTGGCCGGGTACGCCAAAAGGATCGACGTCGTGATCCATGTCGACAACTCGATCACTGTGGTCGACGACGGCCGCGGCATCCCCGTCGACATGATGGACGTGGGCAATGGAGAGAAGATGCCGGCGGTGCAGGTGGTGCTGACCAAACTGCACGCCGGGGGCAAGTTTGACTCATCGACGTACAAGGTTTCCGGCGGTCTGCACGGGGTGGGCGTGAGCTGCGTCAACGCGCTCTCGCAGGAATTCAACGTCGAGATCTGGCGCGACGGGCACACCTGGGAAATGGACTTCGGTTGCGGCCAGCCCACCAGCGAGCTGCGCAAAGCGGGCACCAGCAAGAAGCGGGGTACGAAAGTCCACTTTCTGCCCGACAGGTCCATCTTTGCCACCACGGAATACAACTACGACACCCTGGCGCAGCGTTTGCGCGAGCTGGCTTTCCTGAACAAGGGGCTGGAAATCACCCTGACCGACGAGCGCACCTCCGATGCCAAAACCGGCGAGTCAAAGCGCACCGAATTCAAGTACGCCGGCGGCATCGCCGAGTTCGTTAAGCATCTCAATCGCGGAAAGACCGTTCTGCACGAGAAGCCCATCGTGATGGAGGCTAAAGTTCCGATCGGTCCGGTAGTCCGCGAGAAAGCTATCACTCAGACGGATCCAGGCGAAGCGGCAGAACGCGCGGTACGCGCCCTTCCCGAGTCGATCGAGATCGAGATCGCGCTTCAGTACAACGACAGCTATTCGGAGTCGGTTTTCAGCTTCGCCAACAACATCAACACTGTCGACGGCGGCTCGCATCTCTCCGGCTTCCGCACTTCGCTGACGCGCACCATCAACGCCATCGGCCAGCAGCTCGGCCTGTTCAAGGACATGAAGGAGAACCTGAGCGGTGACGACGTCCGCGAAGGCCTGGTAGCGGTAGTGAGCGTAAAGCTGTCGCAGCCGCAGTTCGAAGGGCAGACCAAGGGCAAGCTCAACTCCGACATTGCGGGCACGGTGCAGGCGTTTGTGAATGAGCGCCTGGGGATGTTTCTGGAGCAGAATCCCCCGGTGGCCAAGCGCATCATCAATAAGGCGATCGAGGCGGCGAGGGCACGCGAGGCGGCACGGAAGGCGCGCGACCTGACGCGGCGCAAGGGCGCGCTGGACGGCGGCGGCCTGCCGGGCAAGCTGGCCGATTGCAGTGAACGCAATCCGGACCGCTGCGAACTCTACCTGGTCGAGGGCGAATCGGCCGGCGGCACCGCCAAGCAGGGCCGCGATCGCCGCTTTCAGGCCATCCTGCCCCTCAAAGGCAAAATCCTGAACGTGGAAAAGGCCCGCTACGACAAGATGCTGGGCCACGAAGAAATCCGCGCCATGATCACCGCGCTCGGCACCGGCATTGGAAAGGACGACTTCGACCCGGCTAAGCTGCGCTACGGCAAGATCATCCTCATGACCGATGCCGACGTCGACGGTTCTCACATCCGCACCCTGCTGCTCACCTTTTTCTTCCGCCACATGACAGAGCTCATCAAGCGCGACAACATTTTCATCGCCCAGCCGCCGCTTTACAAGATCAAAAAGGGCCGCTTCGAGCAGTACATCAAGGACGACCGGGAATTCGTGAAGGTGATGGTCAAGCACGCCTCCGAGGGCATCGTGGTACGCCACGGCGAAGCCGCCAGTCGAATTGAAGGCGCCCATCTAACCCGCTTCATGAGCTATCTCAATGAGTACCTCGGGTTTGTCGAGAAGGTGGACAAACGCATCCGCAACGAGAAACTCACTGAGCTGCTGGCGCGTGCAGAGCTGACCCATCGCTCCGACTTCACATCGAAGACTGAAAGCGAACTGCCCCAGAAGATCGGCGCCCTTCATGCCCATCTCACCCAGGTTGCCGACGAGTTCCAGATTAAGGTCGTGGCACCCGTGCAGGACGAAGAACATCACACCTGGTCCGTCTGTTTTACTGACTCGCAGGGCGCCACGCGCTGCATCGACTGGACGCTGGCCTCCAGCCCCGAGTTCCGGCAGATGATGTCGAAATATTCGCTGATCAAGGAGTATTTGGAGCCGCCGTTCCTCATCGAGTTCGCATCCAAATCCGCCGCTGTGACGGAGCCGGGCGCGGAAGAAGAAGAGCCCGATGCGGAGGGCGCGCCTTCGCCCGGCAGCGTAGAGACGCGCGAAGCCAAGGGCCGCGGATCGCGCATTCCGCGGGAACCCGTGGAGAAGCAGACCGCGCGCGAGCTGTTCGCCTACATCGTGGAGCAGGGCAAGAAGGACTACCAGGTGCAGCGCTACAAGGGCCTGGGCGAGATGTCCGACTCGCAGCTCTGGGAGACCACCATGGATCCCGAGCGCCGCACGCTGCTTAGCGTCAAGCTCGAGGACTGGGCCGAAACCGACCTGATCTTTACCACGCTGATGGGCGAGGACGTGGAGGCGCGGCGGAAGTTCATTGAGGACAACGCGCTGGACGTGAAGAATCTGGACATCTGACGTAATACGGCGGGGCTGCGGAGCGGGCCTCATCGTTCGCTTCTCAGGGCGTTGCCGATTGCCCTGCGCACGCGCCAAAGTCCCTTTTCACCTTTTCCACCAGGAACGGGTGGGCAACGCCGGCAACCTTCTTCTTCTTGCCCGATACGCGCACGCGGTCTCCCGGCTTGATGCTGGCAACAATGCCCATGAGCGAATAGGTCTGGCTATCGCCTTCGTTCACGAGTTGCAGCCCGTTCAGACCGGAAGCCGCACACCCCGTGATGCTTGCGTTATGGCGTATGGCAAAGTAGACGCCCACGCCTATGGCAGCGCCTACCGCCGCAATCCCGATGGCGACACCGGCAATTTGCCCTTTGCTGACGATCTGATCGCTGTTCGCGATTGGCCGGACTTTGCTGGCATGGGCCAACTCAGGAGCGGGAATCAGCAAGGCACAGACGAGTAGCCCGGTAAGAATGATCCGATGGGGAACAACCACGATCAACCTCTTTCTCAATTCGAAGGTTCTTATTGGATAGAAGCCTGGCGGCGAGGAACCCGCGGAACGGCCTTGGGAAAGGTGCACGAATGGTATCGTCTGCATGCCTCTCGACGCCAGAGTATTCGCGAGAGGTGCAGGCCAGGTCCCAACCTCCCGCTACAATGGAACCTGTGATGGAACTGGTGCAGATCGCCCCGGCGCGCCGTGCTCCCGCTCCCAAACCGGAGTGGCTGAAGACGCGTGCGCCCATGGGCGAGAACTACCATGCGCTGAAGCGGCTGGCGCGCGGGCTCAACCTGCATACGGTGTGCGAGAGCGCGCAGTGCCCCAACATCGGCGAGTGCTGGCACCACAAAACTGCGACCTTCATGATGCTGGGCAACCTGTGCACGCGCCGCTGCGGATTCTGCGCGGTGCCAAAGGGTCGCCCGGAGCCCATCGACTTTGACGAGCCGCGCCGCGTGGCGGAGGCTGTCGCGGCGCTCGGCCTGGAATTCGCCGTCATCACCAGCGTGAACCGCGATGACGATCTGGTGGGCGGCGCGCGCGCCTTTGCCATGGTGATCGACGAAATCCGGCGGCAGGCTGCCGGATGCAAAGTCGAGGTGCTCATCCCCGACTTCCAAGGCGACCGCGAAGCGATCCGAATTGTCGTCGAAGCGCGGCCGGAGATCCTGAATCACAACACGGAGTCAGTGCCGCGGCTCTACCGCGTGGTGCGGAGCGGCGCGCGCTATGAGCGTTCTCTTGAGCTGCTTCGTTACGCCAAGGAGCTGAACCCCGCCCAGATCACGAAGTCCGGCGTGATGGTGGGACTGGGCGAAGAGACGCGCGAGTTGCTCGAAGTCTTCCGCGGCCTGGCTGCCGTTGGCTGCGACATCCTCACCATCGGCCAGTACCTGCGCCCTTCGCGCGATCATCTGCCCATGGCGCGCCTCTATACGCCACGCGAGTTTGCCGAGTTGAAGATGGAAGCGCTGAGGATGGGCTTCCGCCACGTGGAAAGCGGGCCGCTGGTGCGGTCGAGCTATCACGCGCACGAGCAAGCAGAGGCGACGGGGCTGGGAATCTTGGCGTGAGAGCGTTGCGATGAAGACTGTACTCGGATTCATGGCAGCTTTGATTGCCGCAGCACTGCTTACGGTCTCCGTCGGTCTGGCCGTCAGCTATGTTCTGACCTTCGTTAACTTTTCGGGCCCTCAGTCCGTGGTCGAGCCATGCTTCGCAATCGGATTTACCTGTGGGCTCGCCGGCGGCGTAACCGTGGGATTCTTCATCGCGCGCCACTTCTGGCGCGAGTATGTCGCGAGTGAGCCCGATTGAGCTTGCCGCCGGGTTGTAAAATAGCCCTTGGCTAAACGCTCCTGAAGCGAGGAACAACCGTATGGCTGTCTCTGCAATGGCCGGCATTCCGGCTCTCAAGGAACTCTATTCCGATCTGAAGCGCCGCATGGACCAGGCGGTGACGGACTTCCAGGCGAACCTGGCCTCAACGCGCACGGGCCGCGCCAGCGCGCACATGCTCGACCAGATCAAGGTGGACTACTACGGCACTCCCACGCCCATCACGCAGATGGCGCAGGTGGGCACGCCGGAAGCACAACTGATCGTCATCTCTCCCTACGATCCAAGCATCGTGAAGGACATTGAGAGGGCCATCCAGGCGTCGGATCTCGGCTTCAACCCGCAGACCGACGGCAAGATCATTCGCATCCCCGTACCGCCCATGACCGAGGAGCGGCGGCGCGACGTGGTCAAGCACCTGAACCGCGTGCTCGAGGAGCATCGAACGGCGGTGCGCAACGTGCGCCGCGACGGCAACGATGCGTTGAAGAAGCTCGCCCGGGAGAAGAAGATCAGCGAAGACGAAGAGAAGCGCTCGCTCGAAGAAGTGCAGAAGATGACCGACGACGAGATCCGCAAGATGGAAGAAATGTCCAGGCGCAAGGAAGTGGAAGTGATGCAGGTGTGAGTACCGGAATTCAAGGCGAGTTCGGGAATGTCATCCAGTTTTGGATTGAGCCCATCCACTCCGAAGCGCGAAATCCGAAAGAGGACGGGTGGTTCACTGCCAGAGCCAACGCCCGGTGCCCACTGCCGCAGTCATATCAACAGGCGTAATGATCGCTTGATCCCGTCAACCCGAGATCTTCGGCTGCCCCCACTCCAGGCTCCGGAACCGGAGGGGAGTGCAATGGCCCTTCGCTACCGGGGAGTGACAACCAACACTTCTTTCCCAAAACCAATACCCGATCAGGACGCAAGCCGTCGAGCACCTCTTGGAATGCACTCGCCGAATTCTCGAATTCCATGTCAGTAGGTCGAACCCTCGGAGCGAGAACAAAGGACTGGACATAGTTGTAAAAGCCGACGTGCTGCCAAAAATCGTACCTGTCAAAGCCGAATAGGGCCGGCACTATCCTTGCGACGGGCGTCTTGACACGCCGCTTGCTCCACCACTCGACTACCTCACAGGTCAGATTCTGATGACGAGCCGTTCTCTGAGACGGAGTCAGCCTGCTACACGGATCGCCGGGTCTTGAGCAGCGATGGTGGTGAGATTCGCCGAGAATCAATATCTTCTTGCCCTGAATGCCGCTCTCGTAGGTATCGCCGACCCACGGCCGGAACCGCACATACGAGAAATCGAAGAGCATAGTTTCCTCGAAGCACGCTATTTCTTCGCCCGTTTGTAAAACGGCACCGCCACCTGTTTCGCCCGTACCGCGTTCGCCCGGCACTGCACCACCACATCCGCGCCGCTGGTCGCAACCTCCGCCGGTACCAGCGCCATCGCAATGTTGGTCTTCAGGAACGGAGCCGGCGAGCCCGACGTCACCCGGCCAACCTCTCGTCCAGAGAGTGAAAGCACGGAGTACCCATCGCGCCCAATCCCGCGATCCACCATCTCCAGTCCGATGATCTTCCGCTTCGGGCCGCCCGATTCCTTCACCGCCAGCAGCGCCTCGCGGCCAATAAATTCGCCCTTATCCAGCTTGAGCCAGCGGTCCAGGCCCGCTTCCAGCACGTTAATCTCTTCGCTGATCTCGTGGCCATAGAGGCTCATCCCTGCCTCCAGCCGCAGCGTGTTGCGCGCGCCCAGCCCGCACGGCCGGATGCCGAACTCCGCGCCCGCCTCCATCAGCGCTTCCCACACCTTCACGCTGGTGGCGTCGTCGCTCGGAATGTACACCTCAAAGCCGTCCTCGCCGGAGTAACCCGTGCGCGCGATGAGCACGTTGGGCACGCCGGCCACCGTTCCCCAGGTGAACCAGTAATTCTTGATCGCGCCCAGATCCACCTTCGTCAGCTTCGCCAGCGTCTCCTGCGCACGCGGTCCCTGAATGGCAAGCTGCGAATAATACGGCGAGTAATCGCTGATGTGTACGCCGGGCCTCGCGCCAGCCTGCTGACGGATCCACGCATAATCCTTGTCCTTGGTGCCGGCGTTCACCACCAGGAGATAGTCGTTATCGCCCAGCCGGTGCACAAGGATGTCGTCCACAAACGTGCCCTCAGGCGTCAGCAGCGCCGAGTAATGCGCCTGGCCATCCTTCAGCTTCGAGGCATCGTTCATCGTGATGTGCTGCACCGCAGCGAGCGCGCCCGGCCCGCGAAACTGAATCTCGCCCATGTGGCTCACATCAAAGATACCCACGCCGGTGCGCACCGCCATGTGCTCGGCGATCAGGCCTCCGCCGTTGCCTGGATATTCAACGGGCATGTCCCATCCGCCAAAATCAACCATCTTGGCCTTCAGCGCGCGATGGGTGGCGTTCAGTGCAGTCTTCTTCAGCGGCGTCGCTGCAGGTGTTTCTGTTGTGCTCATCTCAACCCTCTCGTCGCCTCGCAGGGCGATCTTTTCCTTCCTCACCATAGGCAGTCGGTGGCATGCCGGTCAAACGGCGCGCGCACGGCTTAGCATGGATGAATCCGATAAGGGGAGACAGATCAGCATGGAACGCATGCGCGGCATTCTGATGGTGGCGGTTGGCGTCTTTGTCATCTGGCGCGGCGGGGTGATTCACGCGCACCGAGCCACGTGGCCGTTTTTTGCGTTGGGAGCCGTCGCCATCGCCCTCGGCGCCTGGCACCTCACACGTCCGGCGTGGCCGCGGCGTTAGGATCGTCCTACTTCCGGTTTGCGCGCCAGAACGAACTCACGCTGAGATAGAGAAATACGAGCGTCATTCCCGCGGCCACCAGGAACTTTGTATGCATGGGTCCATGCGCGTAATCGGTGCGCAGCCGCCATACCATCGCTCCAAACACCAGCACAAACAGCAGAAAGAACCCACCGGTCACTTCCAGAAAGACGATGCCGCCTACGCGGCGGAACGGCCTCAGGAAACCGCCCAGGCCTCGCGCCACGCCTCCGCCCACGCGCGCCGTCGTCGCGCCGGCCTCGCGGGCCCGCGTGCGAGTGCCCTCCGAAACCCCGGCAACCACCGTTGCGCTCGATCCCGTACCAGACCCGGAACTCCCCAGACGCTGGCCCGCGATGCGCCCCGCCACGCGGAGCCCCACCCCTAAAACCCGGCCAACGGTCTGCGGTCTCATCCCGTCTATCATGGTAGCAGTGAGCGGTTGCGGCCAGATTGCGCTCAAGATCCAGCCGGGTTGCTCTGTGTCTGCTGCCGCAGTAAGGTAGAGAGAATCGAATCCGCTCACGCGCGCTTCATGGCGCTGGCCGCTGCCCAGGAGGTAACCCCGTGACATCCCGCTTGCGCGAACTCATCCAGCAACTGGGCGAGGCCATCCACGAATCTGTCATCGAAAGCGAACAGATCGCCGGCGTCGTCCAGGACATCCGCAAGCACGGTTTCGACGTCCTCCTCATGCTCGAAGCCACCATCGGCCTCAACGAAATCTCCGCCAAGGAAGGCAAGGCCGCCGGCGAAGGCGAAGACACCGAAGGCGGCGTTCCCTTTACGCAGCACGATCGCGACTGGTTGCGCTCCCTGCGCATCTCCATCGAAGGCGAAGAGGAAGGGGCTGCCGACAATGACACCGAGTAACCGCGTCGAACAGGCAAACGCTGGTGGCGAAATCGCCGGGTTGGGAAGATAATCGACGTATGGCGACTCAGCTTCACTCGGAAGAACTCTGGTGCGTACGCGAATACAGCCGGAGTCCCCGCGTCGTTTTCAGCGAGATCTTCGCCGAGCTCGATCGCCCATGAAACCCTGGCTCATTCGCATCGCCGCACTGGCCGTATTTGCCGGCAGCTTCGCGCTTCCCGCTATTCGCATGGCCGGTTCCGGCCCCGGCAATCAGCCATTGAGAGGCTGGATGTGCGCGTCGTTTGCCAGCATCCTCGGGCCAAAAGCGCTCGTTCAAAGTCTCAGCCACGGCGTTCAATCCGAGGGAATTCTGATTTCCGCCGGCGGGCTCGTCAATTACCTTTTCCTCGCGCTCCTCGTGCTCGCATTATGGCGCCGCCTGGTGCGCACACGCCTTGTCATCGGCGCGCTCATGCTTCCCTGCTTCATCGCCACATGGATTCTCTTCGCATCCACTAAAACCACGCCGCTCATCGGACACTTCCTCTGGATCGCAGGCGCTGTCCTCCTCGTCGTGCCGGATATCGTGAGCCTATTCCGCAAACGAGAGACCGCTGCCATCGCCCCATCCGCGTCTTCTGAACAGGCGTAGGCAGGCCGCTAGCTCTTCCCCGCTACGCGCAGGTGCAGTTCCCGCAGTTGCTGCTCCGTCACCGTCGTCGGCGCGTCCGCCATCAGGTCAATCGCCTTCGCGGTCTTAGGAAACGCAACCACCTCGCGCATGTTGGGCGCGCCCGCCAGCAGCATCACAATGCGGTCCAGTCCCAGCGCAATGCCGCCGTGCGGAGGCGTCCCGTACTCCAGCGCATCCAGAAAGAACCCGAACCGCTTGCGCGCTTCCTCGTCGCTGATGCCCAGCGATTGAAAGATAACTTGCTGCACGTCTTTGCGGTGAATACGGATCGAGCCTGATCCCAGCTCCAGCCCGTTCATCGCCAGGTCGTAGCAGTTGGCGCGCACGCTCGCGGGATCGCTCTTGAGGTTCGCCATGTCCGCGTCGTACGGCGCCGTGAACGGATGGTGCGCCGGCACCCACTTGCCCGACGCGAGTTCGTACTCGAACATCGGGAAATCGATAATCCAGATGGGGTAAAACGCGCCCTCTGCGGTAACGGTTAACTTATCGCCTCCTCGGGGCGCGCGAGAGGCAGCCTCCTTGACAGCTTCGTCGGTAGTGACGAATGCGCTGTGCCGATCGGCATACTTCTTCGCCAGCTCGGTGCGGAAGTTGCCCGCGGCCGCGTACACGTTTATCTCGCGCTCGCTCAGCCGCCCCTCAAACTTGGTGTCGCTCGCCTTGATGTGGTGCGCCGGGTCGCCGGCCACGATGATAGCGAAATCCTCCTCCGCCGCGCCGCACAGTTCGCGCACCTTCGCCGCCGATTCCGGAAAGCTCTTCTGCAGCCGCTTGAAATCGTCAATGAACTTCGCGCCCTTCTGCTTGTCGAACATCGGATGGTTCTCTTCGCGCTCCTTGCGGCTCAGTTCGCCAACCTTGGGGATGCGGAATGCCACCACCGGCAGCGCCGGATCGATCTGCAGCGTATTCAGAGCATCGTCGGTAAACGCCTCGCGCACATCGGTCAATCCGGGCAGGCGCAGATCCGGCTTGTCCGATCCGAATCGCCGGAACGACTCATCCCACGTGAGGCGCGGAAACGGCGTGGGCAGCGCAATCCCCGCCGCCGCAAACGCCGCAACCAGAAACTGCTCCACCACCGCAAAAACGTCTTCGCGCTGCGGAAAGCTCATCTCCAGATCCACCTGCGTGAACTCGAGCTGCCGGTCCGCGCGCTGATCCTCATCGCGAAAGCATCGCGCAATCTGGAAGTAGCGATCGAACCCCGAGATCATCAGGATCTGCTTGAAGATCTGCGGCGACTGCGGCAGCGCGTAGAACTCGCCCGCATGCACGCGGCTCGGCACCAGAAAATCGCGCGCGCCCTCCGGCGTTGACTTGGTCAGGATCGGCGTCTCGATGTCGAGAAAGCCCTGCTTGCTCAGGCTCTCGCGGATGGCCAGCGTGATCTCGTGCCGCAAGCGGAAGTTGCGCTGCATCTCCGCGCGCCGCAGATCCACGTAGCGGTACTTCAGCCGCACTTCTTCGTTCTGGATCGCCTCATCGGCCGGTGAAAACGGCGGCAGCCGCGCGTCGTTCAGCACGCGCAGTTCCGTAGCCTCTATCTCCACCTCGCCGGTAGGCATTTTAGGATTGATCGCATCCGGCGCGCGCAGCCGCACCTTGCCCACCGCGGCCACCACGTACTCCGGCCGCACTTGCTCGCCCTTCGCATGGCCCTCCGGAATCAGGTCGTGATCCAGCACCACCTGGCAAATGCCGCTGCGGTCGCGCAGATCCAGGAAGATCAGGCTCCCGTGGTCGCGCCGCCGGTTCACCCAGCCCATCACCACCACCGGTTCTCCTGCATCGGCGGCGCGCAACTCGCCGCACATGTGCGTCCGTTCAAGACTGCCTAAAAAATCAAGCACGATAACTTTCCTTTACTCGCCGAGTTGAGATCGAGCGAAACAATCAATGATGATGTCATCCTGAGTGCAGCGAAGGATCTGCGTTTCCGTCAGCTCCGCCTTGACTTGAAGAGCCGCGGCGGAAAACGACAATGTCTATTTCGAAAGGGTCTCAATGAGGTCGGTTCTCGCCACCTTCGATTGAGTCCCGCTCGCAAATTCCTTCACCGTCAGAATACCGGACTTCAGCTCGTCTTCGCCCAGAATCACGATCCGCCGCGCCGTCTTGTCCGCCGTCTCAAAGCTCTTCTTCAGCCGGAAACTCCCATCGCCCAGCTCAACTCTCAGCCCCGCGCGCCGCAGCTCCCGCGCCAGCTTCAGCGCTTCCGCGTTCAACCCCTCGCCGAGCGGCGCAATGTACGCATCGGCCTTCTCCGCCTTCGCTTCCTCCTGCGCCTCGAGCGTCAGCACCAGACGGTCCTCGCCCATGGCAAACCCGATCCCCGGCGCCTTCGGCCCTCCGATCGCCTCGCTCAGCCCGTCGTAGCGCCCGCCGCCGAGCAGCGCATTCTGCGCGCCCAATCCTCCATGCGTAAACTCGAACGTCGTCCGCGTGTAGTAGTCGAGGCCCCTCACCAGCCGGTGATTGCGTGTATACGGCACGCCCGCCGCATCCAGCGCCGCCGTCACCGCAGCAAAGTGGGCCTGCGAGTCCTCGTCCAACGAGTCCGCCATCTTCGGCAGCGCATCAATGTACGGCTGATCCTCAGGCACCTTGCAGTCCAGCACGCGCAGCGGATTGGTCACCGCCCGCCGCTGGCAATCCCCACACATCTTCGGCGCCACATCCGCCAGCGCCGCCCTCAGCACGTCGTTGTAGCGCGCCCGGTCCGCCGCCGATCCCACTGAGTTGATGTGCAGCGTCCACCCCGAAATCCCCAACTCATCCAGCAGCGTGGCCAACATCTCCAGCACTTCCGCATCGCGCAGAGGCGATTCGCTGCCCGCGCTCGGCGGCCCAATCACCTCCGCCCCAATCTGCGAAAACTGCCGGTAGCGCCCCTTCTGCGGCCGCTCCCGCCGGAACTGCGGCCCAATGTAGTAGAGCTTCTGTAATTGCCCGGTCTCGCCCAGCTTGTGCTCAATATAGGCGCGCACCACGCCGGCAGTGTTCTCCGGGCGCAGCGTCAGGCTCTGCGGCTTCTCGCTCTGCGCCCGCGCCCGATCCTCCCACGTGTACATCTCCTTCGAGACAATATCCGTCTCCTCGCCCACCCCGCGTGCAAACAGCGACGTGTCCTCAAACACAGGCGTACGAATCTCCCCGAAGTTGTACCGCGCAAACACGCGCCGCGCCGTCTCCTCGATCCGGTTCCACAGCGCCGTCTCCGGAGGCAAAAGATCCCGTGTCCCGCGCACCGCTTTCAATGTTCCGCTCATTCAGTTAACCTTTGGAGCAACCTCTTAGGATACAAGGTGGGAGCGATGATGACTCACGCCCTTTCATTAGCAACCATACTCGTTGACCCGGTTGCGCAAGCGCGGGTTGTCGTGCAGTGTGCGCGGACTGGATCGGAACCGGAATGGAGATTCTGGGTAACTGCGCTTGCGCCATGGATAGGACCGCTCATGTCGGGCGTGGTCAGCATCTATGTGGCTTGGAAAGTGTTTCGATGGCAAGGGAAAAAGGAACACGAGCAATGGATTCGTGATCAGAAGAAGGCAGAATGGAGAGAATTGCTGGATGTCGTCAGCTCCAGCCAGACAGACCTGGTTAGAGCAGGTATTCCGCTAGAGCAGATTCAAGAGAACGCAATGGAGGAATCTTTGCGAGCAAAGGAAGCCCTACTGGCGGTGGACAGGACTTTTGATGACCGGTTGTTCATCAACCCTGCGATTATCAAGCCTTTCAAGGCTCAGTGGTTCTCATTAGTTGACGAGATCAAAAGGGCAACGGATTTGGATGATCATACTGCCGCAGCGTCCCGTTGGTATTTGGCTTTTGGAGAATACATAGAGGCGATGCGCGCTACAGCCCGGAAGGATTTAGGCATCAGTGATGAAGACATAGCGAAGCTGAAATAGCCTAACTCGCCTTCTCCTCCCGCTCCAACGCCTCATGAATCAGCATTTTCAAATATGTCTGGTACCGCAGCCCTTTTCGCTCAGCCAGCATCCGCGCGCGGGAGATGTCTTCCGCAGCTAGCCGGATCGTCGTCGGTGGCGTAATCCCCCGCTGCTTCAGCGTTCCTTCGCGAACCCGCCCCTCCTGCGCTGCCTGCAGGAAAGCCGTCGCCAGGTCCTCCCGGTGTTCATACGCCCAGTTGGCTTCGTCGGCCTCATTCTCGAACCTCGGAATCTTCACTGTTTCCATGTCGCCGCCTCATTTCGGCAAGGTAATAGGTCTTAAGTTGCTTTGGCGCGTCCCACGCGGAAATCACTCTCACTTTTCCGCGGCGCCAGGTGGTCAGCAGTTGCAGAACACGTCCGTTGACTGTCTCGCCAAGCTGCAGCAGCCGCTCTTCGCCGTCGCCTCCGTCCGCAATCTGCATCTCGATGTCAAGAGGATCTCCGCGGATCGCTTGCTCGGCTTCGTCCTGCGTTACTTCGTGCCTGGCGGTGTGATTGAGGTTTGCCGCGTCCCAATCGAACTCCAGCGTTTCATTGAGCATGAGCCTTTCCTGGGAGCGACACCTCGATCACTGTATTTACAGTGTATGCTTTTTCGGCCACAACGTCTGTCCTAAACAGCAAGCCTCATAGGTTAAACCGCCTACTCGTGGCGTCGTGGCTACAACTGATCAAGCCCGCATCTCAATCGCCTTTACCAGCGTCTCGTCAATCCGCGTCTGCCACCCTGGCCCCGTCGACCGGAAATGCTCAACCACCTCCGGCGAAAGCCGCAGCGACACCAGCTTCTTCGTCGGCGCTTTCTGTGGCCCGCGCTTGCCCCGCCGCACCACCTTGCCATTCCGGATCAGGTCCGCCCGTTCAAAAAAAGCCCGCGTCGCCTCGGCATCGTTCGGATCGTACGGTCCGTCACCGGCCTCGTAAGGAATACGATCCCCCTCTTTGAACGCCAGCACGCGCTTCCAGTCGGTTTTACTTTGCGTCTTCTTCATATCGCTTCCGTTCCTCCCGGCTGGCATCTCGAAATGAGATCACTCGAACGACATCGTCGATTTCCGTGTACACCACGTCAGGAGCCGGCCCTTGATGACTGCGAGGGCCACATCCATCAACCTGTACTCATCGTCGCGGCTTGCATCGTAGGTGCACTTATTCGGGTTTTCGTAGACAAGGCCTGCATCCATGAAGTCGAGCCCATGCTTCTTGAGATTCGACCTGCGCTTTGCCTCGTCCCAAACGTACACAGTTTAATTGTAGCTACAATTTGAAAAGATGCAAGATACCGCTTTTGAGTTCATGCAGCACCGTCCCGGCTTACCAGATCGCGAACCGTACACTGTTCCTTGGCCATGCCTTCTCCCACAACAACCCCGCCGCGCGCCGGACGGCCCGCGTGAGCACCTCCACGGCTGTCGCATCCCCGGCCCCTCACGCCCACTGGACGCCCTCCGCCAATCCCTGGGCCATCGCCGCCGCCGTCATGACCTCCACTTTCATGGTGGTCCTCGATTCCTCTGTCGCCAACGTCGCCCTGCCCCACATCGCCGGCAGCCTCTCCGCCTCCACAGACGAGTCCACCTGGGTCCTCACCAGCTATCTCGTCTCCAACGCCATCATGCTTCCGGCCACAAGCTGGATCGCCCGCCGCATGGGCCGCAAGCGCCTGCTCATGCTCTCCATCCTGCTTTTTACCGGCGCCTCCATGCTCTGCGGCGCCGCCATCAATATGCCCATGCTCATCCTCGCCCGCATCCTCCAGGGCCTCGGCGGCGGCGGCATGCAGCCCATTGCCCAATCCATCCTGCTCGAGAGCTTCCCGCCCGCCGAGCACGGCAAAGCCATGGCCGTCTATGGAATGGGCATCGTGGTCGCCCCAGTCATCGGCCCCACCCTCGGCGGCTGGATCACCGATAGCTTCTCCTGGCGCTGGATCTTCTACATCAACCTCCCCGTCGGAATCCTCGCCTTCTTCCTCGCCGGCCTGTTCATTGAGGATCCCCCCTACCTCACCACAGCTCTGCGCGGCCGCATTGACGCCATGGGTTTCGGCCTCATGGCCATCTGGCTCGGTACCCTCCAGCTCGTCCTCGACAAGGGACAGGAAGCCGACTGGTTCTCCGCCACCTGGATCCGCTGGACCGCCGGCGTCTCCGTCGTCGCCTTTGCCTGTTTCGTGCTCCGCGAGCTTTCCAGCTCCGAGCCCATCGTCCAGCTCCACATCCTGCTTAACCGCAATTTCTCCGTCGGCACCTTTGTCACCGGCATCTACGGATTCGTCCTCTACGCCGCCACCGCGCTCCTGCCGCTCTTTCTGCAAACTCTTCTCGGCTACTCGGCGCTTGACAGCGGCCTCGCCGTCAGTCCCCGCGGCCTCGGGTCCATGGCCTCCATGGTCGTCGCCGGCGCCCTCGCCAGCCGAGTCGACGGGCGCTGGCTGCTCATGTTCGGCTTCGCCGTCTTCGGCGGCTCCATGTTCTGGCTTTCCCACCTTAACTTCAGCATTGGCATGGGCTCCATCGTCGTCCCCAACATCCTCAACGGCTTTGCCGGCGGATTCGTCTTCGTCCCCCTTACCACCATGGCGATGGGGCGCCTCGCCCGGCATGAGATGGGCAACGCAGCCGGCATTTACAACCTCATCCGCAACATCGGCGGCAGCGTCGGCATCGCCACGGCCACCGCCCTGCTGGTCCGCCGCGGCCAGGTCCACCAGAACTATCTCGCCGGCTCCCTCAGCCCCACTGACCCCTCCTTGAACAGCGCCGTCCTTGGCCTCCAGGCCCACATCCATACTGCCGGCGCCGACTCGGCCACCTCTCACCTGATGGCGCTCGGCGCCATTTACCAGAACCTCCAGGCACAGGCCTCACTGATGGCCTACGTCGATGCGTTCCAGCTTCTCGGTTACCTTTCCCTGATCTGCGTTCCCATCGTCATGCTCTTCCAGCGCGTCCGCCGCGAACCAGGCACCCGCGTATCTATTGAAGACTGAGCGGTGTTCCAAAGCTGAATTCACCCTTTGGCCTCCGCCCGCTATCCTGAATCCAGCATGCCCGCCCCGCCCAAACTCCGCCGCGTAGCCGTCTATTGCGGCTCCGCCGACGGCAACTTCCCCGAGTTCCGCGCAGAAGCCATTGCCCTGGGCAAGGCCATCGCCGCAGCCAGCCTCGGCCTCGTCTACGGCGGCGCCAACGTCGGCCTCATGGGCGCGGTAGCCGACGCCGCCCTCGCCGGCGGCGCCGAAGTCATCGGCATCCTCCCCCACATCCTCGCCGGCCGCGAGATCGCCCACACCGGCCTCACCCGCCTTGAAACCGTCCCCACCATGCACCGCCGCAAGGCCCGCATGGTCGCCCTCGCCGACGCCTTCCTCATCCTCCCCGGCGGCTACGGCACCCTCGACGAAATGCTCGAAATCATCACCTGGTCCCAGCTCCGCATCCACACCAAACCCTGCATCCTCATCAATACGCTGGATTACTGGAACCCTCTGCTCGCCTTCCTCGACTCCGCCGTCCTTGCCGGATTCCTCAAGCGGGAAAACCGCGACCTCCTCAAGGTAGCCGCGGACTCCCACGAAGCCATCCGCCTCATGCAGCACCTCTGCAAAGTCCAGCAGACCCTCTGATTCCACTCCGTCGCCTGCCGAACAGCCCTGAAATCGCCTTCTTTGGTGATTGAATTGCCAGGCTCCTGCCCCATCCGTTGGATCATCAACCAGGCATCGTTCCGGCTACAATATCTTCGCCCCCGCAGATCTGAATATTCAGGAGCAGAAGGCGCCGACCAGAAACGAATCGGGTGCCCCGTGGATTCTTAATGAAGCGTTTGGCAATCGCGTTCCTTGCACTCGCTGCCGCCGCATCCGGCGCTGCCGCTCAGGCTCCGGTCCCCAGCATCGCCGCCGTACACGCCCTTACCAACCAGCAGGCCGCCCAGCGCCTTCCCGCCCGCTTTGAAGCCACTGTCACTTACTACCGCGATTACGACATCGATCTTTTTGTGCAGGATGGCGACACCGCCCTCTACGTCTATGCCATGCCCGGCCTGCATCTGGTTCCCGGCGATCGCGTCCTCATCACCGGCCAAACCCAGGACAGCTTCCGCCCCATCGTCGTCGCTTCCAGCGTCGCCCGGCTCGGCCAGGGCCCGCTTCCCAAACCCGTTCCTGCCACCGCCGCGCAGCTCTTTAGCGCGCAGCTCGATTGCCGCCTCGCCACCATCCAGGGCATCATCCGCAGCGCGCAGATGAAGTGGACCGCCGGCAAGCGCAATCTCTACCTCCAGGTCCTTATTGACGGCGGCTATATCGACGCCGCCATCGCCACTGAAGACGAGTCCGCCCCCGCACGCCTCCTTGACTCCGAAGTCGAGCTCACGGGCGTTGTCACTTCTGAGTTCGACCAGAAGATGCAGCAGAGCGGCGCACGCCTCGACGCGCAATCTCTCTCCGATGTGCGGATCCTCAAGCCCGCCCCAACCCCTCCTGATTCCCTCTCCATCACTCCCATCCAGAACGTGCTCTCCGGCTATCACATCCGCGACCTCTCCCAGCGCCTCCAGGTCAAGGGCGTCATCACCTATTACCAGACCGGCCGATCCGTCGTTCTCCAAAGCGGCTCGAACAGCATCTGGATCCTCACCCAGACTGAGAGCCCTCTCCGCATCGGCGACGTGGCCTATGCCTCCGGCATCCCCGATAGCCGCAACGGCTATCTTTCCCTCGATCACAGCGAGGTCCGCGACACCGGGATCTTCGCGCCCATCGTTCCCGCCCCAGTCAACTGGAACGAAATCGGCTTCGGCGAACACGCCTTCAACCTCGTCTCGGAAGAGGGCCAACTCCTCTCTGAAGTCCGCGAAGCCGCCCAGGATGAATTCGTCCTCACCTCCAACGGCCGCATCTTCTCCGCCATCTACCGCCATCCCCACGGCATGGACGCGCAGCAGTTGCCGTCCCTGAAATGGGTGAAAGCCGGTTCCCGTATCCGCGTCACCGGCATCAGCATGTTCTATAGCTCTGACCCCTTCAATGGACCCATTGAATCGGCTCTGCTCATCCGCAGCTTCGACGACATTTCCGTCCTCGCCCCGCCCTCCTGGTACTCCAGGCGTAACCTCGTCATCATCATCGCGGCCCTCGCCTTCTTCGTCCTCTTTGCCGCCGCCCGAGGATGGCAGCTCGAGCGCCGTATGAACCGCCATTCTGCGGCCTCTGCCGCCCGCACCAGCCGCGAAGCCGAAATCGAACGCCAGCGCAGCCACATCCTCGAAAAAATCAACGGCACCGGTCCACTGGCCGAGATCCTGGAATTGGTCGCCGCCCTCGCCTCCTACCGCCTCCGGGGCGCCCCCTGCTGGTGTGAATTGAAGGACGGAACCCAACTCGGGAAGCTCCCGCCCCCTATGACTGGATTGGTCCCTTTGCGCCAGGAACTTTACGCCGGATCGGACACTCCCGCCGGCTTCATCACCGCCACCTTGCTCCCCGGCTCCCGGCCTGGTCCAGTGGAAACCGAAATCCTCTCCATGTCCGCCAACCTCGCGTCGCTCGCCATCGCCACACGCCGCCTCTACTCCGACCTCATCCACCGCACCGAGTTCGACTTGCTCACCGACGCCCACAACCGCTTCTTCTTCGAGAAGGAACTCGACCTTCGCATCCAGCTCGCCGAGGCCACCGGCGAGACCTTCGGCATCCTATACTTCGACCTCGACGGCTTCAAGCAGATCAACGACTCCCACGGCCATCGGGTTGGCGACGTGTACCTCCAGCAGTTCGCCCAACGCATCCGCGGCCAGCTCCGCGGCCTGGATAAGCTTGCCCGCATCGGCGGCGATGAGTTCGCCGTCCTCGTTCCCCTCGTCCATGGCCACCACGACCTGGAGGAAATCATCGTCCGCCTCCAAACCAGCCTCGGCCAGCCCATCGTCATCGATAACCACCAGTTCTTCGTATCGGCCAGCTTCGGGGTTGCCCTCTATCCCGATGACGGCAAAACCCGCGATGCCCTCCTCGACGCCGCCGACTCCGGAATGTACGCCGCAAAAGGCAGCAAGCGCTCCGCCAACGCCGACGCATCGGGTGTTTGAGAAAGAAGCCCTACATCGCGGTCTCGTCGCGCAGCTTGTCCCTGACCGCGCAGTCCAACCGGCGGCCCGCAATTCCTGACAACTGACAACTGAAAACTTAATTCGGCGTTCCGCCCGTATCGCCCGCGGCAAACCGGCACTCCGCGCACAGGCAATGCCGGCGCAGGTACTCAAACGAGTAGATACCCGCCGAGTGCCCATCCAGCCAGTTGAACTGGACCGCGTACCGCCCCACCGCATGGGCGCTCTGGGGCTTGGCCGGAGGCGCATACATGGGCAGCACGTCTTTGGGCTTAGCCTTCGGCTGCCCGGCCTTGCGCCCTTGCTGCACCCGCTCGTCCACGCATGTGGCGCAGGGACAGGCGTTGCGCAGCCAGGCAAAGCTCCAGGCGCTGCGGTGCCCGTCGGCCCACTCCACCTCCAGGCCCTTGCCCTCCGTGATCAGCACCCGCACTTTTTTCGGCGTTACTTCCTCGCGGCTCAGCCGGCGCTCCGCCTCGGCCTCCCGCGCCAGCGCCTCCTGCGATGCAATCCGGATCCCCTCGTGGCTCATGACTCTATTCTATCGGCCTCGGTTGCACGACAAGGCAGCGCCCACCCATGTCGGCAATCGGGCCCAAAGAAACACTAGCAATCAGGCCCAAAGAAACACTATTAGATACCAAAACCGAATTAGGGCCGAAAAACCTAACGAGTGGGCCATAAAAACTCTCAATCACGGTCAAAAAACGCGATTTGGGCCAAAAAACGCGAAAACCGCGTAAGGGCGGGACTTCAGTCCCGCCGAAACCGCCGTAAACAAAGGACTTGGGCTTTAGCCCCTGGAGGTTTTTCGCTCCAGCCAGATGACAGCTCTCCACCTTCTTCTATAAGTCTTAATAACGGCCATGCTTGTTAAGAGATAAGGTCCCATTCTTTAATAAACAATGCCATCGGTCCCTCTCTATATCGAGCTGAAGCCATGGCGGACCCTGCACTCCCCCAAAAACCAGCCCAGCAACTCGTCTGCATTCTGTGGCTTGCAGAATTATTCCGCAAAAACAACCCAAAACTCACGTGTCAATAGGCTAACGTGGGACTAGATCCCGCAATGCGGAACAGAGCCTCCACGCCCTAGAGGTCAAAAGACTTCCAAACCGGACTCAATTGGTCCGTAATGCCAACATTTATGCAGTCTTATAAAGTCAAAATGTTAATCTATATATAGATGGAAAAAGGCTCGCCACGCGCGGGCCTTTTCTATTGATGGGTCCTCGTCTTGTGTGTCCTCGTCGCCGACGCGCCAGGTAACTCACGCCAGGCGCTCCAGGATGCCCAGAGCCCGTTCCAGCAGGAGAAGGAGAAAGAAAATCGATGAAAAGGCGAACGAATCTCTGTCGGTTTCACCCCGTAAGCTCATGATGCCATTCGACATCGCCGTTTTATTTTTTCGCGAAATTCTTCGCCTTTTTCCCTTGTCCGGCGTCGATCAGCCTCGCTGAAACCAGCCCGCGTGAATTACTGCACTTTCAGTGCTCAATTGCATCAATCCATTGGACATCGCCGTTTTTTTTACGCACTTTTGGCCCTTCGCTCCAGGCCCGGCTTGCTTACAGGACGGGCAACGGGTTGGCGAACTCCGATTGCTCCCTTGACATTCACTGTGGTGGACTCGGGATGCCAGTTGCGCGGCTGGTAGATGCAGCAGGGCTCCTGGGCCAGCGGATCGCCGGTTACAGCGTAGGAGCGGGCACGGCTGCCGCCGCAGATCTCTTTGTACTCGCAGGCGCCGCATTTGCCTTCCAGGCGGCCGGTGTCGCGCAGGGCCTTGAAAATGGGCGCGTTGCGGTAGATGTCGGCCAGCGGAGTCTCCCGGATGTTGCCGGCGTGGATGGGAAGGAAGCCGGAGGGGTAGACGTTGCCGACGTGGGAGATGAACATGAAGCCCTTGCCGTCATTCACGCGGCGGGTCGCCCAGCCGTGGGTGCGGGTCTGGGCGTCGGCCAGCGGTGCGCCGGGCTCGTACTCAGTGGGACGCGGCACGCTTCCCGGATGCCCGTGGCCAAGCTTGCGCTCTTCCAGGTTGTGCTGGAGGAGGTAGCGGCGGTAGTGCATGGCTTCCGTAGTCTTGATCTGGAAGTTGACGCGGTGGGATAGCTCGTAGATCTTGCCGAAGACTTCCTCAAACTCCTCGCCTGAAAGCAGGTCGCCGAGCTGGCCGCGGCCGACGGGAACCAGGAAAAAGACGTTCCACATGACGATGTTAAGGCGCTCAAAGAGACTGCAGAGGCCGTCGAGGTCATGGGCATTGTGGCGGCTGATGGTGGAGTGGACCTGGATGGGCATGCCGGCCTCGCCGGCCCACTCAATGGCCTGGATGGTGCGGGCCCAGGCGCCTTCAAGGCCGCGGAACTTGTCGTGAATCTCGGGGGTTGAACCGTCGAGGGAGATGCCGAGGCGAACCACGCCGGCTTCCTTCAACTTGAAGATGGCGTCGCGGGTAAGCAGCGGCGTGGCCGAGGGAGTGACGGCCACCTTGACCCCCTTGTGATCGCAGTAGCGGATCAGCTCGTAAAGGTCGGGGCGCTTGAGCGGGTCGCCGCCGGTGAAGATAAAGATGGGGACCTTCATGTCGGCGATCTGGTCGATGAGAGCCTTGCCTTCCTCGGTGGAAAGCTGGTCAGGGTGCGCGATGGGCTGGGCGGCGGCACGGCAGTGCTTGCAGGCCAGGTCGCAGGACTGGGTGACCTCCCAGATGGCGAGGAAGGGAGTTTCGTCGTAATTGAGCCCGCCGCGGGCGGGAATCGAGTGCATCATGGGCTGCATGTGGCCTCCTCAAGGGGAATCGGCTGGCTTGGCCGTAAAGGGAAAAGGCCAGGATTCCGGCGAATGCACCTTTAGGAGAGCAGGGGATGGGGGTCGGAATCTGTGATTAGGATCACTAAGGCAGAGAACGAGGGAACAAGGGAACCCAAAAAAAGGCTGGGATGCAGGCGGGCGCAGGATTGGTGAAGGCAGGATGAATTTCTAACTTCGAGGCAACACTTTTGATTTAAATGGCGTCTTAGGGGCATGAATTTGTCGCTGTGTATAGTTTTTGTGATATAGCTCACTTCAAACTGTGCCTCGTGGCACTGTAAGCGTGCGAGAAATCCTGTCACGCTTTTCTATCCGGAGATTCCGGGGGAGGCGCCTATGGCAACTGTATTAAAGCCGGAATGGAGCAAGCCCTCCACCATCCTGTTTGCGTCGGAAATTCCAGCCAACGAGAAAGCGTTTGCGTCCGCGCTGGCGCAAGCGCGTGAGTTCGGGGCAAATCTCATCGTTTTTCATGCCTATGACACGCTGGTGATCTCGGCATCGGAGACCTCCGGCGTGCGGTACTATGACTACGCTGCGGCGGCGCGGAGCGAGATACAGCACCTGGAACCGCTGGCGCAGCGAGCGCGCGAGGCAGGGGTGCAATGCGAAGTTGTGGTGCGCCCGGGACTGGCTGCGGATCAGATCCTGGCCTACGCACGGGAGCATGTAATCGACCGGATCGTGATGGGGACGCATTCGCCAGGGCCGATCGGCAAGCTGCTGGTTGGGTCGGTGGCGGAGGCGGTGCTGCGGACGGCGATGGTTCCGGTGTTCATCGTGGGGCCGGACGTGGTGGATGGAAGCACGCCGAACTTTACGCCCCGGACGATATTATGCGCGGCCAGCCTTCAGGATTCCAGCGTTGTGGTTGCGCGGTTTGCGGCGGAATTGGCGGCGCAGCACGGAGCGCGGCTGATCCTGCAGCACGTGATCCGGCCGCAGGAACGCCGCCAGGTCCTCGCCGGGCGGACCATCGACCAGATTGAAGGCGATCTGCTGGAACTGGTTCCACCGGAGCTGCAGGCGAAGATCGAGTTGCAGGCGATCGTGGTGCCGGGCGATCCGACTGAGGAGTTGCTGTACCAGGCTCGGGCGCAGCAGGCAGACCTCATCGTGCTGGGCGCGCATGGCGCTTCGGCCTTTGCGGCAATCACGCGGCACGGAGTGGTGTACAAGGTACTGGCGCACTCGCATTGCCCGGTGATGACGTTGTCGCCGGCGGTGCTGGCTACGGCGGGAGCCACGGGCGAGAAGGTTTCGCCGGTGGAGACGTTCCTGGCCGGCGTTTTTTAAGTAAAATTCTCTCCCTGATGGGCAAGGGCGCGGGTGGCGCGAGCCATCCGCCCCTTTTGCATGATGCTGCGGAAGCATTGCGGCGCGCGGGCGTTCTGCTCCCAGGATCTGCGAACGAAGTCAGCGAGTCTTTTCTTTGTGCTTTGCGTTGGCGCCAGGGGCTTCGCCGCAGGGCTTTCCGCCGCATAGGGCACCCACGATGCCTTCGCCTTCGCGGATGGTGTAGATGCGGTCCACGGCGGGAAGCTTGATGGTTTGCCTGGCGCCGGAGGGCCAGTGAATCTCCGCCGTGCCGGCATCTATTGAGTCGCCCAGGCCGAAGTGCGGGCGCTGGTCGTTCGAGGAGATAAAGCTGCCGCCGCTCATCACGTCCTCGCGCTGGCGGATGCCGCTGGCGGTCAGATAGACGGTGGCGCCCATGGCATCGCGGGGGCTCGATTTGCCATTGGCCGGATTGTGGCCGCCGATCAGCTTGAGCTCGACCCAATGGTGACGATCGGGATTCACATTCCTGAGCAGAACAGGCGGGCCGTCGATGGGGTTGATGACCACGTCGATCTTGCCGTTGTTGAAGAGATCGCCGAAGGCGGCGCCGCGGCCCGAGGTGAGCGTGGCCAGTCCTGAGCCCTTGACCGCCGGAACGTAGGTGAACTTGCCGTTGTGCTCGTTGTGGAACAGCAGCGGCCGCTGGTAAAAGGTGGTGCCCCAGTCATGCTGGTCCACCTCGGGATAAACGTGGCCGTTGATCATCATGATGTCTTTCCAGCCATCGTTGTCGTAATCGAGAAAGCCGTCGCCCCAGCCGACGAAGGGCACGGCCATCTGGGTAATGCCGGCTGCGTCGCCGACATCGGTAAAACCGACCGCACCGTCTTCTATTCCGTCGTTGTGGTAGAGCGCCTTGAAGTCGTCGGAGAAGTCGGTGACGAGCAGGTCGAGCAGGCCATTGTTGTTGTAATCGCCGACGGCCAGGCCCATGGATGCGATCTCGCGGCCGTCTTTGTTCAGAGCGAAGCCGGAGACGTAGCTCTGGTCCTCGAAGGTGCCATCGCCCTTGTTGATGTAAAGGAAATTGGGATCGGAGTCGTTGGCCACGAGCAGGTCGGGACGGCCGTCGTTGTTGATGTCGACGAAGACGGAAGTGAAACCGTAGAAGGCGTCGGGATCGCTGACGCCGGCCTTGACGCTGACGTCGGTAAAGGTGCCGTCGCCGTTGTTGTGGAAGAGGTGGTCGGGCTCGCCTTTGAGGCCGCGCGGGCCGCACATCACAGGCACGCCGTGAAGCTGGCAGAAGGCGAAGGCGATGGTTCCGTCGTTGGCCGAGTGCTGGTGCGCGACGTCTTCATGGACGTAGCCGGAGACGAAGAGATCGAGGCGGCCGTCGCCGTCATAGTCGCCCCAGGTGGCGCCGTCGCTCCAGTTGCCCAGCGTGACGCCGGCCTTCACAGCAACGTCAGTGAAGGTGCCGTCGTGATTATTGCGGTAGAGACGGTTCTTGCCGAAGTTGGCGACGAAGATGTCGGGCCAGCCGTCGTTGTCGAAGTCGCCGATGGCAACGCCGAAGCCCCAGCGGTCGTTGGTCACGCCGGCTTTTTCGGCCATGTTGGTGAAGGTGCCGTCGTGATTGTTGTGGAAGAGCGCGGCGTGCGGCGGGGTGGTCTTGCCGCTAAGCGCATCGTAGGTTGAGCCGTTGACGAGGTAGATGTCGAGCCAGCCGTCGTTGTCGTAATCGATGAGACCCACGCCGGAGCCGTCGGTTTCAAGGATGTACTTCTTGGCCTTGGTGCCCATCACGTGCTGCCAGGAGGCGAGGCCGGAGGATTTGGTGGCGTCCTCGAAGATGATGGGGCCGGAGTCGACCAAGCCGCCTTCGGTGATGGGACGGTGGTTCGCGTCGTAGACGGGAGCGAAGGTGCCGGCGGAGGAGATGCCGCTGCTCATGCCGCTGGCGGGCTGCTGCGGCTGCGGGCGCGCGGGCTGCTGTTGTTGGGCATCAACGGCGCCGGAAAGGAGAATCAGCGCCAGCGCGAAAGGAATGGCAGACGAGGCGCGCGGCACGGATCGAGAGAGGCGGAACGGCAACTGCGAGGCTCCTTGACCGATGCGGGGAACGATCAAAGAAAGCATATCGCAAGCGCGCGGCGGAAGATGGCGCGGACGAAGTGGAATCAGGCGTTATACGCGCCGATGCGGGTTTCGCGCGCGGTCAGCGCGTCGCAGGCGCGATCGAGCTTTTCGTAATCGGCATCGTGCTCCTTGCGGAAAGCGCGGAAGGCGTCTTCGGAATCCCAGCGATCGATGGTGAGGTAGGAGCCGGGAACGTAGGCATCGCGCAGCAGTTCCGTTGCGTGGTACGCAGGCGAGGAGCGGAAGATCTGCGCCCAGGAGCCGTCAGGACCGTAAGCGGCCTCGAACGCGGGGACGTTCTCTTCGGCAACCTCGAATTGCCAGATGACAATGAACATGGTGAGCCTGTGTTCATGGTAGCGCAGCGATCGGCGGCTACTTGAGAGCCTG
The DNA here is from genome assembly GCA_035552475.1 of Occallatibacter sp. Lineage (GTDB taxonomy): Bacteria > Acidobacteriota > Terriglobia > Terriglobales > Acidobacteriaceae > Telmatobacter. Next base: position 27,268 of record DASZLE010000094.1, read on the forward strand.
GCCACCCTTCGCCAGCGCTTCAGCAAAATGCACGGCGTGCTTGTGGCCGAGCTGATCGATTTGCTCGCGGCAACTGAAGCCGTCAGAGACGATGAGCGTGCCCGGCGCCGCGCTTTCGACCGCTGGGAGCAGGTCCTTACCGGCGATGGTCTTTGAGACTTCAAACTTGTCCGCTTCAAATCCGAAGGGCCCCGCCATGCCGCAGCAGCCGGACTCGATGAGCTTGACGTCGGCGCCGGCCTGGCGAAGCAGCGCAATCTCACTCGATGGGCCGCCGAAGACCGCCTTGTGATGGCAGTGGCCGTGGACGAGGATGTGCGTGCCTGCGAGGCGGCCATCGCCGGCGATGTGCGGCACTTTGGCGGCAAGAAAGTCGGCGAGAAGCCAGGTCTGTTCGCAAAGGTTCTGCGCGCGGGGATCGTTGGGGAAAAGCTCGAGAAGCTCGTCTTTGAAGACGCTGGCGCAGCTTGGTTCAAGGAATATAAACGGCATGCCGGCGGCGATATGCGGCGCCATCGTATCGAGGATGCGGGCGAGATAGGCGCGGGCTTGAGTCAGCAGGCCGAAGTCGTAAAGCGGGCGGCCGCAGCAGATGTGGCGTTCAGCTGTCTGCACTTGAAAGCCAGCTTCGGTCAGCAGCGCTTCGGCGGCGGCGAGCGATTGCGGGTAGTAGTAATTGTTCCAGGTGTCAGGCCAGAGAAGCACCCGCTGGGTGGTTGAATGCGCGTTGTCGGCTTTCGTGGTTTCCCGGGCCCCCAAGTGCGAGGGACCCGGGGCACCCGGCTTTCGTGATTGGACGAAAGATCGCAGCGCCAGCCTCGGCATCTCGCGCTCCTGGGCCACGCCTGCAACCCACTTGACGATCGGGCTGGTGAGCGGCCCGGCGAGAATGGCGTTGGTGAGGCGGGGCATGAGCGACCCCCACCGCGCCAGCTTGTCGGCAAATCCGAAGACGTAATGGTGGAGCGGGTGCAGGCGGCCCTTGTAGCGCTGAGCCAGGAACTCTGCCTTGTACTGCGCCATGTCGACTTGCACGGGGCACTCGGACTTGCAGGCCTTGCAACTGAGGCAGAGCGAGAGCGCCTCATTCACAGTGTCGCTGTGGAAGCCTTCGCTGCGCAGGTCGCCCGCCAGCATCTCCCAGAGCAGATGAGCGCGGCCGCGCGTGGAGTGCATCTCCTCGCCCGTTGCGCGATAACTGGGACACATGACGCCGCCGTGCTCCTTGCGGCAGGCGCCCACGCCCACGCATCGCTCGGTGGCGCGCTCCATGGAACCGTCGTCGCGAGCGAAGACAAAGTGAGTTTCGAGCTTCTTATGAGGACCGGACGTGGAAGATGGAGCTTCAGTCTCGGTGGCGTAAGTGGCTGGCGTGTGGCGCAGATTCTCCACCGGATCGTAGACGCGCACCGCATCAATCAACTTGCCGGGGTTCATGCGATTGTCGGGATCCCACAGACCCTTGAACTCGCGGAAGGCCTGCATCAGTTCCGGGCCGAACATCTTGGGCAGCAGGACCGCGCGCGCCTGTCCGTCGCCATGCTCACCGCTGAACGACCCGCCGAAGCGTATGACGACGTCGGCGGCGCGGTCGATGAACTCGCGAAACTTGCTGATTCCTTCGGGGGTGGAGAAATCGAAGTTGATGCGCATGTGCACGCAGCCCTGGCCGTAGTGGCCGTAGAACGGGCTGCGATAGCCGAACTCGTTCATCAGATCAGTGATCGCGCGCAGGTAGTTGCCGAGCGCCGCCGGCGGAACAGCCGCGTCTTCCCAACCCTCCCAGCGGTCAGGCTCGCCGGGCACAAAGACGACGGCGCCGAGGGCCGACTCGCGCACGTGCCACACGCTGGCGGCTTCTTCCGGCGTGCAGATGTGAGCCGTTGGCGCCTCAGGCCACGACTGCGATGCGCGTGCGATTTCTTCAGACTTGGCGCGAGCCTCATCGGCGGACCATGCGCCCATCTCCACCAGCAGAAAGCCGACGCCGCTTGGAAGCTTGTCCAGCTCCTTCAGTGCAAGGCCCTTGCGGCGCATGAATTCGACGAGGAGATGATCGAAGCCTTCGAGGCCAATGGGCTTGTGCTCCAGCGCGCGCGGCACGGCGTCGGCAGCCTTGAACGCATCAGAAAATCCCAGCACCGTAAGCACGCGATGCGGCGGGCTGGCGGTGAGGTTCAGCGTGGAGGAGAGCACGTTGACGCAGGTGCCCTCAGAGCCGACCAGCGCGCGCGCCACGTGGAAGCCGCTCTCCGGCAGCAGCTCGTCAAGGTTATAGCCGGAGACGCGGCGCGGGATGCGCGGGAATCTCTCGCGGACCAGCGCAGCGTAATTGTCGCGAATGCGTTTGAGGCCGGAGTAGATCTGGCCTTTGCGTCCGCCGGCGCCGATGATGGATTCGAGTTCCTCATCGCTGGTGCGGCCCACGGTCATGCGCGTGCCGTCGTAGAGCACAATGTCGAGTGTCTCCACGTTGTCGACGACCTTGCCGCCGAGCAGGCCGTGCACGCCGCAGGAGTTGTTGCCGATCATGCCGCCGAGAGTGCAGCGCGAGTGAGTGGCGGGATCGGGCGCGTAGGTCAGGTGGTGCTTTTCGGCGGACTCGCGCAGCCGATCGAGGACGATACCGGGCTCCACGATGGCAAGTTTGCGATCGGGATCGAGAGAGGTGAGCCGGTGCATGTACTTGGAGTAATCGAAGACGACCGCAACGTTGGCGCACTGGCCGGCCAGGCTGGTGCCGCCGCCGCGAGGCAGCACGGCGGCGCCGAGCGCTCGGCATGCGGCCAGCGCAGCCTCCACGTCGGCGGAATCGCGCGGCAGCACGACGCCGATGGGAAGTTGACGATAGTTGGAGGAATCCGTGGAGTAAAGAGCGCGCGAGCCCATATCGAAGCGGACTTCGCCACTGATAGCGGATTTGAGGCGGGCCTCCAGCTCGCGATGGGCAGAGAAGCGCTCATGGTCGAGTTGCGGGAGCTGGTTCAGGATCGGAAGAGAGCTCACGTTGGAATCGTAACGCGGTTGGCCGGATCGATTCTGTGCGCAGCCGGACCGTTTACCGCCCCGGCCACTCCTCCACCACCACGCCCAGATCGTTCAGCCTCTGGATAGCCGCCTCAACGTTGCGGCGCACGGCGGGCCGCTTTTTGCGATCCGCTTCCGGAGATTCTGCGACGGCAACCACGCGTCCGTAGGGCCAGTCGCGTGCGGGCAGGGCGACCATGGCACTGGGCAAGTCGGCGAGGCGGATCTGCAACTCCTGATGCCTCGCAGCTTCAGGGCGCAGCAAGGAGCCCTCGCCCGGCGTGGTGTTGGCGTCAGCCATGGTCACCCGCAGGTCAAGGAATTCGGCATCGGCGCTCAGGAAGGGGTTTTCCCACTGGCTGGGATCGTGAACGTTCAAATACAGGCTCTTGGTGGGCAAGGGGATTTTGGCCAGCGCGGCGCGTTCGGAATCGCGCTCAGTAGCGTTGGCCTGGGCCTGCTGTTCGGCGCGGGCAGCATTTCGCGCCACGCCCACAACGGCCTGTTCCTCTTTGTGGCAGGCGGAGATAGCGATAGCCAGAAGCGCGGCCATCCAGGCCGCCCCTTTGATTTTCGGGGGATGAATCACGTTTTGAGGATATCAGGGCAGCGTTTTTCTGCGGTACTAGCATTGCTTTTTATGCCATGATAAACGTCCCGGCAGGAGCATCTAACGTAGCGGTTGCGGTTCGCCGTCCCCCAGGCGTCCACGCTCGGTGTGAGCGTGCGGCGAATGGCAACCAGGTATGCCGGCCTCGGCTGGCAGCCACAAGTCCCACAAAAATTGGCCCTTACGCTTCAGGAGATACTTTGTGAAGGCTCTCTTCCGCATCGCCTCTCGCCCCTGGATAGCGGTCATCTTCGCTACTGGGATCTTGTCCGTCCATGCCAATGCACAAGAGCCGGCGCAAGCCGATTCCGCGATCAGCCACGCACCATCGGAACCGGGAACGTCCGATTCCCAGCCATTGCTTCCGGACGCCCCCGACGCGCTCCTGTTCCGGAATGCGGACCCCTCCCCGTCAAGCAAGCGCGAAGGCGTGCCCTGGGAGGGGGTCCGGCATTACGGGCCGCTCTCGCGCGTCGGCATCGGCGCAGACGTCAACCCACTTGGCATCGGCATCAAGGGCGCGGTGATCCTTACGGAATACCTGGACGCGCGCCTGCTGTTGAACTTTTTCAATTACGACTCAGGTCACTTTGAGGTCGATAACTTCAGCGCCGACGCCAAATTACACTTTGCCTCGGTCGGGGCTACTGTGGATTTTTATCCGCTCAACAGCATCTGGCGCCTGAGCGGGGGTCTCCTTATCCACAATGGGAACAAGCTCTCCATGACCGCGGAGATTCAGCCCGGACAGAACATTACCATCGACGGCCAGAATTTCTACTCCGCCACTACGACCTCAGCGCCCGGGGCCACACCCCTCGGCGGTTCGGGCGCTTTAGGACTCAACGCCCGCCAGCCGGAGTTCCTGGTTAGCGGAGGATTCGGGAAATTCGTTCCGCGATCGGATCGGCACTGGTCATTCCCAACGGAATTCGGGGTTATTTTTATGGGCGCGCCCACGATCACCGTGAACCCAACCGGATGGGTCTGCACTGACGCAACGCTAACCAATTGCAGCGACATCGCAGATCCCGCCAATCCCGTGGCCGCGCAGTTCAACAGCGCGCTGCAGACGGAGGAGGCCAAGTGGCGGCGCTCGGCCAGCAACTTCACCGTCTATCCCATGTTTTCTTACAGCGTGGTGTACAGCTTCAACGTCAAATAGCGTTTCGGCGTCCGCGTCGATGTGGGTGGTCTCCCCTTGACATTCGACAAGAAGGAATCTTATTTTCTTGTCGAACGTCATAGGGGAGACCGATGCCGCAATCCGCAGACCTTCTTCAGGGCACGCTGGACATGCTCATCCTGAAGGCCGTCGCCAACGAGCCGCAGCATGGCTGGGCCATAGCCCAGCGCATCCAGCAAGTTTCGAACAACGTGTTGCAGATCGGTCAGGGATCGCTCTATCCGGCGCTGCACCGGCTGGAATACAAGGGCTGGATCCGCGCCTAGTGGGGCGCGAGCGAGAACAACCGCAAGGCGCGCTACTACTCGCTGACCGCTGCGGGTCGCAAGCAGTTGCGGACGGAGTTGGAGAACTGGGGCCGTCTCGCCGGCGCCATCAACCTGGTGCTCGAGGAGATTTGAGGAGGCGCGCATGATCGGAGAATGGTTCTCGCGAGCGTGGTTTTTATTTGCCGGCAAACGCCGCGCCGAGGTGGACGAGGAACTCCAGTTTCACATCGAGCGGCAGGTTGAGGCCAACGTGGCTGCGCTCGGCGCGCGGCGGGGAACGGTCATCGGTCTCATCCTGCGCGAAACGCTGGTGCTGGCGGGAATCGCCGTCGCGGTCACTGTTCCCATTGCCGCAGGCGGCGCGCTGGCGGTACGCAGCCAGTTGTTCGGCGTCTCCATCGCCGATCCGCTCGTGTACGGCGCAGGCATCCTGACCATCGGCCTGGTGGCGGCCCTGGCCGGATTCATTCCCGCGCGCCGCGCCGCCCGCGTGGATCCCGCGCGCGCCCTCCGCACGGAGTAAACCGGATCGCACCTTCCGTCTCTGGTATGCTGATTGGTTTACCTGAGCCTTCCCCCGCGGATTGAGTCCGCGCGGGAGCGCCAAGTCACGGAGGGGCTCATGCCCGAGCATCGCGCGCGGAAGCATCACCAGGATCGCGTGGCGGAGACGCTGCGGGAAGAGATCGGCGCCATGCTCGAAGGCGAGCTCTCCGACCCGCGGATCGCGTTCTGCTACGTGAGCGAGGTGGTGTTGAATCCCGGCGGCAAGTCGGCGCGCGTGTACGTGGCCGTGAATGAGACCGTAGCCGACATTGTGAAGGCCGAGGCCGACACGCTGGCTGGACTCGATGCCGCCAAGGGCTTCATCCGGGCCCAGATCAAAGAGCGCATGGGCGTGCGCCACGTGCCCGAACTCGCTTTCCTCGCCGACCGCTCCGGGCGCTTCCAGGCCCGCATCGTCGAGCTGATGGAGCGCTCGCGCAAACGCCAGAGGAAAGCGGCGGAGTAAGGATGGGCGCCATGGACCCCAATCCCGGAGCGGAGAACGCGGGCCATCCCCATGAGCCCCCCGCTGCGGACGCCGGTCCCGCAGCACTCGGCTGGTTGCCCGAGAATCCGATCGCCTCCATTCTCGAGGTCTTGAGCCGCGGCGAGCGCTTCCTGGTCTGCTCGCACTCGCGTCCCGACGGCGATGCGGTGGGATCGATGCTGGCCATGGGCATGCTTCTCGAAAAACTGGGCAAGCGCGCCGACCTCGTCACTGCCGACCGAATCCCTTCGGTCTACCGCGCACTGCCAGGCGCCGATGCTATTCAATGCCTCATGCGCGTCCACGGCCCTTATGACGCTGTCATCCTGCTGGAGTGCGACAGCCTGGACCGCACCCGCCTGCGCGGCCTGGAACCCTTCTACAAGATCAACATCGATCATCACGCCACGGGGCGCGCTTTTGCCGATCTCAATTGGATCGACCGCGACGCAACCAGCGTCGGTGAGCTGGTCCACCGGCTGATCCAGGGCGCCAGGGTGCACGTCACTCAGGCCATGGCCCAGTGCCTCTACACCACCATTCTTACGGATACGGGCGGGTTCTGCTACGGCGCCACGCGCGCTTCCACCTTCGCCCTTGCCGAGGAGCTTGCCCGCGCCGGCGCCGACCCCGTCCGCATCGCCCAGGAGATTTACTTCTCCACGGCGATGGCTAAACTGCTGCTGCTGGGCGCTGCACTCAGCAACCTGAAGCGCGAAGGCCGCCTGGCCTGGCTCTCCATCTCCCACGAGGACCTGGTGCGCACCTGCGCCGCCGAAGAAGACTGTGAAGGCATCGTCAACTACGCCATCTCCATCGCGGGCGTGGAGGCGGCGGCGTTCCTGCGCGAGCTGCCCGAAGGACGTATCCGCGTGAGCCTGCGCAGCAAGGGGCGCGTGGACGTGTCCAGCCTCGCCGCGCGTTTGGGCGGCGGCGGCCATGAGAATGCTGCGGGCGTCACCCTGGATGGCCCCATCAAGCGCGCTCTCGATGAAATCCTCAGCCAACTTCGGCCCGCGGTGGAAGATCTCTCCGCCCATCCCGTTTCGTTCAGTGGAATCACCCGCGATCCCCGCGCTTGATCGGTTTTCCTGCTCCAATCTGTTAGCCTTGTCCCTGTCGCAAGCCTGCATCTGCTTCAGGCGCTCCCGGGCACCCGGCCGGCTGGAGTTGTGATGCCGAGGCCATAGCCCTTTCCATGCACCGGACCGGCATACTACCGGCCGTGCCGGATGGAGAAGCTCGCAAAGTGGAAACCGTTCCAGAACCATCGGCTCCCGCTGAACCCCGACCCAGGCGCCTGCCTCGCAGGGCCACGGTCTGCGAAGCCACCGTCCTTGTGCTCTTCGCCGTCTTCTTCATCCTCTATGGCGTCACGCCTCTGCTCGGCGGCGACGGCCTCGGCCTGGTGGGCGCCGATGAGCCCCGTTACGCTCAGATCGCCCACGAGATGCTGGACCGCTTCGACCAGGCCCACACCCTTAAAACCAAGTTAACCGCTTGCGTTACACCGTTCCTGTACGGCAGTCCATGGCTGGAGAAGCCCGCACTCTACTACTGGCGCGCCATGTTCGTCTTTCAGGAATTCGGGGTGCACGACTGGAGCGCGCGCCTGCCTTCGGCCAGCTTCGCCTTCATCATGGTGGCGCTCATTTACCTTCACATGCGCCGCTTCCGACGAGGCGGCCACCTCGATGCTGCCCTCATCACCCTGGCCTGCGCCGGCATCATCGGCTTCTCCCGCGGAGCCTCCACAGACATGCAGATGGCCGCGCCCCTCTGCATAGGCCTCCTCGGCTGGTACGCCTGGTACGAGACCGATTCCAAGTTCTGGCTCTTTGATATTTACTTCTTCACCGGGGTCGCCACTCTGGCCAAGGGTCCGGTGGCGCCCTTCCTCGCCATCGTCATCGTGGCGTCTTTTGCCGCCCTGCGCAAAGAGTGGTCCATCGTCCGGCGATCGTTCTGGTGGCCAGGCGTGCTGCTCTACTTCGCCATCGTCCTGCCATGGTTCATCGCGGTCCAGCATCAGAACCCTACGTTCTTCCGCGAATTCTTCCTCAATCAGAACCTGCGCCGCTTCACCACCAATCGCTATGAACACGAGCAGCCGTTCTGGTACTACATCGTGGTTGTCCTGCTGGCTCTCATGCCCTGGACCATCGTGGCCCTGCGCGCGCTATGGGACGGCATCCAGACCTCGGTGGCCGAATGGCGGCTCCGCCACGCTCGCAAGGGCCCCCCAAAAGTCAATCGCCCCGGCGACGCCTTCCCTGAATTCCTGGTTCTCTGGGCCTTCATTCCCATCATCTTTTTCTCGTTTTCGCAGTCCAAGCTGCCCGGCTACGTTCTGCCCGCCATTCCGCCTATCACCATCCTCACGGGCGACTATCTCTATCGCCGGCGCGCCACAGGATTGCACCGGTTGGAGCTGGGCGGCCATGCCCTGCTGTGCGGCGTCATGACCATGTTTGCGCTGCTTCTGCCCTGGTTTGTGACTCACGGGGTGCACATGCCGCCCATTCAGCCCTTCGCCGTGGCCCTGGTGGCGGCGGCCGGCGCGGCCCTGCTCATCGTCATCGTGGTCAATGGGTTCGGCGTGGCCCGCTTCCGCCTGGTCACCTCCATGGTCCTGGTTGTGCTCATGTTATTCGTCTACGGCGTCGGCCCGGCCTTCGGCATTCCCGCCATTCCCGGCACCAAGAAAGTGATCAGTCTCCTCGATCGCTCCTACTCCGCTCGCCCGCTGGCTGAGCGCCTGGCCGGAATTGCGCCGCCTGCTGAGACCGTTGCCGTCTTCCGCGTGCGCCGCGATATGGAATATGGCCTGTCTTTCTACCGCAATCGCGAAGTGGTCAACTACGAAGACGTTGGCGTCCCCGATGAGCAGCATCTGCTCATCGCGCGCGTCACGGGCCGCAACGGCATGGACCTGCATACTCCCGCCGCCCTCGAGGAATACCTGGAAGGACGCCATTACGAACAGCTTTTCAGTTGGCCGGAACAGGGGCTGGAAGTCTACCTGGTGGGTGCGCGCTGAAACCTCGGCGCATTGAAAACATCCAATTCCGGTTGCAGGACTCTCGCGCTCATGGCACAGTTACCCAATGGGTATCGCAACCACGGCGAAATAAAGGCGTAAGCATGACCTCGGGCGTTTCCCTCGAGATTCTCGATCTGCGGCATTTCACCGCAACTCTGCTCCGGCCCCTGCTGGACGCCGAGGGCGCCCTGTGGCGAGAGCGTCTGCACTGGGATTACACCGCCTCATCCCGCCTGCTCATGCAATATCTTGACAGCCACATGCTTCCGGGCTACGCCGCAGTCGACAACGGCCGCATCACAGGGTACGCCTTCTGCGTCTACGAAGAGAGCAAGGCCGTGATCGGCGACGTGTTTGCCATGGGCAGCGGGCCTCCCAATGCACCGGCCGCTCACGAAGCAGCCCTCAACGAGACCCCGCGCGAGATCGAGGGCATGCTCCTCCGCCACCTCTTCGAGACCCTCCAGAACTCGCCCCAGGTTGACCGCATCGAGTCGCAGCTCCTGCTCCATCCCGCCGGCGCGCTCGGCAGCATCTTCAGCCAGGCTGGCTTCGCTCTCTATCGCCGCTTGTTCATGGTGCAGCAACTGGAGCGGGTTCACAACCAGGGTCACCCGGCCATCCCGCGCGAACTCGAACTCCGTGCCTGGCGCGAAGAGGATCTGGCCGGCGCCGGCCGCCTCATCTCCGAGGCCTACACCGACCACCCCGACAGCCTCATCAACGACCAGTACCGCTCCCCCCACGGCTCCATGCGTTTCCTGCACAACATCGTGCGCTACGCGGGTTGCGGAACATTTGCCCCGCAGGTCTCGCACATCCTTTGCGAACGCGCCACCCGGGAGATGGTTGGACTGGTGCTGGGCTCGCGCGTCAGCGCCTTGAGCGGGCACATCACCCAGCTTTGCGTGCGTCCGCTGTACCGCCGGCGTGGCCTCGGCCGCATGCTGCTCGGCGTTGCCGCCGCGGAGTTCTGGCGCCTCGGCGTCAGGGAGATCTCCCTCACGGTCACTGAGGCCAATAGCAAAGCGGTTGAGCTCTATCGCAGCGAAGGCTACGACTGCCTCCACACCTTCGACGCCGCCGTGTGGAAACGCCAAAGCGCTGCATAAATTCGACGTGTGTGGCTTGAAAGGTCGCCGGTTATCCGCGACCTTATGCGGCGGCCTCGCTGATCACTGACTACTGATCCCTGACCACTGTACCTATCGCGCGATGAAAAACATCACCCAGCTCAGCACAATCGCCGAGCCTACAAACAGCGTGAAGCAGTAGATGCCATACCGCAGCATCCTTCGCGGCGTGTCGCGCATGGTGATGCCAAAGACCGTGGACGCAAACAGCGCAAACAGGAACACGGCCGTGAAGTGAGAGGGATGCATCAGGACTGCTTCCTCCCCGTGCGCAGATTGTGAGCGTCAATCGCCGACATCACGTTCAGCAATCCCGCCACCACGATGAACGCCTTCCCGTAGTCGGCCGTCGTCACCTGCACCTGGTCCGCGCCCAGCCCCAGCCCGCGGCTCACAAAGTAGAGCAGCCCGTTGCCCAGGTCGCCTACCAGCGACAGCAGGTCCAGGATGTCCCCAGCGCTGGTATAGAGCTTGCCCTTCATCGCCAGACCCAGCACAAACATCGCCACGATCGACGCGGCCAGCAGCGCACCCCGCCACCACTTCCCCAGCAGGAAATGACCGGCGCCCGGCACCAGCCATCCCGCAATCAGCGGAAGATAGACAAAGCCCTGATTCTTTTGGCCGCCGGCACTGGCGGCTATTCTGTTCGGCGGTGTGGCCATTCCTTTTTGACTATACCGCACCGCCCCAGCCCCTGGTCCCTGCGTCCCTATGTCCCTGCTTCTGGCTTCCGGTCGGAATGATGCCGGCATTCTCCACCATCAGCACGATGGTCCGCTGCGGCGCCCGTGTGCGGTGCTCCACCCCGCGCGGCACAACCATCCCCCGTCCGGGCCTTAGCTCCACCACGCGTTCCTCCAGGTCGATCAGCAGCGCGCCCGACACAACGTAGAAGAACTCGTCATCTTCGTCGTGCTTGTGCCAGTGGTATTCGCCTTCCAGCGCGCCCATGCGCACCACTGACCCATTCACCTGGCACAGCGTCTGGTTGAACCACTTGAACTTGTCCGCATCGGGAACCGCGTTCACATCCATGACCTCGAGCGGTTCGTACAGCACATCCAGTCGAGTCTCGTAGGGAAAGGTGTTCTCAGCCATTGGTTCTCCTCAATGGATCCAGCCGGTAACCATGGTCAACCTGCGCGTCGCCCACGCAGCTTGCTCAGCGCCATCGGCGCCAGCAGAAACAGCGCCGCAACGGCCAGTCGCAACACGTCATTGGGAATCATCCTGGTGCCCAGCGGAGTGAAGGCGATAACGACGGCCAGGACCACGCAAACCAGCCCCGGCGCAAAAACCAGCAGCAGCCGCCAGTCCGGCAGCATCAGGTGCGATGTGGTCTTCACGATCCCGGCCTGCTCCAGCATCACGAACAGGTACATGTCCTCGCTCGCCAGCTCGTCCAGCGCCTCATCCCACTCCGCTTTCCTGCCCGCCGCCTCATCGCGGTCGTAGACGGCGCGCGCCAGCCGCGCGATCCGGCTTTCGTATTCCTTGTCATCGACATCGCGTTCGAATGTGTCAGCGCCTTCCACCTCATCCTTGGTGGCTCCCGCCTCGCTGAAGATCAGCATGTCCTTCTCGATTTCGCTGAGCGGAGCGCCCTCGCGCTCGGCCTCTGCACAAACCCGGCTCACCAGGAACTGCTTGGCGTCAGCAATCGACGTGCTCATGGAATCATCCTAGATCCTCACCAGTTCGCGCTGGATCTTTCCCGTCACCCACGCCTTCCCCGGCGCCGTCATCATGTCCACCTCGCTGCGCACGCCGAACTCCGGCAGATAAATCCCCGGCTCGACTGAAAAGCAGGTGTTGGGCAGGATCACTCGCTCGTCATGCGTCTCCAGGTTGTCCAGGTGCGCGCCCGGCCCATGAATCTCCACCGCGATGTTGTGGCCGGTCCGGTGCGTAAAGTACTCGCCGAACCCCGCCGCCCGGATCACCCCGCGTGCCGCGTCGTCCGCTTCAAACCCGCGGATCGGCTTGCCCGCCGCAAACGCCTTCTCCACCACATCAATCGCCGCATCCCGCGCATTGCGCACCGTCTCGAATACCTGCTGCTCGCGCTCGCTTGGGCTCCGCCCCACCACGCCCGTCCACGTGATGTCGTAAAAAATGCTGTCCGCCTTGTCCAGCTTGCCCCAGATGTCGATCAGCAGAAAATCGCCCTGCCGGATCTCCGCATGATGCTCTCGCATTGGCTCGTAGTGCGAATCGCTGCAGTGCTCGTTCACGCTCACGTTGGGCCCGTTCTCCCACACCAGACCCTCGTTGTGCATGGCATTCGACAGCCACTCCACCATGTCGAACTCGGTCACGCTCCCCGGCTCTCCATCCGCCGGCCGCAACGTTCGCCCAATCTTCCGCCACGCCTCTTCCAGGATCGCGTCGATGGCCTTCTGCGCCGCCGCGTGGCTGGCCGTCTGCTCTTCCGTCAGCACCGCCTCGAACTGGCTTACCAGGTCCGCCGACGACACAATCTGCTTGCCGATCGACCTCAGGAACTCCACTGTCCCCGCGTCCACCATGGAGACGTACATGATCGCGTTGTTGGGCGAGTACTGCATGGCGATCCGCCGCGCGCCCTTCAGCATCGCCTCCAGCCCCTCGGCCAGCTCCTGCCAGCTCGAGTAGAGACCCTTCGATCCAGGCAGCGTGTCCAGCCTCGCCTGCTCAATGCGGTGCACCAGCTTGCGCGGCTCGCCCTTCGCCGGCACGTAGTAGTAGTAGCGCCGCGTGATGTGCGCCTTCGGGTCCAGCCCCAGGATTCGCTCCCCGATCGGATCGCGGTGGTGATGATCGTAAAACAGCCAGCCGTCAACTCCGGCCTCGCCCAGCGCAGCCTGCATCGCATCCAGGTTCATAGCCGAATTCTACGCGGCTCGTCGGTCTAAAGGGTATGGGCTTCGCAGGCCGCGGAAAACTCAATTGGTCTCACGTCTTGTAACAGGGCACGACCTCGGTCGTGCCGCAACAGCCTGATAAAAAATGGCCGGGCTTTAGCCCCTGCTGCGCCGATACCGGCGTTAGAGTCCTCACGCCACCGCGATCGTAACCTTTCCCCGCGCATGGCAAGTCTCCACGTACCGGATTGCCTCCGGAACCTCCCTGAGCGCGTAGCTGCGGTCAAGCACCGGCACAAGACTCCCCGCCGCAACCCACCCGCTCAGCTTGCTCAGGTCGTCCGCGTTGACCCTGGCCAGCACGCTGGTCAGCTTCTGGCTCACAAACGGCCCCGCCAACATGAGTTCCAGCATTCCCCGCAGCATTTCACCGCCGCCCCGGTCCGGTCCGCCTCCGCCGCAGCCCACATAGACGCCCCTCGCCCGCAGTACGCGCCGCAGGTCCTTCAGCGAACGATTCCCCACCAGGTCGAAGATCGCATCGTAACGTTCCATTGAGCGGGTAAAGTCCTCGCGCGTGTAGTCGATCGCGTGATCGGCCCCCAGCGAGAGCACCAGGTCCACATTGTGCGTGCTGCACACACCCGTCACTTCGGCGCCCAGGATCTTCGCGATCTGCAACGCGAACGTCCCCACTCCACCGGCCGCGCCGTTGATCAGCACCGACTGTTCCGGCAAAACGTTTGCCCGGTCGCGCAGCCCCTGCAGCGCCGTCACGCCCGCAATCGGCAGCGAGGCGGCCTGCTCAAAACTCACGCTTTCCGGTTTGACGGCAAGCTGCGATTCCTTGGCGCAGGCGAATTCCGCAAACGCTCCCCGGGCCATGCCGAACACCGCGTCGCCCGCCCGGAAGCGCGTGACTTTGCCTCCCACGGACTCCACCACGCCGGCAACATCCGCTCCCAGCCCCGGAAAGCGCGGGCCCCCCATCCCCATGAACAGCCGGACAACCTTCGGCGTGCCACGCATGAAATGCCAGTCGTAGGGATTTACAGAGGCAGCGCGGACCGCAACCAGAACTTCATCGTCGGCGGGAACGCGCCTGGGAATGTCTTCAAGGGTAAGCACGTCGGGCGTGCCGTAATGGTGATAGGTGATGGCTTGCATGGATCGCCCCCCTCAGCGTGCGAGTCAAGGCTGACCGCTGTTGGAGAGCAGTATAGACCGGAAACGACTCTGCCGGCGGCCGCGCGGAGCTACCGGCTTTCATCGCCTGAATATAGGGGTTCTTTTGACAGCGCCGGCCGCGCCTCGCTGAGGTTCATTTGCGGAACTCTATGCGGCGTAAATCCCTCCAAAGCCATATCCTTAAAATTGGCGGAATGTTGATGCGGTAGGTACCGTGGTAACGGCGTAGTTGTCCGACCGAGACTGCGCGCTAGAATGGATAGAGGCGCAGCACTGCGCTGTCCAAACATCTCAAAACAGGTCAAACGTATCGAAGCGATGTGTGGAAATTCTACGAGAGCGTTTGTCGGAAAATAGCGCTATGATGGTGCAATTTGGAGGGATGAAACATGGCAGATCGTAAACAGTTTTTGGGCGTAACAAAGATCGATCCGGATTCGATGCGCATTCTGCGGGAAGCAGTAAACCGCAACGTAACAGATGATGAACTTCGTGAGCAGCGGATTAGCTTTGCATTCGGCAATTCACTAAATTCGCAGCGGATTACGAAAGACAGCGTCCGTCTAGCCTCGAAAAGTGTTCGGCTGATATCCGCCGCAAAGTAGCCCGCGCATTTTGACCCGGAAAGCTGAACGCACATGTCCGTCCGAGAGAACGAAAACCCAGAGCTCTACGCAAGAATTCAGGAGCAGAATCTACTACGGCAATACGATCTGCTACTCAACTGCATCGAGATTGGCCTTACCAAAGGTATCGACGCGTTCGACAAATACACCCTGTGGTCGTTGAATGCAGCGGCCGTGGCAAACATCGCCCAGTTCGGAGGACGTTATCGAGAGGAGCCGATCTACATTGGGAATCATATGCCTCCGCATTTCAAGGATGTCCCAAATGGAATGGATCGGTTTTTCTCAGTCATCCACGAGAATTGGGGCTTTGACGACCACCCGACGTTGCTTCCAGCCTACGCGCTCTGGCGGCTGAACTGGATTCATCCCTTCGTCGAGGGCAATGGGCGGACCGCAAGAGCGGCCTGTTACTACCTGATCTGCATCAGACAAGGGGGACTGCTTCCCGGCAGGAAGATCGTCCCTGAGCGCATTCGCGAAAATAGGGAGCCATATTATGCGGCATTACGGGAAGCAGATCGGCACTGGAACGAGGGCCAGTTCAACGTCTCAGCGCTAGCCGACTACCTGCTCGGGCTGCTTACGGCACAATTAACGGAAGCGGACTGAGCGGCAGCCATCTACACCTGCAGTTCCGACAAGCCAATCTTCAGCCTACAGCGCCGCCAGCGCCGCCGCCTGGTCCGGAAACAGCCCCGCGTACTTCGTGATCCCCACCATCGTGAACACCTTGACGAAGTGCGCCGACAGCCCGTACGCGTACACCTTCTGCCCCGAGTTCGACGCCTCGATCAGCAACTGGATCACCAACGCGATGCCGCTCGAGTTAATGTAATCCACCTTGGTAAAGTCCAGCAGGATGATCTTGTTGGTGGCCTTGGGCAGCGCCTGGTACATCCCCAGTACCGCCTCCTTTGATGTGCTGGCTATATCGCCCTCATAACGGAGGACCGTGACCGGATGGCCGGCAGGAGAAGTGAGCTGGTCAACACGCGTTTTAGTTTCGGTCTGCACGATCTTGTCTCTCCCCTAATTCCTAAAATGAGGTCTCTTATTCTGCGGGCGAATCCAACCGGATTACCAGCCGCACATAACTGCTCTTCCCATTGCTGCCTGTCACCCATTCGGCCTCGTCCACCAGCGCCTGGATCAGGAACATCCCCATTCCGCGCGGGTCTTCCTCGCCGTGCATCTTCTTGTCCATATCGGGCTTGGCGGGCATGGATTTCAAACCCTTGCCGTCGTCCATCACCTTAACTTCCAGCGCATCCTCGCCGGCGGAGAGCAATACCCCCACCTGCAGCCCCTCGTTCAGCCGGTTGCCATGCTCAATCGCATTGATGCATGCCTCTGCTACCGCCGTCTTCAAGTCCTCGATGCGGTCTTCCCGAAAGCCCATCAGCTTCGCTACGGAGGCCGCCGTACTCATGGCCACCTTCTCGTAGCCAAGGCGGGAGGGCAGTCGCACCTCCACGCTGGTGGACTTATGTACGGTCATGCCGCCCGTTCCGTTCCGCGGCACAGGACCAGTGCTGTCATGTCGTCCCCCTGCGGGCCGCCTTCCACAAATTCATCGATGGCTGTCCACAATGCATCGAGAATACCATCGGCTTCCCGCGACTCGCACTGGGAAAAATGTTCCATAAGCCTTTCTGGACCAAACTCTTCATCTCCCCGGAACGACTCCGTCAGCCCATCGGTGTAGAACAGCAGCCGCGATCCCGCCGGGAATCCGCACCGCTGGATCTCGTACCGCATCCCCGGCAGCAGGCCCAGCGGAGTGCCGCTCGACTCAAACTCGCAGCGGCTACCGTCCGGGTGAATCACGAACCCCGGATTGTGCCCGCAGTTCACAATCTCCATCTCGCCTTTATCCGCGTAGAGCCGCAGGAAGATCGCCGTCACGTACCGCCGCCGTGCCTCTTCGCCCTCCAGCCAATGGTGCTGGTTCATCCGCGCCGCCAGCTCGTCCAGCGCCGTCCCGCTCACCGCCATCGCCCGGAACGCCGACCGGAAGATCACGCTCATCATGGCCGACGCCAGCCCCTTGCCCGCCACGTCCGCCACCGCCATCAGAAGGCTGCCGTCCGGCATCTCCACAATGTCCAGGTAGTCGCCGCCCACCTCGTAGCAGGTCGTCGATTTAAACCCCACTGAATAGCCTTCAATCTGCGGCAGCGTCTGCGGCAAAAGCGACCTCTGGATCGCCCGCGCCGAATCCAGATCCTGCTGCACCCGCGCAAACTCCACATTCCGCTTATGGTTGCGCGCGTTCTCCAGGGCCACCGCCGCCTGTAGCGACAGCCCTTCCAGGAAATCCGTCTCGTAAATGGTGAGCTCGCGTCCTTCCGGCGGCCCGATCAGCAGCTCGGTCATGCGCTTGCCATCGCGATCAAGCAGCGGGAAGTGCGGGAGGCCGGCGAAGGCATTCGGGTCCGACAACACATTAATGGGGTACTGCGGCGGGTCGGCTATTCCGTCGTAGGTCCGCTCCGCCGGCACAATCGGTTCGCCATACGCCAGCCCGGTCCCCGGAAACGCCGCCCCGGCCATCTCCAGTTCCCGCACCACGATGCGCAGCACACTCTCCAGCACTTCGTCCTCGCGTATGGTCGAGTGCACCTGCCGCGATGCCTCCAGCAGCGCCTGCAACCGCGCCACCTGCTGCTGCAGGTCAATCGTCTCGTTCGGATCCGGAACGTGGATATCCGTGGACATGGAGAGTGGTAGCCTCTGTGGTCTTTCAATCTATCACGACAACACAAGGCTTTTCCCCAATTGTCGCTATACCTTCCGGCTGGGAAGGGCATCATGACCCCAGCGGCCCCCCTTGGCTGCGCACTATCCTGCTCGGGTTCTGCAGTCGCCTTTACAGATTGCCGTTCGAAACTCGCCCAGCGCATAGCCTTCGAGGACTACAATCTCCCTATTCCCTGGGGTCTCAAACCACGCAAATGCCAATCCCTGCCCGGTCAGCCGGGCAATTCTGTCGTATTGCCATGCATGCAGGACAGTAGAACGACATCGCCGCGCTCCTCCTCCCTCCCTTATCCCCTGAGGTCATCCATGCGAAAGACCCGTCTCCACGCAGTCCTTCTCCTTGCACTCAGCGTTTCTGCCACCGTCATCGCCCAGCACGCCCCAGCGGCTCAAGCTTCCCCAGCGCCCCGCGCAGCCGCTCCCATCCCACTTATCCAAATGCCCCCCGCCATCACCCCCTTCAACACCGGCTGGCTCTATCGCCCGGGCGACAACCTGACCTGGGCCAACCCCGACTCCACTGACGACGGCTGGCAGCCCGTCACTCTCGACAAGCAAAGCACCGGTCAGCAGAACGCCTGGCATTGGTACCGCATCCGCGTCAATCTCCCCGCCGGTCATCCGCCGCTTGCGCTGCTCCTCGTCCCCCAGAGCACCGGCGGCATTGAAACCTACCTGAATGGCCAACGCATCGGCGACTCCGGCTTCCAATCCCTCTGGCGCGTAAGTACCAGTCTGGGCACCGCCATTCCCCTGCCCAGCACCGCAGGCACCGCCGTGGTTGACCTCCGCGTCCACTTCCCTGACGCCTTCAGCTGGGACCGGAAAACAGGAATCTCCGCCTCCCTCGGCTCCGAAAAAGCCGTTCAGGACCAAATCCAGTCCCTCCACTCCCAGGCCCTGGTCGACGCGTTGCCCTCGCTCTTCATTAACTTCGCCCTCGTGATCGCCGGCATCGCCGTCCTGCTCCTCTTCCGCGCCCAGCCCTCCAGCCGCGAATACCTCTGGCTCGGCCTCTACCTGCTCTTCGTCGGCACTTCCTTCGGCCCTTACAGCGCCGTCCATGCCGCCCTGCTGCCCGCCTGGGTCAATCTTTTCTACTGCGACCCCATCATCTTCGTCTTCGCCATGGCCCAGATCGAATTCACCTTCGCCTTCGTCCATCGCCGCGTCAATCGCTTCTGGCGACTGTATGAACTCCTCCTCCTCGCCTGCCTCGTCTGTACCGTGCTCTTCCTCTCTCATGTCCTCGGAACCAGCGTCTACTTCCTCATTGAATCGCTCGCCGTCATCCCCCCCGCCGTGGCCCTCCCTTTCGTGCTCTTCTTCTGGTACCGTCGCGGCAACCCCGAAGCCGGCTGGCTCATTCTCCCCAGCCTTTTCCCCGCCTTCGGCGTCGCCATCACCAACATCGGTCCCGTCACCGATCCGTTCCATCTCAACTTCCCCGCTCAGCCCGTCCCCTTCCACCTCTGGGGACTCGCCCCCGTCTACGTCTACGACCTCGCCGATGGAATCTTCCTTCTCGCCATCGGCATCGTCATCTTCTTCCGCTTCACCCGCGTCAGCCGCCAGCAGGCCCGCGCCGCCGCCGAGTTTGAAGCCGCGCGCGCCGTCCAGCAAGTTCTCGTCCCCGTGGAAAACCCCTCCATCCCCGGCTTCCTCATCGACGGCCTTTATCTCCCCGCCGGCGAAGTCGGCGGTGACTTCTACCAGGTCGTCCCTACTCCTTCCGGCGGCGTGCTCGCCGTCGTCGGCGATGTCTCCGGCAAAGGCATGCCCGCCGCCATGACCGTTTCCCTCCTCATCGGAACCTTCCGCACCCTCGCCCACTACACCCAGAGCCCCGCCGAGATCCTCAGCGCCATGAATCAGCGCATGATCGCCCGCATGCACGGCGGCTTCACCACCTGCCTGGTTCTCCGCGTCGACTCCGACGGAACCCTCACCGTGGCCAACGCCGGCCACATTCCGCCCTACATGGACGGCCGCGAGCAAACCCTCGATTACGGCCTGCCCCTCGGCCTCGACGAGCACGCCGCCTACACTGAAACCACCCTCGCCCTGCGCGCCGGGGCCCAGCTCACCCTGCTCACCGACGGCGTCATCGAGGCCAAGTCCTCCACCGGCGAACTCCTCGGCTTTGAACGCAGCGCCGCCCTTTCCACCCAACCCGCTGAAGCCATCGCCCGCGCCGCCCAGCAGTTCGGACAGGAAGACGACATCACCGTCCTAACCCTCCAGTTCGCCCCCGCCTGAGTCCAGAAGTTGTTCAATCCGCCCATTTTTCCCTGCCTCAAACCCGACACAGCAAGCTATCCTTGCCCAATGCTTCCTCGCCAACTGAGCCTGCCAGTCGTGCTCATTGCTGCCCTCGTCGCCTTTCCCCAGGCAGGCGTGGCGCAAGCCGCACTCGCCCCATTGCTAACAGTGGACGGCCTCGGCAAAGCAACCATCCCTCTCGACGGCCCCTGGCAATTCCACACCGGCGACAACATGGCCTGGGCCAATCCCGCTTTCGACGATTCAAACTGGGAGCAGGTCGACGTCAGCCGCCCCTGGGGCGATCAAGGCCACTGGAACTATACCGGCCATGCCTGGTACCGCCGTCACATCGATTTCAAGAATCCGCCTCGCGGTGCGGTGGATCTTGCCCTGTACGTTCCAATTGCTTCCTGCACCTATGAGGTCTACTGGAACGGTCGCTTCATCGGCCGCACCAGCCCCTTCCCGGGACAGTCAGCGGAAGCCCAGCCATCCGCGGCCATCCTCAAGCTCGGAGCGCCCGGCATCGGCGTACTCGCCTTTCGCGCCTACACCTCGCCCATGGACTCCGTGTCCGCAGGAGACGGCCAGGGACTCGTCGCCGTGCCGCGCGTCGGAACCTCGGATGCCGTCGCAGATTTCGCCGCCCGGGAGCGCTCAGCCGTATTCAGAAGCCACTTTCTCGTCGTCGTGCAAATCCTCATTTACGGAGAACTGTTCCTGCTCGGAGCCGTCGTCTGGCTGCGCAACCGCAAACAGAAACTCCCCTTCTGGATGTCAGTGTTTCTGCTTTCTGCGGCCTTCTGGGCAATGCAGGATCCGGTGCTGTTTCCCTGGACGCAGACCAACATCTTCGCCTCATTCACCACCGGGGATACCAACCACTCCTTTGAGGACATAGCCCTCTGGTACCTGTTGCTCTACCTGCTCGACCTCGATCGCTATCCCGCCCTGGTGCGGTGGACGCGCATTCTGGCGTGGATCACATTCCCTGCTGCCGTCATCGATTCCCTCCTGTTCTACACATCCTCCATCGATGCGCATGCAAAACTATTCCAGGTGCTCGACGCCGTATTCACCGTGGGCTTCTCGCTCCCGCAGATCTTCCCACTGATCCTCATTGCGGTCGCCTTCCGCAATCGAATGGACTTCTCCCGCCGCCTCGTCGCCATCACCGCCTTCCTCTCCGACATGTACTTCGTCGTGGCCCACGCAGCGGCACAAGGCCAGCGGTTCACCCACTGGACGCTCTCCAACACGATGACCCAGCCGCTGTTTCAAGTGGACGGAGTGGATGTCTCGATTCCCGCCATCCTCTCGCTGCTGCTGGCGTGCACCATCGTCTACGCCGTCTATCGCTACATGGTTGACCTGGGGCAACGCCAGGCCGCTCTCGAGCAGGAACATCGCAACGCTCGCGCCGTACAGCAGGTACTGGTCCCGGAGGCAATTCCGCAGGTGCCCGGATTCGCCATCGATAGCTTCTACAAGCCGGCAGGCGAGGTGGGCGGCGACTTTTTCCAGATTCTCGCCACTCCCAACGGCGGCGTCCTCGCCATCATTGGCGACGTCTCCGGCAAAGGCATGCCCGCCGCCATGACGGTTTCGCTCCTCGTAGGAACGGTTCGCACCCTCGCGCACTTCACCCAGAGCCCTGGCGAAATCCTGGGCGCCATGAATCAGCGCATGCTCGGTCGCTCCCAGGGCGGATTCACTACCTGCCTCGTCCTCTGCGCCGACCCAGACGGAACCCTCACCGCCGCCAACGCTGGACACATCGCGCCTTACCTTGCAGGCAAAGAGCTCTCGCTTGAAAACGGCCTTCCCCTCGGCCTCAACACTGAGTCGACGTACCCTGAGTCCACTTTCCAACTCGCGCCCGGCGCCCAGCTAACCTTGCTTACGGATGGCGTGGTTGAAGCGCGCGACACATCCGGCCAGCTCTTCGGCTTCGACCGCACTCGCAACTTGACTTCCCAATCCGCTGAAGCCATCTCCCGCGCCGCGCAGCAATTCGGCCAGGAAGACGATATCACCGTCCTCACCCTGCAGTTCGCCCCCGCCTGACGCTCAACCCTGGAATTCCTCTAGCTAGCGCCGACCCCCGCAATACATGGGTGCCCCATTCATGCGACGCCTCTGTTTTTGTCGCATGAGTGGGAAACCACCGCAGCTGGCCCGTCTCTGCCCATGTTCTTGCTCTTCTTCTTCCTCTTGCTTTTCCCGTCTGTCATTCCCTCCGGGAATCTGCTGTTGCTCTTGCTTTCCTCGTCTGTCATTTCCTCCGGGAATCCGCTGTTGCGTCTGCCGTCCGGCATCTTCCCCACTTTTCCATAACCCCGCCTCCCGCCTTTCCTCCTGGAGGGAGACCGTGAGAATAGCCCAGGGTGAAACCCTGGGAAAGCTCCCGCCCAATCCTCCCCGCGTCCCGTAGGGACGCGATGAAGTCCCTGGCGCGATACCTCCGCCCCTGTCGAAGGGACTCCCCGACGTCCCCAACACCGTGACTCATTGGATGTTTGATTGGAACGCGCGGACAGAGAAGTGGCGCATGGGGCTCGCAACCCGGTGGCGCGGGGATTGGTAGCGCGGCCGGATGATTGGCCGTGGTCGAGCTACCGGCACCATGCTCCTGGGATCGAGGGGACCGTGGAAATAGAGTTGTTCTGGACCGGGTGGCGACGGGAGCATGGTCAGCTTCCCTCCCAGAGCCTGCCCTGAGCCTGCCGAAGGGTCCCCAAGTGCGAGGGACCTGGGGCACCCTAATTCAATGTTCCAATTAGCACTTAGGGGACCCGGGCCACCGGCCTAACCAGAAACAGAACTTTAACCAGACCGCTTATACAAAAGACTGGACACCACCGATACCGGACGAGTATCGTAAACTTTCTCAAACAATTAGCCCCTTATCGCGTTTACTGATAGATTTTAGGCTTGCTGTTTTGCTGCAGTCAATGAAAGGACGCGCCTTCCCTTGGGCCAAGCTATGGCACGTTCAAACGGCAACCCGATATGTTCTGTGCCTCTGTCGTTTACATTCGTAGCGCTTCATGTTGTCCTTCCGGTATTTACCGGAGCCGCTATCTACACTCTATGGCGCTCTAAGCTGCTTCTTGTATTCGCTTGGTACAGGTGTGTGGGGCTATATGAGCCGGTGCTTCTTCTGAGGTCTCATGTTGACAACGCAAAGCACTTGATTCCAAGCCCAATCTTGTACTCGCTGCCCGATGGCCTGTGGGTATATTCATTCACAGCTCTGCTACGGTACATTTGGCGTCAACAGCCAGAAGGACCTTCACGACACATCTGGAGCCTACTACCTGTGACTATGGCAGTTTGCGCCGAAGTGGGCCAGCGATTCCGTCTCGTGCCGGGCACATTTGATTGGATGGATATGGCTTTGTACGTCGCAGCGTGGCTTCTGGCCATCTTTTCGGCGCGTGTTTTCCTTCGTCCGTCGCCGAGCCAAACTCTAAACGAGGTGATGATCGGGTGAAATCGACAGCAAGATACCATATCCTGTCCATCTGTTCTCTTGGACTTTTTTGCATTCTGGCAGCAGGTAGTGCAGATAACGATAGCCCCAAGGGCGGCCCCGTAACTACAGATGCTCCCCAACCTGTCGCTACTCCCTTTGTCGACACGTCCGATGAACGAAAAAAGGATGCTCAGGCCGTCAGTTCTGTTTGTGGTTGGAAAGCGTTCCCACAGGTCGCGGAATATCAAATCGGAATGTCCCTAAGTGAAGCGCAAAGGCTGGGGGGAGCCAATCTGAAATGCGAGCAGAGCTCACCCATAACATCAGGTAGCGTGTTCGACATGTTGGAGGACAAGTTCCTAGCGCCCGATTCCGACATTTCCGATTCGGATGAGGGCAATAGTGTTCATGGATTTGCGCGAGCCGCTGCGAAGTGTGACACAGTTGTCAATGGTAACCTCATACACTTGTGGTTCTTCCCGTCCCGCGAAGGCGGTCCTGTCCTGCTTGGCGAAGCCATAAATGACCTTAACTCTTCGGATATTGTGAACCAGAAGGAGGCGATTGCCAAAGGCATTTCAGAAAAGTATGGGGTGGACATTGCCGATGGGCAGCAGACGTGCTCAAACCCAAGTGGTGTTGACGCGGACTATGCTATGGACGTCTCGGTGACTCAACCGCTTTGCAGCATACCATCTAGCCCCGATCTGCCGCCGGACGCAGGCTGCATCCTGATGCAAGACAATGCTCTTCTTCGGAGGGGCGGCACGATCATCGCGCAGCGCGATGCGGCTGGCGTAAAGGCTGCCGAAAAGGCCGCGGCGGATAAGGCTCGGCAAGCCGCAGATGTAAATCGCTACTAGACCGACTATACGGGCCAGCCAATCATCACAGTGCATTCAGGATCGATCCGGGGTTTTCTGCTTGGGCCCTCAATCGCAGCAATCTGCGCCGACATACTCATCGGCGCTGACTTAGTCAGTAGAGCTCGGCACGGCGGCGGCTTGCGAAGGCATTCCCGCGTCAGCAAATACGGCACACCAAGCCCGGAGTAGATGGCACGAAGGCGCCGAAACACAACTCATTAGCGACTAAGCTCGGTGGACCACCGCCCTCCACAAATCATCAGATAACAATCCAGAACACGACGGGAAAACGCGCCGCCGTCCTGCTCCATTGCGGGTATTTGTCTATCAGTGAGAAATTGTCGTACTTGATGGCCCAGTTCACCCTCCCAGGTGCTGTTTACGGCCTTGAGGTACAAGGAATAGCTGTGATAGTTGCCGCTGGTTGGTCCATTGGTGAGAGCCGCGACTCCGCGGCGGGCAAATCGGTCCCAAGCGACGAACGAATCCGGCCGTGCAAAAGCCGCGAGCTTCGATAGAAAAGACCGCTGAATCTCGAATGCAGGATACTCACCGTTCAGACGCTGCGCGAGTTCGTCTACCCCGCCACCATCTGCTCGTCGCGTCATCTCGCCGAAATCACGAGCCCCGCACAGGCGTCTCCGCAGAGTTTCCCGTTCGTCGTTTGGCAAATAGCGCAATACGCTGTAGGACTTGACAAACGCGCGGTATCGATCTGTTTTGACAAGGACCGGCATCTCTTCGGGAGGTCCGGAAAATTCGTAATCCGCCTTCCAAAGGAGCCAATTTGACCCAGCCATCCACAGCGCGAATTCAATCCATCTCAGATTGGGCGGCAAGGAGCACGGAGGTAACACAGACCTAGCATACACAGGAATTTATAGAACGACTCCGGCCGGGCCTCGGCTACGCCGGGTGCCCCACCCTTGATCCGCCCACAAAATGAGGGTGCCCCATCCTTTCCACAGTCTCAGCGTGGAAAGGTTGGGAGACCACGAACCTCGGCGGGCGGCCAGGGTCCCAACCCGCACATTGAACCAAGATCGGGGTGCCCCAGGTCCCTTGCACTCGGGGACCAGGGACCGACCCGCACCCTGAGCCGTCCCCCACCATTTATCCTTCCCTCAAATGCCAAAAACCCTCTCCGTCGCCATGATCGCCATGAACGAGGAGGCTAACCTCGCCCGCACCCTCGAAACCGTCAACTGGGCGGACGAGATCGTGGTGGTCGACTCGGGGTCTCGGGATCGCACCATCGAGATCGCCCAATCCTTCGGAGCCAAAACCAGCTATCACGCCTTCGGCGGCCACGGCGAGCAGAAGAATGTCGCCCTCGACCTCTGCACCATGGACTGGATCCTGCTCCTTGACGCCGACGAGCCGCTGACGCCGGAGCTCCAGCGCGAGATTCAAACCCTCCTCGCCGGCGAGCCCAGGTACACCGCCTACTGGATCCCGCGCCTCAATCTGATCATGGGCCGCTGGATGCGTCACGGCGGTTTCTATCCCGACCGCAAGCTGCGCCTGTTCAAGCGCGGCACGGCCCGGCTCAGCGAGGGCGTCGGCCCCCACTCCACCCCGCAGCACCAGGGCCCCAAGGGCAAGCTCCGCGGCGACATGCTCCACTACGCCTACCCCAATATGGTGGTTTATCTCGAGCACATGAACCGCTACAGCGGCGAGATCGCCCAGTTGCTGGCGGCCAAAGGCAAAACCAGCCGCTCACTCCCCAGCTTCCTCTGGAACTGCGTCCTCAACCCGTGGGCCACCTTCGTCTATAACTACTTCTTCCGGTTAGGCTTCCTCGACGGCCGCGAAGGCCTCCTGCTGCACCTGAACCACTCCGTCTACGTGCACTGGAAGTTCATCAAGGCGTGGTGGATCGGACGACAGGGCGCACAGACCCAAAGTGCGAAAAAGTAACCTGCGGTGTAGAATGGAAACAGGAGCGAACGGGGTGAATCCGCAAGAGGGGTGTTCTCCCTTTCATGGCTTCCTGTTTTCTTGCCTTGCGGCATAATCCGAGTACCCCCCTACCCCCCACCCAATTTTGAAATAGTCCCACAATGCGGGAATATTGAAAGAATAACTCATAAAAATCAATAACTTACATCAAGGCCAATTTCTCAATTCATACCGCAATACGAAAGTTATCGCAATATGAAACGGACTTGGCTCAAGTCTGAGTTTTTCACTCCACTTCCAGCACCAGGCACTTCAGGTATTCGGTCTCCGGAATGTTCAGAATCACGGGATGATCCGGAGAGGCGCCGCGCCGTTCCAGGAGTCGAACGCGCCGGTGCGCGTCCGTCGCCGCCGCGGCAACCACGCCTTCCAGGTCCGCCAGGCTCACGTGGTGCGAGCAGGAACACGTGACCAGCAAGCCGCCGGGCCGCAGCATCTTCAGCGCGCGCAGGTTCAGTTCCTTGTAGCCGCGCAGCGCACCCTCGATCGCGCGCCGCGACTTCGCAAACGCCGGAGGATCGAGCACGATGGCATCGAACCGCTCCTCGGCATCGGACCAGTCCCGCAGCAGGGCGAACGCATCCGCCTCCATCCAGTCCACCTCCGCGCTGAGGCGTCCGCGATTTGCGGCGAGATTCGCCTCCGCCACCTCCAGCGAGGCGTGCGAGGCGTCGATTCCCGTCACCTGCCGGCAGACTTCGGCCAGGTGCAGCGCGAATCCGCCCTGGTAGGTGCAGACATCGAGCGCGCGTCCAGTGGCATTCAGCCGTCGCGCCCAATCCGCCGCGGCCGCGTAGTTAGCCCGCTGATCGAGGAATGCGCCGGTCTTCTGCCCGGAGTTGCCGTCGTACTGGAATTCCAGGCCGTTGAGGCGAAAGTGAGTGCGGGTGAGCGGAGATTTCGGGTTGGCTGCCCACAACGGAGCAAGGTCGGGCGCGGAGATCCCTTCGATCTCGCGCATCCGCGGATCGGGCCGTTCCAGGATGGATTCGGGGCTTAGCTCCTCGCGAAACACGCGCACGCATGTCTTTCGCACCGCCGCGGAATCGAGCCCGCGCACCAGAAGCTGCAGGATCACCAGCCCGCCGTACAGGTCAGCCACCAGGCCAGGCAGTTCATCGGCCTCGCTGAAGCAAAGGCGGCAGGCATTGGTGTCGGCGGAGAGCAGCGGCTTGCGCCGGGCGATGGCGGCGCGCAGCCGCGAATCGAGGAGCGCGAGCCAGGCGTGCTCGTCCAGAGCCTCGCGGGAGACAAGGCGCAGCGCGATCTGGGAGGACGGGTTGTAAAGCGCGGTGCCCAGCAGCAGGCCGCGATAATCAGCCACCGGAAGCAGCGTGGAAGGTTCTCCCTCGCCTGGAGCAGCGATGGACTCGATGTCGGAGGCGTAGACCCAGACGTGGCCATTGCGCAGGCGATCGGCAGCGCGGCGGCTGATCCGCGCGCCAACCGGTTCAGCGGAGGCTTGTGGAGACTCTTTGAGGGACGCGGATGGAGTTTTCCGCCCGCTGGATGCAGAAGGCGCCGTCCCTTCGCGGGGTTTCGGCGCCTTCTGGTTCGTGGCTTGTGCGTGCTGCTGCGGCTTCTTCATCTGCTCCTCCGGGAGTGGCCCCGCCGGAGCAGACCGGCTGCGCCGCGTCTACCGGGCCTGCATAGTCTCCAGGTAGTGGGTCAGATTGTTGATTCTGAGCGCCGTCTCCTGAGACTGGACGGGTTCAATCTTACCAAAGAGCTGTCCCCAGACCGGCATGGAGGCCGAGCCGTGCGCCGACACCGCGGTGCCGAACTGAAGCACAGCAGCAATATGGTTTTCAGGAAATTTGCCTTGATGTATCCTGGCGAGCTGTGTCAGGTCCACCGGCTGTGTCTTCATGGCGCTGGCGGCCGGCCCGTTACCGCGGCCGTCCACGCCGTGGCACGGCGCGCAGTAACTCTGGTACATCAGCTTTCCGTCTGTCGGATTGGTACGGCCGACCGGTATTACGATTTTTCCCTTGGATTGATCTGCATAGCCCATAGCCAGAAAGAATGCACCGGCTATGGCTAGCGATGTAATGCGTTTCAACATAAGTTCCTCGGTTCTGGACCTCGAGTCCGAAAGGGACTTTACGCCTCTCCTGGAGATACCGGGCTGTGACGACGGACACATGCAAGCGATCCCGGCGACACCGACGAACCAATTCGGAAGCGGCTAGAATTCCGAGGCAATACCCAATATTTCCTGCATGCGGAAGGGTTCGCGTAAGCCGGCCCGTGTGCAGCTCACAGCTTGAAGACCGCTGGATCGAGGTTAGGCTTTGGCAGCCGCGGCTTCATGGCTTTGAGCGCCCCCAGCACGATGCCGGCAACGGCAAGATCCCGATACCACTTGTGGTCAGCCGGGATGATGTACCAGGGCGCATGCGGCGCCAACGTGCGGCTCAGCAGGTGTTCGTAAATGGATTGAAACCTGGGCCATAGCTTGTGATCGGAGAAGTCGGAAGCCTCGAGCTTCCAGTGCTTCTCCGGTTTATCCAGCCGCGACTGGAAGCGGCGCGACTGCTCCGCGCGGCTGATGTGGAGGAACAGCTTTCGGATGGTCATGCCGTTCTCCGCCCATGTTCGCTCCAGGTCCGCGATCTGGCGCAGACGCATCGAGGCTTCACTACGCGGGATCTCGCCCCGGGCCTCCAGCGTCACCACGTCTTCGTACTGCGAACGGTTGAAGATACCGAGCTCGCCCCTGGCGGGCAGCGCGCGAACCACTCGCCAGAGATAGTCGTGCTCCTGCTCTTCGCGGTCGGGCGGCTTGAAACTTACCACGTGGCAGTGTTGCGGATTGACGCCGGTGAAGACCTTCTTCACCGCGCCGTCCTTGCCGGAGGCGTCCATTCCCTGCAGAATGACCAGGAGCGAGTGCTGGTTTTCGGCGGCCAGCACGGCGGTGAGAGTGTCGATCTTCTCGCGGAGCCGTTTCAATTCGCTCTGCGCGGATCGCTTGTCGTCGCAGAACTTCGTTGCGCCCGGCGGGAATTTACTCAGGTCGACGCGCGTGCCGTGCCGCACCCGATAGCTTTCCCATTGCTTGAGGGCTGAGGACAATTCAGGCCGCCTGTGCAGTTCGATGCTGCGCAGGCCGCCCGCAGTCAGGCAACCAGAAGGCAATCCTCATCGGAAAACATGTCGGTCCACACCACCAGGCTGTGATGCTTTGAATCCACCTGCATGGAGACGGTCTGTTGTTTGCGCGCGCGCAGGACGGTCACCGAAACAGCTCTGCCCTCGTTGGTGCGCAAGGCGCGGTCCCAATCCGCTGTGGTCGCAATCGGGTCGGCGCCGACCTTCATGATGATGTCGAAGGGCTTGAGACCCGCTGCGGCAGCTGCGCTCTTGCGCGAAACCTGCTTGACCATGATCCCCGCGGAGACTCCGAGGTAGTCTGACATCTGCGAGGTGAGCGGCTCAACCAGGGCGCCCACATTCAGGCTGGAAGTGAACAGGGGCATGTGCCAGGACGAAGGAGCGTCGCCGCTGCCGGAGAGGAACCCCGTACCCGAAGACGGCGGAGGGACAACATCGTCGCTGTTCATTTTCCGCCACGCTTCCTGCTCCATCACCTTGCGGTCCACCAGTTGCACGGTGACGGTCTGGATCGCGCCGTCGCGGAGCAACACCATCGTCACCTTCTGCCCTGCGCGAACCTCCTTCAGCATACGGCCGAACTGCTCCGCCCCTTCGATCTTCTGCCCGTTCACTTCCTGGATCACGTCATTGATGTGCAGCAGCGAGCCTGCAGGCGCGTCGTGGTCGATCAGAGTGACCATTGCTCCGTGACTGTCCTTCAGCCGAAGCTTTTGCACGGAATCGTTGTCCACGTCGGTCACCAGCACGCCGAGGTATCCCTGGGCGTGAGACAGCAGCGGATTCAATTCCTGCAGGACATGGGAGATTCCGGTCTGTGCCGGTGCACCGGGTGGATTCAGGAATAAAGCCGCTGCGGCGAGAACCGCGGCTCCGATCGATGGCCTCAAAAAGAACTTCATCTTGTTCCTCTCTGTACTTCTGTAGCCGGCACGCGCTCTGCGGCGGGTTGGCCGGATAGGTTCCAAACGGATTGTGCCACGGATTTGTCCGCGCACGTCCGTGTTTTTTTTAGCGGAGCGGCAGCCCCGGTGTTACGAGCGCTCTCTGGCCTGAGGTAGGCGCCCTGTACTTCGGTTACTGAATCTCCCCCACGTGGCTCAGAACCTGCCTGGAGACAAGGCGGATCCTGGGGTTGCGGTCGGAACTGGCGACCGATTGCAGCACCTGGCGCACGCTGGTATCGGCTTCAACGGGCTCCAGAATATTAATGGCATCGGTCCGGATCCGGGGATCCGAATCGTTCAGCAGGGCTTCCAGCACTGCGTCGCGGACGCGCAGGTCCTGGGTGACGTAGGGCTGCAGCCCTTCCAGCGCTTTCTGCCGCACCGTGGCATTGCGATCGTAGCGCAGCGCCACCATCAGCGCGTCGCGAATGCCCGCGCCCTGGCAGCCGTGCCCGGCACGGCACTCAGCGGCAAGCAGGCCGACAGAATCGTCACGGACGCCGGCACTGCCCGCGCTCTCAATAGCCAGCGTGAGCAACTGGCGAATTTCCGGGTCGTCCAGCGAGCCGCGGACCTGCTGCGGCACCAGCTGGTTGTAGTGCACTTCAACGAATTCCGAGTTGGGCTCGCGCACGATCGACGAAACATTCGCGATCTCCACGCCCGGCACAGCATCCGCCGGCAAGCTGCTGTGCGCCTGGGCGTCCGCTGCCCGCGCCTGTTCCGCCTTGGCCGTGCGCACCTGCGCAATGTGATATCCGCCCAGGGATCCAGCTCCCGCTCCCACCAGCAGCAGGAGGCAGACAGCGATCGGAGCGGCCTGAAGGCTGGCCGCGTTGTTATGGAGCTTATCGACCAGCCGCTCCAGCCACCGCTTCGGCGGCAACGCGTCCAGGGCTTCTTCCAGCCGGATGCGCGAGCGAGCCACCAGGTTCGCGTCGGGCTCCTCCACCGGATACGCCGCCGCCAGCAGCTTCAACGCCTGAACCTGGTCGCGCTCCTGCGCGCAGGCGGGGCATGCAGCCACGTGTCTTTCGAGTTCGTGAGCGGCATCGTCGGGCAGCTCGCCGTAGGCGGCCATCACGATGCTCTCGTGCGCCAGTTCGCAGTTCATATCAACGTCCTCTTAGCCTCAAAAAGCATTTCCATGCCTGCCTTATCGCAGGCCCGCCAGTTGCGTACGCAACTTCTTGGTCGCTCTGAAGAGCGTGTTTTTAGCGGTCTCTTCGGTTGTGTGCAACATCTCTCCGATGGTGCGCAGGCGGAGCCCCTGGTAGTGTTTCAGTTCAAACACCATGCGCTCGCGGGGCGTCAGCTTCCCCAGCGCTTCCTGGATGCGCGTTCCGAGCACCTTGCGGTCCAGCTCGCGCGCCGGATTTGAAAACGACCGATCGTCCGAAACCGATGACAGCACATCGATCTCGTCGCCGGAGTGGTCCACAATCACCGCCTGGTCCTCGCGGCGAGTCTTCTTCCGCCGCAGTTGATCCAGGCACAGGTTGGTTACGATGCGGTAGATCCAGGTGTAAAACGAGCACTCGAAGCGGAAATTGCCGAGATACCGATAGGCCTTCAGGAACGCCTCCTGGTAAATGTCCTCGGCGTCCTGTTCGCTGCCGGTCAGGTGCAGGGCCAGTCGCAGAACCTGCTGCTCATACTGGCGCACCAAGGCGTCGAACGCAGCCCGGTTGCCCGCCTGCGCCTCGCGGATCAGCTCCATTTCCGGCGCGCGGGATTCCATGCGGCTTTGGCCGCGGTTGGCTCCGTTGATGGCTCGGGTTACGCCCATCCCTGTGGGGGATTGTACCCCGCGGGCGCGTGCCCACGGCGCCACTGTTTCCGGGGCAAGGTTAGAACCGGGAGTGGGGCCTGCGCAGGTTGCCACGTTCATTGCCATTCGGGTCGCCGCTCCGCATACTGCCGAGATCGTACCGCTGCACTTGGATGGACGGCGGGCGGCTGGATTTGTGAGCCGGAATCCGGGACTTGCGAGCCGTCCGCGCGGCTACACTGGAAGGAATGGCTGGCAACCTGTTCGACAACGAGACTGACAGCACAGCAGGCGGATGGATTACCGCGCATTGCGATGGCGGTTCGCGCGGAAATCCGGGGCCGTCGGGCTTTGGCGCAGTGATCACCGGCGCCACGGGCCAGGTTCTGGCTCGCCTGAGCCAGTTCCTTGGCGTGCAGACCAATAATTACGCCGAATACGCCGGCCTGCTGGCCGCTCTCAGGTGGGCGCTGGAGCATGGCCACCCGCGCCTGCGCGTCGTCTCTGACTCCGAACTGATGGTGAAGCAGATGAAAGGCCAGTACAAGGTCGCATCGCCCGGGCTGAAGCCACTTTGGGAAGAAGCGCGTGGCCTGGCACGGAAGCTCGAACGGTTCGAGATCGCCCACACCCTCCGCGGCGGCAACAAGGAAGCCGACCGCCTGGCCAACGAGGCCATGGACAAGGGCATGGGGAAGAACAGGGAACAGGAATCAGGGATCAGGGATCAGGGCGGGCCTCCCGGCCCGCGCGCAGATGCCTATGCGCGGCCGCCGAAGCCTGGCCAGCCAGCCGCCAATGCGCCAAAGCAGCCGCGGCAGGTTCTTGAGGGTTACGTCAAGGGCGGCGTTGTCCACCCGCTCGAAGGCGAGCTTCCCGACGGCATCTTCGTGAAGATTGTCCGCGAAGGCTCATGACGGAATCTTGCCCGCACACGTTACCAAAGGAATCCGCCTGCCGGCCGAGTATCCCAAGAAGAAGAGCAACTTTCTCTCATCGCTTTGGGTCATAATTGCCTGTACCCGCCTTGGTTCTCCCTGTCTTGCAAGAGCAAAACTTGGGAGGAACAAATGAAAATAAAGCAGTTAGTTCCAGCAAGCCCTTTGAAGTGTGCGGCGTCAGCCGGTTGTTTGCTCACCATTTCCCTGATTGTGGCCGCGTGCGGCGGCGGCTCCAGCGTCACCACAACCTCTTCCAGCATGGCCACCGTTACTACCGTCCTCACCGACCCTGCCACCTGCGAAGCCCCCTCCGGGCCGTTTTCGCACGTCTACGTGACCATCACCGATGTCCAGGCCAACGTCAGCTCCACGGCCGGAGCGAACGACAGCGGGTGGGTCGATCTGACTCCGAAGCTCTCCAAGTCTCCCCAGCAGATCGATCTGCTGGGGCAAGCCAACAACCAGTGTTTCCTGGCCACGCTGGGCGACGCCGAGCAGTTGCAAGCGGGAAACTACCAGCAGATCCGCGTCATCCTTGCCGGCAATAGCACCACTGTCGGAAACAACGCGTGCAGCGGTTCCGCCAACTGCGTGGTGCTTGCATCCGACGGGAGCGTGCATCAGCTCCAGCTCTCCAGCGAGTCTCAGACCGGCATCAAGATTCCGTCCGGGCAGATCAGCAACGGAGGCTTCAATATCGCTGCGGGGCAAACCGAAAACCTCGACATCGACTTCAGCACGTGCGAATCCATTGTGCAGGAGGGAAATGGCAAATACAGCCTGAAGCCCGTTCTGCACGCCGGCGAAATCAGCACCACGTCGACCTCCATCAATGGAAAGATCCTGGACAACACCACCGGGAATCCCGTGAACGGCACAGTGATGGTGGCGGTGGAGCAGAAGGATGCGGCCGGAATTGACCGGGTGGAGCGGGCCACGCTGGCGGGCTCCGATGGAACCTTTGTCTTCTGCCCGTTGCCGTCAGGAACCTACGATGTGGTGGTTGTTGGAGAGCGCTCGGATGGAGCGTTCTATCAGCCCAGCATCGTCACCGGCGTCTCCGTTGGCAGCACCGTGGGCAACGTGAACTTGTATGCGCCCGTAGCCGCAGCCGGCAGTGCCGCCGCATTCAATGGCATGGTGACCGCAGAGAACAGCAGCAATGCTGGCACAGTGGCGGACGTGGAAGTGAGCATGCTCGAGACTATCGGGATGAGCACCTACACCATTCCGCTGACTCCCAACACGGCACAGAGCTCCGCGACCGCATCGGTTGAGACCGGACCCACGTCGAGCACGCTGACCTGCCCCACCGGAACCGATTGCGTCGACTATTCGCTGCAGGCACCCTTCGGAGCGCCGTACGTTGGAGCGTGGACGTCCGGCGGCACAACCCTCACCCTGGCTGCCACGAGCGCCATTTACGTCGTGGACGGCAATGCATTCGTGCCATCTTCAGGCGGATCGACGGATTGCAATCCGACGGAGATGAAGTCTTCAGCGTACACGCTCACGCCGGGCGGACCTACGACCCAGGCTGTTGCAACTTTGGCATTCACCCAGTGCCAGTAATTGCAAGCCAGGCAAACACGAAGGCCGGAACGCAATCGAGTTCCGGCCTTCTTTTTGCTCGCTCTGTCCCTGCGTCAATCCGGTTTGCCCAGCTTGTTCCGCCACTCGCGCCCGTCCCGCTCCAGCAGCCGTTCGGAGCAGTCAGGACCCCACGTCCCGGCAAAGTAATTGGGGAAGACCTCGGGATTCTTGGCCGCCCATGCCTGCAGGATGGGCGTGTACAGCGACCAGTTGATCTCCACGCCATCACGGTGCGAGAACAGCGTCTGGTCGCCGAGCATGGCGTCCAGCAGCAGCCGCTCATAGCCGGTGGCGCGCGATTTGCCGAAGGCCTGCGAGTAGTCGAAGTCCATGTTGACCGGGCAGACCGACATGCCCGGGGTGTTCGGCACCTTGGCTCCGAAGCGCAGGGCGATGCCGTCGTCGGGCTGGATGCGAATGGAGATGACGTTGGGCTGAATCTCCGCGCACGGCCCCGCGCCTGCCATGCGGTTGAAGATCAACAGCGGCGGCTGCTTGAACTGTATGGTGATTTCGGTGGCGCGCTTCTTCAGTCGCTTGCCGGCGCGCAGGTAAAACGGCACGCCCGCCCATCGCCAGTTCTCGATCTCGAGGCGGACCGCGGCGAACGTCTCCGTGCCCGACTCGGGATTGACGCGCTCCTCGTCGCGGTAGCCGATCACTTTTTGCCCGTCACTGACGCCGGGGCCGTATTGTCCACGAACCGCACTCAGGACCGGGATGCTCGGGATGGCCTGCCACAGCTTCACTTTTTCGCGCCGCACCGCATCGGAGTCGAAGCTGGATGGCGGCTCCATGCCGATGAAGCTCAGCAGCTCCATCATGTGATTCTGCACCACGTCGCGCAGCGCGCCGGCCTTCTCGTAAAACGGCCCGCGGCCCTCAATTCCGATCGACTCCGCCGCCGTGATCTGCACATGGTCGATGTAATTCCGGTTCCACACCGGCTCGAAGATGCCGTTGGCGAAGCGGAAGACCAATATGTTCTGGACGGTCTCCTTGCCCAGGTAGTGGTCGATGCGAAACACCTGGCTTTCGTGGAAGACCGCGCTCACCTGCGCATTGAGCTCACGCGCAGACTCCAGGTCGTGGCCAAAGGGCTTTTCAATAACGACCCCGATGCGCGCCCCGTCGACCTCGCTCATGCCTTGCGCGCCCAGATTCTCGATAATCGGCGCAAAGTATTCCGGCGCGGTGGCGAGGTAGAAGAGCCGGTCGTTGCCGATGCCCTTTTCCTTCGCGATCCGGTCCAACTCTGCCTCGAGCCCAGCGTAGCCGGCCTTATCGTCGAAACTCAGGGGGTAATAGCTGATCCGCTTCACGAAGTCATTGAGTTTGGGATCGTTCGCATCGATGCCGCCGAACTCGACCACGCCCTCTTTCATGTCCTGGGCGAACTCGTCGCCAAGCGGCCGCCGCGCCACCCCGACCACCGCAAACTGCTCCGGCAGCAATCCCTGCTGCTGCAGGTGAAAGAGCGAAGGAAGCAGCTTGCGCTTGGTCAGATCGCCCGAGGCCCCGAAGATCACCATGATCCCTGGGTTGGGGATCCGCTCATTGCTTGCGGGAACTTGCTTCAGATCCTCGGGATGAACCCTCATCTGCACTGTTGTTGCCATGGTGACCTCCAGGGGTCAGTGTTCAGTGGTCAGGAGTCCGTGCTTCGTACTCAGCGATTGTCAGCGATCAGTCGTCAGCCCGCATCCTCTGACAACTGAAGACTAGTCTTTCTTCACAGCGTGGCCGCCGAACGCATTCCTCATAATAGCCAGCATGCGGTCAGTAAAGTTGTTCTCCTCGCGCGAGCGGATGCGGCGAATCAGCGACTCGGTAATGACCGGCGCGGACACGTTCAGATCGATTGCCTCGAACACCGTCCAGCGTCCCTCGCCAGAGTCGGCCACGTACGCTTCCAGGCCATCGAGTTTCGGATTCTTCGCCAATGCATCCGCGGTCAGGTCAAGCAGCCAGCTTCGCACCACGCTGCCAAAGCGCCAGATCTGCGATATCTGCGCCAGATCCAGGCTCATCTCTTCCTTCTTTTCCATGATGGTGAAGCCTTCTGCGAAAGACTGCATCATGCCGTACTCGATGCCGTTGTGCACCATTTTGACGAAGTGGCCGGCGCCCGCCGGACCGACGTGGCCCCAGCCTTGATCTTTTGCCGGCGCCAGCGTCTCGAAGATCGGCCGCAAGTACTCCACCGCCTCCTTGTCGCCGCCGATCATCATGCTGTAACCCTCTTTCAGGCCCCACACGCCGCCGCTGGTGCCCACGTCCACAAACTGGAATCCCTTGGCCGTTACTTCCTTGTAGTGGCGCTGCGAGTCCTTGTAATTCGAGTTGCCGCCGTCGATCAGGATGTCGCCTTTGTTCAGCAGCGGCTCCAGCTTGGCGATCGTCTCATCCACCGGCTTGCCCTGCGGCACCATGATCCAGATCGCCTTGCGCCCGGTGAACTTCTTCGCCATATCTTCCAGCGACGAGACACCCACGTTGCCGGATGCTGTCAGCTTCGCAACCGCTTCGGCGCTGAAGTCGAAGCCGATCACCTGGTGGCCGCCGAGGCGAAGCCGTTCCGCCATGTTGCCGCCCATTTTGCCCAGACCGATCAATCCAAGTTGCATGTCTACGCTCCCTTTCCGTCAAAAAACGTTGAGTAGCTCGAGATCGCGCCGCAAGCTGTCGGCGCCGTCAAAGCGGAGGCCCTTCATGCCGGCAGCTTCCGCGCCGGCCACATTCTCCTGCCGGTCATCGATGAACAGCACCCGGTCGCCCGGCCTTCCCAGAATATCGAGGGCCCGCCGGTACATCGCCGGCTCCGGCTTTCTTAATCCCACGTAGCAGGAACTAAAAGCAACATCGATGTATTTGCTGATTTCATAGCGCGCCAAACGGTACTCGTTGGTCTCCCGCGCTTCGTTGTTCAACGTCCCCAGCATGTACTTACCAGATGCGGCAAGCTCCTGAAGGATGCCGAGAGCTCCGTTGGGCAAAGGCGCGGAGACGGCGAACATGGCCCGAAGAAAATCGTCGTAAGAAAAACTGCGAAGCTCGTAAAAGACCGTCGCATCCAGATACTGCCGCGCGGTGATGGCATCGCGCTCCCACGCGTCGTTCGGCTTCAGGTGCCGCGCCTCGAACTCGGCGTGGTCCAGATGAAATTCATCCAGGACCACAGACCGCTCGCAACGGTCCCAGCCGTTGGTCAGCAGCACTCCTCCAACATCGAACAGGATTACGTCGAAGGGGAACATCGGCGCCTCACGTCCGCGCTCTTGCCGGCCGCGGGCCGTCGTATTTCGTACTTCTCTCTCACGTCAGCATCGCGGGTTCCTGATCTCCTCCCGCGACCTCGCCATCGATGACTTACGCCTTGCTGGTTGAACCATCGCCGCAGCGATACTTGGCTTCGATCGCCATCACCTTGTCGAACCGCCGCTTGAATCGCGGTTCCGTGACGATGAACTGGGCCCGAATAAATGCATCCACCACTTCGTACGCCAATGCCGAGCCGATGATGCGCGCGCCCAGCACAATCACGTTCATATCGTCGTGCTCCACGCCCTGGTGTGCCGAGTAGGTGTCGTGGCACATGCCCGCGCGGATGCCCGGAATCTTGTTTGCTGCCACGCACACGCCCACGCCCGATCCGCAGATCAGGATGCCGCGCCTGGCCTCGCCTTGTGTGATTGCGTCGCCAACTTTCTCCGCAAAATCCGGATAATCGTCGGGATTGCTCCCGGTATAAGCGCCTAGATCCACCATCTCGTGCCCCTGCCTGGCGAGGTATCCGCGCACCTCTTCCTTCAGGGCAAATCCCGCGTGGTCGGCGCTGATCACGAGTTTCATAGAACTCCTTCGGAGTGAGTGATCCGTTTTCAGTGGTCGGTGATCATTGAAGGTCTTGCGTGTTTCGCTGACCACTGACCACTGATCACTGTTTTTTCACCAGCTTCTTCGCCCGCTCCGCTACGTTCGCGCCGGTGAATCCCAGTTTCTCCAGCACAATCGGTCCCGGAGCCGACGCGCCAAAGCGGTCCAGCCCGATGATATCGCCATCCGAGCCCACGTATTTCCACCATCCCAGCGGCGAGCCGGCTTCAACGGCCAGCTTCGGCACGCCTGCCGGCAGCACGCTGGCTTTATATTCAGCCGCCTGCTCGTCGAAGATCTCCCAGCTCGGCATGCTCACCACGCGGGCGCGAATGCCGTCCGCCTCCAGTTGCTTCTTTCCATCCACGCAGGTCCACACCTCTGAGCCCGTGCCGATCAGGATCACCTGCAGATTCTCCGCATCTTCCAGCACGTACGCGCCCTTGCTGACGCCGCCATAAACGTCCACCTTCGCCGCGTCGATCACCGGCAGATCCTGCCGGCTCAGCGCCATGAAGGACGCGCCGGTGCGCTCCAACGCCAGCCGCCAGCACGCCGCCGTCTCGTTCGCGTCCGCGGGCCGGTAGTCGGTCAGGTCGGGCACCGCACGCAACATCATCAGGTGCTCGATGGGCTGATGCGTGGGCCCGTCTTCGCCCAATCCGATCGAGTCATGCGTGAACACGAATATGGAGTGCGCCCGCATCAGCGCCGCCAGCCGCATGGCAGGCTTGGCATAGTCGGAGAACGTGAAGAACGTGGACCCAAACGGCGCCAGCCCCCCGTGTGCCGCCATACCGTTCACCGCCGCGCACATGCCGAACTCGCGCACCCCGAAAAACACGTTGCGTCCCGCGGGGTCGGCGGCGAAGTGCGGGCTGTCCTTGAAGATCGTTTTCGTGGAGGAAGTCAGGTCGGCCGCGCCCCCAAAAAGCTCCGGCACCACGGCCGCGATCGCATTCATCACCGCGTTGCCGGCATTGCGCGTGGCCATCTTCTTCTCCGTGCCGAATACCGGCAGCGCCTTCTCCCATCCAGCCTGGCGCTTGTTCGCATCGGCCCGCTGGAACTGCTCCGCCAGCTCGGGATATTCCTTGGCGTACGCGCCGAACCGCTGCTTCCACTCCGCCTCGGCCTGCTTGCCGCGATCCACCGCCTGGCGCCAGTTCTTCAGCGCATCGTCAGGCACGTAGAAGGTCTGGTCTTCGGGAAATCCAAAAAAGCGCTTGGTGGCCGCGGTGTCCGCCGCGCTCAGCGCCTCGCCGTGCACTTTGTTGGTGCCGGCCTTCGGGCTGCCGTAGCCGATCACCGTGCGCACCGCGATCAGCGACGGCTTGTCCGTGACCGCCTTCGCCGCCTCAATCGCCGCTTCGATCGCGTTCAGGTCGTTGCCGTCCGCCACCCGCTGCGTGTGCCAGTGGTACGCGTCGAAGCGCTTCAGCACATCCTCGGTAAAGCTCCACTCCGTCGGCCCATCCAGCGAAATCAGATTGTCGTCGTAGAGCATGATCAGCTTGCCCAGCGAAAGTGTCCCGGCCAGCGATGCCGCCTCGTGGGACACGCCTTCCATCAGGTCGCCGTCGCCGCACAATACGTAGGTGTGGTGGTCCACAACTTCATGACCGGGCTTGTTGTACACCGCGGCCAGATGCTTCTCGGCAATCGCCAATCCCACCGCCATTGCAAAGCCCTGGCCCAGCGGCCCCGTCGTCACCTCGACACCGTCGGCCTCGCCCGCCTCCGGGTGTCCGGGCGTTTTCGAGTGCCATTGCCGGAACCCCTTCAGATCGTCCATCGTCAGGTTGTAGCCGGACAGGTGAAGTGTTCCATATAGCAGCGCGGAAGCGTGCCCATTCGACAGCACAAAGCGGTCTCGGTCCGCCCACTTCGAGTGCGCGGGATTATGCTTCATCAGCTTGTGAAACAGCAGGTAGGCAATCGGCGCGCAACCCAGCGGCGCACCTGGATGGCCGCTGTTGGCCTTCTCCACCTGGTCCACCGCCAACAGGCGCAATGTGTCAATGGAAAGCTGTTCAATCGAGAGACTGGCAGGGGTGGTTGTCACGCAAATTCCTTTCCGTCTTCCTGACTCAAGAATGCTGAAGTAAATCCATTTATCTGGATGCGATCTCCACGGTCACATTGTATCCAAGCCAACGGTTCGCATCCGGCCAGCGCAAAGTCCATAATAGCTGCCCGGCTTGCACCGTTGGGTGAATGTCCGCGGTCCAGCCGGCGCTGCCCAGCGCTCGGCTCGCCGCGGACTGTGTCGTCTTCCAGCCGTCCTCAGACCACACCACTTCAAAGCGCTCCCCGTCTAGGATGCGCAGCGTATCCCCCGGTTGCACTCTCTGGATGGGCCGCCGAAGGCTGTAGATCTCCAGGCCTCTCCGCACCTGCTTCCGGCCTTCCGGCGTGCAATAGCGCTGGTACACCGGATCCACCCGGTCAAAGACCTTCCCATCCTTGGCCGAGCGCAGCAACTTCAGGTATTCGGCGTGCGCCCACACCAGCGGCGAAGCCGATCCCCCTGGTCCACCCAGCCGCAGGCTGCGCTGCGGCAAATCCGGCTCGTCCCACACCTGCTCCGGCAGCATGTGGCCGGCCGTGGCAAAGCGCTCGTAGGTGGCAATCAGCGGCGCAATGTCTTGTCCCGCGGCCAGTTCGTAATGAGCGCGCTCGCCCGTCAGCAATGGCCACACGTGCCCCTGGCCCCATCCCTTAAAGGCTCCACCATCCGGCGTGTCGCCGTAGCCATCCCAGTTGTAACGCAGCCATCCCGGCCCTTGCGGCAGGTCGCGCTTCAGCACCGCATCCACCACTTTCAGCGAATCCACCATCAGTGGATCGTCCGCGCGCCGAACCCCATACCGGACCAGCTCCAGGAAGCCGCCGTCAATGATCTCCCGCGCCTCGAACGTATCGCGCGCACCCGGCGGCCGATTGTTGATGTGAATCGTCTCGGTTCCGCAGCTTTCGCACCAGTAGGCCTCGCCCTTCTCCGGCGGCCGGATGCGCATGTAATGCCGCTTGATCTCCGGCAGCAGCACGCCGTCGTTGGTCACTGTCCAGTCTTCCAGGTGCCCCTCAATCCAGTCGGCAAACTCTTCCAGAAACGTGGCCAGCTCCACCCGTCCGCGCGTCCGCATCATCTCCGCCGCGCAAATCAGCGCTGTGATCCCCTGAGCCAGCGTCGATGGCGAGTAGCCGGCATTCTCCTCCCAGCGCTCCTGGTGCGTGATGGGCGCCTTGTGCACCAGGAACCCGGCCGCGCGCTCCACAAACGCAAAAATGTCCATCTCGCCCAACCCATCGGCCTTCCACAACCGCCATGCCAGGGTCAGCGGAAATGCCACTTCATCCAGTTGCACCCCGCTCCAGTAGGGCTCCCCGTCCACCCAGAAATTCTGTGCAAACCCGCCGTCCGGCTGCTGCGTGCAGGCCAGGTACACCAGCGCCCGCCGCGCCGTCTCCGCTCGCCCGCAGGCCAGCAGAGCTGTCG
Source organism: Occallatibacter sp. (assembly GCA_035552475.1). Taxonomy (GTDB): domain Bacteria; phylum Acidobacteriota; class Terriglobia; order Terriglobales; family Acidobacteriaceae; genus Telmatobacter. Next base: position 69,313 of record DASZLE010000094.1, read on the forward strand.
CTGTCTGCACCATGTCGCGCGTCCACACCAGGTGATAGCCGCCCAGGTCGTCATCGCTCTTCGCGTTGCCCCAGGGAATCGATGCCGACGCCACAAACGCGCCCGAGTAGGTCTTATCCTCGTGCGCCAGCAGGATGTTGTGGCTCGCACGCATCAGCACGCCGCCATCCCGCGCCTTCTCCGCCAGCCACTCCGGGTTCGCCACCCGGTGCCACTGCTCAATGAACCGTTGCCGGTGCTGCGCAAACGGATACGCCAGCGAGCTCACCGTCTTCTGCATCGCCGTATGCAGCGTATCGCCGATGCCAATCGCCACCGTGAACTGCAGTGCCCCCTCGCCGCCGCTGTTGCGCGCGCAGCCCAGGTCCAGCTCGCCCATCAGCGCGATATTTCCGTTCAGCGCCGAGCCGAATTGCCAGTCCATCTCGAAATTGTCTTTGAGATCCCGCCAGCCGTCGCTGGCACCCACATACCCGCAGCTCACGCGCGAGAATCCGCAGCTCGCCCCCATCGCCAGCGACCACTCATTGTGCCATGCCGCCAGCATCTTGTAGCCGGCCACGTCCACGGCGCGCCCATTGTTTTCCGCTCCGCCGCCGTCCAGGTGCGGCGCCAGCAGGGCGTACACCTTCAGGCGGCCGAGTAGTTCCTCCGCCGCTTCCAGCCGGCCATGCACCAACAGCACCGAGTGATGCGGATCGCAGATGATCTCCTTGGTCAGCGTGTACCGCCCGTCGCGATCCTGGTTGATGTAGCGCACTCCCAGCGTCTCCGCGTCCAGGCTCTCGAAGGTCGAGTCCAGGTCCCGCTTCTCTTCGTGCATGAAGCTCTCGCCATCCGTGATCAGAAACTCCATGTCCCTCACCTGCGGATGATCGATGGTGGGGTGATACATCTCGTTCACGATCCCATGCGACGTGGTGAACCATAGCCGGCTCGATGCGGAATACGCTGTCCCCACCGCATCTTTCACGCTTGAAGTCCAGCGCGGTTCCATGCCCGGCGCGCCAAACGCGCCTCCGTCCTGCTCCAGCCAGCGATACAAAGTCAGATTCTGATTCTTCATGTGGTTTACGTGCGCACTCGCCCGTCCAGGCGATTCAATGCGGCAAATCTTCGCTCTTTCATCGCGAACCGCCAGGGGAAGCCGCACTTGTGATGCTACTTCTCCATGATGATCGAGTCGGGGTAAAGTTACGCAATTCGGCTCTGTGGTCCTGCGGCTCCCCGATGTTAATCACTATCGCGGCTTTCAGGAATCCTCTTCGCCTCCCGCCGCATCCACGTCTTGTGGCGTCACCTTAACCCCTTTCCGGTCAATTCACCCCTTTACAATTTCCATGGAGGAGATTCCCCAATGGCATACGAAGTTCCACCGCTTCCTTACGACTACGCGGCCCTCGAGCCCATCATCGATGCCGAAACCATGCACCTCCACCACGACAAGCACCACCAGGCGTACGTCAATAACGCCAATGGCGCCCTCGAGAAGCATCCCGAGCTCGCCGGGAAATCCGCGGATGACCTGCTTCGCGATCTGAACGCGATTCCCGAGGATGTCCGCGGTGTGCTGCGCAACAACGCCGGCGGCCACTCCAACCACTCCATGTTCTGGGCCATCATGGCGCCCAGCGCCAAAGGCGGAGGCGGCATACCCGAGGGTCCACTCGCCGCCCAGATCAAGGCCGACTTCGGCGACTTCGAAGCCTTTAAGAAGACCTTCAACGAGACCACAGCCAAGCAGTTCGGCTCCGGCTGGGGTTGGTTGGTTTGGCAGGGCGGCAAGCTCAAAGTTATTACCACTCCGAACCAGGACTCGCCCTTCTCGCAGGGCCTCTATCCCATCCTCGGCAACGACGTCTGGGAGCACGCCTACTATCTCAAGTACCAGAACCGCCGTCCCGACTACCTCGCCGCATGGTGGAACGTAGTCAACTGGACCGAAGTTGCCAAGCGCTTCGAACACGCCAAAAAGTAGCCAATCACAGGGCCAGCAAAGAAACTGGGTACCCCATCCTTTCGCCGAATTTGGCGAAAGGGTGGGCTGACTCCGCCGACTTGCTGACCCGCTGACCTGCTGACTCGCTGCACTTCCATGCGCCTCTTCATCGGCATTCCCATGGCCGAGGCGGTCATCCATGAACTCGCCTCCATACGCGCTCACCTCGAACGGCCCGGGGATGGCCTGCGCTGGTCCGCACCGGAGTCGTGGCACATCACCCTGCAATTCCTGGGCAACACCGCCCCGGACCAGTACCAATGCACTGTCGCAGGCCTGCGCACTCTCACTTCGCCGCTCGTCCCCATCAAGCTGGATCGCCTCGGTTTTTTTGACCGCGCCGGTGTCTTCTTCGCCTCGGTTCTCCTCTCGCCGGAGCTGATCGCTCTGCAGAGACGGGTGGTCGCCGCTACTGCCCAATGCGGCTTCATCCCTGAGACGCGCCCCTACCACCCTCACATCACGCTGGCCCGCGTTCGCGGCCAGAGCAACGGCATCCGGCAGCTCAAAACCACCATCCTGCCCGAGCCCCGTTTCCCCGCCTTCGCCGTTCGCGAGTTCCTGCTTTACGAAAGCTTTCCCAACTCCGCCGGCTCCCGCTACGAAATCCGCGAGCGCTTCATCTTTGCCGCATGAATGGAGTTCCCCGCTCTACGGCAATTTAAGATTGCTTGTGGATCGGGCCGAGGTGCACCGGCAATTCGATAGGGTGAAACAAATCTCCGACACGGCCGGTGCATCGATAGGATTGCGCGTTTGCTTCACGGCTGGAACTCCGCGCCTGCGCGCACCGCAACCCGGGAGGTAAGCGTTTGATCAAGCCGGCGGATGGGCGTTCGCGCGTTGTCATTGAGGAAATCGAACCGAGTGTCAACTCCGGCCGCCATCCTGCCCGGCGCGTCCTCGGCGAAGAGGTCCAGGTCCGCGCCGCCATCTTCGCCGACGGCCACGATCAGGTGCGCGCTCGCCTGCTTTACAAGCACTCGAGCGAAAGGCGCTGGCGATTTGTGTCCATGACGGCCGGCGTGAACGATGCGTGGACCGGCAGCTTCACCGTCGACCGCCTGGGCATGTGGAATTACTCCATCCTCGCCTGGGTCGATCACTTCACCACCTGGCTCAGCGACCTTAGAAAGCGGCTCGCCGCGCAACCTGCCGCGCTCGCCGTGGCCGGCCTCGACGCAACCGGCCCGCTCGCCTCCGGCGGCCTTCAGGCCGGCGCACAGACCGCATCCGGCGAAATCCCGCTCGCATTCCGCACGGGCGCCATCCTTCTGGAACATGCCGCCGTACGCGCTCGCGGCGCCGACGGCCGCAAGCTGGCAAATGTGGCGGCCAACCTGATGGCGCTGGCGGAAGAAAATCGCGCGCTCTACGGCTTTCCGCTCACCCAGGAACAGGTCGATCTCGCGGAAGAATATCCAGATCTATCCTTCACCACACGCTGGGACCCGGACCTTTGCTTGTGGGTCGATCGCGAACGCGCCCGCTTCTCCGCCTGGTATGAGCTGTTCCCCCGCTCCGCCGCCAAAGAGCCCGGCCGCCACGGCACCTTCGCGGACGTCGAGGCGCAACTCCCCGAAATCTCCGCCATGGGTTTCGACATCTTGTACCTGCCGCCCATCCATCCCATCGGCCGCGCCTTCCGCAAGGGCAAAAACAACTCCGTCACCGCCGCTCCCGATGACGTCGGCAGCCCCTGGGCCATCGGCGATACCGAAGGCATCGCCGCGCCCGCACACCCTGATGACAACGGCGGCCACAAGTCCATCCTTCCGCAGCTGGGCACATTTGACGACTTCGCCCGCCTCGTCCAGGCCACTCACGCCTCCGGTATGGAGATCGCACTCGACATCGCCTTCCAGTGCTCGCCCGACCACCCTTGGGTCAAGCACCACCCCGAGTGGTTCAACATCCGCCCCGACGGCACCATCCAGTACGCCGAAAATCCGCCCAAGAAATATCAGGACATCTACCCGCTCAACTTCGAGTCCACTGACTGGCGCGGCCTCTGGGACGAGCTCTACTCCGTCTTCGAGTTCTGGATCAAGCGCGGCGTGCTTGTCTTCCGCGTCGACAATCCCCACACCAAAGCCATGCCCTTCTGGGAGTGGTGCCTGGGCTCGCTGCGCAGCAAATATCCCGAGGTCATCTTCCTCGCCGAAGCCTTCACCCGCCCCCATCCTATGTACTGGCTGGCCAAGGTCGGCTTCACCCAGTCCTACACCTACTTCACCTGGCGCAACACAAAATACGAGCTTCAGAGCTATCTCGAAGAGATCACCCAGCCTCCCGTCAGCGACTTCTTCCGCCCCAACTTCTGGCCCAATACGCCGGACATCCTGCACAAGGCCCTTCAGGACGGAGGCCGCCCCGCGTTCATGATCCGTTGCATCCTGGCCGCCACGCTCACCGCCAACTGGGGCATCTACGGTCCCGCATTCGAGCTCTCAGAGAACGCGCCGGCCGCGCCCGCGTCCGGCAAAACCGAGAGCGAAGAATACCTCAACAGTGAGAAGTACGAGATTCGCCAGCGCGACCGCAACGCCCCCGGCACCCTTGTTCCGCTCATCACCGAGGTCAACCGCATTCGCCGCGAGAACCCCGCTCTCCAGCGCAATGACACGCTGCGCTTCCACCCCACGGACAACTCAATGTTCCTCTGTTACTCGAAGTCCGCGCCCGGAAACACCCTGCTGGTGATCGTGAACCTCGATCCCGTTCACGACCAGTCAGGATGGACAGACCTCGATCTCGCTGCGCTCGGCCTCGCCCCCGGCGAAACCTTCTTCGTCGACGATCTCCTCACCGGCGCCCGCTACACCTGGCGCGACCGCAGGAATTTCGTAGTCTTGCGCCCGGGAGTGCAACCGGCCCACATCCTCCGCATCGAGCAGCCGTGACCGCATGGTAGGCCGGGGATTTATCCCCGGCATGAAGCAGATCAAATCGAAGAGGGCTTTAGCCCCTGCGGTTCCTCGCGCCAAATTCATCAGCGCCGGCGCCCTCAGCGCGTCCCCTGTCATAGCGGTTAGGCGCACCCGGCGTGGAAACGCTGCCCGTGACCGACGCTTCCCTGCCATGCTCCCGGGTCAATGGGGCGGCGAGCGTAATGCCCGTACCGGAGACCTGCTCCCCGGCCGCATGCGCGTGAGTCAGCGGCGCAGAGACCGTAACTGTCGAGGCCCACCGTGTGACGAACGCGACACCTGCCGTCTCAGAATCAGCGCCGCTGCCAACGGTAATGGTCTGGCCGTCGTTCATTCCAATCGTGCCGGCAACGGGGATGAGGGTCGCGCCCGAAGCGGTGTCTGCCTTCACCGTCGTCGCTCCAGCCGTGCCCACCGTAGCAATCACCGCGTTCTCAAGATTCTCGCCCGCATCAATCCTGATCGTCTGGCCTGCGCCAAAACCTTCCACGCTGGCGACTTTAATATTGGTCGCTCCGGCGGCCGAGGCTGCCGACATCGCGGTCGCCGGCGCCGCCACAAAGTCGGCGCAGTTGCTGTCCGTGTCGATGCCGTCCGGGAAGCGCCCCACGCTCGTATCGGACGCTCCGCCCGGCGCGAATGGCCCACCACCACCCGTTGGCCCCGGCGCCGTCACGTAGCAGCCGCTCTTCCCGAAACCGGAAGCAGCCTGATACCCCTCGGCGGCCCAAGGGTCGACGAGTCCGCCGTAGTTGAGGCTGTCCACCACCAGCCCGGAAGCATCGCGCAGCACCATGCTGCCCTCTTTCAGCGTGATGGTGCGCCCAAAGAACGAAGCGCTCGCGGTCAGTTCGGGGCCTCCGAACCACTGGTTGGGCGCCGGTGTCCCCTGGTAGCCCGCAATAGTCGCCACGGCGTCACGCACAACCGCGTCAATAGGGTGGCTCTTGCCCAGCGGGCTGTCGAGCACAATGCCGGTGCCAAGCGGCCGCACAGGCTCATTGCTCATGTGCACAAAAGCAGTCGCCGGTTCAAAACTGATCCCCATTCCCCGAACGCTGAAGGGAAGATTGGCCGCATGGTTGAACTTCAGCGGTGCGGCCAGATCCACGCCCGTTCCCGGCGCCATCACTCCCTCATCCGCTGTATGTCCCAGATGGAGCGCCGGCGTAAAGTCGATTCCGTTGCCCTTCGCCCCCGCGGCGCCAACTGCGCTGATCGTCACAGATTCGCGGTTCGCGGCAGTGCCGATGGTGATCGTGTCGCCCACCGCAAAACCACGCACGCTGCGGACTTTGATATTGCTCGCGCTGGGGTTCGCCGCTGCCAGCAGATTCGTGGTTCTCGCCTGCGTGCCGACACGCGTCACCGTAACCGTCTCGATCCCATGGCCGACGCTGTCGATGTCCAGCCGGATCTTGTCGCCGGTTGAAATGTCGGCGACCGAGGTCACCTTGACGTTGGTCGCACCAGCCGCCGCATCCGCCGCCAGGTAAGCTTGCGTACCCGGCTTGCCAACCGCCGTAACCGTGACCACCTCATTCTTCTCCATGCCGCCGGGCACCGTGGGATAGCTGCCGCCGTAGCCCAGCGCGATCTTCTGCCCAGCCGCGAAACCAGCCACGCTCGTGACCGGCACGTTGGTTGAGCCGGCAGGAATGCTGATCACCGGACCATCGGGCAGCGGCTGCCACACCGTCGTCGGATTGCCGGCTGCCGTCCCCACACTCGCGATCTTGCGCGTCTCCGCGCCGGAACCATCGCCGATGCTGACCGCATCGCCCGCCTTCATGCCGGCCGTGCTTCTCACGTAGAGCGTGGCATCGCCCGCGCGCGCGCCAGCGGCCAATCCCGAGTTCGAAAGTCCCAGCAGATAGAATCTGTGAGCCGCAACCTCCGTCCCCGCCGGAATCTTCACCGTCGAGAAGACCGCCTGCTGCGTCGGACGTAGGGTCAGCGTCCAGTTGGAGAGGTCAACACTGCTTGTGCCCGCGTTGTAGAGCTCGATAAACGAGTCCGTCGCGTTATTCGGAGGCCCCGAGCTGATGCGGAACTCGTTGATCTTGACCGGCCTCACATTCCGCACCTTCTCGGCCGTTGTAGCGGATTCCGTTCTGCCGTTCGCCTGGTTCGCCCACCGGGCTTTGCCCACCAGGTCCCCGTTGAACACCCGCGGCCCCGAGGTCACTTTGAAGGTCGCACTCACGCTCGCACCCGGCTCCACCGGGCCGGCAAATGTCTTCGCGGTCTCCGAGCTACCTGCAACCACCGCCGACCATTGCTCCGGCACATCCAGACTCAAGTGAACATCCGCCGCGGGCGCTCCCGTCGTGTTCGTGAACGTTACGGTAGTCTCCTGCTCGGATCCCGGCGAAAACGTCTGCAGCCCCGGCGAAGTGGCCGTCTGCGAAGCCGGCGCCACGCTCACCGGCAGCACGCCGTACCCCGCAGCCACAATGTTGGCCTGCACCTGCTGGTCGGTGGCATCCGTCGGAAAAGTCCCCGCCGCAGTCATCGCGCCTTCATAAAAAGTCCCTTGAGACCCGTTGCTGTTGTCCCCGCCGTTGCCCAGCAGGATCGCTCCCTGCTTGCGCATCGGGTCATATGTGTCATTCACCCGCGGTCCGCTGAACATCACCTGCAGCGCCCCTCGCTGCGCGTCGCCTCCCATTGAGGTCCAATGGTGCGGTTCGCCCTTCGCCATTGCGGTCACGAATCGCCAGTCGATGTCCGGCAGGTGGCACTCCTTCGATCCATCCGCGTTCACGCACCCCACCAGGTTGTTCTCCTGGTCGGTCATGATCCACGGGCCGGGAGAAGTCCCGTGATACCAGTAAGGCGCGTCGCCAAAATATGCCGTCTCCATCGTCCCGTTGTCATCGTCCCTGCTGTCGATCTCCGCGTTGCCGTAATCGAAACAGCACCCGGAGTTGAAGTGCAGGCCGTTGATCACCCAGTACTGCCCCTCCGCCTGGTCGTCGACAGCAGTGCCCTTCGGGTGATCGTCGCGCAGCCCCATGCCCGGCTCAATGAACACGCCGTACACCTTGTGCCCGCCCATGATCGTCACCGGCGCCATGTGGGCCAGCGGCACGTTATTCAGCCCACCCATGGCCGGCCCGCTGAACCCACCGCGCGGTGCCTGGGTCAGGTCGTTGTGCTTGCCAGATTGGTCGTAGATCTTCGTGATCCAGCAAATCGTGTTGGCGCAGAACGCATCCTGAGCAGCCGCGTTGGCGTACCCGGCCCCATCCGCCACCGGCGACCGAACCGGCTCGACCACGCCGATGTCCAGAGTCTTGCCGTCCGACTGGCGCTTCACCTCGTAGAGCGGGCCGTTATAGGAGGCATACAGCGCGCGCGTGGTGCTGTGCGCGGCCACGCATGGGTCCCCGGCCGCGGCGTAAATGTCGCATGGCCCCTGCGGCCTCACCGCAGCAGCATTGGATCCGGTCCCGGCCGCCTGCGCCGTCGTCAACCTGGCGCCAATCAGCGCGAACGCCATCGTGACCATAACCGTAAAACTGATTTTTGCCTTCATCATCGTCCCGCTCCGCCTTGCCGCGGTGAGTATACCCAACCGTCACCCGGATTGAAAACGATTTCATCCCGCGGACCGCATCCCTTACCTCTGACTCCTGACCGCGAAGCATCCAATCCTCAAACGGGGACATTTTTACCCAGAAGTCGTACCCTGACATTCGCGGAGAACCGGCCACGTGAAGAAGTTCGCCAGCGCAACCGATCCCCTGTGGTACAAGGACGCAATCATCTATGAGTTGCACGTCCGCGCCTTTGCTGACTCCAATAACGACGGCATCGGCGACTTTCCGGGCTTGCTCTCCCGCCTCGATTATCTTCAGGAACTCGGCGTCACCTGCCTCTGGCTTCTCCCCTTCTTCCCCTCGCCCCTTCGCGATGACGGCTATGACATCGCCAGCTACAACGACGTAAACCCCTCTTACGGAACGCTGGCCGACTTCAAGGCCGTCTTGGATGCGGCGCACAAGCGCGGCATGCAGGTCATGATTGAGTTGGTCATTAACCACACCAGCGACCAGCATCCCTGGTTCAAGGCTGCCCGTCTCGCCCCTCCCGGCTCGCCCCAGCGCGATATGTACGTCTGGTCTGACAACGATCAGAAATTCAAGGATGCGCGCATCATCTTCACTGACACTGAGAAATCCAACTGGACGTGGGACGACACCGCCAAAGCCTACTACTGGCACAGGTTCTTCTCCCACCAGCCGGATTTGAACTATGACAGTCCTCTGGTGATGGATGAAGTACTGAAAGCAATGCGCTTCTGGCTCGACATGGGCGTAGATGCCCTGCGGCTGGACGCAATCCCCTACCTGGTGGAGCGAGACGGCACCAACTGCGAGAACCTGCCGGAGACTCATGCGGCCATAAAAAAAGTCCGTGCCGCCATCGACGAAAGCTATGCCAACCGGCTGATCCTGGCTGAAGCCAACCAGTGGCCGGCGGATGTGCGCCCCTATTTCGGCGATGGCGATGAGTGCCACATGGCGTTCCACTTTCCCCTCATGCCCCGTATTTACATGGCGTTGCGGCAGGAAGACCGTCTCCCCATCACCGATATCATGGCCCAGACCCCCCCCATCCCCGACAACTGCCAGTGGGGCCTTTTCCTCCGCAACCACGACGAGCTCACCCTCGAAATGGTCACCGACGACGAAAGAGACTACATGTACTTTGCGTATTCGGCCGACCCTCGGATGCGGGTGAATGTGGGGATCAGGAGGAGGCTGGCGCCGCTGGTGGACAACAACGCCCGCCGTATCGAGCTGCTGAACTCGATTCTCTTCAGTTTTCCCGGAACGCCCATCATCTACTACGGCGACGAGATCGGGATGGGCGACAACATCTACCTGGGCGACCGGAACGGCGTGCGCACGCCCATGCAGTGGACATCGGACCGCAACGCGGGATTCTCCAAGTGCGACCCGGCGCGGCTGTACTTCCCGGTCATCATGGACCCGATCTACGGTTACCAGGTAGTTAATGTCGAAGCCCAGCAGAGCGACCAATCGAGCCTCCTGCACTGGACCCGGAACATGATCGCCCTGCGCAAGCTGTTTCAGGTCTTCGGGCGCGGCTCGCTCACGTTCCTCAATCCGTCCAACCGCAAGATCCTGGCCTACTTGCGCGATCTCGACCTCGGCGACGGGACCCACGAGACGGTACTGTGCGTCGCCAACCTGAGCCGGTTTGCCCAGCCGGTGGAACTGGATTTGTCAGCCTACGCTGGAATGTCTCCCGTGGAGATGCTGGGGTATGTGCCGTTTCCCACCGTCGGAACGGGGTCGTATTCCCTCTCGCTGGCGCCATACTCTTTTCTGTGGCTCGAACTGCAGCCCGCCGCCCCAAAGCTCGAGGTCGCGCCAGAGCTGGCGGAGCTGATCGAGGCGGATGATCCCGCGGTTCTGGACCTGCTCACCAAGGGATGGGCGGGATTCCTCGCCGGCCACGGCCTTGAACTCATCCAGAGAACCCTGCCGGACTGGCTCGCCCGCCAGAGGTGGTTCGGGGCCAAAACGCGCGCCATCCTCCAGGTCAGGCTGCTGGACTGGGTCGAGCTTCCCACGGCCATCGCAGCCAATGCCGGGATTCTCTCCGCCCGCGACCTGCCGGAAGACTGCTCGATCCCGCCCGCGCTCTTTTACTTCGAGGTGGACTACGGCGACAGCCAGTGCGACCTCTACCAGGTTCCGCTGGCCTTCACCACCGGCGCCGGCGCAATCGAGGTGGAAACGGACCGGCCGGTGAGCGTACTGGCGCGGCTCCGGACACCCACAGGATTCGGCATTCTGCACGACGCAACAGTACGCGAGGATGCCCGGCAGGCACTCCTCCGCCTCATCGAGCGCAATGCGGTCGAGGAACTCGCCACACTGCGAACAGCAGCCGTGCAGGTGGCAGCCTCGCTGGCTTCCGCCGCCTCGGGAGTCTCCGCGCGGGACGCAGTGTCAAGCGGAGAAGCCGAGACCGTATTGAAGCACCCCGAGCTCGCGACACACGGCGCAATCGAGCCCGGCAAGGTCCACCTGCGCCCCCACGAGGTGTTCCCCGCGTCTGAAGCGCCCGCCCCGCCGGTTCCCCCTCCCGATGCCGGGGAGGAAGCCCTCACCACTCCTCGTCCGCTTGCCGGACATCCCGTTGAGCCCCTGCCGCTCACCGCCCAACCCGGAGAGGCCGCCACGCCGCCGCGTGAGGATGGCCACACCGGACAGGGATCGAACACGCAGCGCCTCCAGCCGCGGGAATCCCCCTCCGCAGGCACTCCAGAACATAAAGCCGGCTTCCTTGAAGCCCGCTCCTCCACCGCCTTTGTTGCCCTCCGCAGCTCGCATCACCTGCCCGCGCGCACCGGCTCAGCTGAGCAGTCCAATACCTCCATACTCTACGGCAGCTCCCTCATCCTCAAGCTCTTCCGCCGCCTCCAGCCAGGTGAAAACCCTGACGTGGAAATCGGCCGGTTCCTTACCGAGATTGCGGGTTTTCCCCGCATTGCCCCCTTCCTCGGCGAGGTCTCCATTAATCCCTCCGGAGAAAAAACCACTGTGGCCATGCTCCAGGGACTGGTGAAAAACCAGGGCGACGGCTGGCAATGGTTCCTGGAGCAACTGGACGGATACTTCGAAGAACAGGGACAAGGTGACCAGGGGAACCGGGGTATGGAAAGCCTGAAAGATAATGCCGCCATCGCTGCCGCGGCCCTGCTCGGCCGGCGCACCGCGGAGATGCACCTCGCCCTCGCCACGCCGACTTCCGATCCCGCCTTCTCGGCCGAACCCTTCACTGCCGAGGACCTTACCCGGGACGTCCTGCGCATTGAGGAGCAGGCATCCTCCGCGCTCAACACCCTTCGCGCCAAATTGCCCTCCCTTCCTGAGGACACCATCGATGACGCGGCCGCAGCCCTGGCGCGCCGCAAGGAACTGCTGGACCGCGCTCGCAGCATCGCCTCAGCGCAGCCCGCCGGCATGCGCATCCGTATCCACGGCGACTACCATCTGGGACAGATCTTGCGCACCGCTTCGGATTCCCAACCGTCCGCGGGCGACTTTGTCATCCTGGACTTTGAAGGCGAACCCGCCCGTCCCCTGGCCGAGCGCCGCCGCAAGCAGTCGCCGCTCAAAGATGTTGCCGGAATGATTCGCTCCTTCTCCTATGCCGCATGGTTCGGCCTCGACCGCTACCGCCTCCTCCACAAGGAAGCCGGCGAAGACAACCTCCGCCGATGGGCGCGACAATGGGAAGACGCGGTCGAGGCCGCCTTCCTGGAGGCATGGCGCCAGACCATCGCGGCTCGCCCCGAGCTGCTTCCCCCCGTCGAACAGGCCGAGGCACAGCTCTCCGCCTATATCCTCGAAAAGACGCTCTACGAGTTGCTCTACGAGCTCAATAACCGCCCCGAGTGGCTGCGGATTCCGCTCGCCGGCATCCTAAGTTAATAGGCCCCGCACGATGGCGACAGCAGACCCGATCTCCGATCTGAGCGGTCCCCCCGTTCGCTCCGGCTTTGCCATGCTGGCGGTGCTGCCCCCGCTCGCGCAGGAACAGCTCGAGTCCACTCTCACCCGCCTCACCTCCATCTTCCCGGCCGAGGAGCTGCTCGTAGCCACCCAGAACGGCGTCCCTGCCGGCGCCTACCCCCCCCTGCAGATGGTGGAGATTCAACCCACTCGCGTCTCCTGGACCCTCACTGCGTCCGACTACGCCAACGCCGCCGATCTGGCCCGCAAGCATGAAGCCCGCAGCATCCTCATCCTCGGCCCGGAAGGCGGCTCCCTCAGCGCCGCCGCCCTGCGCGCCCTGGCCTGGCCCGTCGCCAGCGGCGCGGTCGATCTGGCCCTGCCCTATTACGACGTGCCCCCCAACACCGGCCTGGTGAACTCCGCCATCATCTACCCCATGACGCGCGCTCTTTTCGCCACGCGCGCCCGGTTTCCGCTCTCCATCGACGTCGGCCTTTCCCCCCGCATGGCGGAGCGCGTAGGTACTTCCGCGGAGCGCCTCTGTTCGGTCGGCCAGCCCGACGCCATGATCTGGCCCGTGCCTGAAGCCGTCGTGGCCGGCTGCAGCCTCGGCGAGTACGAAGTGGGCACGCGGACCGTTCCCCAGCCCCCCGATCCCGATATCCGCACCATCCTGGTCGAGATCACCGGCGCACTCTTCTCCGATATCGAATCCAAGGCGGCCTTCTGGCAGCGGCCTCGCCGCCTGCCGCCGCCGCGCCCCATCCCGCCCCGGCACACCGCGCCCCCTGACCGCACTTCCGACGTAGCCTCCATGGTCGAAGGCTTCCGCCTCGCCTACAACAATCTCCTCGAGATCTGGGGCCTTGTCCTCCCTCCAGCTTCCCTGCTCGGACTCAAGCGCCTCACCATTCTCGATCCCCCGGCGTTTCGCATGCCGGAAAACCTCTGGGCGCGCATCGTCTATGACTTCCTCATCGCGTTCCGCTTGCGCACCATCAACCGCGGCCATCTGCTGGGCGCGCTCATCCCGCTCTACCTGGCCTGGGTGGCCAGCCACATCAACGTCACCGGTGCCGGCGCAGATCCCGAACGGCACATTGAAGCTGTCGCCGCCGCATTCGATGCCGACAAACCGTACCTGGTGGCGCGCTGGCGCTGGCCGGACCGCTTCAACCCTTAACCATGATTGCCTCTCCCCATTCCCGGTTCCTGGCCCCAGCACTCGAAGGAGGTCTAATGTACACTCCTCTGCATTCGTTCCTGGCTCTTTGGCAGGCGGTAAAGCCCGCTCCGGCGCCGCTGTATGCCGATAACACCACGGTCTGGCACCACATGTCGGTGGCCCTGCACGATTCCATCTTCCGCGTGCTCGGCCTCCTCATTGCGGTCCTCCCCGGCATCCTTGCGTTCTTTGTCGCGGTATTCCTGTTCACGCTTCTCGGCATGGGCATCTCCGCCCTGCTGCGGCGCGGCCTCGTCTGGGTGCGCTTTGACGAGCGCCTGCTCCGCAACCGCGGCGAATGGACGCCCACCAGCTCGCCCACGGAGTTGGCGGGCCGCGGCTCCTTCTGGACCTGTGTTTTCCTCGGCATCATCATCGGCGTATCCGCGTTCGATGCCTCCTACGCCTCCGCCAGCAACGTCCCCAACTTCCTGCTGCCCTACGTCACCCGCGGCGTGGGAGCGGTCGTCCTCCTGCTCGCCGGAATCCTCATCGCCCGTTTCCTGGCGCGCTCGGTCCTCATCAGCGCAGTCAACGCCCAGCTGCAATACGCCCGCATCCTTTCGCTCGGCGTCAAGTGGCTGGTCCTGGTGCTCACCGCCGCCATGGTCCTCGATCACCTGGATGTGGGCGGCGACGTTGTCGAGCTGGCCTTTGGCATTCTCTTCGGTGGCATCGTCCTCACTCTGTCGTTAGCCGTCGGCCTGGGATCGCGCGACGTAGTAAGCCGCTCCCTCGAAAACCTGGAACGCTCCGGCGATCGCAGCATCAACCCGCCGCCCCAGAGACCCACCGGAACCGGCGGAGAGCTAAGGCACTTCTAGAAACAGGGAACAGGGAATAGAAAACGCGGGGGTAGAGCCCGTATCTATGGCTTGCGGAAAAACACAATGCCAGGCCCAAAACGGGTAAGGGTGGTACTTCAGTACCGCCGCCAGCCGCGCAAAACAAAAAGTTTGGGCTTCAGCCCCTGCCAATCTCATTGCGCGAATAAAGCTCTCGACAACCTGTTCCCGCAACCTGTCCAGCCCCTGAAGTCCCTAGTCCCTAGTCCCGAGTCCCTAGTCTTTGCCCTTCTCATCCCCGTTATGCACAAAGCACTCGTGGATCGCATCGTTTGGCGCGTTCGGCCACTTCACGCTGATCAGATCCTGTTCGCTCACTTCGTGCAGCGCAAAATCGATCATCCCATCCGCGTGCACCGTCCCCTGCACAAATCCATAAATCATCGTCTTCGCTCCCGGCTTCGCGTCACGCGGCAGCGGATACCGGTGTGCCCCCGCCGCGCCGATGATCAGCCCCGGCACCACCGTCTTCGTGTGCTGTTTCCAGTACGGCGTGTCAAACACATTCGGCGAGTAGTAATGGGAGTGGCTCGCGATCAGGTAGACGTGCTTGCCCGCCGCCTGCGCGTCGTACATCCACGTGTACACCAGGTCTCCGGTCTCCAGGCCCCGGTCCCAGTCGTCCATCGCATGCTCGCTCCCCGTCGAGTGCGGCAGCGCCTCGTGCATCCCCGCCACAATCGACGTGATCCCCGAGCCCGCCTTCAGGTCGTGATCCAGCACCTGCCGCAGCCAGTGCAATTGCTCGTCGCTGAACTCGCCCTTGTCTGAGTTATCCAGCGTGATGAAATCCACGCCATTCTCCGTCCAGTGGTACCACGGCCCCGCCGGCGCCGCATACTCGCCGTCCACCTTCCGCTGGGCTTCAATCTCCGGTCGGTTCAGGTACTCCGTAAATTTCTTTGTGTACCCGTCCCGCGTCATCGGCGGATGCGTTTCGTGATTGCCCCGCCCCAGAAACACCGGCAACGATCCGAACGTCACCATCTGGCGCTCCAGAAAATCGTCCCACGCCATCCGGTAATACTCCTCGGTGGTCAGCTTCTTGCCGGCAGGCAGCATTGAGGCCAAATCCTGGTCCGGCTCGCGGCTCATCACTCTGAAATCGCCCAGGTGCCAATAGAAGGTATCCTTCTCAGCCTTCACTTTTGAGGCGATTGCCGGCATCACAAAGTCGCCGCAGTTACGGCTGTCGCCGGAAACGGCAAACGTCCAAGTCCCGCCCGCCCCGTTTTCCTGTGCCCATCCAGCCGCGGGAATCAGGAACAGCGCCATCGCGGAAAATACAAAAAACATGAGGGGAAGCTTGATGCGTAGCATGCAGCCAGCATAACTCCCTACCCGCTCGCCCAATATGAAAGGAACATTGCAGTCCTCGCCCGCGTTCTCCGCCGCGCCAGCCCGGTTCGCCGCCGGGAACTGACAAAGTCAGCGCGCAACAAACCGGCGGAGGAGGATTGACCCCCGCCGCCGGTTGTTCCCAATGTGGCGTCTCTACCGCATCCCAAAGCGGTTGACGTGCTGATTGCAGGCGCCGGACTGCGCAATCGCCTCCACCAGCGCCGCCGAGGCAGCTGGCGGATTGTTCGCATCGCCGCCATACTGCGTTGTGAACGAGTGCGTGCCCGCCGGCAGCCGAGGCGAAATCAGGATCGCCTTGCCCTTCACCAGCTTTGCGCTGGATACGGCGCGGCCGCCATCCGTCAGTTGAACTGTCCCCGTCGGCACCATCCCGGACGTCCCCGCCACGCTTACGTTGAAGCTCAGCGGCATGCACGGCGTGCTGGCCTTAGCCAAGGGCAACATGGTCACGGCGGGTTGGTGTGCGATCGACGCGGTTACCGTGATGGTCACGCTGATCGGGCCGCCCGCCGCGTAGTGGGAGTCGCCGCTGTACGTGGCCGAGAGCGTGTGGCTGGCAACGCTCAGCCCGGTCACAGTGGTAGAGGCAATACCGGAGGAGATGGTAACCGCAGAGCCATAGTTGGTCCCGTCCACCTTGAACTGCACCGTGCCCGTCGGCGCCGGGCTGGAGCCGTAGGTGACGCTTGTCTTGAACGTCACAGAAGTTCCCACGACGACGCTGGAGTTGTTCGTCGGCGAGGTAATGGCGAAAATCGCGCTCGGCAGGATGCCGGTTCCGC
Organism: Occallatibacter sp.; assembly: GCA_035552475.1. Taxonomy (GTDB): domain Bacteria; phylum Acidobacteriota; class Terriglobia; order Terriglobales; family Acidobacteriaceae; genus Telmatobacter. The sequence goes on from DASZLE010000094.1 coordinate 85,958, forward strand.
TCACGTTGATGAGGTTTGAGAAATTGGCCGTATTGTCGGTGATGGTGAAGGTGCCGCGGCGCGCGCCCGTTCCGGCCGGCTTCAGAACAAAGCCGATCTGGCAGCTTTGGCCCGCATCCAGAACCGATCCGGCAGTAAACGCACAACTCGTAGTGCCTGGATCAAGCGAGAATTCGGTGGGATTGGTTCCACCAAAGACGGCGTTGTTAATCACCAGCGGATTGTTGCCGGTGTTGGTCAGAAGAACCACCTGGGGAGGGCTCGTGGCGCCCACAACGATGTTGCCCATCGTGGCATAACCGGTGGTTCCCACCTTTCTCACCACCTGGGCCGATCCGGTTCCAGTGCCGCTGATGATATACACCTGGCCCTGCGAGTCCACGCTCAGGCCAGTGGGATTGTACAGTTCGGCCTTGATTGCGCTCGAGCTGTCCACGTAGCCGGCAATTCCGTCGCCGGCGACAGTGCGGATAGTACCGGTGTTGTACTCGATGCGGCGCACCCGCTGGTTGTTGCTGTCCGTAAAGTACAAGTCGCCCGCTGCGTCAAAGGCCATCTGGCCGATCTTGCCTCCGATCTCGGCGTTGGCGCCTAGCCCGCCATCGCCTGAGTACCCGCATTTGATGGCGCCGGCGACGCGGGTGTAGCTGGGATTGCTGCCTTCGGCACCGTAAAGCGGCTCGTCGACGATGGAACAATCGCTCTGATACGTGTAGGAAATCGCGGTGAAGAGGTCGCCATTGGCATTCACGGCAAAGGTGGAGGGGGGCCCGAGGAAGTATGCGTACGTGTCTTTGAGGTACCAGAGGTTCAGAGTCGAGGTGAGGTCCGTCCAGCTGCCGACCGGCATCTCCACAGCTCCCCTGGTTTCCTCTTCCATAAAGAGGTTGTCGTTGGAATCGATGCCGATTTCAGCGGCGTTGCCCAATCCCACTGTAGTGAGATTGCAAGGCGTGTTTGCCGTGCAGGTGCCCGGTGTGTAAGAGGGGCCACTCCAGCCGGTCTGTGTTCTGGTGGGGTTGATGGTTGCGAAGTAAAAGCTTCCTCCGGAGGAGAGGGGGGCCCAAACGTTACCGAAATTGTCCACAGCGATACTGTTCGGAGTGCCAAAGGCCGGGGCAACGCTCGTAATGGCCCCGCTGGAGTCGATTTCCCTCAGAAGACTGTTCCCGATGTCGTTAATGTAGATTATGTCGCCCCCATCCACCACCAGCTTGTTGGCGCCGCTCAGCAGTCCCTTGCTGGACGGGAATGTGCCCGGAACAGTGGTGATGGACGAAGGAATAAAGCTGACCACAGGAGAGTAACTGAAGCCGCCCAGGCCAAACGCATCGGGCGTCGCCGATGCGCTCTCGCTGACGGTGAGCTTGCCGATGCGGTTGCCGGGTCCTTGCGGAGTGAATCGGACAAGCAGACGGCAAGTTGCGTCTTTCTTGTAGACGTTCCCTTCAACGCAGCTACCGCCCTGCTCCACCTTGAAATCTGCCGTAACCGAGATGCCGGTAATACGGGTGTCCTGACTGAATCGGAGAGTAAGCGTGTGCAGATCTCCCAACTGCCCAACCGTTGCTTCGCCCAGGCGGCGGAAGTCGGACGGACTTTCGGGCAGTCGATTGCCTTTCGCGTCGAACTGGTGAACCTGCAACTCCCAGCCGCTCGGCGCATCGAGAGTGATCGTCCCCCGCGCGGTTCCATTCACGGTGATCGACTGCGGGGCCTGGGAGTGGATGGCAACGGGCAGCAGGCAGGCTAGCGTCAGCGCGAGCCCGGGGAATGCCACCTGGATAAGTGGATTGAGCCTCATAGCTTTCTCCTGTGGGGGAAGCGTCCGCAAGCGCCAAATCAATCCCCCCGGCAACACGCGCGTGCGGACGCGGTTTGCGCGCAAGGAAGGAGTCTGTCAAGGTTCAAGGCAGTGATGGAGCGCAGTGACGCCAAGAGGTCAGGGAGACTGAGGGGAACCTTATGCGGTTTGCGCTGGCTTTCCAGAAAGGGAGCAACTACCAGCTTTACTCACCGATTCTTTTGAATAGGTGCGAGTGTAGTCGAGAAGACCGGAAATGTCTTCAGGAAAATAGCCTGGCGCCGCGGTGACTCCCGCATTCCTCTGTTCTTTCCCGGGTCCGGTTTGTCCCTCCCGTCGGGAGAGCCTGCCGTCCATCTCGTCGCCTATCGTAAAGTGAGCAGATTGGACTCGAAGCCGCTGCCCTTTGCACCGTTTCCGGTGCAGGTCGAGCGATAATTCGCAATCCGTCAAGAGTCACTGTCTGTGGATATCGCTGTACGAGCCAGATAACAATAGAGAAAAAGTTTCCGGCCAAATATGCAGTCTTAATATTTAAAAGGAGTAAGCTTTAGACATAGGGCAAATCTCGCCGGCGGTTCCGTAGTGTCGGGCGCTCGCAGCGTACGGCGCCCAGCAACAGCATGCCGCCGACGTAGGATTCTGAATCGGACACCAGCGGAAGACACCCCGCAATTCACTGCAGTTTGAGGGATTAACTCCATCATTCTAAAAGACATCGCCGTTTTTATTTTTGCACCACTTTAAGCAACCGGGCCCCCTGTTCCCTGTTCCCTGTTTCCTGTTTCCTGTTTCCTGTTTCCTGTTCCCTGTTCCCTGTTCCCTGTTCCCTGTTCCCTGTTCCCTGTTCCCTGTTCCCTGTTCCCTGTTCCCTGTTCCCTGTTTTACTGCAGTTTGAGTGCTTAACCCCATCATTCTGCAAGACATCGTCATTTTTATTTTGCACACTCTGCGGGGACCAGGCGTCAGGCTCCCTGTACTACTGCATCCGGTATCGCTCGCGCATCAGCCGCTGCAGCCGCGGCCAGTAGATCATGTTGAAGGCGAGTTCCTTGTCCGGGAACATGCCCAGGGCCACCCGGCGCGTGTCGGCCACCATCTCGGACGCCTCCTCCACGGTCAGCGAGGTGTCCTGCGCAATCACCTGCGTCACCATGTTGACCACCATCTGAAGCCGCCGGATCTTGCGCCGCTCTTCTTCCAGCTCTGCCGGGGTTTGTCGCGCAGGCTCTCCGCCTTCTGGAGCTTCAGCAGAGCCGGCACTTTGATTGGGTTGGGCCTGAAAGTTGTAATGTATCGAATCCACGAATGCTGCCTCCACGGGGTCGGGGATGGGAAGCTTTCGTGCATGGTACCCGTCCCTGGATGATTAATCCAGTACCTTTCAGCAGACCGGCGCAAAATGCGAAGGGCGTCCCGGCCCGGGACGCCCTTCCAGTGCAACGGTTGAAGGCTACTTCTTGCCGGCCTTGTAGGAGGAGCTGATCTTCTGTCCGGCCTGCTCCAGGATGCCCTTGGCGTCAGCGGCATAAGGGCCGGTCGGGGCCAGATCCAGGTACTTCTGGTAGGCTTCGGCGCAGCCCGGAGGCAGAACGATGATCTGCACCTTGGGATTCTTAGGATCGGGCGCCATAGTGGCGTTGCCGACCAGTCCCTGGCCCTTCAGGTAGTACACAAGCGCCAGGTTGGGATCGTTGGGGTTAGGATCGGCGGCAATCGCCTTATCGGCAGCAGCCACCTGGGCTACCGCGTTCCCTTGTTGGAAGAAGATGACGGTCTCGTTCTTGAGGTAGAACTCGGCCTGGGCCGGATTGGCCTTTGCGGCCGTATCGAATGCGGCCACGGCTTCATCTGTCTTGCCCGCACGCGCAAGCGCCTCGCCCAGTCCGCTCTGCGACAGACCCTGCACTTCGGGCAGGGGCTTCTTCGACGCGGTTTCCAGGTCGAGCGCTTTCTTGAAGGAGGTCGTGGCGTCATCGTACTTCTTCAGGCCAAGCTGCGCCTGGCCAAGACGCGCCCAGAGGATGGAGGCGTCCGGCTTGGCCGCCGTATCCCTGCTCATCAACTGCTCCGCATCTGTGTATTTGGCGGTCTTGATCTCCTCCACCTTGGCGTCGACGGCCTGCTTGGTGGCGCCTGCTCCAAGCTGTTGCGCGGCGGTGGTGGACGCCTCGTCGGCGTCATGAATGTCCTGGGCCACGGCCTTCAGATCGGCATTCAGGTGCTTGATGACCTCATTGGCCTTCATCGCCGTGGCGTTCTTCGCCCTCAAGTCCTCCAGCTTCTTCTTCTCCTCGGGCGGGAGCTTGTCAATGTACTCCTGGCGCGACATGTCGATGTTCTGCTCGGTGGTCTTGCCGGCGGTAACCACGACATCGTCGACGTGGTCCACCTGCTGGTTTTCCGGCGTGGTGGCCTCGCGATAGATCAGCTTGTAGGATCCGGCCGGCAAATCGCCGCCGAAATTGCCGCTCTGGTCAACGTTAAAGACGCCCTGTTTCTCAGTCTGCGCCGTGAGGCCGGGTCCCGATGCTGCGCGGGTGGTCAGCTCTGCCGTGACGGTACCAGAGGTCTGGGGGGCGCCAGTGGGATTGATGACCTGGCCGTGGATCTTGCCCATGGGAACACCCGGTTGTTGCGCCAGCACGGGGACGACAGCGAATGCCACAAGGCCAAGCCACAGTGGAAGGATTCGTTTCATGTTCTTTCTTCTCCTTGTGAGCGGCGCGAAGCGAGAGCCCGCGAGCTCGCAGAATCAAAGTTCTTCAATCCACCCCGTAGCGGTTCCGGCGGGGTGAGGGACGGAGCTCAGGAAAATCCCGTTGGCTTGCGCGTCCAGCACAGCCAAAGTTAAACCAATCGAACGGTCAACACAAGGGTACGATGCCGCAGGAGCAGCGCCAGAGCAGGTTCCCATGGCGATGCTGAGGCCGCCGGGTAAGTGCTGAGACCGCAGCGGCTTCCGGAGCCGCTTCCGACGTCCATGCTAACCCTCTCGATTCCGGAATCATTGTGGTCTGGGTCACACCCTAGAATAGGGCCATGGGACTGACGATCCGCCCAGCCGTACCTACCGATGTGGGACAAATCCTGAAGTTTGTCCGCGCTCTAGCTGTCTACGAACGCGAACCGGACGCCGTTGAAGCGACGGAAGACGACCTGCTGCGCCATGGATTTGGAGAGAATCCCTACTATCAGTGCCTGATGGCCGAGTGGGACGGCGCGCCAGCCGGTTTCGCCCTGTATTTCTACGACTATTCGACCTGGCTGGGGCGGCCGGGCATTTATCTCGAAGATGTATTTGTGGATCCGCCGCTGCGGGGGCGGGGCATCGGCAAGGCGCTTCTGCAGCGGCTGGCGGCGATTGCCGAGGAAAAGGGTTGCGCGCGGCTGAAGTGGCAGGTACTGGACTGGAATACGCCGGCGATCGAGTTCTACCGGGCCCTGGGAGGCGAGTTTCCCAACGAGTGGCTTAACGTGCGGGTGAGCGGGGAGGCGCTGCGGCGGCTGGCCGAGGAAGCGCCGCAGGGGGATCTTTCATCCTTGCGCCACGAAGCCGGCGAAGAGAGCCCTGGCGAAGCGGCGAAGACGGCGGGAACCCAGTGAAGATTCGTGTGATCGGCGGCGGACTGGCCGGACCGGAAGCGGCACTGACGGCCGCACGCCAGGGTTGCGATGTGGAGCTCTATGAGATGCGGGCCCTGGTGGATGGCAAGCCGCGCCTGACGCCCGCGCACCAGACCACGGACTTTGGAGAGCTGGTCTGCTCCAATTCGCTCAAAAGCGAATCGCCGAACACGGCGCCGTGGCTGCTGAAGCAGGAGATGCGGCGCGCCGGCTCGGCGCTGCTGCGCATTGCGGACGAAACTGCGGTCCCGGCGGGCCATGCGCTGGCCGTGGACCGGGTGGAGTTTTCCCGCCGCATCTCAGAGGAGATTGCCGCGGAGCCGCGCATCCGCGTCGTTCGCGAGGAAGTGACCAGCCTGGACAACGACGCGGGGCTGACGATCATCGCCACGGGGCCGCTCACTTCGGATGCCCTGAGCCAGGAGATCCAGCGGGTGACCGGATCCGGGCACCTGGCGTTCTACGATTCCATCTCTCCCATCGTGGATGCGGAGTCCGTTGACATGGATCGCGTGTACTTTGCCGCGCGCTGGGACAAGGGCACGGCGGACTACATCAATTGTCCGTTCACGGCCGAGGAGTACGACCGCTTTCTGGACGCCCTGCTTCAAGCAGAACCAGCCGAAGAGAAGGAATGGGAGAAGCTGGAATATTTTGAGGGCTGTCTTCCGATTGAAGAACTGGCGCGCCGCGGCCGCGACACGCTGCGGTTCGGCCCGATGAAGCCGGTGGGCCTGCGCGATCCGCGCACCGGCAGGATGCCGTGGGCGGTGGTGCAGTTACGCAAGGAGAACCTGCGCGCGGACAGCTACAACCTGGTCGGTTTCCAGAATCACCTGAAGTGGGGCGAGCAGGCGCGGGTCCTGCGCCTGATCCCGGGCCTCAAGAACGCGCGCTTCCTGCGCTACGGGCAGATCCACCGCAACACCTACATCTGCACGCCGGCGCTGCTGGACGAACTGCTGCGGCTCAAATCGCGACCCAGCCTGCTGTTCGCCGGACAAATCTCGGGGGTGGAAGGATACACGGAGTCGATTGCCACGGGCATGCTGACCGGGCTCTATGCGGCGAGTCTGGCGCAGGGTAAGGAGCCGGCTCCGATTCCGCGCGCGACCGCGCTTGGCTCGCTGGTGCACTACATCACCCACGCCGATGCGAAGAGCTTCCAACCCGCAAACATCACCTTCGACCTGCTGGAACCTCTCGAAGAGCAGATGCGTAAGAAGTTGCGAGACAAAAAAGAGCGCCACCGGTTTCAATGCGAGCGAGCGCTGGGCGAATTTGAGGCCTGGCGGACAGCATGCTGCATTGGACCGGAAGCGCAGTCTGTGAGCCAGCTCGCCGCGACGCGTTCGCGCACGCAATCCTGACGCTGGTGTGGTACGCTGGCCCGTCATAGGAGGAGTGCCATGCAATTCCTCACCGCCGCTGAAGCGATCTCGCCCGCGCTGAATCGCACCGTGTCGCTGCTGTTCCGTCCGTTCCGCTGGGGGACGTATCTGAAGCTCTGCGCGGTGGCTGTTATCACGGAGGGCATGAGCGGCAACATCCACACTCCGAAGTCCGGCGTCGCCAATCACGCGCCCCATATTTCTAACGGGATGCCGTCAGGATTTCCGGGCGAACTGATTCCCCTCCTGATCATGGGCGGTCTTCTCGCCCTTGTCGTGGGCATTGTCGTGTTTTACCTGGTCGTGCGCTTGCGCTTCGCGCTATTTGAATGCCTGGTGCACCAGACCCACGAGATCAAGCCCGGCTGGCGCCGGTATCGCGATCACGCGTGGCGCTTCTTTATGTTCAGCATCGTGGTGGGCATCCTCTTCCTGGTTGTGGTTGCCGCGGCCCTGGCGCCGTTCGCATCTCCCATCATTCATTTCATTCACCAAAGCCAGGCGGAAGGGCGCGTGGATTTTGGCAGGGTCTTTCTCTTCGCGCTTCAGCTTGCGCCCGTTCTCCTCTGCCTCGGGCTGGCCGGCTTCCTCCTCGACGTGGTGATGCGCGACTTCATGCTGCCCCACTTTGCGCTGGAGAACGCATCGGCGGGCGAAGCCTGGGGCGCGGTGTGGAACCGCGTGGCCGCGGAGAAGGGCGCATTCTTCCTTTACGTCGTGTTGCGCGTGGTACTGCCCATCCTGGCGATGATCGGCATGTTCATCCTGCTGGCCATCCCGTTGTTTATCGTATTCGGAATCCTGGGCGTGTTCATCGCGCTCATGCATGCTTCCGCGGCCGGCGGCACGCCCATCGGCATCTTCTTTGAGGTGATGGCGGGCCTGATCGCCTTTGTGCTCGGTGTGCTGATCACGATCAGCCTGGGAGGGCCGCTCTCGATCGCCGTCCGCAATTACGCGCTGGTGTTCTACGGCGCGCGCTACCAGGTGCTGGGAGACGCGCTGTATCCGCCGATGGCGCCGCCGGCAATTGCGCCGGCTCCCGCGCCGCTGCCCGGATGAGGTGCACGTCGCCACCCGCGAGACGCGCATGAGGCCTCTTTCCACATCGCAGGCCATCGCCCCGGCATTCGGCCGCACGCGGCTGCTGCTCTACCGGCCGTTCCAGTGGAGCAGCCATCTGAAGCTGACGCTCGTGGCCGTGGCTACGAGCGGTCTTCTCCTTAACTTCCGCTACACGTTGCCGGGCGCGCTCGCGATTGAGTTACCTCCCATTCCGGCTGCGTTTCAGCATGCGAGCGGATTCGTCATTCTTGCGGTGATCGCCGCTCTGCTCGCGATCGATCTCGTGATTCTCTTCTTCTACTTCATGGCGCGACTGCGCTTTGCGCTGTTTCATTCCCTGGTTGAGGGCAGCCGCTCTCTGGGACCCGAGATGAAGATTTACGAGCGCGAGGCGGGACGATTTTTCCGCGCAAAAATTGCCGTGTGGCTGGGGATTGCCGGGCTGGCCGCAGCGGTGGTCGTGGTGGCCGCGATTGTGGTCCTCACCGTTGCCAACCTGCGCACGCCAGAGGGTAAATACGACACGGGAGTCTTCCTCGTGCTCTTTTTTCCGGCGCTGGGTTTCCTTGCGTTCGTGGTGATTCTGAGCCTGCTGGCGCAAATTGTTGTCAACGATTTCATGCTTCCGCACATCGCTCTAGAAGGCGCTTCGCCTGGCGAGGCTTGGAGAGCTGTCCGCACACGTATGCGCGCCGACCGCGAGGCATTCTTCTCCTATTTTCTGTTCCGGGTGCTGATTCTCATCATGGTTGCTCCGGTGCTTGCCGGGCTGGGGTTCGTGCTTCTGTGGCCGGTGTTCTGGATCCTGGGCGCGTCGGCGACGGGCTATGCCGCGCTCTTCGACGAAGCCTCGGGCTTGCTGGGCGGTATCCGCATTGGCGCGTCGATCCTTTTTGCAGTGCTGGCCGTGGCTGCGGGTGTGGCCGGCTCGGCTGTTCTGGGCGGACCGCTGGTAGTGTTTCTTCGCGCACACGCACTGTATTTTTATGGAAGCCGGTTTGCGCCGCTGGGCAAAAGATTGTATCCAAAGGAAGCCGAGGCTGGGGCGCCAGTGGGCGCTTAAACAGCTCTCATCGAGGGTGCGGATTCCAGACATGGCAACGGCGGCGCCGATGGTTCAGGAACCTTTCGCCTCCCGGCAGTGTCCAACTCAACAGGGGCGTGCGCAGTCCGACGCCGGAGCCTGTACCCTGTACGTTGGAGAAGTTCATGCGTTTTCCCGCCATCGTGGTTGCCGCGGCAGCTCTTGCAATTCCGGCCGCAGCGCAAAAGAAGCCGGCCCCGCCGCCGCCGAAGCAGCACAAGATGGTTATTGTCTCGGTGCCGCGCCCGCTGCTTCCTGATTCCTTTGCCGGCTGGGTTACCGCCGATCCCCCGAAGCCCCTGGAGGATGCCGCGCAGGCCGACAACGCGAATGCGGTTGCGCTGAAGGAGTACGGCTTCAAGGACGGCATGGGGGCTACCTACAAGCGCGACGGCGAAACGCTGACCGTTCATGCATTGCGCTTTGGCGACGTGAGCGGCGCCTATGGTGCATACACGTTTTATCGCGGCACGGGCTGGCCCAGGGAGCAGATCGGGTCTGGCGCAGCTTCAGACCACAATCGGGTGCTGTTCTGGCGTGGAAGCACAATGGTGGATGCGACGTTCTCGAACATCAGCCCGATGTCAGGCTCAGAGCTGCGCGACTTGGCCAATCGGTTGCCGACGAGCGAAGGCGCCAGCTCGCAGCCGCCGCCGGTTCTGAGCGATCTGCCGCAAAAATCTCTCGATGGACAAACCACGCACTACGCGCTGGGGCCCGCAGGATATGCCGGAGCAGACGGAGTGCTACCGCCGGAACTGGTGGGGTTCGATCGCGGAGCGGAGACCGTGACGGCGAACTACACCCTGGCGTCCGGGCCGGCCACTCTCACACTGATTGACTATCCCACTCCGCAGATGGCCGAGGCGCAGGAGGCAAAGATCCGCGCCTACGTTCAATCCGGAAGCAAGGCTCAGCCGGCCTTCCCAAAACCGCTGGCCGATTCCGATCAGGCATCGCTCGCGGTGCGGCGCAGCGGGCCGGTGGTTGCGATCGTCTCCGGCGACGCTATTCCCGACGAGAGCCGCAGGCTGCTGGAGAGCGTGCACTACGAAGCAGAGTTTATCTCGGTGCCGCAGCCGACTGAATCTGAGGTGGCAAAGACCGGGCGCTTCCTGCTCGGGGTGGCTACGCTTGTCGTCATCGGGTCTTTGGCTGCCATCCTGCTCGGATTTTTCCTGGGTGGCGGGCGCGCATTGTACCGCATTGCGAGAGGCAGGCCGGCTTCTTCAATGTACGAAGTGGAGTTCATCCGGCTCCATTTGAGGGACTGATACAGGCCCGGGGAAGCGGGGATTTCGGGGAGGGCATCCGAAGGGTTACGGGGAGGCCATACCCTGTGGAAAAGTGGCCTGAAATGGTAAGAAACACGGCGAAAACCCAAGAAAACAAGGAACTAAAAAGGCGAAGACGGGGCGAAAAACATTGTTTGCGGGCTTGAGCCGCGAGCGCTGTAAATGGAACAAAATACAGGTTTTAAATTCTTCAGAATTCTCCTTGACACCCGGATGACCGGACCCTACTATGCAGCCAGAAAGTTCTGATGGCTTTGCCTCCGTTGGAACTATTCTCCCTGAGGAAGAGCTGCCCTGTTGCCGGGCGGCTCTTTCCGTTTTTATGGGGCGTCGGAATTCCGGTCACGCCTCAGTATCCGCCGGCGCCGGCTCGGCCCACTCCTTTCCGCAGGATTCGCAGAGCCAGGTGTTGATGGGGACGGTGTCGATCAGCACCGGATCGGCGGCGTGGCAGCTGGGACACTTCGGCATTTCAAACTCGGGCAATGTCATCTGCGATTGCTCGACGATGTCGGCCGGCACGGGTTGCTCGACGATGTGCTGCGCTTCCTCCAGTTGATCGGCCGCGACCTGGAGGCGGTTGCCGGTCGCGTCGGAAAGCCAGCTCTCGATTCCCGCTCGACGCAGCATCTCGTAACGCTGCCAGGTTTCCTGCCGCGTCTCGTATTCGCTCAGCGGCACCTTCCACGTGTACTCGGCCGGCGGATCGGCATCGTCTTCCGCGCCGGCTCGCTGCCGCGCGGACATCCGGGCCTCCGCGCGCGCCAGGGCATCTTCTTCTTCAACCTCCTGCGACTCTGTAATTGCGCGCATCTCGCCCAGGCCGCGCCTCTCCAATTCCTGGCCCAAAGCAAGTTGCGCGCCTGCGGTCAGGCTCTCGAGATCGTCTGCCAGGTCGAGCAAGTCTCCATCGGGAAGTCCGGAGTAATGCGCTGCAAATCTCATGCGATCCTGCTCTGCACGCGGATCGGGCGGCGCGGCGTCGGCTGCTCTCTTCGGCGGTGCGGCGGGCAGCTCCTGCCTGGGAGCAACAGGCGCCTTCGGACGCGGCGCGGAAGGATCGCCAAGCCCTCGCTTCTTCATCTCGTCGCGCAGGACCTGCTGCGCCATCTCGGTCAGGTTTGTGTAATCGCGGGCAAGATCGAGAACCTCTTCGTCGTACATGCCGGAGTAGTGCTCGGTGAGCCTGCGCCATTCCTTATCGGGAGTGTCGAACATAGTGGGCAAGTATAGCGGGAATCGGCAGTGTGCGCCTCAGTGAGCGGCGGGAGAAGCCAGATCGCCGATCATCGCATGCACCACCACCAGGACCGTGACGGTGAGCGCGGCCCAGATGCAGGTCCAGAATCCGATGCGGCTGAAGGGCAGAAAATAGGTGCCCGCTTTCGCAGTGAGAGTGAACCCCAGTTGATCGGGAAGCAGAGCGCGAACGGCCACGGCCAGCAGCAGGCCGCCGGCCCAGGCAAAGGCAACACGGAAAGCAAGCAGGAGAGTTTGCTGCATCAGCGTCAGCTGCATTGTGGGGTGGACTCCAAGGCCGCCATGCAGATTCGATGCGGGCCGTCGGCGCGGCCAAGCCCAAACTTTACCGAAATCAGGCTGAACGATACAATCGACAAGAGCACGCCGACGTAGCTCAGTTGGTAGAGCAGCTGATTCGTAATCAGCAGGTCATCGGTTCAAGTCCGATCGTCGGCTCCACTCCGTCCCGCCCGTTTCACTCCATTCCGAATTCCTCAAAGGAACCAAATCAGGCACCGGTTATCCACGCACTTTTTATTGTGTGTTGAGTTACGGTCTGCTTATCCACTTGTATTCTTGGCATAATCGCAGCGGAAGCGGTTCTGCTGTCGCAGTTCCGGGGAGCGAATACGAGAGCGCCGCCGGAATCGCGTAAAGGATCTGTCGTCATGAACTCCGATCAGCACCGGGCACCCACAGGAGCGCATGAAGAGTGAGCAACTATAGCCGCCAGGATGTGTTGCGGATTCTCCAGATCAGCTCCCGTCAGTTGCAGGGATGGGAGCGGGCCGGACTGATTCTTCCCCAGCAGACCTACACGTTTCAGGATCTTGGGCAACTGCGCACGCTGCGTTCCCTGCGCGAAGAGGATGTGCCCGCAGCCTCGATCCGGCACTCCATCGTCGCGATGAGGGCTGTTGCGGGTATGGCCAATCCGCTGCTTGAGGCCACCCTTGTGCGCACGGGCACGCGGCTCGCCTTCCGTCATCATGGCTCCATGGTGGATCCCATCCGCCGCCAGCTTCTCTTCGACTTTGAGCGGACGGGGCAGAAGGTAGCGGTCGCGGAAGCCTCGCCATCGCGCCGCCCCGGCGAGGCGCAGCGCCGGTTACAGGATCAGTTCCTGGCAGCCGTTCAGGCCGAAGAAGCGGGAGAAAAACAGCGCGCCATCGATCTTTATCGTGAGATTGTGGCCGACGATCCCACCTACGCCGCCGCATACATCAACCTGGGCACCATCTACTTTCATCTGCACCAGTATGATCGCGCCGAGGAACTCTATCGCCGGGCGGCCGAGGAAGACCCTTCCTATGTCCTGGCGTTCTTTGACCTCGGCAACGTGCTCGACGAACTAAACCGGCTTGAGGAATCGATTGCGGCGTATCGCCAGGCGGTCACAATGGCGCCCGGCTACGCCGACGCACACTACAACCTGGCTCTCGCTTTCGAGCGCAAGGGTGAGCTGCGCCACGCCCTGCATCACTGGCAGGTCTATGTGCGACTCGACCGCAACGGTCCGTGGGCCGATCATGCGCGCGGCCAAATGCGCAAATTGCTGAGCCGGGAGAAGTTGGCGATTGCCTGGCGCAGTCCGGGCTACCTGCCGCCTCGGGCCGTCAAAGCCGCCCTGGAGCTGGCTCCCCCTTGCGGGAGCCGGGACCGGGAACCAGCCTGAGATTCCGCGCTAACTGCCGGCACACTTCTCTCATCTAAAGTATTGACTCTATGACGCCGCAGGGATGGACACGCCGATTTTGTAACGATCCAGCCACAACTTTGCCCCTCGATGCGAGTCTATGCAATGGGACGCTCCCGGGAGTCCGGGCCGACGTCTGAGTTGAAATAGTCCCCTTGGTAAATGAAAACTGGCTTTCGGTTTCGCCTTGGTGCCTGGGCGCCCCACTGTACGTCGCGGCTTGAACCTGACTCCCGTTGAAGACCCCACACCTGGGGCTTCCTACTCGTGCAGCAGACAAGGACAAAACGATGAAGACCATTACTCCCTCTCTTTCGCACAAGCGAATCTGGATCTGCGGGGCCGCGGGGGCTCTTCTGCTCGCCTCCGTCACCCTCGGAGCGCAATCCCCGGCCGCCCGCATCCAGGCCGAGATCGATTCTTCCCAACTCACGCCCATCCGGGGTTCGGAACATGCCCTCGCCGGCAGCGCCACTGACATGGGCCGCATGCAGGCGGGCGCTCGCATCAGCGGCATCACGCTGCGCTTCAACCGCTCCGCCGCGCAGGAGGCCGCGCTCGACGCCCTGATGGCCGCGCAGCAGAATCCCGCGTCGCCCCAGTACCACCAGTGGCTCACGCCTGACCAGTTCGCCGCGCGCTTCGGCGTTGCGCAGTCCGACATGGACAAGGTGCAGAGCTGGCTTCAGCAGCAGGGATTCGCCATTGACGGGATCAACCGCAGTCATACAGCGATTCACTTTTCCGGCTCCGCAGCCCAGGTGGAATCCGCCTTCGCCACCGGAATGCACTACTTCAAGGTGAGCGGCGAAAAGCACTTTGCCCCATCCACGGCTCTCTCAGTGCCCGCCTCCGTCGCGCCTGTCGTCGCCGACATCCATAACCTCGACGACTTCCGCCCGCATCCTGACCACGTGATCCTGCACCGCAACTTCACCTCAGGCCAGAGCGGCAATGTCTTCTTTGGACCCGGCGACATCTATACCGCCTACGACGTCAACACCACGAATATGAATGGCGCCGGTCAAACCATCGCCATCATGGGCCAGTCGGCCGTCACCGTCACGGATATCGAGAACTTCGAGTCCGCTGCCGGGCTCACCAAGAAGGATCCGAACCTGATCCTGGTGCCAGGAACCGGAGCATCCACTTCGTATTCCGGGGATGAGTCGGAGTCCGATCTCGATCTGGAGTGGTCCGGCGCGATGGCGCCTGGCGCCAGCGTCGTCTTCGTCTACACAGGTAACAACGGTAATTACGGCACGTACGATTCGGCCGACTACGCCGTCGACGAGGGCATCGGCAACATCATCAGCATGAGCTACTCCACGTGCGAGCTCGATCCCTTCCTGACCTCCGCTTACGTGACCAGCCAGGAAGCGATCTACAAGCAGGCCGCCGCGCAAGGCCAGACGGTTCTGGCGGCCTCCGGTGACCAGGGCTCGACCTCCTGCTACGGAGATACCAACATCAGCTCAACAGCGACGCAGGAGAGCCTGGCCGTCAACTATCCCGCCTCCAGCGCCTACATCACGTCGGTGGGCGGAACTGAAATTGCCAGCGAATACTCGAGCGGCGGGTCCAGCATCGCGACTTACTGGAAACCTGCCAGCGGCAGCGACGTGTACCCATCTCTTCTCAGTTACGTTCCCGAGGTGGCCTGGAACGACGATGCCGCCAACGCGTCCTTCGCGTCGTCCTCCGGCACCCCTTGCAGCATCCAGAACCCATGCCTGAGCTCCAGCGGCGGCGGCGCCAGCACGCTGATTGCCCAGCCAAGCTGGCAAACGGCTTACTTCGGTGCAACGGGCGAGGCAAATCCCGATAGCAAACATCGGCTCGTACCCGACATCGCCTTCTACTCTTCGCCTGGCCAGCCCGGCTACCTCTACTGCACCAGCGACAACAGCGCGTGGGGACCCAGCCAGACCGGGAGTTGCGGCGCAGGCTTCCGCGCAAGTTCGTCAGACGTTTCGCTCACAGTGGCGGGCGGCACCAGCTTCGCCACCCCGATCTTCGCGGGCATGGTCGCGCTGCTGAACGAGAACAGCAAGTACATAACGGGCGCAGGCGAGATTAACAATACCCTGTACACGCTGGCCGCGAGCAGCAGTCTTTACGGAAATGACTTCCACGACGTGACCTCGGGTAACAACGATTGCCAGGCACCGGCGAATTGCAACGGCACAGCCAACTACGGCTATGCCGCCGGCACGGGCTATGACGAAGTGACTGGCCTTGGTTCTGTTGACGTGGGCAAGCTCGCCCATGATTGGCCCGCTGCCGGCGCAGGCGAGGCCGCCCTCATCGGCACCAGTGTCTCCGTCTCGGCTGCAAACGCCACGCCGCCGGTGAACCAGAACGACGTGTTTACCATCACCGTCACGGATGATAGCGGTAATCCCGTCACCACCGGCACTGTCACGCTCCAGGTTGACGGCGGCACCAGCTGCGGCGGGCTCTCTGACAACTGCGGCGGGACCACTGTCTCCAACCAGTCCCTCAGTGCCAGCGGCCAGGTCACCTACACCGCGACCTTCGCCACGTCGGGCGCGCACTCCATCGTGGCGCAATACTCCGGTGATGCTGCCCATGGCGCCTCCACCGGCGCCGGCTCGGTCGACATCGCCGTCGCCAGCTCCGGCAAGGGCAGCATCTCCGCCGCGGCCACGCCTTCCACGCTGACTGTAGCCCAGGGAAGTTCCGGCACGGAAACCATCACCGTTACTCCATCCGGCGGCTACACCGGCACAGTCCTGGTCAACATCGACTTCGGCTCCGCTGACAGCGCGCTCTCCAACCTGTGCGCCGGCTTCTCCACCGCGAACACCGCCGGCCTGGGTGAGATACAGATCACCGGCACCCAGCCCGGATCTGTAACGCTCACACTCGACGCCAATGGCTCCGACTGCTCCGGCGGCGCCATGAAGCATGGGATGGGCCAGCTTCGCAACTTCATGAAGGGCGGAGTGGCCAGGAACACGCCGCCTGCACCAGCACGAAATCCGCTTCCCCCGGCAGCAGCTCTGGCGGGACTGCTGCTTATCGGTTTCCTCGGCCGCCGGTCTCGCAGCATTCGCAACCTGGTCGCGGTGCTCGCTTTGGCCGCCGCCGGGCTTCTGATGTCCGCATGCGGCAGCTCGGTCACCACGCCGGGCGTTGCCAATCCGCCCAAAGGTACTTACACCGGGACCATAACCGCCACCGACTCGGCCACCAGCTCGCTCGCCGCAAAGCCCACAACGTTCCAGTTCGTCATCGATTGACGAACTAGCTTTTCGTTTCCGGGGCGGGCGCGAACCAGCGCTCGCCCCTTTCTTTTTTCCCAGCGCAATGAACCGCGAACCGCGAACTGCGAACTGTGAATTCCCCGCTATACTTGATCGACACTAAAGATGAACGCCGCCAGTTCACAAGTGTTCCGACGCACTTCTCAGTGCTATCGAGTCGGCCCACCTAAAGTGCTGATGCTGCCCAGTCCTTCTAATGTGCCGTCCCATTTGCTCCGGCGTTCACTCCGCAACCTTTGCTTGTCACTGCGGAGCATCCTCTGCTAAAACGTTTTTGTTCACGTTCTCATTGATACTGTTCCGCGAGGTTCCATGAAGAAGTTATCCCGCCGTCTCTTTGGACAGGCAGCCGCCGCTACTGCCGCGGCCGCAGCCTCCGGACTCTCGTTTCCCCGGCTCTCTTTCGGGCAGCCGGAGCCCTCTTCTGCCAGCCTGCGCTATCCCGCCGGCTTCAAGTGGGGCTGCGCCACCGCCGCCTACCAGGTGGAAGGCGGCGCGCGCGACGGCGGCCGAGGCCCTTCGCTCTGGGACGTCTTCTCGCACACGCCGGGCAAGACTCACGATGGCGATACCGGTGACGTATCTGCCGACTCCTATCACCTCTACAAAGAGGATGTGCAGTTGCTGAAGAACCTCGGTGTCGGGATCTACCGCTTGTCCATCTCCTGGTCGCGTATCTTCCCCAAAGGTACAGGCGAGCCGAATCCCGCCGGCATCGATTACTACAGCCGCGTGCTGGACGAGCTGCTGGCCAATAACATCACGCCGTACGTCACGCTCTTCCACTGGGACACGCCCGCCGCCCTGCCCGGCGGCTGGCAGAACCGTGACACCGCAAAGGCCTTCGCCGACTATGCCGCCTTCACCAGCAAGCACTTCAGCGATCGCGTTCATCACTGGATGACCACCAACGAGTTTGTCTGCTTTACCGATTCCGGCTACCGTTGGGGCGAGTTCGCGCCGGGCCTCAAGCTCAGTGCGGCTCAGGCCAACCAGGTCCGTCACCACGGGATCCTGGCCCATGGCCTCGCCGTCCAGGCCATCCGTGCCAACACTCCGGCCGGCACCGAGGTCGGCCTGGCGGAAAACGCCACCGTGTTCTGCCCCGTGCTGGAGACGCCGGAGCATATCCAGGCCGCGCAGCGTGCCACGCGCCTTGAAAACGCGCATTTCCTCACCGCCGTCATGGAAGGCAAATATCCCCCCGAGTACCTCGAGCGCGAAGGGGCCAACGCGCCGAAGATCCAGGCCGGCGACATGGAGGCCATCGGCAGCCACGTCGATTTCCTCGGCCTCAACATCTACGTGCCCCAGTATGTCCGCGCCGACTCCTCCGCCCGCGACGGCTACGTGGTCATAAACCAGCCCGAGTCCTATCCCCATATGTGGTCGCCCTGGCTTACCTTCGGCCCCGAATGCCTCTACTGGGGCGTGCGCAACGCCTGCGATCTGTGGAAGCTGCCGGCGCTCTTCATCACCGAGAACGGGACCTCGTCCTCCGACGTCCTCACGACGGACAGCAAGATCTACGACACGGACCGCATCATGTACCTGCGCAACCATCTCATCCACCTCCATCGCGCCGTCGCCGACGGCTATCCCGTCAAGGGCTACTTCCTCTGGAGCCTGATGGACAACTTTGAATGGGCAGACGGCTACTCCAGGCGCTTCGGCCTGCACTATGTCGATTTCAAGACCCTCAAACGCACTCCCAAGCTCAGCGCGGAATGGTACAAGGCAGTAATCGCGGAGAATACGGTCCTCTAGGTGGCCTGTGGTGTAAGTCTGGTTTTGAAAGGGCACGACTTTAGTCGTGCCGTAAGTGGCTGAAAAATATGCGGGCTTTAGCCCCCGAGGGATGGGTTTTCAGAGGTTTTCTACTTCCACCACGGGCTGCTAGTGTGGCGTCTCTCAAATGGCTATACACACAAACCCCGTCATCCTGAGCGGAGTTTGGCGCGTCTTTTGCGCCAAACGGAGTCGAAGGACCTGCATTTCGGGATGCCAACACCCTGTAAGAGAGTCTTGCGAGACACTACACTAGGCATGCTCTGGACTCCAGGTTTCTCTTTGCCAGACCTGGAGCCCCCGCTCCCTCGCTCCCTTGCTCCCTCGCTTTCTGTCCCTGCCGTTTGACCCCAACCCCCGAACCCGGTAAACTACTCTAGTTTGGCGATTCCTGCCTGTCGCCGCGGAGCCAGACGCTCGCTCTGAAATACGAGTCCTGGGCTTGAGCGCACCGCGGTGCAGAAGTTTCCGCCCGATTTTCTTTGGTTTGGGAGCCGTTGCGCTCGCGCGTAAACGCTGCTCTGGAGGATTTATGTACGCGGTTTTACGCACCGGTGGTAAGCAGTACCGTGTCGCCCCCGGCGACCTAGTGAAGATTGAGACCGTCTCGTCGCCTCAGGATCAGGCCGAAGCTCAGACCATCGAGTTCAGCGACATCCTCGCCGTCTCCGGCGACAACGGCATCCTCAAGCCCACCTCCGCCAAGGTCACCGCCGAAGTTGTCGGCCAGGGCCGCGGCGACAAGATCCTGGTCTTCCACTTGAAGCGCAAGAAACAGTACAAGAAGATGCAGGGTCATCGGCAGAACTTTACCCAGGTGCGCATCAAGGCCATCGAGGCTGACGGTGTCACCTACACGGCGAGCTAAGGCAAGCCAGTAGCTGGTCGCTCGTAGCTGTCTGTTGCGCGAGCCGCCACTTCAGGTGCACCAACACCCAAGCTACCGGCTACAAGCTACAGGCCAGGTTTTAATAAGGAGATTCGGCAATGGCACACAAGAAAGGTGGAGGCAGCTCCACAAATGGACGCGACTCCAATGCGCAGCGGCTCGGCGTGAAAGCCTTCGCCGGCGAACTCATCACCGGCGGCTCCATCATCATCCGCCAGCGCGGCACCCGCATCAAGCCCGGACCCAATGTGGGCATCGGCTCTGACGACACGCTCTTCGCCAAGGTCACCGGCCGCGTCGTGTTCAAGGACCGCGGAGGCCGCGGACGCTTTGCCTCCATCGAGCCCGTCGCCGCGGAATAATTCCAGCCATTCGCAAGCTGAAGGGCCGCGGGCAGCCCGCGGCTCTTTCTGCGTCTGCTCCAAATCCCCCCGGCAGCCCACATCGAGAGACGCCGCCTCACCCTGCGGTTTGCCCCTCTAAACCCCCGGTTGCTATTCTTCTTCTACCGCTGGCACGGTGCCTCGCCCGTTCCGATTTCTACCGGACCGGCCCCGCAATCCTCAAATCTCAGCGGCTCTGGCGGTTCCTACCAACATGAAGATCCACGAATATCAGGCAAAGGAAATCCTCGCGAAATACGGCGTGCCCGTACCCCGGGGCGAAGTGGCAAACACCCCTGAAGAAGCAGCCGCCGTCGCGCGCAAGCTTCTCGCCGAAGGCGCTTCCGGCGTGGTCGTCAAAGCGCAGATCCACGCCGGCGGACGCGGCAAGGGCGGCGGCGTCAAGGTGGCCCGCACCCGCGAAGAGGCCGACGAGCACGTCAAGAACATCCTCGGCATGCAGCTCGTCACCCACCAGACCGGCCCCCAGGGCCAGAAGGTGCAGCGGCTCCTGATTGAAGAAACTGCCGCCATCGACCGCGAGCTCTACCTCGGCATCGTGCTCGATCGCGCCACCGGAGAGCTGACCTTCATGGCTTCGCAGGCCGGCGGCATGGAGATCGAAGAGGTGGCCGCCAAAACGCCCGAGGCCATTTTCAAGGAGTCCATTGACCCCGCCGTCGGATTCGGCGCATGGCAGGCTCGCAAGCTCGCCTTCGCGCTCGGCCTCAAGCCTACCCAGATCAACCAGGCCGTCGCCTTTCTCCAGAGCCTCTACAAGGCCTACATCGAAACCGACGCCAGCCTGGTCGAGATCAACCCCTTCATTACCACCAAAGACGACAAGCTCTTCGCCCTCGACGCCAAAATCAACTTCGACGACAACGCGCTCTTCCGCCACGCCGACATCAAGGCCCTCCGCGACACCGCCGAAGAAGATCCGCTCGAAGTCGAAGCCTCCAAGTACTCGCTCAACTACATCAAGCTCGATGGTTCCATCGCCTGCATGGTGAACGGCGCCGGCCTGGCCATGGCCACCATGGACATCATCCAGTACGCCGGCGGCTCGCCCGCCAACTTCCTTGACGTGGGCGGCGGTGCAACACAGGAGCAGATCGAGCACGCCTTCGAAATCCTGCTCAGCGACAAGAACGTGAAGGCGATTTTCATCAACATCTTCGGCGGCATTTTGCGCGTCGACCGGCTGGCCACGGGCGTCGTCGCCGCCGCGCGCAATCTCAATGTGAAGGTGCCCATCGTCTTGCGCCTTGAGGGCACCAACGTGGAAGAGGGCCGCAAGATTCTCAAGGATTCCGGATTGAACTTCCAGGTCGGCGCAACCATGAAGGATGCCGCGGCGCTGGTGGTTGCCGCCGCGGCGAAAACCTAGGCGCGTGGGCTTTGAAGGGGCACGACTTGAGTCGTACCGAGTGAACGCATAGGTCTTGTGTCAGGGCACGACTTGAGTCGTGCCGAGTGAACGGATAGGTTTTGTAACAGGGCACGACTTTAGCCGTGCCGCAAGAGCGATTAATAATGATCCGGGCTTTAGCCCCTGAGGGAAAAGCCGGCGGGATCAACGAAAGCTTTGGAGACAAAATGGCAGTCTTGGTAGACAACAACACGCGCCTTATCGTGCAGGGCATCACCGGCAAAGAAGGCACCTTCCACGCCAAAGGCTGCGCCGAATACGGCACCAAAGTCGTCGGCGGAGTCACGCCGGGCAAAGGCGGAACAACCCACGAAGGCTGGCCTGTCTTCAATACGGTCGCCGACGCGCTAAGAGAAACCGCCGCTAACTCCACCATGATCTTCGTCCCGCCGCCGTTCGCCGCCGACGCCATCCTCGAAGCCGAAGATGCGGGCATTCCCCTCATCGTCTGCATCACTGAGGGAATCCCCACGCTCGACATGGTGAAAGTCTGGGCCAAGCTCAAGAACTCCACGTCGCGCCTCATCGGCCCCAACTGCCCCGGCGTCATCTCGCCCGGCAAAGCCAAAATCGGCATCATGCCCGGCCGCATTCACAAGGAAGGCTCGGTCGGCATCGTCTCCCGCTCCGGCACGCTCACCTACGAAGCGGTTCACCAGCTCACCCAGCGCGGCATCGGCCAGTCCACCGCAATCGGCATCGGCGGCGACCCCATCATCGGCACCACGCACATCGACGCGCTCCGCCTGCTCAACGACGATCCCGGAACCGAAGCCATCATCATGATCGGCGAGATTGGCGGCACCAATGAAGAAAAGGCTGCGGCATTCGTCAAGGAGCACGTCAAGAAACCCGTGGTCGGCTTCATCGCCGGCCAGACCGCGCCTCCGGGCCGCCGCATGGGTCACGCCGGCGCCATCATCTCCGGCGGAGAAGGCACCGCCTCCGGCAAAATGAATGCCATGCGCGAAGCCGGCATCCACGTCGTCGTATCGCCCGCCGACATCGGCGAAACCCTCGCCAAAGTCATCGGCAAGGGATAGCGCTCTGCTTGCCCACCCCGCCCCGGGTCGAGCGGGGCGGCACTAACCGTTTCATTTTGAATAGGTTTCTGATCAGGCCAAAGACCGCGCTTGCAAAGACCGCGCTCTTTGCCGATAATGGGTTTGAGCAGTTGGTGCGCCGGACGGTTTCAGTTAGCCGGGCGAATTGCTCGATTGTACTTTGAAGGGCCGCCTACGGGTGGCCCTTCGGCTTTTCCGGCTTGATATGGTCGCCCTTCGGAATCACTGAGTATAGTTCTGGTCTTGGGTGTCGGCTCATGCACTCGAACACTGCGCGGTCATGGATCGTGTTGCCAAAGCGGTCGACCCTGGCCGTGGGGTTCTCGATCGCCTGCATGGGTAGGTCCCCGACAAGTGCTGAATCCGGGTTCATCGCGCTGACGATCTGTTCCACAACGTCGGCAATCGTGTAATTATCGCCATTGATGCGACTGCGGTATACGTGGCCGCCAATGAATATCACCTCGGCCACGATCAAGGGCAGCGAAGCGTTGTGCTCCAACCGGTGTCGGTTAATGGCCTCAAGCTGCACGTCTGTAAGAGTGCCAATCGCTACGGCCTTAGCTTTGCGCCCGCTCTGGATCGCTTGGAGGTTGGCACGGATTAGAGCGGCGGCGTTCGAGTATAGGGGCATTCGAGTGAAACGCCATTGTTTCACACGGCCTATAGGCGATAGACGACGGGAGCTGGGATGATGACGGGGGGTATCGTGCTCAACAACCCGCTATCATCGAACCAGCATGACCCGCACCAAAGAACTCCTCAAACCAATGGCCGAAGACGGCGCCGCGCTCACCCGCGAGCAGGCCGCTGAAGTCCTCACCGAAATCCTCTCCGGCCAGGTTCCCGAAGTGGAAACCGCTGCGCTGCTCGCCGTCATGGCCACGCGCGGCGAGCAGGCGCCAGAACTCGCCGGCTTTGTCGATGTGATGCGCCGCCACGTCACGCCCATGCCGCTGACCGACGCCGAACGCGAGGAGTTGGTTGACTGCGTCGGCACAGGCGGGGGCGGCCCGCAGACCTTCAACATCTCCTGCGGGGCAGCCCTCGTAGCAGCCGCAGCCGGCGCCCGCGTCGCCAAGCACGGCAACCGCGCTGTCACTTCGCTCTGCGGCGCTGCCGACGTCCTCGAAGCCCTCGGCGTTCCCATCAACCTGAGCCCCGAACTCGCCGTCGAGTGCCTGCGCCAAACCGGCTTCGTCTTTCTCTTCGCGCCGCTCTATCACCCGGCGATGAAAGCCCTCAATCCGCTTCGCCGCGCGTTGGGGTTTCGCACCATCTTCAATCTTGTCGGGCCGCTCACCAATCCGGCAGGCGCGCGCGCACAGGTTATCGGTGTGCTCGCGCCCAGCCGCGTGCTGCTGGTCGGCCGCACGCTCGTCTCCCTCGGCGCGCGCCGCGCCTTCGTCGTCCACGGCACGGACGGCATCGACGAGCTCACCACCAGCGGCGAATCCGTCGTCGCCCGCATTGAAGAAACCACCCCCGGCCAGCCGCCGGAGATGAAAGCCGCGCGCGTCACCCCGGAGATGGCCGGCATCCCTCGCTCAACCATCGAGCAGTTTTCCGGCGGCGACGTCGAGACCAACACGCGCCTGCTCTACGACGTCCTCACCGGCATTCCCGGCCCTCGCCGCGACATCGTCCTGCTCAATGCCGCCGCCGCGCTGGTCGCCGCAGGCCTCGCCGGCGATCTCAAGGAGGGCGTAGCGCAGGGCGCGGAAGCCATCGACTCCGGCCAGACCGCCGCCACCCTCGCCAAACTCCGCCAGTTCGGCGAGAAGTACGCGTCCTGACGGGCAAGAGTTGGCGTGAGCCTCGCAAGTCGATGGATCGGATTTGGTATATACTCTTGGTATAGACCATCGCGGGAGGTCCCCCATGGCGAGTCGCTCCAATCCGAAACTGCGCACCCGCGCTGCCGAGCCTGAGGTCAAGACGGCCAAGCTCTTCCGTAACGGCCGCAGTCAGGCCGTCCGCCTCCCCAAGGAGTTCCGCCTCGAGGGCACCGAAGTCGCCATCCGCCGCGACCCCGCAAGTGGCGACATCATCCTGTCAGAGTTGGCGCCCGGAGCTCCCCGTTCGATGAAGGACTGGTTTGCCGTCTTCGATTCCCTTGACATTCCCGACGACATCTTCAAGCGTGAGGTCCACATGCCGGAAGAGCGGGACATCTTCGAATGACCCTTCGCTATCTGCTCGATACCAATACCGTCAGTTATTCGATACAGGGCAAGTTCCTCCTCGTGAGAGCAAAGCTCGACTCCATCCCCGCCGACGAAATAGGTCTCTCCTGCTTTACCCTGGCCGAGTTGGTTTACGGTCTGGCTCGACCTCCCGGCGCACTGCGTCTCCGCCTTGAGGTTGAGGGTTTTCTCAAGAGCTTTCAGATCCTGCCATGGGATGCATCTGCAGCCACCATCTACGGCGAAGTGAGAGCGGAACAAGAGCGCAAGGGCCGCCGCGTGAGCCACGAAGACCTGATGCTCGCATCCCACGCTCTCTCTCTCGGCCTCACACTCGTCACCCATGACCGCGCGTTCTCCTTCATAGACGGCCTCCGGATTCAGGACTGGACAGCGCACTGAAGGGCTCCTGGTCTCCCTGTGGTAGCCTTGCCGTGCAGATCACGCCTGAGGGCAATCCCATGAGAATCCTGAAGGCCATGTCGTGCCTGGCTGTCGCGGGCATCTTGTCGATTTCCGTTTCCGCCCAGACAATCCAGATCTACGCTGTCTTCGCCATCGAGTGAACCCCTCGCAAACTCGCGTGCCAGAGCCATTCTGCAGCTGTGCGAAAATTGAAACTTGCATACGCAGTCCAGCTTCCGCCTGCTCGTGGTCCGGCTTGGGGCCATGGGAGACGTTCTCCATGCCCTGCCGGCCGTGACCGCACTGCGCCGCGCCCACCCCTCGTGGACCATTGACTGGGTCATAGAGCCTGCCTGGCAGCCGCTGCTCACAGCCACCAACAGCGCACCCGCCGAGCCCCTCAGCCCCGCCCAGCCCCTGGTCAATCGCATCCACCTCGCGCCAGCCAAGGCATGGGCGCGCCGGCCCCTCAGCGGCAATACCCTTCGCCAGATCGCCGGCCTTCGCCGCATCCTCAAGGCATCCGCCTACAGCGCTGTGCTCGATTTCCAGGGTGCCGTCCGCTCCGCCCTGATTGCACGCGCCACCGGCTCCGCCCGCGTGATTGGCGAAGCCAATCCCCGGGAAAGTGCCGCGAAATGGTTCTTTTCAGAACGCATCGGCACCGTAGGCCGCCATGTCATTGAGCAGGATATCGAGCTGGCCGCGGCGGTCGCCGGCGACACCCTTCCCTTCGTCCCGCCGCTGCTGCCCGTCGATCCTGAAGCCGAATCCTGGTGCGACCGGCTCCTGGCGCCGTTCCCTCGCCGGCCGCTCGCCTTGCTTAAGCCCGGCGCCGGATGGGGCGCCAAGCGATGGCCCGTCGAGCGCTATGCCGCTGTTGCCTCGGCCCTTGCCGAACGCGGGTTTTGCGTGCTGGTCAACGCCGGCCCCGGTGAGGAGCCGCTTGCCGAGAGCGTTGCCGCCCAATCCGGCGGGGCTGCCACCGCCGTCCTGTGTTCCCTCGCCCAGCTCATTGCGCTCACCCAGCGCACCGCCCTCGCCATTGGCGGCGACACCGGGCCCATCCACCTGGCCTGCGCCCTCGGCCGCCCGGTCGTCGGCATCTATGGTCCCACTGATCCGGCCCGCAATGGCCCTTACGGGACCCGCTTCCGGGTCCTGCGCAGCCCCTTCAGCCTGCGCAACCACGCCCGCCGCAATGCGCCCGAGGCTGGCCTGCTCACCATCACCCCGGAGGATGTCCTGAAAGCTGTCGACGAAGTCATCGCCGAAGAAGGCGGCGCCATGTCCCAGGAGGCTGCCCGATGACCGGCCCGGCCGCAGACTGGATCAGCCGCTGGCAGCCCATCGCCCGCCGCATCCGTGTTCCGCTCGGGTTTGCCTCCGCAGCGCTCTACCTCTTCGAGTTATGGCGGCGTCAGCCGCGCGCTGCCGCCATCGGCTGGAGCCTGATCCTGGTGGTTCCCGGCCTCTGGCTGCGCGCCTATGCCTCCGGTTATGTCAAGAAGAACCAGGAGCTTACTGCGACGGGCCCCTACGCGCATGTGCGCAACCCGCTTTATCTCGGCTCCATCCTCATCGCCGCAGGTTTTGCCGTCGCGCTCGAGAGCTGGGCGTTTGCTGCCGCCCTGACCGTGATGTTCATCGCCATTTATGTGCCGGTGATCGCCTCCGAGGAACGCTTCCTTCGGGCCACGTTCCCCGGTTTCGGCGCCTACTGCCGGCAGGTTCCCCGCCTCATTCCGCGCCTGACCCCGGCCCGCACCGCCCCTGAGACCGCAAAAGGCCGCTTCTTAATGGCTTTATACCTCAAACACCGCGAGTACAATGCTCTATTGGGGGCAATGCTGCTCTACCTGAGCCTGCTCTTCCTGCGGCCAGTATTATCCCTGATGGTTCGCGGGCGCCAGTGAGCAAGAACCGCATTCTAAGCGTCAAACCTGAAAAGGAGTTTTGCCTGCCGGTGACGATGCGCACTTCCGCCGCCCTTATCGCTTGTGCCCTCTTCGCCGTTGCTCCGGCGGTCCCGCAGCAGCAGCCGCTCACCCTGGCCCCGCCCCGAGCCGGCTTCAGCTTCCCTCAGAAGCAGACCCTGACCTACACGGTCGACTGGCGCGTGTTTCCGGCCGGAACCGCCGTGCTGCACTTCGAGGCGGATGGGGATCGGGAGAAGATTTCGGCGTCGGCTGACACCAGCGGCGCCATCAACCTGCTGTTTCACGTCAGCGATCATTTCCAGGCCACCCTCGACCGGACGCGCGGGTGCACCTACGAGTTCGACAAGCAGACCGTCGAAGGCCGGCGGCAGGTGAACTCGACGCTGCACCTGGACTACGACGCGTCCAAGTCGATTTGGGACGAGAAGAACATGGTGACGGGCAAGACGCGGCACATGGAAGAAGCCGTCCAGGGGTGCCTGACCGACCTGTTGAGCGGGATCTACTACGCCGCCTCGCAGAACCTTGTGGTGGGGCAGAGCTTCGTCATGCCGCTTGCCGATGCGCTCCACACGGTGCCGGTGACCATGAAGGTGGAAGGCCGGGAAGAGGTGAAGACGCCGCTGGGGACGTTCAAGACCATCCGGGTTCAGCCGACGGCGGATGCCGGGGTAGTGAAGAACCGCGGCAACATCTGGATCTGGTACACCGACGACGAGAAGCACCTGCCAGTGCAGATGCGGGCGCGGCTGTTCTGGGGGACGATCACGTTCCGGCTGTCAGGGAATGAGAACCGGTGAGCTGAATCACAGCAGACCGCAAAGTGCGCAAAATAAAAAACGGCGATGTCGTGCAGAATGATGGGGTTAAGGCCTAAAACTGCAGTAAAACAGGGAACAGGGGAGCAAGTGGGCCTGATTGAGTAAGTGGTGCAGAAATAAAAACGGCGATGTCGTGCGGAATGATGGGGTTAAGCCCTAAAACTGCAACGAATTGCGGGGTGTTTTCCGCTGGGGTCTGATTTAGAATCCCGCGCCGGCGGAGTGCTGTTGCTGAGTGCCGTACGCTGCGAGCGCGCCCGACGCTACGGAACTACCGGCGAGATTTGCCCTATGTCTAAAGCTTACTCCTTTTAAATATTAAGACTGCATATTTGGCCGGAAACTTTTTCTCCATTGTTATCTGACGCGTACAGCGATATTCACAGACCGTGCCTCTTGACGAGCTGGGATCCTCTGAGGGTTTTGCACTGGAGGTGGTGCACTTTTCCATCGCCATTTCTGGCAGGAAAAGCGGATTGACCAGCGGGAGTCGTCAAAACGCGACCCTCCACCGATCGCGCCGTAATCGCAGACGAGCTTGCCGGCTGGCCTTGCAGCGCGGATTGCGAACGGGGGCGTCTCATTCCATCCAGGTGAAGGTGGACCGGGCCGGGTTCAGGCTGCGCCGAGGTTCAGGCTGCGCCGAATTCGCCGAAGTCCTGGCGGGCGTCGCCGTTGACCACTGCGTCGGAATCGTCGGGCATCTCGATGACGGTATTGCGCGCCGGCGCGGGCAGGTGGTAGCTCTCGCTGTCCGATGGGAATGCGCGATGCTCCACGTCTTCGCGGTAGTGCTCGATGGCGCTGCGGAACAGCATAGCGGCATCGGCGTAGCGGCGGACGAACTTTGCGGGCGGTGCGAAAGTGAGGTTCACCAAGTCATGGAAGACGAGGATCTGGCCGTCGCAGTCGGGTCCGGCGCCGATGCCGATGGTGGGGATGGTCAGCTCCGCGGTGATGCGGGCGGCCACTTCGCGCGGCACGCCTTCAAGAACCATTGCGCCGGCGCCGGCCTCGGCCAGGGCGTGCGCATCGGCGCGGAGGCGGGCTGCGGACTCGTTGGTGCGGGCCTGCACCCGGTAGCCGCCCATGCGGTGCACGCTTTGCGGCGTGAGGCCGAGATGCGCGACGACAGGGATTTCCGCGTCAGTAAGCTCGCGCACCAGCTCGACCCGCGGGCCTTCAATCTTGACGGCTTCCGCACCCGCTTCCTTGACGAAGCGGACGGCATTGGCCACACCTGCGGTAAGGCCGCCGTGATAGCTGCCGAAGGGCATATCCGCAACCACCAGGGCGCGGCGAACGGCGCGGCGAACGGCGCGCGTGTGATGCAGCATCTCGTCCACGGTGACGGCCAGGGTGTTGTCGTGACCCAGCACCACCTGCGCCAGCGAATCGCCGACCAGGATGAGGTCGATGCCGGCCTCGTCGACGAGGCGCGATGTGGAGTAGTCGTACGCGGTGAGCGCGGAGATAGGCTTGGCCTGGCGCTTCATTTCAGAAAGCGCGGGCATGGTGACTTTGGGCAGGGGAACGCCGCCGGGAGTGCCGGACGACGAAGAGCTCGCGGGGAAGTTCGTGAGGCTCATCATGTCTCCAGTGCCGCTCCGTGTGCGCAGGATGCGGCCCGTACAGGTCAAGTATACGCTTGGATGCGGGACGGGAAAGGCTCGACTCTTGCGCATTGTTCGCGCGGGGACGCAGACTTGTAGGAGCCATGCTTCTGGAACCGGAAAAGGTGATTGCCGAGACCCTGGGCGGTCTGGCCGCGCTGGGATTTGCTGCAGGCGCGTGCGCGTTCGCGGCCATGTGGCCCGGCTCGCAGATCTTTGGCCGGACACTGATTGCGCCGGCGCGGCCGCGGGAGATCGCGCTCACCTTTGACGACGGGCCCAATCCGGCGTGGACGCCGCGCCTGCTGGAGCTGCTGGCGAAGCACGACATCCAGGCGACTTTTTTTCTGCTGGGCAAGTTCGCCAGTGAGGCACCGGTGCTGGTGCGGACGATTGCCAACGGCGGCCATGCCGTCGGGAATCACTCGTGGACGCATCCGAACCTGGCGCGCACATCGGCGGCTCGCGTTCGTGATGAGCTGACACGGACCAGGGACGCGCTGGAGCAGATCATCGGGAATCGAGTGACGCTGTTCCGGCCGCCCTTCGGGGCGCGGCGGCCGTACGTGTTGCGCACCGCGCGCGAGCTGGGCATGACGCCGGTGATGTGGAACGCCATGACCAACGACTGGGAGGAACGCTCGGCGGAGCGGATTGCGGAGCAGCTTTCGAGGAAGGTGGAGGCGGCGGGGCGGCGCGGGCGCGCTGCGAATATCGTGCTGCACGATGGCGGGCACCGCATGCTGGGCGCGGATCGCGGGCCGTCTATCAAGGCGGCGGAGATGCTGGTGGAGCGGCTCAAGGCTACGCACCGGTTTGTGACGGTGGCGGAATGGCTGAGCGAAGGGGCCCGGGGCTGAAGCCCTCAATAGTTTTTCGGCGGTTGCGGCACGACTTAACTAGTCCCTGGTCCACACTTCGCCAGACACACTGCGAACCAACCTCGCTCGTCCGTCCACGTGTGCGCAGGCTCAAATCCCGCCGACTCCAGCAGCGCCTCTGCCTGGCCCGGCTTGTACTTGTAGCTGTTCTCCGTGTGAATCGTCTCGCCCGCCGCAAAGCGCAGCCGCAATTCGAAATCGGGATCGGGACTCGGCACCAGCACCGTCTGCTCCCGCAGGCTTACCAGGTGAATCTCCATCCGCGACGCGGCCGCATTCCACCGCGCACGGTGCGCAAATGCCTCCACGTCGAAGCGCGCCCCCATCTCGCGGTTGATACGCCGGAGAATGTTGCGGTTGAATTCGGCGGTCACGCCCGCCGCGTCGTCATACGCGGGCAACAGGATTGATTCATCCTTCACCAGGTCGACACCCAGCAGAATCGAGTCGCCCGGAGACAGCGCCGCGCGCACGTTCTTGAGCAGCGCTCGAGCCTCCGCCGGCTCAAAGTTGCCAATGCTCGACCCGATGTAGAGCACCAGCCGGCGCTCGCCGCATACCGCCTCGTCCAGCGTGAAGTCGCGCGTGTAGTCCAGTACCCGGGGGCACACCACCACTCCCGGTATCTCCTGCTCCAGCCGCATCTGCGCGGCGATAAGCGCCGACGCCGACACATCCACCGGCTCATACATCACCGTGTCCTGCCGGTCCACCGCGGCTTTCAGCAGCAGTCGTGTCTTGTCGCACGAGCCCGCGCCCAGCTCCACCACCTGCAGCGCATCGGCTTCCGCCGCCAACCCGACGATCTCCTCCGCCCGCTCCGCCAGAATCCCGCGCTCGGTGCGCGTCAGGTAATACTCCGGCAGCTCTGTGATCCGGTCAAACAAGCGCGAACCGGCCTCGTCGTAAAACAGCCACGAGGGCAGCCAGCGCGGACGGGAAACAAGGCCTCCGGTAACAGCCGAGGCCACGTGTGCATCGATTTTCGTGCTGCCGAGGGGAAGAGAGAAAGTCGTCATATCGAAAGTTGGGATCCGTTCTTCTGAATCTCGAAATACTGCCCCGGATTCACCAGACCCTAAGATGCTCCACTCCCGCTTTTGAGTTACCAAGAAGCCATTCTGATTCCGGAAAATTGCCAGCGCGTTTCCGGAGTAAAAAAATTGCGATAACTGGACCGGATGTGTGCCCTCGGCGTAATGCACGAGCCACCACGCAGAACCATTTGCCCGCTCATGAACTTGCCGTTATATTCGCCCAGCGATCCGGCCAGTGGCCGGAACCCCGGATACCCCAGGTAGGCGCTCGCCGTCCATTGCCAGCAGTCGCCAAAAAGCTGCCACGGCCGCCGGAACTCCACCGGGCTCTCCTTCAAGAGCGCCGTTCCCTTCGCCGCAGGCCGCTTTGCCTCCGTCTCCGCGCTCTCGCTGGCCTCAGTCGGCATCAGCCAGCCTGAATCCAGAAGGTTGCCTGCAATCAGCATTCCTTCCGCCGCGGCCTCCCACTCGAACTCCGTCGGCAGCCGATAGCCTGCCCAGCGCGCATACGCATCCGCTTCGTAGTAGCTCACCTGGCTCACCGGCGCGTTCTTCATGTGGCTCATCGGCTGCATGCCGCGCAAGGTGAAGACGGACCACTCGCCCGATTCGCTCGACCAGTAGAGCGGCGCATGCCATCCATGGTTCTGCACCGCGTTCCAGCCGTCGCTGAGCCACAGCTCCGGCCTCCGGTAGCCGCCGTCCTCCATGAACTCCGCATACTCGCCGCACGTTACCAGCCGCTCCGCCAGCCCGTAAGGCTCCAGCCAAACCCGGTGCCGCGGCAGCTCATTATCAAAGCAGAATCCGTCCCCCGCATGCCCGCCTTCATGCATTCCGCCTTCAAACCGCAGAAATCTTGGGTGCCCCAGGTCCCTCGCCTTTGGGGACCTTGGATGGGAGCCAGACCTCGAATCGAGATCCTCGGGTAGATAAACTGCGCGCAGCGGATTGGTAAAAAACGCATGCAGGATATCCGTAAGCAGCAGTTCCTGGTGCTGTTCCTCGTGGTTCGCGCCCAGCTCGATCCGCCTCAGCGCTTCCGGCTCGGGATCGCCTTCCAGCAGCCGTTCCACAGCCTCATCCACATGCCGGCGGAAACGCACAATCTCCTCCAGCGGCGGCCGCGAGAACGACGACCGCAGGCGTTTCTCCGGAAACGCCGCAAAGGTCTGGTAGTAGCTGTTGAACAGCCACGCATAGTCGGGATTAAACACCCGGTATCCGGGCACAAACTCCCGCAACACAAACGACTCAAAGAACCACGCCGTGTGCGCCAGGTGCCATTTGGCCGGCGAAGCCTCCGGACACGACTGCACCATCATGTCTTCGGGGGTCAGCGGCTCGCACAGGCTCAGTGTGCGCCGGCGCACGCTGCGGAACCGTTCCGCCACCAAACTCGTAGCTGGGATTGGGGTGGTCATGCCGATGGTGCAGGCTCCCTCGTGCTCAAGAGTGTACCCTACGCCGCGCGGCTGCGCCGATAACGCCTTTACCCTCATGCCGGTTCAACCCGCTGTTGCACCGGATGGAAACGAAAACCACCACATTCGCCGCCCCGCGGCATACCTTTTCCGCAGCGCACAGTCTGCTCAGATAAGACACAGCATTTGGATGCGATTGCGCATTACAGTAGCGAAAGGATTCGATTTGGTGGTTTAATTTTCTGCAAGGAAAGTGGCGCGACGCTCCGAACGTCCCGATTGCCGGGCTTTCAGGGAGGATCCAATGACACCCATTACGGTACTGAAATGGCGGATCGTTGGCATTGCGGCAGCCGTCCTTTGCGCACAAGCGGCTTCCATTCCGGGCCAGCCACCCGCCCCAGGGCTCCCGCAGAGCGGCCCCACCTCTTCCGTCACCTCATCTTTCCAGCCCACCCATGAAAACATCGCCGACTCCATGATGGCCCACCAGCGCTACCAGGCCGCCATCGAGGAGTACAAGCAGGCGCCGTCCAATCCTGAAGTCCTCAACAAGATGGGCGTGGCCTACCAGCTTCTCTTCGACGTGAATGGCGCCGGCAAATGCTACAAGGAGGCCCTCCGCAAGGAGCCGAAAAACCCCAAGTATCTCAACAACATGGGCTCCGTCTACATGGCGCAGAAGGAGTTCTCGACCGCGGTGAAAACCTATCGCAAAGCGGTCAAGGGCGACCCCTCCTCGGCCCTCTACCAGAAGAACCTGGGTACAGCGCTGTTCGCTGAACGTGACTACAAGAAGGGTTGGGTGGCCTATCAGCTGGCGCTCAAGCTGGATCCCCAGATCTTCGACCACTCGGCCAGCGTGCGCGTGGAGAACCCCGGCACCATCCAGGATCGCGGGGCCATGAACTTCTATATGGCCAAGGGCTGCATCAAGGCGGGCCTGCCGGAGCGGGCCATTGAATACCTGCGCCTGGCCCTGAACGAGGGGTTCACCACCCCCAAGAAGATCATTGCGGACTCCGAGTTTGCGTCGTTGCGCAACTTGGTTGCTTTCCAGCAGATGATGGCGGCGCAGGGCGTGTACCTGACCAGCACCTCCGCCCATCCCCCAGCGCAGCAGCCCATCCAGCAATAGCAGCGAGTCGGAATCTGCTGTGAAGCGGTCGAGACTCACCAACAGCGTTTCCGCTGACAACTGACAACTGTGAACTGACAACTGCCCACTACCCAGTCGTCCGCAGGCCCGCCCCTTCCGTCTAACTCCTCAGGAACCGGAACTGCGGTTCTCCCGGGTGAGGACTGGCATGAAGATTCGCAACCTTTTCACCGTCGCGCTGGCGCTCGCGTTGAGCGGCGCCGCATTGGCACAGGGGCCCTCCGCTCCGCCGGCCGGCCAGGATCAGGGCGGCGGCCGAGGCTTCGGGCGCGGCATGGGCATGGGACGCGGGGTCATGGGTACCGTCACCGACGTCGCTGCCGACCACTACACCGTGAAGAACGACTCCGGCGAAACCTGGACCATTCATTACAGCGCCAATACGCGGATGATGAAGCAGCCGCCGCGCCCGGCCAATGCTGCGCCGCCCGGTCAGGGTCAGGGCCAGGGTGAAGGAAACGGCGCCTACATGCGCGGCGGCACGCCCCCGCAACCCATCAAGGCCGCCGATATCAAGGTGGGCGACGCCATCATGGCCATGGGCGATACGGACCAGGCCGCCAAGTCAGTGGGCGCCGTCATGGTGATGCAGCTCGATCCCGAGTCCGCCAAACGTATGGAGGAGATGCGCGCCAACTACGGCAAAACCTGGCTGGCCGGCCGCGTAACCGCCATCAACGATGCCACCGTGACCATTCAGGGCATGACTGACGACGCGGCGCGCACATTTATGGCCGACGAGAATACGACCTTCCGCAAGCGGCGCGAGCCAATTACGCTGGCGGACATCCAGGTGGGCGACGCGGTACGCGTCGAGGGGGCCATCAAGGCCGGGCAGTTTGTCGCCACCGCTGTAAGCGTGATGGGAGCGCCCGAGGCTCGCGGCGGCCCAGCTCGGCGGCCCGGTCCGCCGCCGCAATAAGCCCTTGCTTCGGCCGCCAGGGATGCCATCGGACAGTTTCACCTCATCGATCGCAGATGCGGTCACGCTATTAACTCGAGGGTAACTCGTCGTTCGCCGCCCTTACTCCAGTAAGCGTCGCTCGCGCCCACGTCTCGTCTGCGTCGGGCGCACAGACTTTGTTTTTACTTGACATCCCGTGCAACTGACACGTACTCTCTCCCTGCACGCAAAACTCGCGGCATCTTGCGAAACTTGCGGCGCCTCGCAGCATCTGCTACCTCTCTGCATTCCTTGCCTTCGGTAGTAATTCCCCTCAGTACCCTGCCATTCCCCTTCAATCGAGCTAATCAACATGAGTAACATCGCTCATGCCGGTAACGTCCGCGCATTGAATCAGAATGCCCCCGTGGTCTTTGTGCACGATGCGGCAATCGATGAGTACATTGCATCCTTGCTGCTCACGCTGATGAGCGGTGTGCACCTGGTCGGAATCATCGTTATCAATGCGGACTGTCTCGCTGATACCGCCATGGAAGCGGCTTCGCGTCTGCTGCAGTTTATGGGCAGGACTGAGATTCCGCTGGCGCTTAGCCGCACGCGCGGCTGGAACGCCTTCCCATGGTCCTACCGGGGAGACTGCGTCCGGTTCAATCAGATTCCGAGCCTCCAGCAATACCAGCCACAGGTGTCTGTTCCTCCTCCCGATGGAGAAGAATTGCTCACCCGGCTTCTTGCGCAAGCCGCCGAAAACAACCAGCCCCTCACTTTGCTCATGACGGGCCCGCTAACGCCGCTTGTTGCTGTGCTTGATCGCGACCCATCCTTGAGCCGGGGCGTCGGTCGAATCGTGTGGATGGGAGGAGCCATCGATGTTCCCGGCAACCTCGATCCGAGCACCATTGATCCTTCCGTTGCCAACAAGCATGCGGAGTGGAACGCATTCTGGGATCCGTATTCCGTACACGATATTCTCGAGAGCTTCGGCAACATCCATATCTTCCCGCTCGACATCAGTAACACCGCGCCGGTCAGCGCGGACTTCCTCGCCGCACTCCAAAAGCAGGGTCAGACCTCGCGCTATTCCCAGCTTGCTTACGAGGCCTACAGCCTGGTCGTGGACGAGCCATTCTATCGGCTCTGGGATGTTACCGCCGCCTGCTGGCTCGCAAGGCCGGAGTTATACTGCCAACCCCAGCCCATGCCTCTAACCATTGAGCAATGGGGCTTTGAACAGGGATGGATTCACAAGCCACTCCAGCCAGGCGTCGAAACGACGCAGAACGTGTACTTCAACTTCACTGACCTCCCTGGCTTCTATCAGTACGTACTCGATCTTCTGGCCCGATCGTAGCTAAAGAGATCGATAGGTCCCACACACCATGTAATAACCGGATCACAGGAGGATACGTTCAATGGGCAGCGCGAAAATCTATCTCCAGAACACCACCGATTCCAATGCCGATCTGGTGCTCTACCACATGAGTGCAAACTACGGCACGGTAGGCCTTTCGATGGCGAACGTCCCTCCTGGCGGTGCGCTCGGTCCGTTGCCGGTTAGCTGGAACACCGCAACCCCGGCGGACTTCTGGTATGCGTCGATCGCCGTTTCCGGCGGTAGCCAGCCTGGTGTCTACGTGAGCTACGTTTCCTACGATCCGCTTCTCCCTTATTGGAAGGAGTGCATGCTCGAGGGAGAATTTGGCTTCGGCGATGACGGCACCTCGCCCACCTTCACAGTGGACTGGAATACCTTTTCCATCAATCTCCATTCCGGCGGCTGTAGCTCCAGCATGCTCCGCACCGGCAACTACTCGGTAGTGCAGAACATATTCGTTCTCATGCTTGAAAACCACTCGTTCGACAACATATTCGCGTTTTCAGGAATTAACGGAATCACCCATGCCACCACTTCGGATTGCAAT
Organism: Occallatibacter sp.; assembly: GCA_035552475.1. GTDB lineage: Bacteria > Acidobacteriota > Terriglobia > Terriglobales > Acidobacteriaceae > Telmatobacter. Next base: position 122,300 of record DASZLE010000094.1, read on the forward strand.
TCCTATAGCGGCAACACGTACCCCGTGAGCGATAACGCAACACCCACAGGCATGCCGACGGATCCCGGCCACGAGTTTACCGACATTTTCCAGCAGTTATGCGGCGCCGGCACAAGCTACACGCCGCCCGCCTACTCCGCAATCGACATGTCGGGATTCGCCGCCACTTATGCCACCAGCGCCGACGAACAGACCGGGCTGCCAAGCGGCCCCCAGATCGGCGACATCATGGCCTGCTTCAATACGCAGAGCCAGGTGCCGAACATCAATTATCTGGCCACTAACTATGTCATCTGCGACCATTGGTTCTCGTCTCTGCCTGGCCCTACCTGGCCGAACCGGTTCTATGTCCATGGCGCTTCCTCCGCGTACTTGATCTCCGGAGGGCAGTACCAGAGCCTCGACGACAGCCCCACCAAGACCGAGATGGGCATATGGGAGAGCTTTAAAGGCTTCACTTACCAGAGCGGGTCCATTTATGACTCCTTGAACAGCGCCAACATCCCCTGGAGGATCTATTACGACGACAGCCTGGCCCTATCCGGTTCCGTTCCCCAGGTGGCCTCCCTCAAGGGTATTTCGTTAGCGGACGTGTTCAGTGTCAAGAGTCTCTCTGACATGCAAAACGATCTGCAAAGCGCTTACCCTTATCGCTACACGTTTATAGAACCCAACTATGGCGATATTACAAACAACACCTATCAGGGAGGCAGTTCCCAGCACCCCATGGATGACGTTTCCGGTGGGGAGAATATCATCGCCAATGTTTTCAACTGGATCACCCACTCCCCCGTCTGGCCCAACAGTATGCTGATCATCACTTACGATGAACACGGCGGTTTCTACGACTCCGTTAACCCCGGCTCTACGGTGGTTCCCAACCCTTCAGACCTCCCGGGAACAAACGGCTTCATCTTTAATCAACTGGGGGTGCGCGTGCCGGCCGTCATCGTCTCCCCGCTGATCACAGCCGGAGTCGACACCACCGTTTACGATCACAGCTCGGTGCCGGCCACAATCGAGAAGTTGTTCGGCTTGCCGGCCCTCACTGCAAGAGACGGGGCGGCAAACGACTTTACGCATCTGCTCGCCTCGGGCGCGGCGCGGCCCGAGCGCCCATCAAATCTAAATGCGGGACGGCCCATCCCGCCGAAGGCGCCTATGTCTGCTGAAAAATTGACGGCCCAATCTCTGGAGCCAATCCCGGAAGCGGGAAATCTTCAAGGGTTTCTCGCAGTGGCGCAAAAGACTGACCTTGAACTCTCCGCGGGGACTCCCGTGGAACACGCCGCCATCGTCGCAAAAGTGCAGGCCATCCAAACCCGTGGAGACGCGCAGGCCTACATCGAGCAGGTCATGGCACGGGTCAAAGCCCTCAGGGTCGCAAATGCCGCAGCCGTGAGAGCCGAAATCACCAAGCCAAGTCCCAAGAAGCAGAGCTAGGCAACATTTCTCGGCATGTGCAAAACCTGGTGCGTCGTCCTCCAGAGCCCGCGGAAGAACTCACGTCCGGACGCGTTTTGAAAGGGCACGACTTCAGTCGTGCCGCTAAGTGGCCTAAACGCATCAGGGCTTTAGCCCCTGAGGGATGGTTTGCCGCCTCCGTGACCGCAAGACCGACTTTTCCGCAGCCTGTTTTTCACTCCCGCCCAAAACCCCACCCAAAAACTGCACCATTTCCAGTGCAAATCGATGCTTCGGACCCCTCTCGTCAAGGGTCACTGTCTGTGGATATCGCTGCAGCGAGCACAAAGCAAAGGAGAAAAAGTTTCCGGCCAACTATGCAGTCTTAAGATTCAAAAGGAGTAGGCTTTAGACATAGGGCAAATCTCTCCACCTCGGCGGATTTGCAGAGGAAACTCAATGCCGATGCCGAGAAAACGCGTAAAGGCGGGCAATTCGGTAAAGGCGGCATTTCGCGTAGGGGCGGCATTCGGTAAAGGCAGCATTCGCGTAAGGGCGGTACTTCAGTACCGCCGCCTGCCGCCCAAACAAAGAGATTGGGGCTTCAGCCCCGGCGGGTTTTTCGCACCATGAATTCACTGCACTTTGAGGCCTTAAATCGATGAATCCACAAGACATCGCCGTTTTTTATTTTCGGGACTTCTTCCCCGCCTGACGGTCCGGAATCGGGCTGCAATTCACTGCAGTTTCGTCCCATATCTCCATCAATCCATTAGACATCGCCGTTTTTTATTTTGCGCACTTCTCAAGTTCCCCGGCACGGCTTCGAGCGCCGGCAGCGACTCGTCCGCCCATAGCGTAGCGTTGGAGTAACAGGAAATCAGCTCGCCAGGCGCGGCGCCGGAGGCCAGCGCGATCGCGTAGCTGCACTGCCAGTCGCCCCGCTCTTCAGCTTCGAGCCATTCAAGCAAGCCGCGAACCGCCCCGGACTGGCCAAGAAGCGCGTCCTGGACCGCCCGGCGGATCGGCAAGGCAAGTAGAACCTCTGACATGGGAACCTTCAGCATGGCCGGCAGCATGCTGAAGAGACCGATGAGATACTGCTCCCCGGGATCAAGAGCGCAGAGCGGCGCCGCCAGCTCGCAAAAGCGCGCGCGAATGAACGCCATGCGCAGAATCTCGCTGCTCTCCCCGCTGTTCAGCTCGCTCGCGATGGCAAGAGACGCGATGCGGCGGAAGAGGTTGTCGCCCACGGCCATGAGCGCCAGCTCGATGGAGCGGACCTCCTGCCGGATGGCGCAGGCGGGAGAGTTCACCAGGCGCAACAGACGGTACGTCAGACCGGCATCGCGCTTGACCAGCTCGCCAAGGCGGCGCAGATCGATGGGGTCGTCCTGGAGGAGCTGCAGCAACTGCACATGAAAGATCTTGTTGGCGGGGATCTTGGCGGCGCGAACCATCGCCGGAGCGCAGAAATAGTAGCCCTGGAAGAGCGAGAACCCCTCGGTGCGGGCAATCTCGAAGTCGGCGCGGTTCTGGACCTTTTCGGCGATGAGGGTGGTATCGGCGGGGAGGCGGGCCAGAAGGCGCCGCCGGTCCTCGGCAGACGACTTGAGGAAATCGACCTTGATGTAGTCGGCCAGGGACACCAGTGGCTGGAGAGAAGGCTGCCAGACAAAGTCGTCGAGGGCGAAACGAAAGCCCAGGAACTTGAGGTGCTGGCAGGCGCGGATCAGCTCCGGAGTGGGCTGGACAGTCTCCCGAATCTCGAGCACCGTCATGCTGGGAGGAAGAACCAGCACCTGCTCCTGAGTAATGACGTCGGAGGTGCAATTGACGAAGGCGGGGAGGCCTCGCGCGAGTTTCTCGAGGCCGAAGAGGATGGAATTGTCGAGCATGGTGCGGGTGGCGAAGTCCCCGTCGCCGCAGTCGGAGACATTCTCCGGGCCGGAGCGGAACAAAAGCTCGTAAGCGATGACGCGGCCGCGCAGGTCGAGAATAGGCTGCCGGGCGAGATAGCGCAGAGAGCCGGCGAGACCCCCTTCTTCGGCTTCGGGCGCGGCGATACACGCACTGGGGGCCATCGATGCTCCTTCGATGTGCTTATCGGACGAGATGGGGCAGACCTTCAGTAGATGTGGGCCCGGATGCCACAAAACTGAAGACTGACAACGGACAACTCCGTCTACAATGTCCCCAACCCATCCCCCTGACGCCGAGGCCCCGCATGTCCGATCCCGCTCTCGAAGTCCCCATTCCGCCGGACGCCATCGCTCCTCCCGCCGATCTGCGCCGCATTCCCCATCTCGGCCATGCCCTTCTCCTCGCTGTCCTCTTTTGCGCCGGCTTGCTCACCTCCGTCATCCTCATCCTCGTTTCCCTCCACTTCAAGCTCTTCGGCATCGTCAACGTCACCGACGCCATGCACAGCCTGCCCTACGCGCTCGGCACCATGCTGGTTCTCTATCTGGCCGCATTCATCCCCGGCGCTCTCGTCTTTCCGGCCTTGTGGCGCCGACCCCTGCTCGCCGGCCTGCAGTGGAACTCCTCCGCCGTCCGCCGCCACTGGTGGAAACTGATGGCCACCGGCGTCGCCTGCTTCCTCATCGCCCTCGCATTCCAGAAGATCCTGCACTTCCCCGCCAAGACCCCCATGCACGATCTGGTCAACACCGCCGCCGCCGTCTGGACCTTGTGGGCCTTCTCCATCACCCTCGCTCCCCTCTGCGAGGAGGTCGTCTTCCGCGGTTTCCTGCTCCCCGCCATCGCCACCGCCTGTGACTGGATCGCCGAAAAGCTCACCCACCGCCCAGCGCCGCCCCTGCTTCCCGGCGGCCATCCCCGGTGGTCGCTCCCCGCCATGGCCGTCGCTGCCATTCTCACCAGCCTGGCCTTCGCTGCCATCCACTCCAGCCAGAACGCTAACGCATGGGGCCCGTTCATCCTCCTCTGCGCCGTGAGCCTGGTCCTGTGCGCGGTGCGCCTCGCCTCCCGCTCCGTGGCCGCATCCACATTCACCCACGCCACCTACAACTGCACCCTCTTCGTGGTCATGTTCATCCAGACCCACGCCTTTCAGCACCTGCACTAAACCTGGAACGGAGTGTACGAATGGCCGCCTCGAACCTGCGCACGAACCCGAAGCGTTTCCCGCTCGCCAGCGCACCCATCCTTGGCGCCATCGTTGTCCTCATCCTCATGGCCGTCTCCATCGCGCGCCATCCAACCGCGCTGCAGGATTCCGGAAGCAGCCTCCTCTGGCAGGACTTCGCATTTCTGCTGGCATACGCGCTTGCCGCTCTCTGGGCCATGCGCCCGCGCAGCCACAAACTGCACCTCGCCATTCGCGTCGGCTCCATCGCAGGTTCCCTCCTCGGCGCGGTCCTCGTCGCCAATCACGTCACTGAATTATTCGTGCCCGACAGGAATTTCGCTCTCGTCATCGCTCCTGTCTTCGTCGCCCTCGCCCTGTTTGCCGCGGCCGGTTCGGCCACCCGGGAACGCACCGGATCCCTCCTCCTCGCGATGGCTGCCGGCGCGTGCTGCGCCATGGTAGGGGTTCTCATCCTGCTCTGCATCGGATTCGCCCTGACTCTCGCTTGCGAAGCCCGCGCGGAACTTTGGCTCCGCGACGCATTTGCCGCCAGCGGCGCCACTGACCCCGGCGCATACCTGGTGCAAAACACCCTCCAGGCCGCCTCTGAAGGCCTCCTCCGCATGCCCGTATTCGCCCTCTTCCCCTCACTCCTCGGCGCTCTCGCCAACGCATGGATCGCACGGCGGTCGCAGACCTTCGTCCTCGTTCTCTTCTGCTCTGCCATCGTCGGCTTCCTCGCCGGCGCTGCTGCCCTGTGGTATGCAAACTCGCTCCCCCGTGCCGCGCGTCCTCCTTTCATCGCGCCCGGACTCCTCCTCGTATGCCTTGCCCTCTCCACCGCGCATCCAGCCTGGTCAGCCCTCCGCCACCGCCGCCAATAGTCCATGGTTCCCCTGTTCCCTGCTCCCTGCTTTTCGTCCCACATCGCGGTAAATGGCCCGCCTGTGGAAATCTTGTCAAGCCCCCCTCTCGAAAATAGTCTGTAACTCCTTTGTCATCAGCACAAAAAAGTTGGTCCACCTATGCAGTCTTAGGTTTCGAAAATGCTAGCCTTTAGACATAGCTGAAAACCTACGTCCTGCTGCGCTCTGCTTCCGCAGCGCAGCCCTCCCCCTCGAACCAAGGGGAAGGGGGAGCGCGCGTTCGTGTGTCTTTCGGCTTGCGGCAGAACGTGCCTCGACAGAGGCGCGCTCTGCCGTACCTTTTTGGAGTTCTGCAAGGACTCTCACTCGGCTATCGCGGAAGCAAGCCGCCGTGCGCGCCGTAGGCGCATTGGTCGTTAGCCCCGCGCTTCAGCGTGGGGAACAGGATGGCTTTACGGGACGGTAAGTCCCGTAGGGACGACCCTTCCTGTCATGCCGTCGAGCCCTTGCGAACAGAAAGCAGATTGATCATGGCGAACATTCTTCTCAGCATTGAAAAAGGAATCGAAGTCGGGGCCGAAGACGCCCTCAAGTGGATTGCCGGCGCGGGCCGGGCCGTCAAGGCCGCTCCCGCCGTCATCGCCGCGCTGGGCACCCTCGTAGGGGCGCTCGACAAGCCCCTCACCGAACTCGCCGCCGCGGCCGCAAATCCGCTCAACATCAGCCTCGATATCCAAACCGCCAACGACCTCAAAACCGTCTGGCCCGAAGTCAAACAATTCCTCAACACGCTCGGCGTCAAGTTCTGACGCCAGCGAACTGCGTGCGAATGAAGTCCAGGGAATGAAGTCCCGCGGCAATTTCAAATCGACACCACCCCAAAAGCACATGCAACCCGCAGGGGTTCAGCAGGTTGCAATAACAAGAACGAAAGTTAACCGGACAGTAGTGATCAGTGAACAGTGAGCAACTACAGCCTCGTGCCCCATCCGTTCCGCTCCTGAGCGCAGCGAAGGACCCAGCGAAATGGGTGGGAAACGACACCGACAATCGCGCTGACCACTGACCACTGACCACTGACCACTCCAAAGGAGCACCAATATGAACTCCCTCTCCAACATCTGGCAGCACCCGCGCACCTCGCTCGCCGGGCTGCTCATCGCCGCTCTCACCATCACCGGAGTCCTCTCGCAGCAGGGCGTCACCCTGGGCCACGCCGGAACGGGCAGCGTCGTTTCGCTAGCAGCCGCATTGGCCACCGCGTTCCTCGGCCTGCTCGCCCGCGACCCCGCCGAGCCGTTTCCGGCGCCGGCAACCAGCCCCGGACCACGGCCATAGCGGACGCGCGCAATTCACTGCAGTTTCAGGCCTTAACTCCCTGAAACTGCTTGACATCGTCGTTTTTTATTTCGCGTTCTTTCGAGCCCCAGCTTCGGAACCAGGACCAAGAGGCCAGAAGCCAGGAACCCTCCGCCGCCGGCAAAACCAAGCCGACGGCCGAGGATACAATTCACTGCAGTTTCAGCCCTTAACCCTCTGAAACTGCGGCACATCCCCGTTTTTTCTTTTCCAACACCGCCGCCTGACGGCTGAGGACTGGCGGCTGACGGCTGCTTTATCACCGCAACGACGCCGTCTGCTCCCGTGCTTCGCCCAGCGTCAGCTTCAGCGTCATCTGCCGCTTTGCCCGCACCACCGTGACGGAAACCGTATCGCCGGCCTGGTGGTGATCCATGATCGCGCTGATGTCCTGCGCGTTGGTCACCTGCTGGCCGTCAATGGCGACAATGAGGTCGCCGCCGATCATGATCGGCTGGTTGCCAAGGTAGGCTTGCTGGTTGCCGCCATGCAGGCCGGCGCGCTCCGCGGCCCCGCCGGGAACCACCTTCTGGATCAGAACCCCGGAATCGGCGGCCAGCCCCATCTGCTGCGCCAAATCCGGCCCGATGGGCAACGACACGATGCCCAGCGACGGCCGGCGCACCCGGCCGTACCGGGTCAGATCCGCCAGAACCGCTTTCGCCGTGTTGATCGGTATGGCAAAGCCGATCCCCGAACTTTGTTCGGCGCCGTTGGAAGCGATCATCGTATTGATCCCGATGACTTCGCCGCGCGAGTTCAGCAGCGGACCGCCGGAGTTGCCGGGATTGATGGCGGCATCGGTCTGGATCGCGTCCTCAATGGGCGCGCCCTCCGCTCCGCGGATGGAGCGGATGGAGCTGATAATGCCGCGGGTCATCGTCCCCGAAAGCCCGAACGGGTTGCCGATGGCGTATACCTTCTGCCCCACCGCGAGATCGGTGGAGTCGGCCAGCGTCACTGGCTGCAGGTCGGCCGCGTCGATCTGCAACAGCGCCAGGTCGTGGGTCTTGTCTGAGCCGATCACGTGGGCCTGGTAGCGGTGCTTGTTATAGAGCTGGACTTCAATCCCGCGGTTGGCGCCTTCGACTACGTGGAAGTTGGTAAGGATGTGGCCGGCCTTGTCGAGCACGAAGCCGGAGCCCTGGCCTTGCTGGGGCACCGAGCCGTAGAAGAAGTCGAACACCAGCGTGGTGGAGGTGATGTTGACCACCGAGGGCACAACGCGCTTGTAAACAGCAATGTTGTTCAGCTCTTCGGAGTCGTATTCGGGAGCCGCGTGGGCCTCCGTAAGCTGGAGCGCGTCCGAGCCGTGGCCGGAGACAAACTGGAGGTGCCTCAGGTCGCCGGGCAGATGGGACGTAACGTAGATGAATCCGCCCACCAGCAGGATGACTAAAAGAACCGGACGCCATTTCATGAATCGCAAGCTCAAGCCCTTTCTGAAAACCCGGAGTGGGAGATGGGCAGCCGTCCGCCGGGGAATCCACCCTCTATTCTAAAGAACCGGAAACAGCCCGTTGGTTGCTCTCGGTCCGGAGCCGCTCCCAGATTTCCGCAACCCGGGCGTGCAGCGAAGCCAGATCGCCGGTGTTCTCGAGGACAAAGTCGGCGCGGGCAGCCTTCTCGGCATCGGGCATCTGGAAAGCGAGCCGGCGGCGCGCGTCGGCGATGGCGGCGGCGCGTCCTTCGGCGGCGGGATGGGTGCGTGCGACGTAGCGCGCAATCTTCACCTCGTCTGGAGCGGTAAGTACGAGGATGCGGTCGAAGCGGTTCCGCCAATCGGCTAGAACGCCTTCGGATTCGCCACGGGCGCGGGCGTCGCGCTCCACCTCGAAGATGAGGGCGGACTCGGCAACAGCAACGGCGGACGGGTCGCGGGCGAAGACCGCTTCCATCCAGCTTTGCTGGGCGGCGATGACGGCGGGGTGCACGATGGCGTTGAGCTGATTGAGGCGGCCTTCGCCAAAGGCAAGCTGGGCCAGGCGGGCGCGGTCGAGGCGGCGGTCGGGCAGGACGACTTCCGGGCCCAAGGTGCGGACAATCTCGTCGTAAACCTGGTGGCCGGGGTCCATCAGCTCGCGGCCGAGCTCGTCGGCCTCGATAACCTCGGCGCCCAGGGCGCGGAGCTGCGCGGCCACGGTGGATTTGCCGCTGCCGAGACCGCCGGTGAGGCCTACGCGGAGCATGGCGAGTTCACCTTTTGCATGAATGAAGTATGCACGATCGGCGTAGAATGAGCTCGTCAACGGGCGAGGTGTCGCAGTGGCGGCTGGACTGAATCCGCGCATCACAGTGGAAGCCGGGAAGATGGGGGGCAAGCCCTGCATTCGAGGGCTGCGCTTCAGCGTGTACGACCTCGCGTCCTATCTTGCCTCCGGAATGACTGAGGACGATATCCTGAAAGAGTTCCCGTACCTGGAAAAGGAAGACTTCAAGGCGATGTATGAGTTCTTCGCCAGCATCCCGGAGAGGATTGCCGTTCTTGAAGCTTCTCGTTGACGAGAACCTCCCGCCACGGCTCGTCCAGGACCTTGCCGATCTATTTCCTGGTTCGCAACACGTCAATTCTGTTGGATTGAGCGGCGCTCCAGATGCAGCTATCTGGGAATACGCGAAAGCGGGCGGGTTTGCGTTTATCACCAAGGACAAGGATTTCGGGAACCTGAGTGTAGTGCTAGGCGCGCCTCCGAAAGTCATCCTGTTGCAGACGGGAAACTGCTCGACCGTTGATCTCATTCGAATCATCCGGAACAATGCTATCCGCCTCGCGGAACTCGATAACGATGCCAGGCGCGGCTTGCTGATTCTGAGATGAGGTGGGTTCGCTGCCGCGGACCTAAGGAAACAAGGGTTTCTGGAGGGCAGCCAAGACCGCCGGTAAGGCCTACGCGGAGCATGGCCTACAGCCCCCGGCGCATTTTGGCGGCGCGGACGGTGTTGGCCATTAACATCGCGATGGTGAGCAGGCCGACGCCGCCGGGGACCGGGGTGTAGGCGCTGGATTGCTCGAAGGCGGCGGGGTGGATGTCGCCTACGAGGACGGAACCGCGCTTGGCGAAGGCTGCTTCGCGCTTCGCATTGCCCTTGAAGAAGCGGTCGAAGTCCTCGCGCTTGTCGATGCGGTTGATGCCGACGTCGATGAGGGTGGCGCCGGGCTTGACCATCTCCGGCGTAATGAAGCCCGGGCGCCCGATGGCAGCGACGAGGATGTCGGCTTCGCGCGTCACTGCGCCAAGGTCGCGGGTTTTCGAGTGGCAGATGGTGACGGTGGCGTTCTCGTGGAGCAGAAGCATGGCGGCGGGCTTGCCCACGATGTCGCTGCGGCCGACGACGACGGCGTGCTGGCCGGAGATGGGGATCTGGCTACGCTTGAGAATCTCGATGACGCCGGCGGGCGTGCAGGGCGCGAGCGCGGGGCGGCCAGCCTGGAGTCGGCCGGCGTTTACCGGATGGAAGCCGTCGACGTCCTTGGCGGGGTCCACGGCGTCGAGGAGGGTCTTGGCGTCGACTTGTTTGGGCAGCGGAAGCTGGATGAGGATGCCGTCGATGTCGTCGCGCGCGTTGAGGCCGGCGATGATCGAGAGCATCTCGGCTGTGGTGATGGTGTCAGAGGGAGTAATGAGATCGGAGTAGAGGCCAAGCTCGGCGCAGGCCTGGACTTTGCTGCGGACGTAGATTTCAGAGGCGGGCACGTGGCCGACGAGCACGGCGGCGAGGCCTGGACGGATGCCGCGGGCGGCGAGTTGCTTTACTTCTACCGCGACTTCCTGCTTGATCTGGGCTGAGATGGCGGCGCCATCGAGAACTTTAGGCATGAGGGCTCCAAAGAACATCGTAATGCAGCGGATTAGCGACTCTGCGGGCGGGCGGTCAGCGGTCAGCGCAAGAACTAGGGCGAAGGTTGGCGTTTCGCGATGATCAATCCGCTGGCTGCTTGATCTGGACGAGGAGCATCTTCATGGCAGTGCGGGCGGAGATGGCGTGGGGGAGATTGGGTGGCATGTAGGCGAAAGAACCGGGCTTGGCGTCGAACTTGTTATTGCCGAGCTGGAGCTCGGCTTCGCCTTCGATGAAATAGAGGACGGCAGGGGTGGGCGCGGAGTGGGCGGAGAGCTCTTCGCCGGCGGCGAAACCGAACAGCGTAATGTTCGAGTGCTGGTCCTTTTGTAGGACGCGGCTGAGGATGCCTTTGTCCGGCGGAGTGAGCTCGGTGTTGAGGTTGGCGAGGAAGGTGTAATCCATGGTGGTCCTTTGGAGATAGCGGAGTTAGCTGCCTTCCCCACGCTGAAGCGCGGGGCTAACAACCTGTGCGCCTACGGCGCGGTTTCAGGTGCCCCAGGTTTCAGAATTGAAACCTGAGACACCTGTTGGCTGCGCAGGGTTCACCGTTGAGACGTTGCTGCTAGTCGCCGGCGTGGGTGAGGTGTTCTTCCTGCTCTGTGGAATCTGACGACGTGAGCGACTTCTTCTGGTAGGAGTGGCCGGTGAGGAGGCCGAGGACGAACCAGCCCAGCAGCGCGGCGCCGATGGAGAACAAAAGGTCGCCGGGGACGCGCATCCAGCGGAGGGCCTGCATGAGTGGTGTCTGGAGGAACTCAGCCGAACGCGCGTACCAGGTGCCGTACTCGATGGAGGCGCGGGCCTGAAGGATTCCGATGGGCAGCGGGCTGAGGATCATCATGAAAAGCAGCCCGAAGTTGATGGACCAGAACGAGGCTTTGAGCACGCCTTCCTTCCAGCGGCGGGCGGGATGCAGCACGCGCAGGCAGAAGAGGGTGAGGCCGAGACCGAGCATGCCGTAGACGCCGAACAGCGCGGTGTGGCCGTGGACGGGGGGAGATGGGCGGATTGATGAGAAAACCGAAGATGCCTGCGCCGATGAGGTTCCAGACGGCGACGGCGACGAAGAAATAGATGGGCCATTTGTAGTTGGCGATCCATGCGGCTTTCTGGGTGGGTTGGGAAAGGCGAAAGTTTTCCCAGGCCTCATAACCGATGAGGGTGAGGGGCACCACTTCAAGGGCGCTGAAGATGGCGCCGAGAGCGATGACGGCGGGGCCGGAGCCGGCGAAGTAGAGGTGATGGAAGGTACCGATGATGCCGCCGCTCAGGAAGATGGAAGTGGAAAAGAGCACGGCGCGGGTGGCGCTGCGCACCTCGAGAAGTTTCAGGCGCGTGAAGAGGAGTGCGATGACGACCGTGGCGAAGACCTCAAAGAAACCTTCAACCCAGAGATGAACCACCCACCAGCGCCAGTACTCGGCGGTGACGAGATTGCTGCGCTGCCCATACATGAGGCCTGCGGCATAGAACATGGGAATGGCGATGGAGGAGATGAGGAAGAGCGAGAGCAGGGAGCGATCTTCCGATTTGCGCATGAGGGCGGGCTTGAGGGCGCGGACCATGAGGGCGAGCCAGAGCACGAGGCCGACAAAGAGCAGGATCTGCCAGAAGCGGCCGAGGTCGACGTACTCAAAGCCCTGCGAACCGAACCAGAACCAGAGATTGCCGAGCTTCTGCTGAATGCCGAACCACTCACCCGCGAGCGAGCCGCCGACTACGAGCACGAGCGCGACAAAGAGCACGTTTACCCCGAGACGCTGGAACTTTGGCTCATAGCCGCTGAGGGCGGGGGCGACATAGAGGCCGGTGGCGAGCCATGAGGTCGCGATCCAGAAGATGGCGAGCTGCAGGTGCCAGGTGCGGGTGATGGCGTAGGGGAGGAACTTGTCGAGTGGAATTCCGTAAAAGCCCTGACCCTCGACGCCATAGTGAGCGGTGATGGCGCCCATGGCGATCTGCACGCCCCAGAGGGCGACCACTACGAGGAAGTACTTGATGGTGGCGCGCTGCGAGGGAGTGGGGGCGAAGCCGGTGAAGGGATCGCGCTCCGGATAGGGGCCGTGAATGGGGGACTTCTCCTGCGATTGATACCAAAGCACGAGCGCGCCGATGCCGGCCAGCAGGCCAACGATGCTGACGATGCTCCAGAGGATGGCCCCGGGCGTAGCGTTGTTAGCGATGAGCGGCTCATGCGGCCAGTTGTTGGTGTAGGTGACGTTGGAGCCGGGACGTTGAGTGCCGGTGGCCCAGGCGCTCCACCAGATGAACGCGGCGAGTTGCTGCTGTTTGGCGGTGTTGACCAGCGCGCCGCGGGGAATGGCGTACTCCTTGCGGCCGCTGGCGAAGACATCGGCGTAATACGCGGCGAGCTGGCGGAAGGCGGCGGCGCGATCGGAGCCGAGGGTGACGCGGTTGGTCGAGGCGTCGTAGGTGTTGGTGCGCATTTCGCGAATGAGACGGGCTTTGAGGATGGCCTGGCGGTCGAGGTCGAGAGCGGCAAAGTTTGCGGCGCCATCGGCCTTGGCCCAGCGGTCGAGCAGGATGAGGGATTCGCGATGGAGCCAGTCGGCGCTCCAGTCGGGAGCGACGTACGCGCCGTGGCCCCATACGGTGCCGATCTCCTGGCCCCCGATGGATTGCCATACGCCCTGGCCGTCCGTAATGGTGGCGCCGGAGAAGAGAAGTTGACCGTCAGCGGAGTAGACGTTGGGCAGAGGTGGAGCTTCGCTGATCATCTTCCGCCCCACGATTCCGAGGACGGCGAAAGAGCCGAAAATAACGATGGATAAGGCGATCCAATAACGCTTGTAACTCATGGTTTCCTCAATCTGCGGCGTGTGCCGTTGGTCCTTGCAAGAAGAAATCAGGGAAGTTTCCCGGGCGCGCGCAGGGACTTTAGTCAAACGGAAGACGGGGAATCTCTGACGCGTTAAGATGAGAATAGATCGTGACACGATGTGTTGACAGTGATTTAAATCACTCCACAGGATCAGAGAGCACAGAAAGCGAGTTGCCTCAAGAAGGGTAAAGAAGCAGGCAGGTTATGGAGCAGGCGGCGCATCCAGACAACGAAGGGTAGCCGCCGCACGAAGGATGGTTGCATCCTTAGGATGGGAGGTTGCGGATATGGGAGTACAAATTGGGGCGAAGCCGGATGCTGGGTTCGAGGATCCGATCGGGATGCTGAAGGATTGTCACCGGCGGATCGAGCAGTTTCTGGGAATCCTGTGCGTGGTGGCGGAGCGTGCACCGGGGCGGGCGCTGACCGGCGAGGAGAGCGCAGCGGTGCAGGCGGCGGTGACGTATTTCCACGTGGGCGGCGTGCGGCACAACGCGGACGAGGAAGAGTCGCTGTTCCCGCGGATGAGAGCCAGCGGCGATGCCGGCGACCTGAACAAGCTGGAACACGATCATCGCGATGCCGCGGGGCTGCATGCGCGCGTGGAAGAGCTGTATGCCGATTGGCTGGCACGGGGCGCGCTGGATGCGGAGAAGCAACAGGAACTGGTGGAAGCGACGAAGAGCCTGAAGCGGCTCTACACAGAGCACATCGAGCGCGAAGAAACGGTGGTGTTTCCGCGGGCGGCACGGACTCTGGGGGCGGATGCGATTGCGGAGATAGGGCGGGAGTTCCAGGCGCGGCGGGCATAGGGCGGGCTCTGGAGCACTCGCTCTATCGCTCGCTCAGCGTCCCTCTTCTCATCTACAGCCCCGGATGGCTCAACTCGTTGGCGTGGGGGACGAGCTGCATGTAGACGTCGCGCGGGAGTTCCGAATTCCAGTGGTTGGTGGCGCGGGCGAAGAGCACCATGCCGAAGAAAAGATAAGCGAGGATGCAAGCGACGGCGAAGGGCGAGAGCACGCGGCGAGCCCAGCGCGCGGCCGGCTGCTGCTGCGCCTGTCGCGGCGGCAGGGCAAACTGAAGGGCGTCCTGCGCGGGGCAGGCGGCGACGCAGGACAGGCATGCGCTGCACTCGACGGAGCGGACCCGAACCAGCTTGTCGACGGGCAACGCGGCGGGGCAGGCGTGTGCGCACTTGGCGCAATCGATGCAGGCTTGCTGGTCGCGGCGGATCTTGACCGGGCTGAGCAGAGACGCGAGTCCGAGGAGCGCGCCGTAAGGGCAGAGATAACGGCACCAGAAGTGCTGCACGAAGACCGAGAGCAGGACCAGGATGGCGATGACGGCGGCCGCGGTGAGGCTCATGTCGCGGAAAAAGTTGAGCATCCTGACGTCGACCATGAGGCCGTAGGGCGTCTCCATGAAGCCCTGGAGGGCTTCAGCAGACATGACGCCGATGACGGCGACGAACAGGCCGAGAAGAACGTACTTGAGGCCGCGGAGAGGGATATCAAGCCAGCACGGAAGGCGGAAGTTGTGGCCGAAGATGCGGCGGCCGGCGGCGGCAAGGATCTCAGAGAAGGTGCCCACAGGGCAGAGCCAGGAACAAAAAGATTTCTTGAGCAGCACGCTCATCAGCAGGAATGACGCAAAAAGGAACATGGCTGCCGGATGAACGGAAGGGACGCGGCCTGTGACCAGGAAGTACTTGAGGTTCATGAGGCCGGCGATGGGCAGCCAGCCCTCGGCGCCGGCGGGGCGGGAGACGTAGAGGCCGGTAGCACCGCGCTCGTAATAGCGGACCCAAAGATAAAACTGGATGCCGAGACCTGCGTTGAGGAGAACGAAGAGGCCCTGGACGACGTGGCGGACGCGCTGGGAGCGATCGGGGCGGATGCGGCGGACGAGCGGCTTTTTGACTTTGGGCGCGGTCAGCGGGGCGATAACGGCGGCGCGCATCTCAATACCTCTCTGAAGAGAGGTTAGGAGCTTGGCGGGCTGCCGAAAGTGACCCGGATCACATGGCGCGGTGGGAAAGCTGCGTACTCCCGCTTACTCGGACGCTGCCCTCTCCCGGATCCCCAAGTGCGAGGGATCCGGGGCACCCTTTTGAGCTGGGCTATTGGGTGGGCGTGGTTGCGGACGGCGTGGAAGCCGCCGGGCGCGGGTGGGAGGCGGTGCTGCCTTCGGTCATGCCCAGAACCCACTTGATGGCTTCGAAGTACATCTTGCGGATGTCGGGATCCTGCCACGACTCCTCGGTATGGCCGAGGGTGGAGTAAAAGACGCGGCCCTTGCCGTACATCTTGCTCCAGGCCACTGGGAAGTCGTGGTCCTGGCGGTGGATGCGGGGGTTGTTAGAGTAGTCGAGCAGGTTGGGATCGAGCGAGAGGAGGACGTTGACCTTTTCGCGTGACCATTCCTTGGGCTGGTAGATCTCGTCGAACTTCACGAATTCATGCGGGAAGTGGCGGACGGCGGGGAACGTCGGGTCGTCGTTGATAATGGGCGCTTCGAAGGTGAACCAGGGGTGCTGATCGAACCAGCCGCCGATCATCTCGCCGTACTCGGGCCAGGTGTAGTTAGTATCGAGCGCGGCGTGGATGCCCACGAAGCCTTTGGCGTCGTCGTGGATGAACGACATCATGTCGGCTTTCTGGCTAGCGTCCATGTCGAGCTCACCGGTGGTGCTGCAGAAGACGATGGCGTCAAAGTAGGTGAGGTTTTTGGCATTGCGTGTGCCGAGACTCTTCTTGGTGAGGAGTTCGGTGTCGGTGCGCAGCTCCGCGTCCCAGAGGCCGGTTTCCTGGCCCATGTCAAAGACACCAGCCATGCAGGCGGAGATGGAGTCGTGCTCCCAGCCCTTGGTCTGGCCGATGACGAGGATGTGCTTGAGATGGGCGGGCTTGGCGTGCGGCGCCGCGGGCAGTTCCTCGCGCGCGGTGACCTGGGCGGAGAGGACAGTTGCAAAGGCGACAAGGGCGAGAGCCGAAACGCAGGATGCAGCGAAGGGACTACGGAAGAGGCGCACAGAGAACTCCTGGCAAACAGGGATTAGGGAACAGGGAGTAGAAGACGTGCCACACCCCGTCCGGAAGTGCGGGAGAAGTGTAATCAGGCATGGTGGGAGCGCGCAATGCTGAAGCGCGCTCCAAGTTTGTGGGAATCAGGTTGTGCCCTGCATGTTTTCTTCAGCGCGATCATGTTCCTCGGAGCGATCGCGCAAGGGAAACCGGAAGGCGATGCGGCGCTCGGATTCGCGGCGGACGGCCCGGCGGCGGCCTGCGAGCAGTTCCACGGCGCCGATGCTGCCGACGACGAGATTGGTGTCGCGGTCCACGACCACCAGGCGCAGCACGCCCGTGGTGGCCATTTCTTCGGCAACGGCGCGGCAGGTCTGGTCAGTATAGGCAAAGACTTCGGGCAGAGGGTCGGGCACCGGCTCGCCTTCCGGCTGGGGCGACATGGCCTCGGCGACGAGGATGGTCTCCAGCGGATCGACGCCGTACTCGCGCGAGAGGTGATAGCCGCGGCGGCCGAGCTTCTCAGTAAGGATGGAGCGCGGCATGATGAGCGAAGTAACGAGGTATGAAGCGGTGCAGGCCAGGACCAGCGGCAGCAGGGCCGGGAAGCCGTGGGTAAGCTCGAGCGAGAAAAGGATGGCTGTGAGGGGCACGCCGAGTGCGCCGGAGAGCATGGCTCCCATGCCCATGAGCGCCCACATGGCCTGCTCGTCGCCGCCCAGGTGGGCAATCTGCGCGAAGCCTTCACCGATGGCCGCGCCGATCATGAGCAGCGGGGCGAGCACGCCGCCGGAGGTTCCGGAGCTGAGCGAGAAAGCCCACATGAGCGATTTGGCGATGATGATGCCGAAGATCAGGTAGAGCGGAGCGTTGCCGCGGAGGAGCTCGGCGATGTTGTCATAGCCGACGCCGAGGCTGCGGGGAAAGAAGAAGCCGCCGATGCCGACGCCGAGGCCGCCAATGGCCGGCCACCACATCCAATGCACGTGAAACTTCTCAGAGAGGCGCTCGAACTGATCCTCAAGGCCGTACATGAGGCGGCTGAGGAAGGCCGCGGCCAGGCCGACAACGAGGCCGAGCGGGGCGGCGGCGAGCAACAACAGCTCGAGATGCGGCTCGTGATGCAACAGAACCGGAAACAAGGGACCGGGGCCGAGCCAGTAAATGCGCAGCGTGCCGGCAATTACGCTGGCCACGGCAACAGGAATGAGCGAGCGCGGCCGCCACTCGAAGAGGAGGAGCTCAACGGCGAGAAGGATGCCGGCGATAGGAGTGGCGAAGGTGGCGGACATGCCCGCGGCGGCGCCGGCCACCAGCAGCGTGGTGCGCTCATTGTCACTGAGCTTGAGCCACTGCGCGATGTAGGAGCCGAAGGTGCCGCCGGTCATGATGATGGGGCCTTCCGCGCCGAACGGGCCCCCGGAACCGATGGCGATGGCGGCGGATATGGGCTTGAGGATGGCGACTTTGGGCTCGACCCGCGCGCCGCGCAGCAGGATGGCTTCAATGGCCTCGGGGATGCCGTGGCCGCGGATCTTGTCAGAGCCGTAACGCGCCATGTAGCCCACGAAAATGCCTCCCACGATGGGAGCCAGGGGCATGATCCACGGAGACCAGGTGGACCCGGCAGGACCGATCATGGCGATGCTGAGGCGGTGGTAATAAAACAGGTTGGTGCAGAAGGCGATAGCGCGCAGAAGAAAGACGGCGAGAGCCGCGCCGCTCGCGCCGATTACGATCGCCACAGCGCTGAGGAACCAGACGCGGCGATCGACGGTAAAGTCACGCAAGGCAGACGGGCGCGATTTCATCGAGCCTCCGTCATGGCGTGGCGCTGGATGTGCTGGAGCGTGCGCACCAGGCGCGGCGCGGCCTGAGTGAGTTCGCGGGCGTGCTCGCCGGAAAGGCGGCTGAGGACGCGGTGGCCTTTGCGGGTAACGCGGAGAATTGCGCGGCGGCGGTCGGCGGGATCTTCGGTGCGTTCCAGCAGATCCTCGCGCACGGAGCGGTCTACCAGCTCGACGGCGCTATTGTGCTTGAGGCCGAGGCGTTCGGCGGCGTAGGCGATGGTGACGGTAGCGTCTTCCGGAGCGCCGGCAACCTGGAGCAGCAATTGATGCTGCTGGGGCTGCAGGCCGGCATCGATAGCGGCCTGTTCGGAAAAGTGGAGAAACCGGCGCAGCTCGAAGCGGAAGTCGGCGAGCGTGCGGATAAGGGGATCGGGAAGACGGGATTCCATAGTTGCGGCCACAGTTATATCGTATCACGATATAACTACTGAAGCAACGCCGGGACAGCGGGCCTTCCGCGAGCTGCCGGAATACGCGCAGTTCGCGCATGCTCAAAGCAGGTTTGCGTCTTGCGGGATGAGGCGGATAGACTTCAGGTCAACGCGTCCGCATGCGAAGACGCGACTACAAAACAACTCAGACACGCGGGTTCCCCTGCATGAAAATCCGCGGGCTGCTTTGAGACGCTGTTCAGAGGCTACGCAATCACAGGATGAATGGCTTTCCCATGAATCGAAGAGAATTTGCGGCTACGGCGGGCATGGCGCTGGCGGCGCATGGCCTGAGCGCGCTTGGCATCCAGAAGGCGAAAGGCAGCGCGCCGGCAGGCAAGGCGGATCACGCGCTGCGCATCGAGCCGTGCACGCTGGAGATCGGCCCGGGCGTCACTGTGAAAACGATCGCGTTCAACGGACAGGTGCCGGGTCCGCTGCTGCGTCTTCGCGAGGGCGTTCCGGTCACCATCGACGTGACCAACGCGAGCAGTGATCCCGATATCACCCACTGGCACGGCCTCGGGATCGACAGCTACAACGACGGCGCCATGGAAGAAGGCTCGCCCATGATTGCGCCGGGGACGACGCACCGCTACGGCTTTACGCCGAAGCCCGCGGGCACGCGCTGGTACCACACGCATGCTTCTGCGTACGGGAATCTCGCCATCGGGACATACACGGGGCAGTTTGGATTCCTGCTGATCGACGGCGGCGGACAGCCGGCGCATTACGACCAGGAGATCAACCTGGCTATTCACCATTGGGAACCGGGCTTTGTGCCCATGGTGGACACCATGCGCGCCCAAAGCGCCAACGCGCCGCTGACCAGCGGATCGGACGTGGGCTACAAGTATGCAACCATCAACGCGCACATGCTGGGCGCGGGCGAACCTATCCGCGTGAAGCAGGGCGAGCGCGTGCTGATGCGCCTGCTGAACGCGAGCGCGACGGAGAACGTGTTGTTGGCGCTGCCCGGACATCGCTTTACGGTGATGGCAATGGACGGCAATCCGGTCCCGAACCCGAAGAGCGTAGAAGTGCTGCAACTGGCGGTGGCGGAGCGCGTGGACGCGGTGGTGGAGATGACGGCTCCGGGCGTGTGGGTGCTGGGGTCGACGCTCGAAAAATCGCGGCAGATGGGCCTCGGTATTGTGGTGGAGTATGCCGGACAAAAGGGCGCGCCGCAGTGGAAGGACCCCGCGCCGGCCACCTGGGATTATGCGCAGTTTGCCAAGGCCGCGCCCGCCGCCGCGCCCGACGAGACCTTCGAGCTTACCTTTCGCGACATCGGCCCGCAGAAGGGTTCGCAGTTCGACACGTGGACCATCAACAACAAATCGTGGCCGGAGATTGAGCCGCTGATGGTGCACGCGGGGCGGCGCTACCGCCTGGTGTTCCGCAACGGCAGCGGCGACCAGCATCCAATCCACCTGCATCGGCACACGTTTGAGATTGCGAGTATTGGCGACACGCAAATGAGCGGCCTGCGCAAAGACGTGGTGAACGTGATGCCGCTGGACACGGTTGCGGTGGACTTTGTGGCCGACAATCCCGGCGACACGCTGTGGCATTGCCACCAGCAGTTGCACATGGACTACGGATTCATGCAGTTGATCAAGTACAGCTAAGAAGCAGGGAATAGGGAATAGGTAGTAGGGAGTAAAAAACACCATTGCGCTGGAGTGAGCGTGCAATGCGGGATCGAAGGAAACTTAGGGTGAAGCGAAATCGGGTGAGGATGTACGCAGTTGCGCTGGTGGGAAGCGCGCTGCTGCTGCAAATCGCGCAAAGGCCGGCGAACGCGGCGCAGCAGAACGCTGCAGCGGGGGCAGAAGCATCGCCGCCGGTAAAGGCTAAGAGCGATCCGGGCGCGGAGGCCTACGCGAAGCGCTGCGCGGTGTGCCACGGGCCGGAACGCGAAGGCATTCTGCCGGGGTTTCCGCCGCTGGTGGGCATCAGCCACCAGATGACCGCGGACCAGATTGCGGCGACGATCCATAACGGCAAAGGCCGTATGCCGGGATTCCCGGCGATTGAGGGCGCGGAGCTGACGGAACTGGTGCGGTTCCTGGGCACGGCGCCGGCGGCCGCTGAATCGAATGCCGCCGCGACAGGCGACAGCGCACACGGATCCGGACAGACCGAGGCCGGGCGCGCGCTGTTCCTGCAGAATTGCGCGTTCTGCCACGGGCGCGACGCCATGGGCGGCGAGTCGGGACCGGACCTGACGCAGTCGAAGATCGTGCTTGCGGAGCATAGCGACGACGAGATTGCCAAAGTGGTGCGAGAGGGACGGCAGGGGACGGAAAACAAAATGCCGGCGTTCAACTTTTCCAGCCAGGATCTGACCAGCCTGGTGGCATTCATTCATGCGCGCGTAAAGGCGGCGGAGGAGCATCCCGGCGGGCGGCGCGGCGTGCTGGCTGCCGATCTGCAGACCGGCAACGTGGAAGCGGGCAAGGCCTACTTCAACGGCGCGGGCGGCTGCGCCAAGTGCCACTCGCCTACCGGCGACCTGGCCGGAGTGGCGCGGCGCTTCCAAGGCTTGCAGCTGGAGATGCGAATGCTCTATCCACGCGGTGCAAAGAATACCGTGACGGTGACGGCAGCTTCCGGCAAGACCTACTCGGGAACCCTGGCGTATCGAGATGAATTCACCGTGGGGTTGCGCGACGCCGATGGTGTGTATCACTCGTGGCAGACGAAGCGCGTGCAGTACAAGGTGAACGCGCCGGTGGAAGCGCACGTGGAACAGTTTCCCAAATACAGCGATGCGGATGTGCACAATCTGATGGCATATCTGCAGACGTTGAAGTAGCGGGGTTAGCGGGGTTGCGGATGAAGTTGGGGATTCTCGGATGGACGGCCGCAGTGGTGTTGGCGTTTGCCGCATGCGGCACGGCGCGGGCTCAGGACCTGGAGAGCGCGCAGTTGCTGCATCCGGCGCCGGACTCGTGGCCGCTGTACCATGGCGACTACTCCGGCCGACGGCACAGTGCGCTCACGCAGATCACGCCGCGCAACGTGGGCGGCCTGACGCTCGCGTGGGCATTCCAGACCGGCCAGAATGAACCCATCAAATCGTCTCCGCTGTTAGTGGACGGCATCCTTTACTTCACATTGCCTGACAACGTGTGGGCCGTGGATGCGCGCTCCGGCCACATGATCTGGCATTATCACCGGCCATCGGAAGGCCAGCACATCGGCCATCGCGGTCTGGCCATGTACAAGGGCTGGCTCTACTTCACCACGCCCGATGCGCACCTGATCTCTCTGGATGCGAAGGATGGGCGCGTGCGGTGGGACAAGATCGTCGCCGACGCGAACCGGGGTTACTGGACGACAATGGCGCCGCTGGTGGTGAAGGATCACGTGATCGTGGGCGTCTCCGGCGACTCCGACAACCTTCCCGGATACCTGCGCGCTCTCAATCCGGAAACGGGAGAGACCCAGTGGCAGTGGGACGCGACGCCGCCAACGGGCACGCCCAACGCGCCGACAGGCGGCATGACGTGGATGACGGGCACCTACGACCCCGAGCTGAACCTCGTCTACTGGGGCACGGGAAACCCTACGCCGGTGCTGAACGGCGCAACGCGGCCGGGTGCGAATCTCTACACGTGCGCGATTGTCGCCATCGATCCCGATGACGGCAAGCTGAAGTGGGGCTTTTCGGTCTCGCCCCACGATACGCACGACTGGGATGCGGTGGAAACACCGGTGCTGGTGGACGGCACGTTCCACGGGCAGAATCGCAAGATGGTGATGCAGGCTTCGCGCAACGGGTACTTTGTGGTGCTGGACCGCGTGACGGGCGAGAGCCTGCTTACCGTTCCTTATGGGCCAATCAACTGGTCGCTCGGCGTGGATAAGAACGGCAGTCCGATCCCGAATCCCGAAAAGGATCCCGCGCCGGATGGGCGGTTGATTGCACCGGACGAGGGCGGGCTGACCAACTATCGCGCGCCCAGCTTCGACCCCAAGACTGGATTGTTCATCGTAAATTCGCGGCCGAGCTGGAGCATTTATTTCACCAAGCCGGCGGACGGCGCGTACGGCTGGGCCGGCGCGGACTATGACGTGTGGGGAAAAGGCGTGATCGAGGCAATCGATTACCAGAACGGCACGATTCGCTGGAAGCACGAAGTGGGGGAGGGTTGGACCGGCGCGGGCGTGCTCACCACCGATTCCGGCTTGACTATCTCCGGCGACGGAGAAGGCAACATGCTGGCGCTGGATACGGCCACCGGACGCACGCTGTGGCATGCGGGCATGGGCTATCCGATGCAGAGTTCCCCGGAGACGTACCAATTGGATGGACGGCAGTACATCCTGACCAGCAGCGGCGGAGTGATGTTTGTGTGGGCGCTGCCGGAGCACGAAGCTGCCACAGGAAAGTAAAAAGCGCGGGTTGATTTGCGCGGTGTTCCTCAGGCCGGCAGATCGCCGCGCATGCGCAGCTTGTGCCACGCCATCGAGTAAGCGCCCACCACCACGTAGCACACCAGCGGCACCGCGTAGGCAATGGAGATGTGGTGGGTGGATTGCGAAATCCAGCCCATGAGCGGCGTGAGCACCGCACCACCCACGATGGCCATGACGATGAGCGAGCCGCCGATCTTGGTATTGCGGCCCAGGCCGTCAATGCCGAGCGCAAAGATGGTGGGGAACATCACGGACATGAAGAAGCTGGTAAGGAAGACGGCCCAGAGGCCGATCCAGCCGGGGAAGAGCACGCCGACGGCGACCAGCCCGACATTGGCTGCGCTGTAGAGGGCCATGAGGCGATCGGGGCGGAAGTAGCGCATGATCACGGCCGAGCTGAAGCGGCCCACGCCGAAGGCGGCCAGCGTGCCGGTGAGCAGATAGCCGGCAATCTTTTCGTGCTGATGCGTGGAGTCCTGCACGTACTGGATGAAATAGCTCCAGGTGCCCACCTGCGCGCCCACGTACATGAACTGGGCAACGACGGCGAAGAGGAAGCTGGGGTAGCCAAGCAGCTCGCGAAAACTGCCGTGGGCTTCGCCCTCGTGGAGGTGCTCGCCCGCCACCTTGGGAAAGCGCGTGATGCCGATGAGCACGGCCCAGAACAGCGCCACCGCGCCTAACGCGATATAGGGTGGCACCACGCGCATCGTTTCTTCGCGTAGATAAGGCAAGTAAGTGTGCGCCGCCTTCATCGCATCAACGTGAGCCTGATCGAGCTCCGTGCCAGAGAGGATGAACTGCGTCCCGATGAACGCGCCGCTAATCGCGCCAAGCGGATTGAATGCCTGCGCGAAATTCAGGCGCCGCGCGGCGCTCTCCGGCGCGCCCATCTGGGCAATAAATGGGTTGGAAGCCGTTTCAAGAAACGACAGGCCACTGCCGATGATGAAGAGGTCTGCAAGGAAGTATCCGTACTGGTAGACGTGCGCGGCAGGCCAGAAAAGAAAAGCTCCAGAGGCCAGCAAAAGCAGTCCTGTGACGATTCCGCATTTGTAGCCGAAGCGGCGCATGAGGAGGGCAGCGGGCGTAGCAAGCAGGAAGTAGCCAAGGTAAAACGGCGACTGCACGAGCCCCGCCCGGAACCGGGTCAGCTCGAACGACTTCATGAATTGCTTAATCAGGATGTCGTTGAAGTTGTTGGGCACACCCCACAGGAAGAAAAGCACCGTCACCAGAACAAACGGGACGATCATGCCGTGCGGCACGAGTCGCGATTGCTTCTCCCGAGTCAAAACAGACTTGTTCTCCGTGGAGTCGACTGCCATGCAAACGTCCCTCAGTCTTTCGCCGTGACGAAATAGCTCTGCTGCCTGCCACTGGCTATCCTAGCGTCCCGGGGCGCGTGGGCTGCAGAAGTTTTCGAGCTGTTGATTCTATTCTTAGTGGATCATCTTCGACTTGTGCTGCATGTAGTCCATCAGCAGGTACTCGCCCAGCGTCTGGGGGCTGGTGAAGTAGGCTTTGCCGCGGCACATCTCGGAGACCTTGTGCACAAAGCGCACCAGCTCGTAATCCTGCGCCAGCATGAAGGTGTTGATCATGATGTTGGAGCGCTTGCAGCGCGCCACCTCTTCCAGTGTTTCGCTCACCACCAGCGGATCGAGGCCGTAGGGATTTTTATAGATGCGGCCGTCGGGCAGCGTAAGCGCGGAGGGCTTGCCGTCGGTAATCATCACGATCTGCTTCATGTCCTTGCGCTGGCGCGCCAGCACGCGCTGAGCCACGCGCAGCCCTTCGCGCGTGTTGGTGTGCCATGGGCCCACCTTCACGCGCGCCAGGTGCGAAATCGGCATCTCCTCGGCGGAATCGTGAAACAGCACCAGCGAGAGCGAGTCGCCGGGATACTGCGTGCGGATCAGGTGCGAGAGCGCCATGGCCACGCGCTTGGCCGGTGTAAAGCGGTCCTCGCCGTACAGGATCATCGAATGCGAGCAGTCCAGCATCACCACCGTGGCGCAGGAGCTCTGATACTCGCACTGGTGCACGTGCAAATCGTCGTATTCGAGATTCAGCGGCAAGCTGAGGCCCTCGCGCGCGATCGCCGACTTGAGCGTGGTGGTGGTGTCCAGGTTCAGCGTGTCGCCGAATTCGTAGCGCCGCGATGCGCCGCTGGTTTCGATGCCCGTAGCCCAGTGGCGCGTGTCGTGGCGCCCATAGCTTGATTTGCCCAGCGAGCCCAGCAGGTCGCGCAACGTCTTGTAGCCCAGAAAATCCAGGCTCTTGTCCGTCACCTCGAAGCGCGCCTCGCCCGTGGGGCCGTTGGGCCCGCCCGCCTGGCCGATCTCCCCGGGCTCGCCTGGCTGCAACGAGATGTAATTGTTCTGCTCCAGGCGATCGAGCAGCTTCTGGATCAAATCGTCCAGCGAGCCTTCCTCAGCCAGCCGGTCGATCTTCTCCTGCATTTCGGGATCGAGAAATTCGCCGGCCTGGAGCAGCCGGCGCAACGCCTCGCGCAAGTCGTCCAGCGTCTGATCGAGATCCTGAAAGTCGGCGAAGGGATCGTAGAAACCCGAGCTCAGCAAGTAATCGGAGAGCGCCTGTAGCAAGCCCTCGAGATCGATCTCGGAGGCCAGGTCGCCGCGATATTTCGTGTAGTGAGTTCGCTTCATCGGCGTTGCTCTGCTCTCAACTGCGCTTGCGGAATGGCCGCCTCAGTTCAATCCGCCGCCTCGGCGCGTGCGCCGCGTCTGCTGCTGCCACTCTTCGTAATCCATCTCCACGTCTCTGCGTTCTTCTTTGCGGCTGGGGCGCTCCGCGGCGGCGAATCCGTGCTCCTGGCTGCGGCTCAGCTTGCGATGCGCCACCAGCCCTTCGAGCAGAAACTCGGCCGCGGCCACCAGCTTCGGCGCAGGATCTGCCGGCGTAACACCCACTGGCTCGAGGCCCTCCATCATTCCCTGAATCTGGCGCAGCTCCGCCAGCGCCGACGCCGCCGGCTGCGTATCGTCCAGTTTGACTTGGCCGCCAAGGTTGAACCACATCTCGATCTGCTCGGTGTCCACGCCCTCGAAGTAGCAGTCGTAGATCTTGCCCACCGCGGTGCGGATCAGGTCCTCCACCACCGTATCGGCGCCGCGCATCTCGCCCTCGTACTCCAGTTCAAGCTTGCCGCTGATGCCGGGCGCGGACGCATGAATGTCGCTCACGCGCGGCACCACCAGCGTCTCGCCGTTCACCAGCGCGCGCTGTTCCGCATTTGAAATCACCAGCTCCATGGTGGAGATGGGCAGGCGCTGGCTTACGCCGCTGCGCTTGTCCACCTTCTTGTCCTCGCGCGCCGTGAAGGCCACCTGCTCCACGATCTCGCGCACGTACTTGGGAATTTCGATCTTCGCCTGGCCGCGCTCCACCCACGCCTCCTGCGCCGTGATGGCCATGCCCTCTTCCAGCGTCTCCGGATAGTGCGTGCGAATCTCCGATCCGATGCGGTCCTTGAGCGGGGTCACGATCTTGCCGCGCGCGGTGTAGTCCTCGGGATTGGCGCTGAACACCAGTGCAACGTCCAGCTCCAGCCGCACCGGGTAGCCTTTGATCTGGACATCGCCCTCCTGCATGATGTTGAACAGCGCCACCTGGATCTTGCCGGCC
Source organism: Occallatibacter sp. (assembly GCA_035552475.1). Lineage (GTDB taxonomy): Bacteria > Acidobacteriota > Terriglobia > Terriglobales > Acidobacteriaceae > Telmatobacter. Next base: position 149,094 of record DASZLE010000094.1, read on the forward strand.
AGGTCGGGCAGCTCGTTGATGGCGAAGATGCCGCGGTTGGCGCGCGGCAGCAGGCCATAGTGCATGGTCAGCTCGCTCGATAGATCCTCGCCGCCGCGCGCGGCCTTGATCGGATCCAGGTCGCCAATCAGGTCCGCCACGGTCACGTCCGGCGTTGCCAGTTTCTCCACGTAGCGCTCATCCCGCTCCAGGTACGCGATCGGCGTACTGTCACCGCGCTGGCGCACCAGTTCGCGGCAGCGCCGGCAAATCGGCTGGTAGGGGTTGTCGCGGATCTCGCAACCCGCGATGTACGGCAGCTTTTCATCCAGCAGAGCTGTGAGCGCGCGCAGAATGCGGCTCTTGGCCTGCCCGCGCAATCCCAGCAGGATGAAGTTCTGCTTCGACAGGATCGCGTTCACGATCTGCGGGATCACCGTGTCGTCAAATCCGACGATTCCAGGGAACACCGTCTCGCGCGCCTTCAGACGAGCCATCAGGTTGCTGCGCAACTCATCTTTGATGCTGCGGCGCTTAAGTCGCGCCTCTGAAAACGCTTCGCTGGTGCGCAGTTCCCCCAGCGTGAGGGGAAGCGGGGCTGCGGGCATCGGGGACTCCTCGGGCTAGGCGCGTGCGACGCCCCGCCCTCTGTTTAGACGAAGTATGCGCCTGTTACGGCATGCAGCACAATCCGCCCGGGGTTGTTACCGGCCAGACGCGCTCCGCGTTCCGGCATGCCATCCCAGCTTGCGGTCCATGAAATCCGCGCCTGCCGTATACGCGCGCACCCAGCTCCGCCGCAACAGAAAGTCGTGAATCTCATCGGGAAACACCAGTTCCTCGAAGTCCACATTCTGCCGCCGCAGCGCCTCCGCCAGTTGCACCGTCTCCGCAAACGGCACGTTGCGGTCATCGTCGCCCTGGATCAGCAGCACCGGAGAGCGCCACGTTTTAATCGAAGACATGGGCGACGACTCGAACGCCCGCCGCGCAATGTCTGCCCGCTCGCGCGGATCGTAATTCGGGACGAACGTCGGCATCTCCAGGTTCCAGTCATGCACGCCATGCATGTCCACGCCGGCGGCATAGAGATCGGATGCGCGAGAAAGAGCCAGTGCGGTCAGGTAGCCGCCGTAGCTGCCGCCCCACGCGGCAATCTTTGCGCCGTCTACGTCGGGCCGGCTGCGCAGATACACGCCCGCGCCCATCACATCGTTGAATTCGCTGGCGCCGTCCGCGCCATAATTCAGCGCCTCGCGGAAGTTAAGACCATAGCCGATCCCGCTGCGATAGTTCACGCTCAGCACCACGTAGCCTTTGCCGGCCAGGTACTGGTTCATCGCGTAGGCGTTCGAGTAATACTCCATGTAATGCCAGCCCAGCAGCATCTGCCGCTGGCTGCCGCCATGGAAAAACACCGCCGCCGGCCGCCGCTCGCCCGGTTTCAGATCGCGCGGCAGAAAGAGTTGCCCGTGAATCTGCATGCCATCTGATGCATTGAAAATAACCTGCTGCGGCGTGACAAACTGCGCTCCGGGAAAACTCGCGGGAACGGCTTGCGGCGCAAGGTCCGCGAGCTTGCCGTCTTCAACCACCGCCGCGCGCATAGGCACGCGCGCGTCGGAGCGAAGCACGGCCACCGTTCCGTCGCTCGCGACCACCGGCTGCGTCTCAATCCCCTCGCCGCCGGTCACCTCCTGCGCCGGAGTAAAGCCGCCCTGCCCGTCGAAAGTCACGCGCCACACATGCCGCCGATCGATGTCGCCCTGGTTCGAATCCAGCACCAGCGTCTTCCCATCGGCGCTCATTGAAACGTGTTCCACTTCAAAGTTGTCGCCGGGCGTCAGCAGCTTCCCCGCTCCGCCCTTCGCCGGCGCCGCCCACAGGCGCAGCCAGCCGTTCGCTTCCCACGGAAACACGATCCGGTCGCCCGCGGCCCAATGCAGTTGATCCTCTGAATCCGTCTCCCGGTACGCGCTCCCCACTCCCTCTTCGGTCTTCCATACTTCGCGGCCAACGCCCGTTGTTGCATCGGCGATGCGAATGGACCACGGCAACGCCGTCCGGTGCGGGACGAAAAGCAACGCGTTCTTGTCGCCGGGAATGCGCAGGAAAGCGACTCGTTTCGAATCCGGCGACCACACCGGCGCCCGGTCCAGGTCAGTGGACGGATCGAGGTAGATCACGGCCTTCGACGCGAGCGAGTACACCGCGATAAAGCTGTGATCATCGCGGTCGCTCACGAACGCCAGCCGTGCGCCATCCGGCGACCAGCGCAGCCCGTGCACGGTGCCTCGCGTTTGCAGGATTTGTTCCGGCTTGGCGTCGCTGGCATCCAGCCGAACAGCCCACACCTGCCCCTTATCGATGTACGCGACGGTCTTCCCGTCGGGCGAAACCGCCGGTCCGTGTCCCTCGCCCAGCAACCGCGGCTCGCCTCCCGCCATGCTCACAATCCACACCTGCTGGTGAGCGCCGTGCGCAAACCATGCTGGATTGGGCACCGGATGCCCATCGCCCTGTTCGGAGCTGCCGCGCGTGTACACCATCGCGCTCGCATCGGGCAGCCACGCAAGGCCGCTCAATTCCTGACCGTCATCGTCACCGTAATGCGTAAGCTGGCGCGACGCAAACCCGCTGCCCTGCGGCTCGGCAACCCAGAGGTTCCGCCGGCCGTCGATGTTCGCCACCCACGCCAGCTTGCGCCCGGCCGGCGCTGCATGCAGCTCCGAACAGAACGGCGCACTCAGCGCCTGCTCGATGGTGAAGCGCGCCTCCTGCGCCCACGCCATTGCTCCAAATCCCACGGCCGCCAGCCACATCGCAGCCCATCGCGCAACGCGCAGACCTCTTCCCCATCCTTGTTTCAAGTCAACCTCCCGGAGAAAGCCATTGTGCCACACAGGGGTTGGAGTATGCTGTTTGTTTGAAAACGGTTACACGCATTCGTGCCGCTCACCAGTGCGGCCAACCTTGGGAGATGCCCATGAATCGGATTCGCGCCTCGCTTGTTCTTTGCTTCGCCGGAGTTCTGGCCGCCCAGGCCGCGGCCCAGCCGGCCGCCGCACCCTATACCGTTACCCACAATGTAGCGGGCATGGCACTCACCAATGGCGCTGAGACTGTGCAGGTAAGCGTCTGCGCTCCTGGTGTCCTCCACATCGTCGCTGGTCCCGGCGATCCCAAATCCGCTTCGCCCCACATGCCCTGGCTCGTCCAGCCCTGTTCGCCCAGCCCGTTCGATTTTGCCCAGACGGCGCGCGAGGCCACAGCGACCACGCCCGAGGTACAGATCAGCGTGCGACTGAGCAACGGCCTCATCTCGTTTCACGACGCCAAAGGCGGCACGCTGCTCTCTGAGATGGACCGCCGTCCCCGCGCTTACACGCCCGATGTCATCAATGGCGAAAAGGTCTATCACGTCACCAACCGCTTCTTCATTGGCCCGGTCGAAGGCTTCTACGGCCTCGGACAGCACCAGGCCGGCCTCTTCAACTACCGCGGCAGCGTGGTCGAGCTTGCCCAGGCCAACACCGACGTTGCCCTGCCCCTGCTCCTCTCCAGCAACGGCTACGGCATCTTGTGGAACACTGCCTCGCACTCCTGGTTCGACAACCGCTTCCCCACTGAAATGACGCTCAGCGCCATGGCTGCCGACGCCATCGACTACTACTTCATCTATGGTCCCGAGTTCGACCAGATCATTCACCAGTACCGCGGCCTCACCGGCCACGCCCCGCTCTTCGGCGAGTGGGCCTACGGCTTTGTGCAGTCCAAGGACCGCTATCGCTCCGCCAAAGAGCTGCTCGACGTCGCCCAGGAGTATCGCGACCAGCACGTCCCCCTCGACCTCATCGTGCAGGACTGGTTCTGGTGGAAGCGCCAGGGCGACCCCGTCTATACAGAGGAGTACCTCAAACCTTATCCCGACGTCCCCGCCGCAATTCAGAAGCTCCATGACGAGCATGTCCACAGCATCATCAGCGTCTGGGCCGTGCTCGACAAAAAATCAGAAACCTACAAGCAAATGCTGGCCGACGGCTATGTCATCCCCGGCTCCGATGACTACGATGCCACCGACCCCAAAGCCCGTGACGAATACTGGAAGCTGCTGGTGGGCAAAATGTTCGCGCAGGGCTGGGACGGCTTCTGGCTCGACAGTGCTGAGCCCGAGTGCTGCAACGGTTTCAGCGACGCCACCCTCGACACCTTCCAGCTCCACATCGGCAACGGAGCCCGCTACACCAACGTCTTTCCGCTCATGCATTCGGGCGGCGTCTATGACCACTGGCGCGCTGCCACCGACCGAAAGCGCATCTTCATCCTCACCCGCTCCGCCTTCGCCGGACAGCAGCGCTACGCCACCACCGTCTGGTCCGGCGATGTGACCGGCACCTTCCGCACCTTCCAGAAGCAGATTCCCGCCGGCCTGAATTTCGAGCTGTCCGGCATCCCCTACTGGACCACCGACATCGCCGGCTACGGTTGGCCTTACGAGCGCGACACTCACGATCCCGCCTACCAGGAGCTCTACACCCGCTGGTTTGAGTTCGGTACGTTCTGCCCCATCATGCGCACCCACGGCCACCGCTCCAACAACACCAACGAAATCTTCTCCTATGGCCCGCAAACGCCCACGCTCATCCAATACGACAAGCTCCGCTCTCGCATGTTGCCCTACATTTACTCGCTAGCCTGGCGCGTTACCAGCGACGACTACACCATCATGCGTCCACTGGTGATGGACTGGCGCACCAATGAAAAAGTCCGCGACATCGGCGACGAATACCTCTTCGGGCCATCGATCCTGGTCCTCCCCGTCGACGAACAGGGCGCCATCACCCGTCGCGCCTACCTGCCGCCCGCACCGGCATGGTACGACTTCTGGACCGGCCGCCGCTTCGTGGGCGATCAGAAAATCCTCGCCCAGGCGCCGCTCGCTCACATCCCGCTCTTCGTAAAGGCCGGCTCCATCTTGCCCCTCGGCCCCGAGCGCGAATACGCCATGCAGTCCCCCGATGCGCCCATCACCCTGCGCATCTATCCCGGCGCCAACGGTGACTTCACGCTCTACAACGACGAAGGCGATTCGTACGACTACGAAAAGGGCGCGCACACTACCATTCCCATTCACTGGGACGACGCATCGGCAACCCTCACCATCGGCGCCATCCAGGGCAGCTACCCCGGCATGCCAGCGTCACGCACCTTCCGCATCGTACTGGTGCGCCCCGGCGTGGGCGCCGGCCCCCGGATGGAAGAACACGTAGACAAGGAACTTCAATACACCGGAGCCGCAATACAGGCCGTTCTCCACTAGGCCAGTGTCTGACGAATGTTGGGTTCGCTTTGACGCGGCACGGCTTTCGCCGTGCCGTTATTGCGCTGAATTTCGCCCGGCCTTCAGGCCCCGAGGGACGTTTCCCACCGCTTGCTCATTGCAACTCCGATTCGTCGGCCCGTGCCCGGATACCCCACTCCAACCCGCTCCGCCACGCAACACCCCATATCTTTGCCGCATCGTAATCCGTGGTCGCAGTCGTGTGCTTCTCCTATCTCATGCTCCAGGAAGCGAACATCACGGGCAGCGCGGTTCGCGTTTTCACCGTCCCCACCGATGCGCCCGAAGCCGATGGAACCTGCGCCTGGGACAAATCCACCATGGTGCTTGTCGAGCTCTCCAGTGGATCCACCCGCGGCATCGGATACACCTACGCCGATGCTTCCACCGGCAAGCTGGCTGAAACCCTCCTCTGCGAAATCGTCAACGGCCGCGACGCATTCGCCCATGCTGCCATCCTCAAGGATCTCCTCGCCCGCATTCGCAACCAGGGCATGTGCGGCATCGCCATGATGGCCGTCTCCGCCATTGACAACGCCCTCTGGGATCTGCGCGCGTGCCTGCTGGGCGTCCCGCTCGCCAACCTGCTCGGCCGCGTTCGCGACAGCATCCCCGTTTACGGAAGCGGCGGATTCACCACCTATACAGACGCCCAGCTTCGCACCCAGTTCGGCGATTGGGCCGCCGCCGGCTTCTCCATGGTCAAAATGAAAATCGGCTCCCATCCCAGCGACGATCCCCGCCGCGTCCGCGTCGCTCGCGAATCCATCGGCAGCAACGTCAGGCTCTTCGTCGACGCCAACGGCGCGACCACTGTCATGCAGGCGCTCGACCTCGCTCATGCCTTCGCCAAGAACGGCGTGAGCTGGTTCGAGGAGCCGGTCAGTTCCGACGATCTGGCCGGCATGCGCACCGTTCGCGACCGCGCTCCCGCCGGCATGGACATTGCTGCCGGCGAGTACGGCTACACCGCATGGTACTTCCGCCGCATGATCGACTCCGGCGCCGTCACCGTTCTCCAGGCCGACGCCACGCGCTGCGGCATCAGCGGCTTTCTTGATGCGGCGGCGCTCTGCTGGGCCGCCAACCTTCCCCTCTCAGCCCACTGCGCCCCCAGCCAGCATATGCACGTCTGCTGCGCCGTGCCCCGCGCCGTGCACATGGAGTTCTTTCACGATCACGCACGCATTGAGCGCATGTTTTTTGACGGCTTCTCCGAGCCGCGCCAGGGCGTCATGACGCCCGATCTTTCGCGGCCCGGCATCGGCCTCACCCTCAGGGACAGCGATGTCCGCAAGTTCAGCGTCTGACCCGGGCGCCCACAGCGGCTCCCGGCAATTCGATTTCGCGCCACGGCGCACACCTAGCGAGGTTCTTATGGCAAAACAGGTTTCCGATCTCATCGTCGAACGGCTCATCGAGTGGGGCGTTGACACCATCTTCGGCCTGCCCGGCGACGGCGTCGACGGCTTCTTTGAATCCCTGCGCACACACCAGGACAAGCTGCGTTTCATTCAGGTCCGCCACGAAGAAGCGGCCGCCTTTGCCGCCGTCGGCTATGCCAAGTTCACCGGCAAGCTCGGCGTCTGCTGCGCCACCTCCGGCCCTGGCGGCATTCACCTGCTCAACGGACTCTATGACGCCAAGTGCGATCTCCAGCCCGTCCTCGCCATCACCGGCCACACCTTCCACGACCTCATCGGCACCAGCTACCAGCAGGACGTCGACCTCGACAAACTCTTCATGGATGTCAGCGTCTTCAACGAGCGCATCATGGGTCCGGCGCACGCCATCAACGCCGTGGACATGGCCGTCCGCACCGCCTACGCGCGCCGCGGCGTCGCCCACATCAACATCCCCAAAGACATCCAGGAGTGGAAAGCCGACGACAGCCATCGCAGCAAGGCCAACGTCCCCGAGCATAGCGCCGAGTTCTGCATCTCGCAGCATGTGCTCCCTTCGCAGTCTCAGTTGGAGCGGGCCGCAAGCGTGATTAACGAGGGCTCCAGGGTCGCTATCCTCGTCGGCCGCGGCGCTCTCCGAGCTCGGCCTGAAGTCGAGCAGCTCGCCGAAATCGTCGGCGGTCCCGTCATCAAAGCGCTCCTCGGCAAAGGCGTCCTGCCCGACCGAAGCCCTTACACTACCGGCGGCATCGGCCTGCTCGGCACCGCGCCCTCCGTCGACGCCATGGAGGAGTGCGACACCTTCCTCATGATCGGCAGCAGCTTCCCCTACATCGAATTCCTGCCCAAACCCGGCCGGGCCAAGACCGTGCAGATCGATCTCGATCCCACGCGCATCGGCCTGCGCCATCCCGTCGACGTCGCTCTCGCCGGCGACACCGCCACCGTCCTCCGCGCCCTCCTGCCCATGCTCAAAAAGAAGAACGATAGATTCCTGCGCAAAGCCCAGGAGCGCATGAAGGACTGGAACGATCTGATGGATGAACGCGGCACCCGCAACGACATGCCCATGAAGCCGCAGGTCGTCACCCACACCCTCAACCGCCTGCTCAATAACGACGCCATCGTCGCCTCTGACTCCGGCACCATCGCCACCTGGTCCGCGCGCTACATCGACATCCGCGGCGCCATGCAGTTCTCGCTCTCCGGCATGCTCGCCACCATGGCCAACGGCCTTCCTTACTGCATCGGCGCCGCCGCCGCGTATCCCGGCCGACAGGTCGTCTGCATCGTCGGCGATGGCGGCCTCTCCATGCTCATGGCCGAACTTGCCACCCTCGTCAAATACAAAATGAACGTCTGCGTCATCGTCATCAAAAACAACGTCCTCGGCCAGATCAAGTGGGAGCAGATGATCCTCGACGGCAACCCCGAGTTCGGTGTCGAGCTTCATCCCATCGACTTCGCCAAAGTGGCTGAGGCCTGCGGCGCGCGCGGCTTCACTCTCGAGCGTCCCGAAGATGCCGAGCGGGTCCTGCGCGAAGCCCTCGCCGCCGGCGGTCCCGCGCTCGTCCAGGCCGTCGTCGATCCCAACGAGCCGCCCATGCCCGGCAAAGCCACCACCGACCAGGCCAAGCATCTCGTCAAGGCGCTTCTCCGCGGCCAGAAAGATGCCGGCAAAATCATCAAGACCCTCGCCGAAGACAAGATCCGCGAGGTTGTTTAATCGTTCGCGCCGCACAATGCGCAGAAAGGAAACAGGCTTGCGCCCCTGAGCCTGGCTTTTGGAAGAACATGGCTTCACATTTGCGAAAAAACTCGAAGGGCATTTTGCGACAGAGTACGACTTCACACTCGCGAAGAATCTCGAAGACGCTTTGTAACAGGGCACGACGTCAGTCGTGCCAAACGGCAAGCAAGAGAACGACGGGCTTCAGCCCCTGCTTCCTTCAATGGTTGGCCATTCATTCAATGGGTTGGCCATTGAATGGATGGCCCAAACGCGTAGGGGCGGGACTTCAGTCCCGCCGAAGCGCCGCAAAAGAAGAACCGGGGCTTTAGCCCCCGGGCTTTGGCTTTGAAGGGGCATGACTTCAGTCGTGCCGCACGATACGCAAGAAGGGAGCGGGCTTTAGCCCCCGAGCTTTGGCTTTGAAGGGGCACGACTTCAGTCGTGCCGCACGATACTCAAGAAGGGAGCGGGCTTTAGCCCCCGAGGGACGTTCTTGAACCAGTCGACCATCGACCTGCGGCATGTTGGCGAAGCGCTTGAAAACCCCGAGCGCGCCCTCGACCTCGCCGCCACGCACATCCGCGAAGGCCGCTTCCAGCGCAGCCTCTCCCTGGTCACCGCCCTCTCCAGCATCGCCAGCGGCCTTGAGGTCGCCTACGAGCACTACCGCGGCAGCTACAGCCGCCGCGTCATGTACACGCCCGTCATCCTCAGCGCGCTCCTCGCCGCCGCGGGCCTCGCCGCAGTCTTCTCGCGCCGCGCCGCTCGCGGTGTTCTCCGCCTCGTCTCCGCCGTCACCCTCGCCGACAGCTTCATCGGCTTCTACTTCCACATCCGCGGTATTCACCGCAAGCCCGGCGGCTGGCGTCTCCCCATGACCAACATGATCATGGGCCCGCCCATCTTCGCCCCGCTGCTCTTCGGCACCGCGGCCTACCTCGGCCTCATCGCCTCGTTCCTCCAGCGCGAAGACGCATCCTCTACTGACCCCAACCAACTCGACACGGGCCTCGCCCGCATCCTTCCTCCGCGCGTCGGCCGCGAGCTCCTTTCCCAAGAGCAGGACATCCGCGAAGGCCGTTTCCAGAAGCAGGTCGCCATTGTCACCGCCGTCAGCGCGCTGCTCAGCGGATTTGAAGCCTACTACTCGCATTACAAAAACAACTTCCGCTACTGGGTGCAGTGGACGCCCATCGTCATCGCCCCACTGCTCGCCGCGGCGGCGTTCGCGTCCATCCGCAACCGCCGTATCGCCCGCACCGCGCTGCCCGCGCTCTCCATCGCCGCCTGCGCCGATGCCGGCGTCGGCTTCTGCTATCACGCGCGCGGCGTCCTCCGTCGCCCCGGCGGCATTCGCCACCTTGTCTACAACATCATTTACGGCCCGCCCATCTTCGCGCCGCTGCTCTTCGGCGCCGCGGGCGCGCTCGGCCTGCTCGCCAGCCTCCTCCGCCGGAGTTCCCGATGAATCCTCCAGACCGCATGAGTCCGGACCCCGAACTCCTCACCCGCGACCCCGTCACCGGCCAGCACTACGCGCCCATCCCGCAGCCCGGCTACTACCCCGGCTACAGCACGCTCTCCCAGCAATCCTTCTGGGACGCCGCCACCCGCAACGTCGTCCTCGCCCGCATTCAGCCGCCCGGCCCGCTGCGCTTTTTCACTCCCGAGCAGGCCCGCTTCTGGGAAGCCGTCTTCGATCGCATTCTCCCGCAATCCGACCGCGCGCCCGGCCACCGCATCCCCCTCATTCCGCCGCTCGACCAACGCCTCGCCGAGAATCGCACCGTAGGCTATCGCTTCGCCGACATGCCCCACGATCGGGATGTGTACGCAGCCATCGGCATCGAGGCCATCAGCCGCGAAGCGCTCGAGCACTACGGTAGCGGTTTCCTCTCCATCGGTCCGCTTGAACAGGACCTCGTCCTTCGCACCATCCACGATGGCCGCCCGCGCGCCGCCGCCGACATCTGGCAGCGCATGTCCGTCCATCGCTTCTGGCAACTCATCACCTTTGACGCCGCCGATGCCTACTACGCCCATCCCTGGGCCTGGGATGAAATCGGCTTTGGTGGTCCCGCGTATCCCCGCGCCTACACGCGCCTCGAACGCGGCGAACCCGAACCGTGGGAAGTCGAGGAGCAGCGCTACCCGTGGCTCGCTCCCAGCGCCTCCGCCTCCGACGAGGTTGACGACGCCTCTCACCACCACACCGAGGCCGACCAACATCGCCATCAAACCAGGATGAGGTCCGCGTGAAAGACCCGATCCGCGGCCCCTTCGGCCCGCCCAAAAACGGCCGCCACATGCTTGGCGCCATCCAGCACATCCACGCTCCCATGCGCCGCTTCCGTGACTCCGAAGAAGTCGACTACCTCATCGTCGGCATCGGCTCCGCGGGCGGCGTCCTGCTCCAGCGCCTCGCCCGCGCCGGCTTCCGCGTCGTCGGCCTTGAGGCCGGCCCCTTCTGGGACACTGAGCGCGACTGGGTCAGCGACGAAGCCGGCTCCCACAAGCTCTACTGGGAAGATCCCCGTATCACCGGCGGCTCCGATCCTCTCGCCCTCGGCGCCAACAACTCCGGCAAAGGCGTCGGCGGAGGCTCCGTCCACTGGGCCGCCTTCACTCCCCGCTTTCACCCCTCCGACTTCAAGGTCTACACCCGCGACGGCGTCGGCGCAGACTGGCCCATCTCCTACGACGATCTCCATCCTTACTACGAATTAATGGAGCTCGAGCTTCCCGTCGCCGGTCCAGCATGGTTCCCCTGGGGCCATCCGCATGGCTATCCCTACGGTCCCCATCCCACCGGCCAAGTCGGCGACGTCCTCGTCAAAGGTTGCACCGCGCTCGGCATCCCCGTCTCCATCGGCGGTCCCGTCGCCATCCTCTCCGGCTCCCGCGGCGACCGCCCCCACTGCATCTATCGCGGCTACTGCATCCAGGGCTGCAAGGTCGGCGCCAAGGCCAGCACCCTCATCACCCACGTTCCTGACGCCATCGGCAGCGGCGCAGAGATTCGCGATCATTCCATGGCCGCGCGCATCGAGCTCGGTCCCCACGGCCGCGTCACCGGCGTGCACTACTTCGACCGCGAAGGCCGCGCCCACTTCCAGCGCGCCCGCGCCGTCCTCGTCTGCGGCTACGCCATTGAAACCCCGCGCCTCCTGCTCAACTCAGCCTGCCCCGGCCACGAAAACGGCCTCGCCAACTCCAGCGGTGTCCTTGGCCACTACCTCATGGCCCAGGCCGGCAACGTCGTCCTCGGCCGCTTTCAACAGCTCGTCCGCATGTACAAGGCCCCGCCCGCCCACGCCCTTTCAGAGGAGTTCTACGAGACCGACCCCAGGCGCGATTTCGCCCGCGGCTTCGCCATCCAGACCGTCGCCCCGCTCCCCATGGCCTTCGCCAAGCAGATGATCGCGGCCAAACGCGCCTGGGGCTGGGGCCTTCGCCGCGAAATGATGGACTACAACCACTGGGCCACTCTCGGCGTCCTCGGCGAGATCCTTCCCTGGCCTGACAACCGCGTCACCCTTGCAGAAGAACGCGACCAGTTCGGCCTCCCCATCGCCAACGTCACCTTCAACCTCCACGACAACGACAAGAAGCTCATCCAGTTCGGCAAGGAAAAAGTCATGGACGTAATGCGCGCTGCCGGAGCCGTCGAAGTGGTGCAGGAAGCGCGCTACGCCCACCTTGTCGGCGCCTGCCGCGCCGGCTCCGATCCCCGCACCTCCGTCGTCGACGCCTACGGCCGCACCTGGGATATCCCCAACCTCTTTGTCTGCGATGGCAGCATCATGCCGACCCAGGGCTCCGCCAACCCCGGCCTCACCATCATGGCCTTCGCCGCCCGCGCCGCCGACTACCTCATCTCCCAGGGCGACGCCGTCTTCTCCTCCAGCCGCCGCGACATGACCCCACCCCCCATCCGCAAGAACCTGGCCCCTCCAGAAACCTGGGGCGCCGGCGTCCCCCACCTCAAATAGCAAGAGCCGTAGCGTCGCAGTCGCGGCGTTCGTAAGGGACCAAGAGCGACAGCGCCATAGTCGCGCTGTTCGTAGAGGATGCCACCAAATAGCCAGGGAGTCCCGTAGGGACAGCGCAAAGCTAGAAGCTAGAAGCTAGAAGCCAGAAGCTAGAGGCTAGAAGCCAGAGGCTGGAACCCGCTACCATGTTCTCGACGCCCATGCCCAAACGCAGCGCAGGCCTCCTCATGTTCCGCCGCACCAACCCCCTCGAGGTCTTCCTCGTCCACCCCGGCGGTCCCTGCTGGCAAAAGAAGGACGCAGCCGCATGGACCATTCCCAAAGGCGAGTACGAGCCCGGCGAAGAGCCCCTCGCCGCCGCCCGCCGCGAGTTCCAGGAAGAAACCAGCTTCCCCATCGACGGCGAATTCCTGCCCCTCGGCGAAATCACCCAAAACTCCGGCAAAATCGTCACCGCCTTCGCCATTGAAGGCGACTGCGATCCCGCCCGCCTCGTCAGCAACACCTGCCGGGTTGAATGGCCCCCACGCACCGGCCGCATGATCGAGATCCCCGAAGTCGACCGCGGCGCCTGGTTCCCCATCACCCAGGCCCGCCAGAAAATCTTCACCGCCCAGCGCCCCTTCCTCGACCGCCTCGAACAACTACTCTCCCCCATGAAAAAGCCCTGAGGCAGTTTGCGAAAAACCCCGTTGGGACTGGTAAAGACGCCTCGGCGCGATGACAGCTTGCGGAAAAAACTCATTCCACGGCGGGCTTTGAAGGGGCACGGATTGCCCCACGGAACCGCCAGTCCCCATCCCGCGTACATCCCTTCACCATGCTTAGCGACCTGAAACTGGCCCTCCGACAACTAGCCAAATCCCCTGGCTTTGCCATCACGGCTGTGATTACACTGGCCCTCGGCATCGGCGCCAACGCCATCGTTTTCAGCGTCCTCAACGCCATCGTCCTCAAGCCGCTGAACCTCCCCGGCAGCGAGAACCTCTATAGCGTCCAGCGCTTCACCTACCCTTCCCAGTCCTACCCCGACTACCTCGACCTGCGCGACCGCAACCGCACCTTCGAGAGCCTCGTCATCTTTCAGATCATCGGCGCAGTCGGCGTCGATACCGGCTCCCACCCATCCACCGCATGGCCCTTCCTCGCCAGCGGCAACTACTTTGACTCCCTCGGCGTCCAGCCCTACCTCGGCCGCTTCTTCCACCCCTCCGACGAAAAGGGCAACAACAGCGCCCCTTACGTCGTCCTCAGTTATGCCTGGTGGCACAGCTACTTCCACAGCGACCCCGCCGTCCTCGGCCGTACCGTCTCCGTCAATAAGCACCCGTTCACCATCATTGGCGTCGCCCCGCCGTCCTTCCGCGGAACTGAGCTCTTCTTCGCTCCCGCCATGTGGATCCCCATCGTCGAACAGCCCACCGTCATGGGCGGCAACGACCTGCAGAGTCGCGGCGATCATTCGCCCTGGGTCATTGGACGCCTCCGCAAAGGCGTCACCCCGGCTGAAGCCACCGCCGACCTCAACACCATCGGCGCAGCGCTCGCCAAAGCCTACCCCGGCGACGACGAGGGCGTGAAATTCTCTCTCGCCAAGCCCGGCCTGGTCGGCGACTTCCTCGGCGGACCCGCCCGCGCCTTCATGGCCGGACTCATGCTCCTCGCCGGACTCATCCTCCTCGCCGCCTGCGCCAACCTCGGCAGCCTCTTCGCCGCCCGCGCCTCCGATCGCGCCAAAGAAGTTGCCCTGCGCATGGCCCTCGGCTCCCGCCGCATCCTCATCGTGCGCCAGCTCCTCACTGAAGCTTTGCTCATCTCCGCCGCCGGCGGCGTCATCGGCCTCGCCGGCGGAGTCGTCCTCCTGCGCCTCCTCAGCACCTGGCAGCCCGTCCCTGACGTCCCCATCAACGTCCCCGTCAATCCGGACTTCCGCACCTACGCCGTTGCCCTTCTCCTCGCCCTCGTTTGCGGATTCCTCTTCGGCATGGTCCCCGTCCGCCAGATCCTCCGCTCCGATCCATGGCAGATCATCCGCACCGGCATGAGCACGGACTCCCTCAAGCGCTTCTCCCTCCGCGACGTGCTCCTCGTCGCCCAGATCGCCATCTGCGCCGTCCTCATCACCTCTTCCCTCGTCGCCGTCCGCGGCCTCGTCCGCTCCCTCCACTCCAACTTCGGCTTTGACCCGCACAACGTCATGCTCGCCGAAGCCGACCTGCAGATGGCCGGCTACAAAGACGATGCCGTGCCCCAGATGCAGCGCCGCATGATCGACGCCATTCGCGCCATTCCCGGCGTCACCGCCGTCGGCACCACCAGCTACATCCCCCTCGGCCTCGGCGGCGGCGACTCCTCCGTTTACAAGGACACTGTCACCGACTACCGCCCCACCAATATGGCCGCCGAAGCCATGAACTACCGCGTCTCACCCGGATACCTGGCAGCAGCCGGCACCGAGCTCCTCGCCGGCCGCGACCTCACCTTCGACGACAAGTGCGACAAGAACGATAAGAATGCGGTCACGGCCACTCTCATCAATCGACAGTTCGCCATCAAGGTCTTCGGCTCCGTTCAGAAAGCCGTCGGCGGACATTTCAGGTACTGGGGCGGTAAGCGCGCCCTGGTCGTCGGCGTCGTCGAAGACGGCAAATACCGCACCCTTACTGAAGAGCAGCAGCCGGCCATGTTCTTCTCTTTCCAGCAGCAGTCCGACAGCGATACCTGGCTGGTAGTCCGCTCCGCGCGCGATCCCCAGGAGATGGGACCGGCCATCGAAACCGCCCTGCGCAGCCTCGACTCCACCCTGCCCCTCAACATCCGCACCTGGACCTCTGAGATGGATTCGGCCCTCTTCGCCGCCCGCGTCTCCACCGTGGCCCTCGGCGTCCTCGGCCTGCTCGGCGCCATGCTCGCCATCACCGGCATCTTCGGCATGGCCTCTTACGTGGTCTCCAAGCGCCTCCGCGAGCTCGGCATCCGCGTCGCCCTCGGCGCCAGCCGCAAGCACATCCTCGGCGCATCGCTCGGCCGTGCCTTCCGCCTGCTGGCCTACGGCTCGGTCGCCGGCATCGTCCTCGGCCTGCTCGCCACCAAGGTCCTCGCCTTCATCGTCTACCAGGCCACGCCCAAGGACCCGGTGGTGCTGATCGCCGTCACATTAACCATGCTCACCCTCGGCATGCTGGCGGCCCTGATCCCCGCCCGCCGCGCCCTGGCCGTAGACCCGCTAATCCTCCTCCGCGACCAGTAGCCGAGAACAGTTGTCAGTCAGCGGCGTGGCGCGGCCGCCCGCTGAGGGCCGCCCCGCGAAAATAAAACGAGGATGTGCTGTGGAATCAGGGGAATAGGCACGATTTTTGCATTTATTTGTTCGCCGCCTCTTCGCCGGATGCTCCGGAGTTGGCGGAGTTCGCGGAGTTGGGTGGTTACCTTTGGGGGGAGGGGGGGTGGCCTCTGCAAGGCCTTTGGCACCGAGAAACGGACCATTTTCGCCGCCGGCAGCGGGGTCGGCGGGGCTCGCGGAGCTGGCGAGGTTACCTTTGGGGGGGAGGGGGGTGGGTTTCAGCACGGGTGTTGCGCTCCGATCTGGTTCTCGGGTCCGGAGCGCTACTGGGGAGGGTGGAGCAGCGGGCTGAGTTCTTGGTATTGAGTCTATTATTGTCAGATAATCTTAGTCTTGTCAATAGAAATCTTGGAAGTATTCACTTGCCATAGATGTAATGTTTTCGTGTTCCGAGGGGGAGCGCAGTTGACAACCGGGTTATAATCGCGCAATCGGAGCGCGATTAAGCCGGGGTCCGCAAGGTTATATTGAGGCAATCAACCTATTAGCAAGCGCACTTCTATAAGGATGAAGCGTTCTTGTACCTTGCTCCATTCTAAATACGTCTTCGACTTGGAACCGGACAGGCTCTAAATTTGGATGTTCTCGTTCGTGGCTTAGAAAACTGATCATCAGTGTGCACGAAAATTAGAGCTTCACTATCCCCCCAGACGAGCGTCTCCGAAAAGCTCCAATCAAACTCTTTAAATACAATATCTTGAACAAGAACAGCTCTCTCCTATGCGAGATGATGCCGCGGACAGCATCGAGTCTCCAGGAAAAAATCAGACCCCGTATTGAATTATACGAATCCGTATAGTACCATAGAAGCATCAAATTACCGTCGTAAACCGAGGAGGGTCGGCCAAATGGAAGCGACCGAAAAGAAGAGTGCTACGCCGCCCTATGTGGCGTACAGAACGCTTACGAACTTCCTTGAGCGCTTCAAACAAGGACTTCCGGGCAGAATTGACCGTGGGCTTATGGGGTCCATGTCCGGTGCGGCGCAAAGTCAAGTTACTACGACTCTCCGGTATTTGGGGATGATTTCGGAGAACAATCTTCCCAACCCGATCATGAAGCGATACGTGAGTGGAGAGGAGGTCGACCGGAAGGCAGCCTTGCGCGAGATGCTCGAAAAATCCTATCCGTTCATCTTTGACGGAGACTTCGACATTTCAACTGCCACTGCGCACATGCTCAGGGAGAACTTCGCTGCAAATACATCAGCGACCGGGGAGACCATCTCTCGATGCATAGCGTTCCTTAAGGATGCCGCATTTGATGCCGGAATTGTGGTCTCACCCTACATCTTGCAGAAGGGCGCAAGAAATAGCGGCGGATCAAAGCGGAGGATTGGAGCAAAAAAGCAGAAGGAGGTGGAACCGATTGCGCCAGTGCAGACTGTCTACCACGCGCCAAAGGCACCATCCTTTGCGGCTCAATCGAGCCTACTTTTGACGGGCCTGTTTCAGCGTCTTCCCGCCCCGGGTACGAAATGGGAAAAGGAGGATCGTGAAAGATGGGTGCAAACGCTGCAGAATGTTTTGGTTTTGGAGTACCCGGAAAATTAATTTTCGCGGAGCGCGACTAGCGGGTTGCCAGGACGGGGCTTTATATCCCCGAATTCCGGAAGGAATGGAGTTCGATTCTCCGCCCTCCGCTCGATGATTGCCCGACTGGAGAGGATATGGGAGATCTGAAATCACAACTTGCGGCTATTTTCCCGCAGCCCCCAGAATGCCCGAAGAGTCGTGCCTTTAATTCGATAGCGGAGCTGTATGCGGCATTTCAAAAGGAACTGGAAGGCAAGATGTTCTCTGACCCAAACGGCAAAACCGTCACGTTTATTCCGGAAGATTTCCCGCATCTGGTCAAATTGGAATTCTTTGACGCCAAGCGGAAGCGTTGGGTTGATGCGAGAGCTATGCATGCCATTCCCCAGTTGCGACGGGGCGCACTCGATGAGTCGCGTTATCGCATCGGAGATTCATCGAGGCCCAGAACGCTATTTTGGATTCCAGAAATCATCGCCAACCCAGACTCTATACATCCCAATAAACGGAATACAAGAAACGACATATACGCAAAGCGTTATCGCAGGAAAGGGGATGGTGCAACGCTAAAAATTGTTTTGGTTGAGACACAACCGGATGGCTCTCGAACCGTTCAAACATCATTCTGGAGCGACGATGGTTATCACGCTGGCTGTATTCATAAAGGCAAATAGAGAAGGCCACCGGGTGGGTGGCCTTCAATGCCCGTTACCCCGGGACCAGGGGATAGCCCACATCTCAGTGGGCGTGAAGCTAGTCATATGATGCACTACGCGGTCCGACGATTCAAGCCCTAACGGGAAAAGTATCGGACGTTGACCTTTCTAAGTTTAATTCAAAACCGCAGAATCTTCAACCGAATACTTCTGATATTTTGTCGTACACCGAGACGGAAATATAAGTAGGCGAGGACCAATTCGACACCTTGCTA
Organism: Occallatibacter sp.; assembly: GCA_035552475.1. Taxonomy (GTDB): domain Bacteria; phylum Acidobacteriota; class Terriglobia; order Terriglobales; family Acidobacteriaceae; genus Telmatobacter. The sequence continues at coordinate 167,350 of DASZLE010000094.1, forward strand.
CGGAGTTGATGCCCGATCCTCGTTTACTGCGTGACCGGAGTCTTGAGAGGTCATGGAAATTGATGGCCGCAGCGAACTCCGCTGATGTAAGGCCGCTGCAAATAGGGTCATTTGCAAATAGGGTCATTTGCGGATGGGCGCGCGAATGGATTGAATTTGTAGGAGAAGCTTCCCCCAGGGGCTAAAGCCCAACTCATTTTGGTTCGTTTACGGCACGACTGAAGTCGTGCCCTTTCAAAACATAAAACGACCATCTGTGTGGCGGACACCACTAACTCCGCGCTGGCGGCGTCTATCCCGCCCGCTTGCGGAAGACGACTTTCAGCTCGCGCCGCCAGTGCTCGCCCAGCGCGATCAGCTCCCACTCGACCTGCGGTGAGAAATAGCGCAGAACCGCCTCGTTGGCGGGGTGGATGCGCAGCGCCGGCGCAGCCAGCACCAGCCGCGGGGGCAGCGGCGAAACCTCCGCACCGGCAAAGTAGCCCATGCGCTCGAACGCCGAGAGCATCCGGCCGCCGGGGCCCGGCTTGCGGTCGTCGTTCAGCGCCCGCACGCGGATCCAGTAGTCCAGCGCCTGCAGCGGCAAGTGCAGGTCCTCGTTGGCCTTGAGCTCCAGCACCACCAGCCGTCCGTTGCGGTCGAGCGTGAGCAGGTCCAGCATGCCGCGGTCGCCGCTGGAGAGCGCCGGAACCTGCGAGACCATCAGGTCGGCGCGCAGGCCGGGCAGCAGCTCGGGGATCGCCGCCCGGAGCCGCGACTCCAGCCACCGCTCCGGCTGCAGCCGGAAGAGCGCATCGGTCTGGACACCGTCGGAATGGCGGCTCAGGAACAGGCGAGTGAAGAGCTCCCGGGCCAGCGGCTCCGACTCTTCAGTGAGCGGGGTCTCGTTGGCGCTGCGCCGAAGCTGGCCTCATCCTGGCGGGCGAAGGAGTCGGCCGCGGCGGCGTGGCACACCCGGGCAAACTCCAGCCCATGCAGCAGCAGCGCAACCTCCGTGGCGGAGCGGGGATAAAGCTCCACCCGCTCGCGCGCATCCGCCGGCACCAGGGCCAGCAGGCGGTCAAGGCCAACCCGGCAGCGCTCGATCGCGCCCGCCGGCGAGAAGGCGTGAACCAGCCGCGATTCCAGGTTGCCGGTGTCGCGGAAGTCAATCGGCGAAAGCTCCTCGCTGCGCTCGTCCAGCGTGTAGAGCTCGAACGCAGCCGCGGCGTGGTTGAGCCATGCGATGCGCTCGGCGGTAGTGCGCCAGGCGCCAACCGGGACAATCAGCTTGAGGCCACCGAAGTGGCGGCGGACATCCCCGTGCTGGCGGCAGTGGTCCAGCCAGAGCACGCCGAGCGTCAGGATTCCGTCGACCATGGCGCCGGACTCAGCCTGGCTGACGCCGATGACAGCATCCGCGGCGGTGCCCCGGAGCAGATGGCCGCGCACGTAAGCGGGGCCGAAGCTGTGCTCCAGGTCCATGGCAGAGCGCATGCCGTCCACCTTTGCGCCAATGAAGTTGCGGGCCAGGACGCGTTCCAGGAGGCGCAGGTAGGTGCGGCGGGCATTGTCGCGGGTGGAAGGGGTGCGGCGATCGCCAACGGGGACAAACTCGAGGGCCTGCGGCCGGGCGGCGCCCATGCGGCGGGTCATGAGGCGCAGAGAGCGGGCGCGGGGCTCCAGGCCGACTACGGTACGCATCAGGTTGCGCTCGTCGCTCCAGAGCTGGAGCAGGCAGCGGCCGTGCGACTCGGTGACGGAGTAGCGGGCGGCGCGCATGTCGAAGAGGACGCGCCCATCCTCCAGAACCTGTGCGGTAGGGTTGGCGGCGAGATACTCCTCGACGGCGCGAGCCAGGAGGGCTGGAGCGGGCGGGGGCTCGGCTTCGGAAGCGGACTTCGCCGAGCCGGATCGAGCCCCGGGGGCGCGCATTACCAGCCCATCCGCTCGCGGAGCCGGGTGATATGAGCGACGTGGTGGCGGGAGTGCCAGGCGTAGAGGGCCAGGTTATTGGCCAGACTGACGGCGCCGCGCTCGGGATGGACGAAGGTGCGGCCATAGTCGGCGTCTGACATGGATTGGAACAGGGCGACCAGGCGGACGTGGACGGCTTCAATGAAGGGCAGGGAGACCTCGACCGGCAGGCTGCTGTCGGGCAAACGGGCCCAGGCCGCCTCATCGTATGCCGTGATGGTGGGCGCATCCTCGGTCAGGGCCAACTTTACGCGGATGTAGGAGTTGGCGTGGCTGTCGGCGTAGTGGTGCACGACCTGGCGGACGGTCCAGCCGTCTTCGCGGTAGGGGGTATCGAGCTGGGCGTCATTGAGGCCGGCGACGGCCTGGCGCAGCTGGTCGGGGAGCTGGCGGAGGGTTGCAATCTGATCGGCGCGGGAGCCGGCCGCGGCAGCGTCAAAATGGCCGACAGGATAGCGGAGTTCGTCCAGGGAGCTCATGGGCCGAACGGTATCACAGGCTGAGGACGAAGTGCAGTGCGGAAGGGCGCAGCCGGCTGCGGGAGCAGCCGGCCGGGTGGGGTTAGACGGGTTTGTGGTTGTTGGTGGTGTGAGAACTGTGGGAGTGGTGGTGATGGCGACGGTGGTGGTGCCTGGTGGTGGCAAATGCAGGCGCTACCGCGAGAACAAGCAGGGCAGCGAGGAGAATCTTCTTCATGCGAAGAATGTAGCACCGACTTGCATGCGCGGGCGAGAAGATGTGCAAGCGGTATTCGATGTGTTGCATCAAGAGAGGAAACAGGGGGCCATAGAACAGAATGCCATTTTTGCAATTCATAGAAAAAGGGCATATCATGAATCCCGGCTTGAGGTCTCGATCCGGATGCCGTACGACTTACCGTTGCCGGATTCTTTAAAGCCGTGGAAGGTGAAGATTTTCGACAACGAGTTGCTCTTCGAAGAGCCGCACGTCACAATCATCTTCAAAACAACGCGCTGGAGATTTTCACTTCGTGGCAGGAGGTTCCTGGATCCACAGCCAGATCCGAACGATGTTCGGCATGAGGTCCTAGCCAAGATCGACGAAGAGTTCCAGAACCTCTGCAATGAGTGAGATGCAAGGGCATAAATATACTTGACTGGAGGCGCTTTATCGCTATTACTGCCTATGTCGATGACAGCGGGAGCGAACCTAGTTCTAAGATATTCGTGCTCGGCGGAGTGGCGTTACCGGCTGGATGGTGCGCCAGATTATCAGAGGAATGGAAAGCCATCCTAGACGCGGCTCCTACAGTCGAATATTTCAAAGCCTCCGAGGTATGGGATCACAAGAAAGGTCCCTTTAGAGAGCTAACTGACAAGGAGAGGGAAACCAAGGTATTTGCTCTTGCGGAGTGTCTCTGCGACTTGCATCCACTCGCTGTTTCCTGCTCAGTCGGCTGGGACATTTTCCGAGATTTCAGAGGTAGGTGCGTTCTGCCGGAGTATGCTCGAGATCCGTATTTCTTTCTTTTCTACCGATTAATTGTGCTGATGATTCAAATGGGCCAGCGGGCTGCTAACCCCACCCCTGTGGACTTCATCTTTGATGAGCAGAATAAACTGTGGGATCAAGTCATAAGTTGGTTTCCGCAATTCCGTGCAACGCTCCCGTCTACAATGCTTTCTTATCTCGGGAAAGACCCTGAAAAAGATGATGAAAAAACCTGTCTCCCCCTTCAGGCCGCAGATATGTTTGCGTGGTACGAACGGAGAAATGCTCTTGCATCCCTGCCTTGGCAATGGCATCGAGATATTCAACAAAGGCTCGCCAGGTATCACACCTCAATGGAACTCACCGAAGAGACATTGATGGGGATGGCCTTTTCGTTCGGCTTCGCTTCCGAGGTACAGGAATCCCAATGAAGCGCGCAGCGGGGACATAGTGCAGGCTGAGGCGTCCACTGCGGCAGCGAATCGAATCTCACTCTTCTCTGGAAGAGGCGTTGAGGAAATTTGCTCAAATAGTTCCACCGCCGAAGGATGTGAACTAACGTCAGCCATGCCTGTAAGTGTAGCAAAAGCCGTGATTTACACTATCGGTGCGACTCTGTAGAAAGGTCAGGCAAGTATGTTATTGCCGATGCAAGATTCCCCACAAATCCCGTCACTCCTGTTGAGGAGGATGAAAGATGAGTTCAGTTGCAAAGAGTGTTGCCGTTAAACCGACGATCGTGGAATCCCACGATGGCGTTTTAGTTCCCAAGTTGGTGCGCTCGCACCAAGAGGCAATCAGGGCTGCAGTCAGCGAAGAGCGTCATACGGTCTGGATCGTCAGTGAACCGGCCATCGCCAATTCCGTTGCGCATAGGATTGCGTCGCATCGACCCTATAAGAAAGCGGGATATCTCTTCCTCATTTCAAATGCAAGGCCATCACTGATTCCGGCGTTTGAGAAGAGGTTCAGCGCTGTAGCATTTCCAACCACAGTGCTGAAGAAGGAAGAACTAGCTGAAATCTGGAATCTACCGGACCGCCGGGATCGATTCATCGGCGGCACTGTAGACGAAGGTTCAAAGACCATCACGCTCTGGCGCGGGAATTTTGAGTCAATCACCGTGCCTTTCGATGCGTTTCACCCCACCGCGAATGGTGTTCGACCCGATTTCAAGAGATTTTCTGTCCTCGATTACGGGCAGACTTTAAAGTTTGGCGAGTATGAATCTGATACGGAGCCAGTTTTCTATGAATACGCGGCGGATTTTCGAAAGAGGCTCAAGCAAAAGCGCATCGCGGAGGAAAAGACGCTTGGGGCATCGATTCGGAGACTCAGACGACAGAGAAGAATGACACGAGATGATTTCGGCGATATCGACGGGAAGACGATTGCAAGAATAGAGCATGGGCAGACCAAAACTCCTCAGGCTGCCACTCTGGAAGCGATTGCCAGAGCGCTCGGCGTTAGACGGGATGAACTCGGCGAGTACTGAGTGGCTGCCGGGCCGGCTGCTTTGGATGAGGGCGTATTGGTGGCGCGAGTGGCGATGGGCTATGCGAAGAATGCCTGCCGCGGAGTGTTGCCGGAGGACCGCCGGCGCTTCAGAACCTCGGAGACGATGACGGTCTGTAGGTGACGGCGATCCAGACCACGGTTCGCAGTTGTGGCGCACCGAGAGCGATTCCTGGAGCCGGCGACGGGCGAGCCGCTTTCGCAGCGACGACTATTCGGTCCGCAGGGCGTCGAGGGGATTGACGGAGGCGGCGCGCCTGGCTGGAACGAGAGAAGCCAGGATGCCGCAGGCCAGTAGCGCGAGGGACGCAAGGATGATGGTCCAGGGGTCGGTAGCGCGGACGCCGAACAGAAAGCGCTGCAGGAGCCGGCCGGCGGCGAGGGCGAGGCCGATGCCGGCGAAGGTTCCGGCTCCGAGGAGAAGGAGGGTCTGGCGCATGACCATGGCGACGACGCGGCCGCGATCCGCGCCCAGAGCCATGCGTATGCCGATTTCGCGGGATCGGCGAGCGACGAGGAAGCTGAGCAGGCCATAAAGACCGGCCATGGTGATCAAGAGAACGAGCGCGCTGAAGGCGCCGATGACGCCGGCGGCGAGCTTTTGCGCGGAGATGGAATCCTCGACCGCTTCCGCCATGGTGGAGAATTCGCCGACGGCGAGGTGCGGATTGGCCTGGTGGATGGTTTGCTGGAGTTGGGGGATGAGGGCGCCGGGCGCAGTTTCAGTGCGCACGGCTACCTCCATGTAGCGGCCGAGCAGGGCGCGATAGACCGCGTTGGAGGGGTCGATTTGCGACATGGAGAGATAGAACTCGGCCTGGCTGGGCTGGTCGGGGCTTTCCTGGTGGATATCTTCAATGACGCCGACGATGGTGGCGGCGCGGGGCACGCGGCCATAGCGGATCTGGCGGCCGATGGGGTTTTCGCCGCCGAAGTAGCGGTTGACGTAGGTTTGATTGACAACGGTCACAGGAAGGCTCGAAGCGGTGTCCTGCTGGTTGAAGAAACGGCCAGTGAGAACGCGGATGCCGAGCACGTCCATCAAGCCGGGAGTGGCGGCGCGGACGGTGGCGCTCTCGTTCTTGTGGGTGCGCTCAGTGTTGTAGATGAGGGTGATGAGCTCGACGGGATGGCTTATGGGGAGCACGGTGGAGAGCGCGGCCGAGCGGACGCCGGGCGTGGTCTGAATCTGGTCGAGGAGCGGTTGCCAGACTGCTGTGCCCAGGTTGCGGTCGTTGTAGAGATCGTTGGGGACTGTGAGGGTGGTCAGGACCAGATGATCAGTGCGGAATCCGAGGGGAACGTGACGGAGCGCGTACAGGGTGCGCAGCATGAGGCCGGCGCCGATGAGAAGCATGATGGAAAGCGCGACCTGCGAAACGAGCAGAGTGGCGCGGGCGCGGTTCTGGCCGCGGTCTCCGGAATGGGTGCGGCCGCCGCTGAGCGCGCCAGCGACATCGGCACGGGCGGCGATCAGGGCGGGGAAGACGCCGAAAGCAATCGCCGTGACAAAGGTGAGGACGAGAAGCGCGGAGAAGACTGGCCAGCTCAGGTGTATGCCGGCGGCATCGAGGGGGAGGATGCGACCAAGCATGTGGCGGAAGATTCGGAGAAGTGCCGCAGCCAGGGCGAGGCCGCCGACCGCGCCGGCGCAACTGAGGGCGAGACTTTCCGCCAGGAATTGGGAGACGATGCGCTTTCGTCCGGCTCCGAGGGCTGCACGCACGGCAATCTCGTTGCGGCGTGCGGCGATGCGCGCCAGCATGAGCCCGGCCACATTGGCGCAAGCGATGAGCCAAACCAAAGCGACGGCAAATTGAAGGGCCAAGAGCGCCGGGCGCACGTCTGAGACGAGTAGTGCCAGTGCGCGCAGGCCAGCGAGGCGAAGCTGTGATTCTTCCGCCGGCGCAAATTGCTTGTGCACCCGCGCCAGGAGGGTCGTCACTGCGTTAACCGGCACGCCTGGATGGACACGCACCAAGGGACCGAGATAGGTATAAAAATCCCTGTTGCCTTGTGCGGGCAGAGCGCGGCCGATGGGGACAAAGGCTTGCGGCCCGTCTACATACAAGGGATAACGGAATTGCGGAGGCATGACCCCGACGACGCTGTAGGCAGCGGGGCCGATGTGCAGCGTTTTGCCGAGAACGTTAGGATCGCCCGCGAATTCCTGCCGCCATAGCGCATCGCTGAGGAGGACAACGTTGGGGCTATCGGTTTCCTCCTCCTGCGGAAGGAAGGCGCGGCCGATTACGGGATGGACTCCCAGGACGGAGAGCAGGTTGGTGCTGGTAGTGCATTCCTGCATGAGGACCGCGCCGGCAGGGCCGTCAGCGATGTTGAGGCCGCCGCCGTTGAAGGCCACGTCGGCTGAGCCGGCTGTGGCACGTTGCCACTCCTTGATTTCGGCGTAGGGAACGCTTATGTCGTCCAGGCCCTGCGGAGTTTTCAGGACGGGCTGGAAGAGCATGCGGTCCGCGGCGAATGGCAGCGGCTTGAGCAGGACCGCATAGGAGATGGTGAACATGGCGGTGACCGTGCCGATGCCTAGGGCCAGCACGAGGCCAGCGAAGATGGCGTAGCCGGGGGCTCGGCGGAACTGCCGGGCCGCGTAGAGTACGTCCTGCGGAAGGCGATAACTTGCGCCGAAGGTGGCCATCCATGCTCCTCTTTTGCAGGTTCAGTTTAAATATGGGCGCAAAGGCGCGCGAGCCGTAAGGCGCCGAGTGCGCATCGAGCGCCAGAAAAGCTTTCCCCATGATACTGAAGTATCCACTTGACAATTAGTGGGCGTCGATCAATACTCAAGTAATTACTTCAGTGTTGGTGGGCAGCCGATGCTGGGAGGAGGACACGAACATGGCAGAAACAAAGGTGTTGTACAGCACGTTCCAGTTGGAGCGGAAGTTTTCCAAGTCCCCGGAGGCAGTCTTCGCGGCGCTTTCCGAGCCGGAGAAGGTGAAGAAGTGGTTCGCCGATGGGCGGTCGCACGAGACGCTGGAGTTCTCACTGCGGTTTGCGGTGGGGGGGACGCGGCGGTTTGTGTACCGGCTGGGGCCGGATACGCCGGTGGCGGGGATGGTGATCGTGAATGACGGGCATTTCCAGGACATCGTCCCCAACGAGCGGATTGTGACGGCGACGACGATGGCATCGGGGGACAAGTGCCTGGTGGCGTCGCTGGTGACGTTCGAGCTGCTGCCGGCGGATGGGGGCACCGAGCTCCAGTGTACGCATCAGGCCGCCTATTTCGATGGTTTGGGTGGGGACCCGGAGGGGCTGATCAAAGGGGGATGGAGCGCGCTGCTGGACCGGCTGGTAGAGGTGGTAGAAGCAGCGGGTTCGGCTGGCCATGGCGAGTGACGACGGAAGCAGGGCTGGACCGGGCATCGACATCAACCGGCTGTTTCACGCGCTGGGCGACCCCACCCGGCGCGCGATCCTGGACCGGTTGGTGCGGGGGCCGGTTTCGGTTTCGCAACTGGCGGGGCCGCTGGGGGTGAGCCTGACCGCGGTGATGCAGCACCTGCAGATCCTGGAGGAGTGCGGGTTGGCGGCAACGGAGAAGGTGGGCCGGGTGCGGTCGTGCCGGATTGCCTCAGAGGGGCTGGACGCGCTGGAGCTTTGGGTCAGCGCGCACCGGACCGAGTTGGAGCGGCAACTGGACCGGCTGGGGGCGCTGCTGGAAGAGGACGAAGGCTGAAACTGAGTTTGCGCCAGCGGCAGTGCTTCCCGCAGGCGCGCGGATGTTTGGACGCGGCTATGCGCGGTACTGCTCGTCGGTGACGTGTTCGAGCCAGTCGACGGTTTTGCCGTCGAGTTTTTCCTGGATGGCGATGTGGGTGATGGCGGTGGTTGGGGCGGCGCCGTGCCAGTGTTTTTCGCCGGGAGCGAACCAGACCACGTCGCCGGGGCGGAGTTCCTGGATGGGCTGGCCCCAGGATTGGGCGCGGCCGCAGCCCGCGGTGACGATGAGGGTCTGGCCCAGCGGGTGCGTGTGCCAGGCGGTGCGCGCGCCGGGCTCGAAGGTGACGGAGGCTGCGACGGCGCGGGCGGGCTCGGGTGCGGTGAAGAGCGGATCGATACGGACGGTGCCGGTGAACCAGTCAGCGGGGCCTTTGCCGGAGGGTTGGGCGCCGGGATGGGTGATGTTCATGAGTGCTCCAGTGGACAGTGGTTGTCAGTTGTCAGTGGTCAGTTGTCAGTGATCAGTGAATGAGTGAATGAGTGAATAAGTGAAAAACGAGAATACAACGCCTGTTTGTTCTTCTTCACTTTTCCCCTCTTCACCTTTTCCCTTCCTAACTCGTCATCAGAGGCCGGTCATCTTTTCAACGTGCTCGGGGTAGCGGTCGCCCTGAATCTGGATCTTCTGCGCTGCTTCGTCGATCTCGCGCAGATCTTCGGGCGTGAGCTGGACGTTTAGCGCGCCGATGTTCTCTTCAAGGCGATGGAGTTTGGTGGTGCCGGGGATGGGCACGATCCACGGTTTCTGGGCGAGGAGCCAGGCGAGAGCGATCTGGGCGGGCGTTGCCTGCTTGTCCGCGGCGATGCGGGCGAGCAGATCGACGATGGACTGATTGGCGTTGATGGCGTCGGGCTGGAAGCGCGGCAAGGTGCTGCGGAAGTCGCTCTTGCCGATATCGTCGGTTGAGCTGATTTTGCCGGTGAGAAAGCCCTTGCCCAGCGGGCTATAGGGGACCATGCCGATGCCGAGTTCTTCAAGCAGCGGAATGATTTCGGCTTCAGGACGACGGAACCAGAGCGAGTATTCGTTTTGAAGGGCGGTGACCGGCTGTACGGCGTGGGCGCGGCGGATGGTTTGCGCGCCGGCTTCGGACATGCCGAAATGCTTGACCTTGCCCTGCTGGATCAGGTCCTTCACCGTGCCGGCGACGTCCTCAATGGGAACGTCGGGATCGACGCGATGCTGGTAGAAGAGATCGATGGCGTCGACGCGGAGGCGCTTAAGCGAGCCTTCGATGGCTCTGCGGATTTGCTCAGGGCGGCTGTTCGGCGGGTGCAGGCCGGGGGCGGAATCCGGTCCCAGGTTGAAACCGAACTTGGTGGCGATGGCGATCTTGCCTTTGAATGGCGCGAGGGCTTCGCCGAGGAGTTCCTCGTTGATGAAGGGGCCGTAGACTTCGGCGGTGTCAAAGAAGGTGATGCCGCGATCGACGGCGGCGTGAAGGAGGGTGGTCATCTCCTGCTTGTCCTTGGGCGGGCCATAGGAGAAGCTCATGCCCATGCAGCCGAGGCCGAGGGCGGAGACTTCAAGATTGCTTTTGCCTAACTTGCGGGTTTGCATTGTTACTCCCTGGTGGTGCGTTGGATGAAGAAGTGAGTAAGTGACTAGGTGAAGTAAATGAAGGAGTAAAGAAGTGAATAAGTCGATCTGTTCACCCTTTCACTTATTCACTTATTCCCTCCTTCACAATTTCACTTCCTCATCTACTCGGATTTGAGCGAGGCCATGTCGATGGAGAAGCGGTACTTGACGTCGGAGCGGACCAACCGCTCGTAGGCTTCGTTCAGTTTCTGGATGGGGATGACTTCGACGTCGGAGGTGATGTTGTGCTTGCCGCAGAAGTCGAGCATCTCCTGGGTTTCCGCAATGCCGCCGATGAGCGAGCCGGAGAAGCTGCGGCGGCGCATGAGGAGGCCGAAGACGGCGACGGGCAGCGGCTCAGAGGGTGCGCCCACCATGGTGAGATTGCCGTCGCGGGCAAGCAGGCCGATCATGGCATTGATGTCGTGGGGCGCGGCCACGGCGTCGAGGATGAAGTCAAAGCTGCCGGCGTGCTTCTGCATCTGGTTGGCGTCTTTGGAGATGACGACTTCGTCGGCGCCGAGGCGTTTGGCGTCGTCCACCTTGCCGGGGGATGTGGTGAAGACCACGGTGTGCGCGCCGAGAGCGTGGGCGAATTTGACTGCCATGTGGCCGAGGCCGCCGAGGCCAACGACGCCGACCTTCTTGCCCTTGCCGACGCCCCAGTGGCGCATGGGCGAGTAAGTGGTGATGCCGGCGCAAAGGAGCGGCGCGGTTCCGGCGAGGTCGAGATTTTCGGGCACACTGAGGCAGAAGTGCTCGTCGACGACGATCGAGTCAGAGTAGCCGCCGTAAGTGACTTTGCCGGTGCCTTTGTCGGGGAAGTTATAAGTCAGGGTGAGGTTATTGCAGAACTGTTCCAGGCCGGCCTGGCACTCGGGGCAGGTGCGGTCGGAGTCGACCATGCAGCCGATGGCGGCAAGGTCGCCGGGCTTGAATTTTTTGACTGACGAGCCGACCTTGGTGACGCGGCCGACGATCTCATGGCCGGGCACGCACGGATACACCGTGGGCATCACTTCCTTCCACTCGTTGCGTGCCTGGTGCAGGTCAGAGTGGCAGATGCCGCAGAAGAGAATATCCATCTGCACGTCGGTGGGATTGGGCTCGCGGCGGGGAATGGTGGTGGAGGCGAATCCCGAGGTGGGGCTGGAGGCGGCGTAAGCTTTGGCGTTGTACATGGAGTCTCCTTGCGTGTGTGTGGGTGGTTTCGTGTGCCGTGGAGTCCGGTGGCCGAAGAGGCCGCACAGATGAAGACAAGGTAAAGATAGAGCGCACGCGAATCCCGGGCTGAGCCCGAAATGGGCGGCGAAGTTTCCGGCACAGACATCCTAATTGATTCGAGAGCCGAGGCGGAGTCGCAAAACCTCGCGAGGTGCGCAGGGGCGTAAACTTGTAACTGTGATGACTTCCTCTTCGGCTTCCCCTGTTTCCAGTCACAAGCGATTCTTTTTTGAAAAATTCGGCATCACGGAGCGCCTGCTGGAGCGGTGCCTTGGCGAGGCCTTGTCGGCGGGCGGCGACTACGCCGACCTCTACTTCGAGTCGGTGACGGCGATCTCGCTGGGCGTGGACGAGCAGATTGTGAAGTCGGCGAGCCAGGGGACGAGCGCGGGCTGCGGGATCCGTGTGGTCAGCGGCGAGCGAACTGGGTACGCCTACACCGACAACCTGAATGCGGACCGGCTGCTGCACGCGGCGAAGACGGCGGCGCTGATTGCGACGGGCCCGGCGAAACAGCCGGTGCAGGGATTCACGGAGGCGCCGGCGGCAGACCTCTACCCGATGCCGGTGGGCGGATTTGATTTAGACCTGGCGGCGCGGCTGGAATTGATTCTGCGCGCGGACCGTGCGGCGCGTGCCTACGATGGCCGGATTACGCAGGTGCGGGCGAACTACGCGGAAGAAGTGCGTCGGATCCTGGTGGCGGGGTCGGATGGATCCTTTGCGAGCGACACACAGCCGCTGACGCGGCTGAGCGTGTTCGTGATCGCCAAAGAGAACGATGGGAAGACGACGACGAGCGGGTCAGCGGGCGCGGGCGGACGCGCGGGGCTGGCGCAGTTTGTAGGGACAAAGGGCCCGGAGCACCTGGCGCAGGAAGCGGCGCGGGGCGCGATTCTGCAGCTAGGAGCGGTGCCGGCGCCGGCAGGCGAAATGGAAGTGGTGCTGGGGCCGGGCTGGCCGGGGATCCTGCTGCACGAGGCGGTGGGCCATGGCCTGGAAGCGGACTTCAACCGCAAAGGGACGTCGGCATTTGCCGGGCTGATTGGGCGGCAGGTAGCGAGCCCGCTGGTGACCGTGGTGGACAACGGGACCATGGAGGGCCGGCGCGGATCGCTGAACGTGGACGACGAGGGATCGCCGACGCAGGAGACGGTGCTGATTGAGAATGGCGTGCTGAAGGGCTACCTGACCGACAAGCTTTCCGCGCGGCTGATGGGTGCGGCGAATACGGGCTCGGGCCGGCGCGAGAGCTATCAGTGCATTCCCATGCCGCGCATGACCAATACCTACATGCTCGCCGGGCAGGATGACCCCGATGACATCATCCGCAGCGTGAAGCGGGGGCTCTATGCGCCGAATTTCGGGGGGGGTAGTGTGGACATCACCAACGGCAAGTTCGTGTTCTCGGCGTCGGAGGCGTACCTGATCGAGGACGGGAAGATCACGGCGCCGGTGCGCGATGCCACGCTGATTGGCAATGGGCCGGAGGCGCTGAAGCATGTGTCGATGGTGGGCCACGACTTGAAACTGGATGAGGGGATCGGGACATGCGGCAAGGATGGGCAGAGTGTGCCGGTGGGGGTGGGGATGCCGACTATCAAGCTGGATAAGATGACGGTGGGCGGGACGGGGCGGTGAGTGACGGGATCGATGTAATCTCCTTTCACCGGGTCCTTGTCCATCAGGCCGCAAAGCCCTTCCGCATTAACGGGAGTTCCAGTTCGATCCGGTCATGGATAACTTTCGCGGCTATGCGACCGCGCGGGCCCCGTTCCAGCCGCACCAAGCCGTAGTTCGCCATGGTCTTGAGGGTACGAGAGAGATTCGACTTCTTTCGGCCGGCGAGCTCGGCCAATTCATCGAGGGACTCGGGGGCGTTCTCGGCAATGACGCGCAGCAGATTACGATTTCCCTCCGAAAGCACCTTGGCAAACGACTCCGTCGAGGGGAACCAGACGCGCGGCTCCTGCGGTGAAAGCTTGCGTTGGCCACGCGCGATGGCCAGGGTGAGCGCTTTCATCTCGTCGTAGCTGGCGATTCCAACTTTAAGTGTGCTCATGAGCGTGCTCCCCTCTCCTTTAACACTGCATCCACTTCCGTCCAGAAATCGGCGAGCAGCGTTGCGGCATCGCGGTAGTCATAAGGCTTCACCGTCTTGATGCGATGTCGATGGTCCTGCGGGCTGCCTCGCCTTTGTTTCTTTACGGGATGAGCATTGTCAAAGCCCACGAGCCGTTCGCCATCCCGTCCGTGGAGCGTGAGCGAATAGTCCAGCCCGTGCGGCTTTTCCGGCATCGGGGGAACTCGGGAAACGATAAACCGGACCCAATGCCCACCTTCGGGGTCCACTACCAATGTGAGGCCGTCCAGATCGAGCAACGTGTCGAGAGCAGGGTCATGCTTCGGCATCACGCCCAAAGGTTATCACATAAAGATAACTATTTCCATTCCCATGTTCAGCCATTGGAGCGGTGATGCCGACGATCAAGCTGGATCGGATGACGGTGGGTGGGACGGGAAGATAGCTTTCGGTTGCCCACTGCAGCGGCTGAAGCCGGCGTCCCTTCATCGAGCGCTGAGGCGGGATTGAAATCCCGCCCTTACGCGGTCAGCTTAAATCAATACATATGACGCGAGTTACCGCCCGGCGCGCAGCGTGCCGCTGGTAAGGATGCGGGCGCGGAGGCCGCCGCGGCCCTGAAGAGCCTTCTCGGCTCCTGGAGCAATCGCGCGGTCCATCCAGTAGCAGGGGCTGCACTCGCAGACGCCTTCGAACTCGACTCCCTGTATGCTGAAACGCTTGCCGATAAGTGCGTTCAGGTCCGCGCCTTCGGTAATGACGTTCCGGCGCGTCACGCCTGGGGACCTGCGGCCGGCGGCAAGCGTGCGGCAAAGCTCGTCAAACACCTCGCCGGAAAAGAAAGTGACCTGGCCTTTGTAGTCGGGCTTGTAGTCGAAGAAGCGGTCGCCGCGAAGACCGCGGCCGGCCACGCACTCCACTTCCGCGACCTCGTGCAGAGGGTGCGCTCCGGGCTCCTGGCCGTGGCGGCCAAAGTAGTTGTGCCCGCGCGAGAGGAAGAGGCTGCGAATGAACATGGGGAAAGTTCTCGCTCTTTCCATTTTCGCAAATCGCGGGCCGGCGCGCCCAGTCAGCGCGGGCGCGTGGCGAATCCGCGCTCTTTCCACAGCCGGTCCCAGTTCCAGATGCCGCCCCACGCGGCGGAAGGAAGCCTGAGCCCAAGCTGGTGCGCGAACATGATGATCTGGCCGCGGTGGTGCGCCTCGTGCGAGAACATATAGGCAAACATGGCGCCGCCGGCAGGCCACGGACGCAGCCAGCCGCGCGAGAACTTCTTCACCTTGCGGGCGGGATCCATGGAAAGCGCATCGGTGAGCATGCGCAGGCATTGCTCGGAACTCTTGCGCAGCGCGGCTGGGGCCTGCTTCAGGGTGCAGCGGTATGGGTCGAGCGGCGCAGGCCGTTTGAGATGCGGCGCATTGTGCCGGAGCCACACCAGGCGGCTGTTGTGCAGATGAGCGACCATGGCTGCGATGGTGCGGGTGCGATTTTTTCTCTCGCCGGGAAGATGGGCGCGCCACGCCCGCGGGTCCAGATGCTCCAGCAGGAGCTGGTTCATGGCGTCGTTCACGGCGTAAGTCTCAATGAGGACATCGCGCAGGTCGGCGAGTGACGGTTCTCTGGTTTGTGGCATGGGCGCTGTTGCCTATGGCCGACATGTATAGCACACGAGCCCGGCATCGTGTGAGCCGCGGCATGAGATAGTCGCGTATACGGTATTCGGGGGACAAACATGAAGCGGGAATTGGCTTTGAAGGTCGTGCTCGGTGTGGTGGGTTTGTTGTTTCTGGCCATGGCGTATCCCATGGTGCTTTTCATGCGCCGGGAGCCCGCTCTCTCCATGATGATGAGCGTGTACGCCACGCTGGGCGTGTTTCTTCTTCTGGCCGTGCGCAACCCGCCGGCAAATCGCAGTCTGATTGCGTTCACGGCGTGGTCCAGTCTGGCTCATGCCGCTTTCATGGGAACCCAGGCGCAAATGAAGATGATTGCGCACAGCGAGATGAATGGCGTGGCTGCCCTGGCTGTGATCGGCATTGCTCTGATCGCACTTGCCCCGAGGCAGGAGCACGCTTCGCGCGCCACCGTACGGGTGTAGCCGGCAGCGCGCGAGTTCGCCCACGGTCTCTATTGTCCGGTCTGGTAGCGGACCATGGCCAGTGCGGACTGGTAGGCGTAGCGGGCATTGGTGTAGCCGATCTCGGCCTCGGTCTGGGCAAGTTGCGCCTGGGTTAGGTCGACGATGCCGCTGAGGCCGACCTTGTAGCGCGTCTGGGCTAGCTCGAGAGCGGTATTGGCCTGGTCGAGGAGCTGCTTGCCGACGGCAATCTTCTGCAAGGCTGTTTGCGCGTTGAGAACGGCGGTGCGGACGTCGCGGGCGATGCTGTCGCGTAGGTTTCGGACCTGCTCAGAGGCGGCGCGGGCGCGGAAGTCAGCTTCTTTGGCGCGCGCGGTGTAATCCAGCCCGTTGAAGACGGGAATGGAGATGTTGGCTCCGACGGCGCCGTACCAGGAGGATTGGATCAAGTTGTCGCGGACTGGCGTCCCACCGGCCGCGGCCAGCGCGGAGATGGTGGGGCGGAGCAGGTCGTGCTCGGCGGAGGCAAACTGCCTGGCCGCTGTGTACTGGTCGTTGAGTGTGGCCAGATCGGGACGTGAGCGGAAGGCGAGTTGGACCAGGTCTTCGGCGTTGACGGGGGCGGGATCGGGATTCGGCGGCGTGTCGTCGACGAGATTGTATGTCGTGTTGTCTTCCGAGCCGAGAATCGCGTTGAGGCCGGCCATTGCGGTCTGCATGGCATTCTGCGCATCGAGCACGAGCAACTGCGCCTGTGAAACCTGCACGTCGGCGAGGCTTAGGTCGAGTGTGGAACGGAGTTTCTGGTTGGTGAGGGCGCCGATCTGGTCACCCATGGCCTGGCGGGTGGCAACGGTCTGCTGGGCGACGAGGAGAATTTTCTGCGCGGTGAGGGCGTTGTAGAAGGCCTCGTCGAGGGCGAGCGTGATGTCCTCGACGGAGGCGCGAACGGAGTCAAGCTGTGCCTGCTTGTTCGATTTGGCGTTGCGGACCAGGTTGCGGGTGCGGCCGAAGTCAGTGACGAGCTGGCTGACGGTGATGCCGGCGGCGGCCTTGTCGAGGGCACGCGGGCTGTTAAGAGAGCCCAGGCCGGTAAGGCGGCTGTCGTAATGTGCGCCGACGGCGGTGAGATTGGCGGAGGATGTTGGCAGCTCAGAAGAGCGCGCTTCGCGCACCACCTGCGCGGAAGCTAGTTGGAGCAGGCGGGCAACGCTGATGTTGGGGTTGTGAGCCAGCGCCATTTTTTCCGCGTCGGCCAGGGTGAGTGCAGGGCCGGCGGGCAGAGAGACTTTGGGCGCGGGCAGGGGCTTCGGAACCTGGTTGGAGAGCGGAGCGCCGGCGGGTTGCTGCTCGGCCTGCGCAATGAGATTGGCCGCGGGCGCGTTAGGAAGCTGCTGGGCGGCGCAGATCGACGATGCGAGGAGAACCATCGCAGCCATGCCCACACCGGGCATGAGCTTACTCTTCTTCAGATTGATCGTTTGCCAATTCATGCGTTCTCCTCCACGTGAGCTTGCTTGCTGGCGCGGTGGCCGTGAATAACCAGATAGACCGCGGGGACGAGGAAGACGGTGACCGCGACGGAGAGCGCCAGGCCGCCGATGATGGCGCGGGCCAGGGGCGCGTACTGTTCGCTGCCGGCCTCGAGTCCGAGCGCCATGGGGATCATGCCCAGCAGCGTTGCGAGCGAAGTCATGAGGATGGGCCGCAGACGCACCTTGCAGGCCTGCACCGTGGCCTCCAGAAGCGGTAGGCCACGTTTGTGCAGGACGTTGGAAAACTCCACGATGAGGATCGAGTTGGAGACCACGATGCCGGTCATCATGATGACGCCCATCAACGACATGATGTTGAGAGTGCTGCCGGTCATCAGCAGGATGATGACCACGCCGAGGAGACCCGGCGGTATGGCCATGAGGATGATGAACGGATCAATGAACGAGGTGAACTGGGCCATGAGAATGAGATAGACAAGCAAAACGGCGACGATGAGCCCGACGCTGAAGTCGTGGAAGGCCTGCTGCATCAGGGCGACAGCCCCACGCACGTCGATGACGGTGTTGCGGTCGTGCCTGGTGTGCGCCAGCAGATCGTTGATGCGTTTGCCCACGCCCTGCAACGCTTCTGTGTTCGTGGCCACGTAGATATCGATGACGGGGCGAATCTGGTAATGATCGACTTCAGTGGGCGTGTTGATCTGGCTGATGGAGGCAACCGAACCCAGCGTGACCACACCGGTTGAGTCATTGATGGGCAGCGCGGCGGGGACCAGGCCCGCCTGGTGCGCTTCCTCTGTGGGCGTGAATCCGGGCGTTCGCTTGGCGTGCATGGGGATGTTCTCGAGATCCTCCATCGACATGTGATTGATCCAGTTATTGGCGTACTGGACGGTCACCATATAGTTGTTGCCGGTGGCCGGATCGATCCAGTAAGACGGCGCGACCATGCCGCTCGAGGTCAGCGCCGTGACCACGTTATCGACCACGTCCTTGGCGGTGAGGCCGACGAGGCTGGCGCGCTCACGATCGATGTCGAGCCGGAGGCCTGGATAGTCGAGGCTCTGCGGGATGTAAGTGTTCGAAACACCGGGCATGGAACGGATCTTCGCTGCAAGATCCTGGGCCAGCGCGAAGGACTTGCCCGTATCTTTCGACTTGATTTGAATGTCGATGGGAGCGGGCAGGCCCTGGTTGATCACGCCGTCTATAAGGCCGCCGGCCTGGAAGTATGTGGAGAGCTCGGGCATCTGGCGGGCGAGTTTCGCCTGCACGCGGCGCATGTACTCATAACTGCCCACGCTGTGGTCCAGTTTGAGGCTGGTCTGCACAAAGGCGGTGTCCATTGACGCGTTCGGCGTGTAAATGGCCGAGAGATCCGGATAGGCGCCGATGTTGGAGACAACCATGCCGAGATCGGAGGGCTTCACCACGCTGCGGATGACGTCCTCAAGCTTGGCGATGTAATCGTTGCTAACCTCGAGGCGCGACCCGGACGGCATGCGGACGTTGATGATGAACTGGCCGGGATCGGTACGCGGGAAGTAGGCGCGGCCGAGGAAAGGGACCATTACAACAAGAAGCACGGCATTGGCGCCGAGCATGACCATCGTGGCCAAGCCGGGACGTTTCAGCACTCGAAACGCAAGCCGCTCATACCAGTCGAGGAAGCTCTGGAATTTGTGGTTAAAGCGCACCATGAAGCGACGGAATATCGACGGCTTTGTGCCCTCGACGGCGTCGAGGTTTTCCTCATGCTCCATGCCGTGCGGATCGATGCGGACGAACTTGGCGCAGAAAAGTGGGACGACCGTCATGGCGAAGAAGTAGGAGGCGAAAATACTCAAGCCGACGCCAAGGGCGAGCGGGGTGAAGATGTACTTGCTGACGCCGGTGAAGAAGGTGACAGGAAAGAAGACGATGGCGGTGGTGAAGGTAGCGGCGAGGACGGCCATGGAGACTTCTTCGCCGCCTTTCTCCGATGCGTCGTAGGGGCTTGCACCCTCTTCCATGTGGCGGAAGATGTTTTCGAGCACAATGACGCCGTTGTCAATGAGGCGGGAGAAGACCAGCGCCAGTCCGCCGAGAATCATGGTGTTGATGGAGCCGCCCATTGCACCTGAGATCATGAGGCAGACCAACATGGACAACGGCACCGCGATCAGGACGGCGACAGTGGCGCGGGGACTGCCCAGGAAGACAAGGATCATGATCGCCGTGAGCAGCAGGCCGATGCCGGCTTCGCGCCCTACGTTGGCGATTGCCAGCTTGACGAACACGGACTGGTCGAAGACGACGCTGGTATGGAGCGATTCGGGGATGTCGACGAGTTTTTTGACCGCGGCCTTGATGCCGTCGACGATGGAGATAGTGTTCGAGTCGCCTCCCTGCTTGAAGACGGGGACATAGACCGAACGCTGGCCGTCGATGCGGACAATGTTGTACTGGAGCGCGCCGGCGTCGACGGCCTTGCCGATGTCGCCGACCAGGACCGACGAGTTGCCCACGGTCTTCAGGGGCATGGCGTTCATCGCCTTGGCGTCAGGGAACTGCGCGTTGGCGTAGATGTTGAAATCCTTGGAGCCGATGCGAACGTCGCCGGCGGGCAGGATGAGGTTGGAGGTGTTGACGGACTTGACTACGTCATCGAGGCTCATGTTGTAGGCCTCGAGCTTGAGCGGATCGACGTAGATCTGGATCTGGCGATAGGTGCCGCCGTAGGGCTGGGGCACGGACGAACCCGGCACGCTGGAGATCTGGTTGCGGACCTGGAACTGGGCCAGGTCCTTGAGCCTGGTTTCGTTCAGGCCCTCACCCTTCAGCGTGACCAGGCAAACCGGCTGAGTGGAAGCATCCATGCCAAGCACGACAGGAGGCAACGTGCCCTGGGGCAGGCGGCGCAGGTCTGCCATGGCAAGATTGGCGATATTGCTGACGGCGACGTTGGGATCGGTGCCGGGCTTGAAGTAGATCTTGATGAGACTGACGCCGGTCATGGAGCGCGATTCGCTGTGGTCCACGTTGCCGGCCAGCGTAAAGAATCGCTCGAACGTGTCGGTGATATCGGCCTCGACCTGTTCCGGCGGCATGCCGTTGTAGAACGTAGCCACCACCACTACCGGCATATCGATCTTGGGGAAGAGGTCGACGGGCATCTTGAGCACAGTCTCGGCCCCGATGAGGATCACCATCATGCACAACATAATGATGAAAAACGGGTACTTAAGAGCGAACTTCGGCATTGCGGGTGCTACTCCTTCTCGAACGGGTCAGGGACGGAGAACCGCCGGCGGCGCTGGGCTGGCCGAACGGGCGTGCTCCAGAACGTGAGCGGGATGCGGCATTACTGCGAGCCGCCATTCTGCTCGTTATCTTCGGCCTTCAGGTCGATGGTGCCGCCGGTTTGATGTACCGTTTCGGACGCGGGCTCCTGGGTCATGAGCGGACTGACCGCTTCGCCCTCGTGGTAGCTCTCCTGGCCGCCAATAATGACGCGGTCGCCCGGCTCGAGCCCGCTGGTAATCTCGGCCAGCTTTTGCCCCTCGATGCCAACTCCAACCTGGCGAATGTGAACATGATTGGAGCTGTCGAGAACGTAGACCACATTCTGCCGCCCCTGGAGGACAACGGCTTCAACTGGGATCGTAATCACGTTCGTGCGCGCGGCGAGCTGCAGCATACCGTTCGCGTACATGCCCGGCGAGATGGAGAGGTTGCGGTTCTCGACGTCGATTTCGGTCTCCATGGTACGGGTCTCGAAGTTGACGTTGCGAGTGAAGCGGACGATTTTTCCGGTGAACGACCGGTTAACGGCATCTACGCGCACGGTCAGCAGGTCGCCGTTGCGGACGAAGCGGACGTCGTCCTCCGGGACAGGCACGCGCAGGCGCAGGAGCTGGCTCTGCGAGATGCGGACGATGGGCAGATCCTGGCTGTTGGAATTGGTGCCGCCCTGGATCAAGGCGCCGGTGTCGGCGTAGCGCCACACAACCACGCCGGCGATGGGGGCGGTCACGGTGGTGTAGTCATGCAGGGCCTGATAGCGCTGGTTATCGGCCTGGGATGAGCCCATGTGCTGCTGCGCCGCAGCCATGGCGGACTTGGCGGAGTCGATCTGTGCTTCAGACGCCAGATCCTTGGCCTGGGCGTCGTCGATCTCCTGTTGCGCGATCAGACCGGGATGGCCCTTTGCGGCGTCCATCAAACGCTGGTACTCGGCATGCAGAGCGGAGTGGGTGGCTTCGGCGCGGTTGATCTCGTGCTGAGCCCGCGTGATCTCTTCTTTGCTTTGCGCCACCTCAAAGACGGTCTGCTGGAGCTGGGCTCTCAACTCAGGGACTTCGAGGACCGCGAGGACCTGACCCTGCTGGACCACGTCGCCGATGTCCACGTTGATCTTCTTCATGTAGCCGCTGACCTTGGGGTGGACATCGACCACCTGGTAGGGCTGGAACTGCCCGGCAAGGGTGAGGATATGGTCAATGTCGCCACGTTGCGCCGCAGCTACACGGGCTGAAGCGATGGACGCTGCTTTCGCGGTTTCGTCCTGTGAGCGACATGCCGAAAGGTAAAGTGCGGCGCCGGCCGCGGCGCAGACCATAGTCCAGCCCGCGATTTGCCGAGCCGTGGGCCTGGGAAATCCTGTGTGCATAAGGAAGATAGCTCCTGGTACCGAATTCCGTCTTCAAACCGCTGGGGATAAGCCCATTCAACAGATTCAAAAACTGGAATCCGTTGGCAATCATCAATCGCAGGGTCACGGTCCCAAGGCCGGGAAGTCCTGCGAAACGAATTCATCGCGCCGTCTCAGCATGCGCTGGAGGAGCCTAACCTTCTAACTGATCCGTTTGGATTCGGTAGAACGAGGAGGGTCCTCGACGCAGTCGGCTTTGCCTGGCAATCGCTTGCCGGCTTTACGAGCGCGGAGGAGGCCGGAAAAAATTCGGGGGAGAGAATGAAGACCAGGCCAGGGCAGCGGAAAAATCAGCGGGCCGGGGTACGAATATAACCAGTATGAGAGCCGCAAACGCCAGAAAAAGCGGTAGTTCCTCCGGAAAATGGGACGCGGGAGCGGAAGTGGCGAGCGCCTGGATGATCTGTCTGGGGGCATCGGCCGGCTGGATCTTGATGGAGCTGAACTCGACACGAGCCTGGCCGTTGGAGCTGTACCAGCCGAGCTTGGCTTCCATGGCGAAGGCGGCGGCGAGCAGGCATAATACCGCGCCCAGCGCGGTGATCCGCCAATGCCTGTGCCACTGCCTAATGCTCATGCTTCGAGTTTATCACTCACCTCTTTTATCACCCACATCTAAAGATGAGATGGAACCGGAGCGAGTTGGTCGCGGCTTATTGCGCCGAATCGGAGGCTGGGATCTCGTTATGGTGCGAGAGTGGCACAATTCTTTTGAGGAACAATTTCGGAATGGCCTCGCGTTTTCATCTCTTACCGCTGGTTTTGCCTTTCTTCTGTTTGCCGGCCTTCGGCACCGGCTCTGCGGCGGCTGCCGCAGTGGCTCCTGCGCCGGCGCACACTTTCACGGTTTCCGGCCACCAGTTTCTTCTGGATGGCAAACCATACCAGATCATTTCCGGCGAGATGCACTACACGCGGGTCCCCCGCGCCTATTGGCGGGACCGTTTTCGCAAAGCGCGGGCAATGGGCCTGAATACCATCACCACTTATGTTTTCTGGAACGTTCATGAGCCGAGTCCCGGAGTCTTCGACTTCAGCGGCCAGAACGATATAGCCGAATACCTCCGCGAGGCGCAGCAGGAGGGCCTTCACGTGATTCTGCGGCCCGGCCCTTACGTGTGCGCAGAGTGGGATCTCGGCGGCTTCCCATCGTGGCTTTTGAAGGACCGCAACCTGGTGCTGCGCAGTGAGGATCCGAAGTACCTGGCGGCCGTGCAGGCGTGGTTTACGCGGCTCGGCAAGGAAATCCAGCCGCTGCTGCTCCAGAACGGCGGCCCCATCATCGCCATTCAAGTGGAGAACGAATACGGATCGTTCGGCGACGATCACGCTTACATGGAGGCGGTGAAATCGGCGCTCAAAAACAGTGGGATGGATGCGCCTGTCCTGTATACCGCCGATGGGCCGGAGCAGGTCCCCAACGGTTCTCTGCCGGAATTGCCGGCCGTCATCAATTTCGGCACCGGCGATGCGGAACAGGGTTTCGCAGTTCTGCGCCGGCTGCGGCCCGATGGGCCGTTCATGAGTGGAGAGTACTGGGCGGGATGGTTCGATCACTGGGGCGAACGGCACCACCGGACCGACGGCAACCGCGAAGCCGCCGAGGTGGAATGGATGCTGAAACAGGGCTACTCCGTGAGCCTGTACATGTTTCATGGAGGGACGAGCTTCGGCTGGATGAACGGGGCCAACAGCGACGGCAACAACTACCAGCCCGACACCACCAGCTACGACTACGACGCGCCGTTGGATGAACAGGGAACGCCCCGCGACAAATTCTTTGCCTTTCGCGACGCAATCGCGCGTGCAACCGGGCAAACGCCGCCTGCGCTTCCACCGCCAGTCCCCGTGCGCAAGTTTCCGGTCTCGCAGCACATGGAATCGGCGCCTCTGTGGGACAACCTTCCCGCGCCCGTGGTCTCAAAGAAGATTCTCTGCATGGAAGATCTCGGCCAGTCCTACGGATACATCCTGTATCGAACGGAACTGAAGGCGGGACCGGGTGGCGAGCTCGTCATCGACGGCCTGCACGATTATGCCCAGGTGTACGTCGACCGGGAACTTGTGGGCACGCTCGATCGCCGGCTTGGAACATCGCATCTGATGCTGCCGCCGGCGGCTCATGATTCCACGTTGGACATCCTGGTGGAGAACACCGGACGCGTGAACTTCACGAAGGTGATTCGCGGCGAGCGGAAGGGCATCACGGGCACGGTCACCATCGCCAGGCACGAACCCGACCGGTGGCAGATATTCCCGCTACCCATGAACGATTTGGGGCGGTTGCCCTTCGCGGCAAGGCCGTGCTCCGGACCTTGTTTTTATCGCGCACGGATGGATGCCGACCCACCGGCCGACACCTACCTGGATACGTCCGCGCTGCACAAGGGGTTTGTGTGGATCAACAGCCGGCCGCTGGGCCGCTTCTGGGATATTGGGCCGCAACTCAGCCTCTATACGCCGGGGCCATGGATCCAGGGAGGAACCAACGAGATCGTCCTTTTCGATCTGCGCGGGAGCGCAGATGAGTCAATCGGCACAACCACGGCGCCCGTTTTCAAGGAGAGCGGGCTCGGCGGGAATTGACCTGACTTTAGAGGATTTGGCGCTGCTTAAATGATTGGTGCCGAAGAAGGGACTCGAACCCCCACACCCTTGCGAGTACGTGGACCTGAACCACGCGCGTCTGCCAATTCCGCCACTTCGGCACGTGTACAAGACGAGCTAAAGCCCGTCCGGCAGCAACTTTGAGTCTCGCAAAAGCGCGTCGGTGTGTCAAATCCGCAACAGCCGCCGCAGCCGCACGCTCCTTAGCGCAAAAAGGTCAACCGGGCACGGAATCGGTGAAGCGGAATCCCAACTGGTTCAGCGTTTACCGGATTCCCGTCTGGCTCGTGACCTCCGCCATCATCTGCTGCACCTTGTTCCTGGCTTCGTAGTTCGGATTGGTCGCCAGAAGCTGCTTCCAGTCGGAGAGCGCGCCGGAGCCGTCGCGCTTTCCCTGCCAGCGCACCAGGCCGCGGTTGAACAGCGTATTCGGGTTGTTGGACTCAAAGCCGATCGCCGTATCGAACTCCTTAAGAGCCGAATCGGCGTTCCCCATGTACCAGTACGCGGTGCCCCTATCGGTGCGGACCGCCGCATTCGACGGCTGCACCGCCAATGCCTGGCCATAATAGTTCACGGCTGCCGGGTACTGCTGCGCGTCGTAATAAAGGTTGCCGATCTGGATGAGGAGGTTCGCATTTTTGGGATCGGACTTGAGCTGCTCCTCGAGCGGCGCGGCCTGCGCGTCGGCTTCCGCCTTGAGTTGTGCCGTGTTGGCAGAAGCGGCAGGAGCGGGGGCCTGTTGCCGCGCGGCTGAACTAGAGCCTGCGGATGCTGAAGCCGGCGTCGCAGCGTTGTCCCAGCCGCGGATCAGCCATCCGGCGCAAAGGCCGATGGCCAGGCATACCGCGCCCAGTATCATCGCTCGATGCAACGGCAACTGCTCCCCGGTGGCTCGATTCGTGTCAGTCATGGTTGGACACTCCTTCCCGCGGCGGCTTCTCCGTTTGCGCCCGCCTTGGCTTCCGCGATGAGATGTTGCACAGCCGCTTTGCGATCGGGACTGAGCCCCGGATTGAACTTAAGCAACTGCTGCCACGCGGTCAGCGCGCCCTGAACATCGTGCTTTCCCTGCCAACGAATCAATCCGAGATTGAATAGTGAGTTGGCATCGGTGGGCGCGTAATGCAAGGCCTGGTTGAGCTGGACGATGGCTCCGTCCGCATCGCCGCCACGGTAGAGGCTGGCCGCCAGCTTGCTGCGGATCGCCACATTCGAGGGGTCAGCCTGCGCCGCCCTGCTGAAGTAAGCCGCGGCGGCCGAAAACTGGTGCGCTCCGTGGTAAATCCCGCCGACCTGAACCAGAAGCCCGCTGTTGTTTGGATCCGCCTTGAGCTTTGCCAGCAGGGGCGCGGCCTGCTTGTCGGCTATCTGCTCCATCTCCTTGAGCGTCGGCATATGACCAGTTCCCGGGGCCGCCAAAGCCGATGAAACAGCAGCGGCGCGCGGAGCGGGTGCGGGCGCATGCCATGCCCGCAGCGCGTATCCCGCCACGAGTCCTGTAATAAGGCAGCCCGCCGCAATCCCATAAACCCGGGTAGCCGGTAAAGAACGGCTGGCGATGGATGCCGGTATGAATTTCATGACCATCCTCCAGGTCAAGCGCTGTTCGCGCGCTCCACCCTGCGATCGGGTACGCAGCAAAACAGGCAATGGGCCTCCGAGTCCGCGAGGGGCGATGCGATCAGGACTCACTCCCCGGGCCTCAGGTTCAATAAAACCATTCAGTAGAGTGCGCAAGTGTGATGCACATCACGCGATGAGCCCATTTTGTGTCCCGGAGTACGGAAAAGCGCACTTTTGCGTATGAGCCCCCCAACTCGTGTGACGAAGCTCACGTAAAAAATCTCTAATCCGGCGCTTTACTGGCATTGGGGCTTGTAACCCATGTCACTGTACGAGATCGATCATGACCAGAAAATGCTCACCAGCGACGATCCCTTCTTCATTCCCATACCCAGGACTCTTATCTGCAATGAGGTACGAGCAGCAGCCAGGAGAGGCCCCTGCCACTCGGCAAAGGCATGTTTCGTGCGAGGTAGTTCGTTATTCGGGGACGGAGTTGAAGAGCACACAATCGAGAGCGATTTCACAGTTCAGCCGAGAAGAAAAAGTTTGTACCAGGAGGCTTCACTTATGAAGCGCATTGCAATGCTTAGCATGATGATCCTGGGAGCCGCCGGATTTGCCAGCGCCCAGATTACAACGCCAACGACTGACGTCCTTGGCGCCCACCTTAACTACGGTCGCGGTTGCGCGGCCTGTCACGCACCGCACAGCGGCGCATACGGCAACGGCGCGGCCAAGTCCGGCGATCCCACTGCCGGCAACGTGGCCCTCTGGGGCGAGGATGTGGACAGCCTGTACGGCGCGAAACTCACATTCGGCCAGACCGAGCACGGCTCTTACGCGGAAACGCTTCCCTCATCCCTCACGGCCGGCTCATCCGACGTCTCCGGCGTGCTGATGTGCCTGAGCTGCCACGACGGCAACCTGGCCGAGGGCGCCATGATGAAGGGTACCGTCTATGAGAAGCTGCCTCCCTCTTACGGCACCTACAACACCGTCCCCACGCTGCTCGGCGCCGACGGCAGCGCCACTGGAAACTACCTGAACGATCACCCGGTGGGCAATGCCGCCATCATGGGCTGCGGTGGCCAGTACAACTGGGACTGCACCGTCTCGGGCAACAAGATTCTGATGAATGGTCCGAAGTCGATCCAGTTCGTTTCAAACTATGGATTCTTCGTCAGCCCCGGCAGCAACACCGCCGGCCAGCCCATCGTTACGTGCACCACTTGCCACAACCAGCACGTGATGAACGTGGTGAACGTGACCCAGAACTGGAATTGCACCACCACCAACGGCGTGACCACCTGCTCCGGCACCTCCGGTCTGCCTTCGGGAACCTACGCCACCATGTTCTTCCTACGTGGCCCCTACAACCCCGCCAGCAAGACGGCTGGCAGCAACCAGACGGCGCAGTTCTGCCGTCAGTGCCACGGCGGCGAGTCGAACGAAATGAACGGCAGCACCGCTGGAACCACCTTCTAACCTCATTGCTCGAATGGGGAGGAAAGCTGCTGCTTCCTCCCCAGCTTTTCAATGTTTTAAAAGGAACGGAACCATGAAATCCAAACTTCCCCTGCTCGTCTTGCTCGTTCTTCCCTCGATGTCTGTGTGCGCTCAGGTTGCGTCACACGCGCCCACCGCCTTGAAGCAGGCCCCGGCGCAGGCTTCTCCAGACAAGCCGGTCGCGCGCGTCAACGGCGTCGTGCTCACGGAGTCGGATCTGGTCCGCGAGGAATACGCCATCTTTCCCTATGCCCGGCAGCACGGCGGCGACCTCCCCAAAGAGCTTGAGCCGCAGATCCGCTCCGGCGCTCTCAAGATGATCGTCTTCGAGGAGCTGGTCTACCAGGAGGCTCTCCGGCGGAAAATGATCATCCCTCCGGCACGGATGCAGCGCGCCCAGGCCGATTTCCGCAAGCAGTTCGCCACTCCCGACGAATTCAACGCATTCCTGGCCAGCGACTTTCACGGATCACCGCAATTGCTCAATGAAAAGATCCGGCGCTCGCTGCTGATCGAAAGGCTCCTCAAAGTCGAAGTGGAAGACAAGAGCGTGATTTTACCGCTCGAGCTGCGCGCCTTCTACGACAAAAATCCCTCCCGCTTCGAGCATCCGGAGACCTATACATTCCAGACCATCTCCATCTTGCCTCCGTCGAACGCCACGCCACAACAGTTGAAGGAAGGCCGCGCCCGCGCGGATCGCGATCTTCAGCAAGCCAGGGCGGCAAAGACCGCAATGCAGTTCGGCATGCTTGCCGAGAAGGTCTCCGACGACGATTACCGCGTGGTCCTCGGCCAGCACAAGCCCGTCCCCGTGGACCAGCTTGCGCCGCCGGTGCTGGCAGCTCTCAAGACGATGAAGCCCGGTCAAATCACCAACTTGATCCAACTCGACCAGGCGTTCACCATCGTACGGCTTAACCAGCACGCACCTACCGGCAAAACTCCCTTCCTCCAGGTCAGAACCCAGCTCCAGAAGGAATTGCACGAGAAGAAGAGGAACCAGTTACGCGCGGTCTTTGACGCCAGTTTGCGCCAGACCGCAACCGTGCAAGAGATGTAAGGTCCCGGGAAGGCTGACGCCAGCCTTCCCGGCAAAACAGCAGGTTGCAAGCAAGCTTGACGCCCTGCGGCTGAATCGAGAACGAAAGACGGCCATGGCTGCGGGAACGCAAACAGCATTCAGGAGTACCAAAAGTGACGGTTCATGCGCGAGTTCGGGCGATATTGACCGCAGGATTCTTCGTCCTGCTGGCCATGGCCTTGCCCGCCCAGGTTCAGTTGGGCGACCTGCGCATGAGCATGAACGGCACCGTGGCCCCCGGATACTCCGCCACCTCCAGTAACCAGCCCGGCTCAGCCGCCCATAGCTTTACTTTCGGAGGCGCCTCCACTCTGACCGGCTCCTACCATAGCCCCAATTTCTTCTCCTTCAATTCCAATCTTTACCTGAACCAGTCGCGCGCCAACTCCGGCTTCCAGTCCATTTCGAACTCCAGCGGAATCGACCTTACGACGACAATTTTCGGCGGAAGCGAGTTTCCCGGGTCGGTAGGATACTCGCTGGCCTACAACAGCGACGGAAACTACGGTATCCCGGGCGTCGCCAATATCGTCACTCACGGCAATAGCGACTCCTTCTCCGTCGGCTGGAGCGAGAACGTCCAGGATCTACCCAACCTGTCCGCCACATTTCAGATGGGCGGAGGCAAATACTCGGTGTACGGCTCCAACGAGAGTGGAAGCTCCGCCTTCCATTCCTTGAACCTCCACTCCTCCTACCGTCTCGCCGGGTTCGGCATGGGCGCCTATTACGCCATGGGCGGCGGCCATTCCCTCGTTCCGGGCGTCATCGCCGGGGAATCCTCGGCCACAACCGACTCCACGAACGACAGCTACGGCTTCAATGTGAGCCACCGCCTTCCCTTGTCGGGATCCATCACCGGTGACTTCAATCGAACTAGCTTTAGTACTGGATTTGAGGGTTCCAGTTCCAGCGGCACCATCGACCTGCTCACGGCTCAGGCAAGTTTGCATCCCTTTGAGACAGTGTCCTTCTCCGCCGGCGTGAATTACTCCGATAACTTGAGCGGTCAACTGGTTGAGTCCGTCCTGAACTCCGGAGGCGTGGCGCCCGGCGTGGATCTAAGCCAGTCATCCAACTCACTGGACCTGGACGCTGTCGCCTCCTATGCCCCGACAGTGAGTTTTCAAACCTCCCTCACTGCGGAGCGGCGCACCCAAACCTACCTGGGCCAGACCTACGGCGTAACCTCGTACGGTGCGGGCGCAACCTATTCCCACACCTGGCGTCTGGGCTCATTCAACAGCTCGGTGAACGCGATCGATAACTCCGACGACCAGAACGGCAACAACTCGCTCGGATTCGATCTCACTGAGAGCTACACCGGCGAGTTCAAAGGCTGGAAGGTCAATGGCAATTTCAGCTACGCGCAGAACGTGCAGACCCTCCTTGTCACTTACATGAATTCCTTCTATAACTACTCCGTAAACGCGCATAGAAGAATGGGAAAGCTCAACATCGGCGGCGGAGCCGCCGCCGGACGCACCGCGTTGTCGGACCAGCCAGGCACTGAGAACGACAGCCAGAGCTACAACGCCATCATCGGGTATGGCCCCTGGATCACCACCACCGCAACCTATGCCCGCGCGCAAGGCCAGGCCCTCGCCACAGGAGCCGGCCTGATCCCCGTGCCCATTCCCACTCCGGTTCTGCCGTCGGATCTGCTCGAACTCTACGGCGGCAACAGCTACGGCTTCAGCGCGTCCAGTTCGCCCGTCGACAAGCTGACCTTTTCCGCCTCCTATTCCAAGTCCCTCAGCAACACCGCGGGCGGAGGCATCGCCTCGCAAAACGAAAATAGTGAGTACAACGCGCTCGTCCAGTACCAGATGCGCAAGCTGGGTTTCACCAGCGGCTATGCGCGTCTGGAGCAGGGCTTCAGCACTTCAGGGATTCCCCCTCAGATTGTTGTGTCGTATTACGCTGGGGTATCACGGTGGTTCAACTTTTTCTAACCCGGACGCGAAAGACCGGCGGCGCGCTGCTGTTGCTCGCCTGCGTGGCGCTCGTGTGCGCGCATGCGGCTTCTGCCGCGCCCAGGGCGAAGAACAATGCTGCCGCGCCCGAGTTCTGGAAGATGTCTCTCGATGGCGGCCGCAGTCTCACCTGGGAGCGCAACCTCAGCTCCGAAGCTGAGGTCAAGCCCAACCGCGGCTTCTGGAATAAGACATGGGACATCATCGCAGGGGAGCCCGACTTCCACTCCCTGGTGCGCCCCTACGCCGTCGCCATTGACTCCCGCGGCCGCATCCTCGTCACCGACCCCGGCGCTTCCGGCGTGCACATCTTCGATCTCGTCCAGCACAAGTACAAGTTCATCGAGCGCCGCGACAAAATGGTCAGGCCGCAGTGCATCGCCCTCGACGCCAAGGACAACATCTACGTCACCGACTCCGAGGCCGGAGTCATCTTCGTCTTCGATGCCGCCGGTAAGTTCCAGCATGCGCTGGGCAGCCTCAAAGGCGGCGAGGGCTACTTCAAGCGGCCCACCGGCATCGCCGTCGACTCCGTGGCGCAGCGGATCTACGTCACCGACACTCTGCGCAACCAGGTCTTCGTCCTCGACATGAACGGGACCGTACTCCAGACCATCGGCCATGAAGGCAATGCCCCGGGCGAGTTCAATTTCCCCACCGATCTGCGCCTCGATGGGGATAACCTTCTCGTTGTCGACGCCATGAACTTCCGCGTGCAGGCATTCGACCGCACGGGCACATTCAAATTCGAAATCGGAAAGCTCGATCCCGATGCCGGCGCCACGTTCAGGCCCATCTCCATCGCAGCCGACTCGGAAAACGACCTTTACGTCGTCGACGGGTTGCACGGCGCCGTCCAGGTTCTCAACCGCGATGGCCAGTTGCTTTATTACTTCGGCGCCGAGTGGCACACACCCGGGGGAGTTCCAGCTTCCTGCGGGGCTCTTCATCGCAGGGGATGACCGCGTGTACGTGGTGGATTCGTTCAACCGGCGCGTGCAGATTTTCCACTACGCCGGACTGAATCGCGCACCCGGAAAGGCAACAACTTTGCCCGGAGAGGCGGCGAAGTGAGGATCCGGGTCCCCATCGCGGCGCTGATCGCCCTGCTCATCGCTCCCGTCCTGCGCGGCCAGATCGCCGGCGACGCCATGGGCGTCCATAACCTCGGCCGCGGCAGCAAATCCCCCGTCAGCGGCGCGCGCCCTGATAATTGCGCCTACTGCCACGCCGCTCACTCCGGTTTGAATGTCGGCCTGTGGAACCAGAAGCTGACCTCGCAGATCTACACCACGTACACCAGCGGCACGGAAAAGAACAAGGGCTCGCAACCCCTGCTGGGCTCCTCCACCAATCATTGCCTTAGCTGCCACGATGGCAGCGTCGCGGTTGGAACCACGGTAGCCTACGGCCAGGTAGCCACCCATGGATCCATGGCCACCTCTGACAATCTCGGCTGCAACATGCAGACGTCGCATCCGTTCAGCATGAACCTGCCGCTCAAAGACAACATCGATCTTGCCGCCTCGCTGGTCTCGAGCGGCCGCACCGCCGACCCAACCGGAGCCGTCAAGCTGATCAAGGGCAACGTCGAGTGCATGTCGTGCCACAACCCGCATGTGCAGGCCCGCGACCAGGTTTCGCAGAACTTCCTGGCCCGCGATGGCTCCGGGGGGCAGATGTGTCTCGCCTGCCACGATCCGGCGCGGCAGATGAGCGGCCAGGTGAATCCCATGGCCGACTGGGCCGCGAGCGCCCACGCCCTTTCCGCTGCCAAAGTCTCGCCATCGGCGAATGTCGGCAGCTACGCCACCGTAGCGGGTGCGGCCTGCATCGCCTGTCATGCTCCGCACAATGCCAACGGGCCCGGGCTGCTGCGCGGCCGGAACGAGCAGGCCTGCATCGCCTGCCACAACGGCGCCAACGTTTCGCCCATGCCTACCTGGGAAGACGTCTTCGCCGAGTACGCTTCGCCCAAAGTAGGGCATCCGTTCCCCACCTCCAATCACCCGCACGATGCCGCGGAAGGCACGCTGCTCAATAACAATCGCCACGCCACCTGCGTGGATTGCCACAGCGGCCACGGCTCCCAGCCGGTCGGCGTATTCCCGCCGCCGCCGCTGATCCGCATCTCACAGAAAGATGTGGCTGGCATCAACGCATCCGACGGCGTCTCCGTGCTTGCGCCCGCCATCAACCAGTACGAAAACTGCCTCCGCTGCCACGGAACCAGCTCGGGCAAGCAGGTAATGCCCATCTACGGGTACTTCCCTGTGCGCGCGGTCTCCAGCGGCGATCCGCTGAACCTGATTCCCCAGTTCGCCACCACTGCCACCTCCAGCCATCCCGTCATGCACGCCAGGAAAAGTCCGCTCTCCCAGCCAAGCCTGCGCTCGTCGATGCTGAAACTGAACGGATCCACTTCGGGCAGAACCATGGGCACCCAGATCCTCTGCACCGACTGCCACAACAGCGATGACAACCGCGAGTTCGGCGGCGCGGGCTCCAACGGGCCGCACGGCTCCAAGTGGACGCACATCCTGGAGCGCCGCTATGAGTTCAGCCAGGCGCCTGCGCCGGGCGGGCTGATCACCAACCTGTTCCCCAATCCCGATCTAAGCGTCAACGGGCCTTACGCGCTCTGCGGCAAGTGCCACAACCTGTCCACAGTCGAGACGAGCAGCAGCTGGGCCCACCATAAAAAGCACATCAATGACGGCTTCAGCTGCTCCACCTGCCACACTGCCCACGGCGTGGGAGCGGCCAGCGGAACCATCACCGGCGAGCGCCTGATCAACTTCGACGTCAACGTGGTCGGCGCCAACGGCGGCAACCCCATTTCCTACAACCGCGGAGCCGGCACCTGCACGCTGACCTGCCACCAGATCGCGCACAACCCCGACGGCACCGTAACCCCGGCCAATTTGCGCCGCGGCCCCGTAAAGACGGGCGCACCGCTCCGCTGATGCTGATGCACGAAAAAAAAACGGCGATGTCGAATGGATTGTTCATGATGAGGGCTAAAACTGCAGTGATTTTGCTCGCTTTCACCGCCGCCCACCCATCCGCTCATAAAGCCAAGCGGATGGATGGGGCGCAGCCTGGAAGCGGCGAAAAAAACCGGCGATGTCGGCCGGCGGTCGGACTGAGAGCGGGTCTGTGCATTGACTGCGACGGTCGGCGCGCATGCGTTCTCCTTATCTGAATCGTGAAAAGAAAACGCCCGCGCTGGATCGCGGGCGTTGTTCTTACTACTGTTTATAGGTTAGCACTTTGAGATCTTAAGACTGCATCTTTGTCCAACTATTTTTGCCTGAGTGTTCATGCGGGTGCGCACCGCTTTTCCACAGACCGTGGGGCTTGACAACATGTCGCAGAAACGGTGCAAAGCCGGTTTTGGGTGACGAGCTTTTGGACCGACTTCCTGTTTGCCGGTAAATCAGATGTGTCGTTCTTTGCCATCCGGCTACGGTTCGGTGTACGTGTAGTCCGTGTATTGCCAGGCCCCGTTGATCCACGAATAGAGGCGCGCATAGAGCGTGACCCCGTTGCTGGGTATTGCGACCGATCCGGTGGTTAGAGCACTGGTGACGGACCCCGTCGGGTTATAGACGTCCTTTGAGCCCGGTCCCGTGGTGCCGAGTCGGAACTCGTAGGTTGTGACACCCCCACCGGCTGTCCAGTTGAAGGTTGCGCTGGAACCCAATGTGGTGCCCGGTGTCGGGCTGGTCAAAGCTGCCTTAACCGGCGTGCCGGACTCCATGTAGGTGTAGTCGTTGTATTGCGACGCTCCGTTGATCCACGAGTAGAGCCGGGCATACAACGTTACGCGATAAGCGGGAATACCGGTGATCAGCGGGGTGGAGAGAGCCGTTGTGGTTGTCTGAGTTGAGTTATACAAGTCCTTGGAGCCGGCTCCGGTGGTGCCCAGGCGGAACTCGTAATACGACACGCTCCCGCCTGGTGTCCAGGT